>NZ_CP026304.1:3229269-3875123 GCF_003054555.1 Streptomyces lunaelactis | reverse complement strand
CCGCCACGAAGCCGTGCGGCGGCTCGCGCATGCCCTGCGGCGGGCCCGCGTGCACGGGCCCGTCACCAATCGGGAGCTGCTCGTACGGTCCCTGGAGCACCCCGAGTTCACCGGCGCCCAGCTCGACACCGGGTTCTACGAGCGCAACCTCGACGCGCTCACGGTCCCCGGCGACGGCGAGCGGTACGCGGCCGTCGCCGCCGCCCTCGCCGATGCCGCCTCCCGCGGTGGGCGCTTCGGCGGGTGGCGCAATGTGGCATCGCAGCCCCAGCTCAAGGTCTACGGCGAGCACGAGGTCCGGTACCGGGCGGGCCGGGACGGGTACGTCGTCGAGGATGTGGCAGGGCTCCGCGTCGTCGACGTCGCGCCCGATCGCGTACGCCTCGAACTCGACGGCGTCGTACGGAACTTCGGCATCACCGCCCATGGCGATCAGGTGTACGTCGACAGCCCCCTCGGCACCTGCACGCTCACCGCCCGGCCCCGGTTCGCCGATCCCCAGGACAGGGCCCTGCCCGGGTCGCTGCTCGCGCCCATGCCCGGGACCGTCGTACGGGTCGGCGACGGGCTCGGCGAAGGCGTCCGGGTTACCCAGGGGCAGCCGCTCGTCTGGCTGGAGGCCATGAAGATGGAGCACCGCATCGTCTCGCCGGCCTCCGGCATCCTCACCGCGCTCCACGCCGTACCCGGCCGTCAGGTCGAGGTCGGCGCCCTGCTCGCCGTCGTACAGGAGGAGGACTCCGCGTCATGAACATCGAGAGCCACGAGCACACCGCCCTGCGCGCCGCCGTCGCCGCCCTCGGGCACCGGCACGGCCGCGGATACGTACGCGAAGAACTCTGGGCCGAGGCCGCCAAGCTCGGCTACCTCGGTGTCAACCTCCCCGAGGAGCACGGCGGCGGAGGCGGTGGCATGGCGGAACTCTCCATCGTTCTGGAGGAGTTGGGAGCAGCCGGCTGCCCGCTCCTCATGATGGTCGTCTCGCCCGCCATCTGCGGCACCGTCATCGCCCGCTTCGGCACGGACGGCCAGAAAGAGCAATGGCTCCCAGGGCTCGCCGACGGCACCCGCACCATGGCTTTCGGCATCACCGAGCCCGACGCCGGGTCGAACTCCCACCGCATCACCACCACCGCCCGCAGGACCGAGGACGGCTGGATCCTCAACGGGCGCAAGGTCTTCATCTCCGGCGTCGACATCGCCGACGCCACCCTCATCGTCGGGCGCACCGAGGACGCACGAAGCGGCAGGCTCAAGCCCTGCCTGTTCATCGTCCCCCGCGACGCCCCCGGCTTCCAGCGCTCGCAGATCGACATGGAACTCCATGCCCAGGAGAAGCAGTTCGAGCTCGTCCTCGACGACGTACGCCTCCCCGACGACGCCCTCGTCGGCGACGAGGACGCGGGTCTCCTCCAGCTCTTCGCAGGGCTCAACCCCGAGCGCATCATGACCGCCGCCTTCGCCATCGGCATGGGCAGGTACGCGCTCGCGAAGGCGGTCGGCTACGCGAAGACCCGCCAGGTCTGGAAAGACCCCATCGGCGCGCACCAGGCCATCGCCCACCCCCTCGCCCAGGCCCACATCGAGCTCGAACTCGCCCGCCTGATGATGCAGAAAGCAGCCGCCCTCTACGACGCCGGCGACGACACCGGCGCTGGTGAGGCCGCCAACATGGCCAAGTACGCCGCCGGTGAGGCCTGCGTCAGGGCCGTCGACCAGTCCGTCCACACCCTCGGCGGCAACGGCCTCACCCGCGAGTACGGCCTCGCGTCCCTGATCACCGCCGCCCGCGTCGCCCAGATCGCCCCGGTCAGCAGGGAGATGATCCTCAACTACGTATCCCACCAGTCCCTGGGTCTCCCCAAGTCGTACTGACACGGGAGACCCTGGCCGTCCACACACTGCGAGGGGGCCGACCATGCCTGGAACGGTGTTCTACAGCCAGTACGCGGATGTCCCGGCCGACAACCGGCCGATCCACGAGACCGTGCTCGGCCGTGCCGCCGAGTTCGGCGACACGATCGCCCTCGTCGACGGCGTGAACGGCACCACCGTCAGCTACGCCCAGCTCGACGCCTCCCACCGGCGCATCGCCGCCGGCCTCGCCGGCGCGGGCCTGCGCAAGGGCGACGTCCTCGCCCTGCACAGCCCCAACACCGTCGCCTACCCCGCCGTCTTCTACGGGGCGACCCGCGCCGGCGCCTCCGTCACCACCGTCCATCCGCTCTCCACCGCGGAGGAGTTCGCCAAGCAGCTCCGCGACTCCTCCGCCCGCTGGATCGTCACCGTCTCACCGCTCCTCGAGGCCGCCCGCAGGGCCGCCGGGCTCGTCTCCGGCATCGAGGAGATATTCGTCTGCGACCGCGCGGAGGGGCATGTCAGCATCCTCGACCTGCTCGGCTCGACCGCACCCGAGCCGGACATCGCCATCGACCCGTCCGAGGACATCGCCGCCCTGCCGTACTCCTCGGGCACCACCGGAGTACCCAAGGGCGTGATGCTCACCCACCGCTCCATCGCCACCAACCTCGCGCAGCTCGCCCCGGTGATCCCGATGGGCCCCGGCGACCGGATCCTCGCCGTGCTGCCGTTCTTCCACATCTACGGCCTCACCGCCCTGATGAACGCCCCGCTGAGTCACGGCGCCACCGTCGTCGTACTGCCCCGCTTCGAGCTCGACACCTTCCTCGCGGCGATCGAGAAACACCGCATCAACGGCCTCTACGTCGCCCCGCCGATCGTCCTCGCCCTCGCCAAGCACCCGGCCGTCGCCCAGTACGACCTGTCCTCGCTCGAGTACATCGTCAGCGCCGCCGCCCCGCTCGACGCCCGCCTGGGACAGGCATGTTCGGCCCGGCTCGGACTCCCGCCGGTGCGCCAGGCGTACGGCATGACGGAACTCTCGCCCGGCACCCACGTCGTGCCGCTCGCCGCGACGAACCCGCCGCCGGGAGCCGTGGGACAGCTCCTGCCGAACACCGAGATGCGGATCCTCTCCATCGACGACCCCGGCAAGGACGCCGGCATCGGCGAGGAGGGCGAGGTCGCGATCCGCGGCCCGCAGGTGATGAAGGGCTACCTCGGCCGCCCCGAAGCCACCGCCGACATGATCGACGCCGACGGCTGGGTGCACACCGGCGACATCGGGCGCGTCGACGCCGACGGCTGGCTGTTCGTCGTCGACCGGGTCAAGGAACTCATCAAGTACAAGGGCTTCCAGGTCGCCCCCGCCGAGCTGGAGGCGCTGCTGCTCACCCACGAAGGCATCGCGGACGCGGCGGTGATCGGGGTGTACGACGCGGACGGCAACGAGATCCCCAAGGCGTACGTCGTACGGCAGCAGGCCGCCGAGAATCTCACCGAGGACGAGATCCTCGCCTACGTCGCCGAACGCGTCGCGCCGTACAAGAAGGTCCGCCGTGTCGAGTTCATCGGCGGCGTGCCGCGCGCCGCCTCGGGGAAGATCCTCAGGCGTGAACTGAGGGACCGGGAAAAGGAGAACACGTGACGATTCTCGGCACGGCACACGAGCGCGGCATCACCACCCTGACGCTGGACTCGCCGGCGAACCGCAACGCCCTGTCGGCGCGGCTCGTCGGCGAGCTGGCCCAGGCGCTGACCGACTGCGCCAAGGACGACTCCGTACGGGCCGTCGTCCTCACCCACACCGGGTCGACCTTCAGCGCGGGCGCCGATCTGAAAGCCCCGCCCAATCCGTACACCTTCGTCGCACTGCTGCGGCAGATCGTCACGCTGCCCAAGCCCGTCGTGGCCCGCGTCACCGGCCATGTACGGGCCGGGGGCCTCGGGCTCCTCGGCGCCTGCGACATCGCGGCCGCGTCGAGCGCCTCCGACTTCGCCTTCACCGAGGTACGCATCGGGGTCGCGCCCGCCGTGATCTCGCTGCCGCTGCTGGAGCGCATGGACCCGCGAGCGGCCGAGCGCTACTACCTCACCGGGGAGCGCTTCGACGCGGCGGAGGCGGCCCGTATCGGACTGCTCACGCTCGCCGCCGACGATGTGGACGCCGCGCTCGGCCCCGTAATCGAGGGGCTGCGCAAGGCGTCCGCGCAGGGCCTGGCAGCATCGAAGGAGCTGCTCGCGGCCAGAGTGCTCGAGACGTTCGACCGGGACGCCGAAGACCTGGTCCAGCGCTCGGCCTCGCTCTTCGCGTCGCCGGAGGCACGCGAGGGCATGACGGCCTTCCTCGAACGACGGGACCCCGCATGGGTGTTGTGACCCCTCCGAAGCAGGACCGCAGCCGGGTCACCCGGCAGCGGCTCCTCGAGGCCGCGGTGGGCTGCCTCGCCGAACACGGCTGGGCGGGCTCGACCGTCTCGGCGGTCGCCGAGCGGGCCGGAGTCTCGCGGGGAGCGGCGCAGCACCACTTCCCGACCAGGGAGGACCTGTTCACGGCGGCGGTGGAGTACGTCGCGGAGGAGCGCTCACAGGCGCTGCGGGCCCTCCCGACCCAGGACCGTACGGCGGTCGTCGCGGCCCTCGTCGACCTCTACACCGGGCCGCTGTTCCGGGCGGCCCTGCATCTGTGGGTCGCCGCCTCCAACGAGGAGCAGCTCCGGTCCCGTGTCACGGAGCTGGAGGCCCGGGTAGGCCGCGAGACCCACCGCATCGCCGTCCAGCTGCTGAACGCGGACGAGTCACGCCCCGGCGTACGCGAAACGGTCCAGGGCCTGCTCGACATGGCCCGCGGCCTGGGCCTCGCCAACCTCCTCACGGACGACGCCGCGCGGAGGGACCGGGTGGTGGCGCAGTGGGGGGCGCTCGTCGAGGAGGCACTCGTCGAGGAGGCGCTGAAGGACCAGGGGCGGAAGGACCGACGGCCCAAGGACCTGGGGTGACCGTTTCGCCCGTTGTGGCGCGGGCCACTACCCTCCTGGCCGCCCCGCAGTATCCTGGGCCAATGCTTCTGCTTGTACGCCGCCGCCACGTGGACTACGTCCGCGTCACGAGCATGGGCTGTCGGCGCTCCGCCTGACGCCAGCCCCCCATCCCCACCCCACCGGCTCCGCCCCACCCAGGCGGCCCGTCGGCGGTACGCGTACCCGGCCATCGCCGGGAGCGGCGGCCGGGCCACACCCAGCGGACGTACCCATGTCGTACCTGCAGCTCCCCGTCATCGACCTCTCCGCAGCCGACCGCGGCCCCCAGGCCCGCGCGCTGCTCCACGCGCAGCTCCACAGCGCCGCCCACGACGTCGGCTTCTTCCAGCTCACCGGGCACGGCGTCAGCACGGCCGAGACCGCCGCACTCACCGGAGCCATGCAGGCCTTCTTCGCGCTCCCCGAGGCCGACAGGCTCGCCGTCTCCAACCTCAACTCGCCCCACTTCCGGGGCTACACACGCACCGGCGACGAACGCACCGGCGGCAGCCGAGACTGGCGCGACCAGCTCGACATCGGCGCCGAACGCCCCGCCCACGTCCCCGGCCCCGGCGAGCCCGAGTACTGGTGGCTCGAAGGCCCCAACCAGTGGCCGGACGCCCTCCCCGCTCTCAGAACCGCCGCACTCGGCTGGACCGACCGGCTCAGCGCCGTCGCGCACAAGCTGCTGCACGAGCTGCTCGCCGCCATCGGCGCGCCCCCGGACTTCTACGACGAGATCTTCGCCGACCGGCCCCATCTGCACCTCAAGCTGGTCCGCTACCCCGGCAGCGCGGGCGACGGCAGCGACCAGGGCGTCGGCGCCCACAAGGACTACGGCTTCCTCACCCTGCTCCACCAGGACCAGATAGGCGGCCTCCAGGTCCAGCGCGGCGACGGCCTCTTCCACGAGGTGCCGCCGATCCCCGGCGCCTTCGTCGTCAACCTCGGCGAGCTGCTCGAAGTCGCCACCAACGGCTATCTGCTGGCCACCAACCACCGTGTGGTCAGCCCGGCCGGGGCCACCGAGCGCTACTCCGTGCCGTTCTTCTACAACCCGCGCCTGGACGCCCGGATCGCCCCGCTGCCCTTCCCGCACGCGTCGGACGCGCCCGGCGTCACCGCCGACCCGGCCAACCCGCTCTTCGCCGAGTACGGCCGCAACGAGCTCAAGGGCTGGCTGCGGGCCCACCCCCAGGTGGCGGCCCGCCACCACAAGGGGCTGCTCGTCCCGGCGTGAGGGCGCACGGGTCGTCCCGGCGTGAGGGCGCAAGGGCCTGAGCGCAAGGGCCTGAGCGCACGCGAAACGGCGCCGCGCCCGTCGACCGGGAGCGGCGCCGTACCGCAGCCGTGGTTACGGGGCGAGGTCAGTCCGCGATGTCGTCGTAACCGCTGATCTCGCGCGGGTCCCGCGTCCCCGGCCCGACGTACCGCGCCGACGGCCGCACCAGCCGGCCCGTGCGCTTCTGCTCAAGGATGTGCGCCGACCAGCCCGCCGTACGGGCACAGGTGAACATCGACGTGAACATGTGCGCCGGAACCTCCGCGAAGTCCAGCATGATCGCCGCCCAGAACTCCACGTTCGTCGCCAGGACACGGTCCGGGCGGCGGTTGTGCAGCTCCTCCAGAGCCGCCTTCTCCAGCGCCTCCGCCACCTCGAAGCGCGGCGCGTCCAGCTCCTTCGCCGTACGCCGCAGCACGCGCGCCCGCGGGTCCTCGGCCCGGTAGACCCGGTGCCCGAAGCCCATCAGCCGCTCGCCCTTGTCCAGGGCGCGCTTCACATACGCCGTCGCGTCGCCGGTCCGCTCGATCTCCTCGATCATGCCGAGAACACGGGAGGGCGCACCGCCGTGCAGCGGCCCGGACATGGCACCGACCGCACCCGAGAGAGCCGCGGCGACATCCGCGCCCGTGGAGGCGATCACCCGTGCCGTGAACGTCGACGCGTTCATGCCGTGCTCGGCGGCCGACGTCCAGTACGCGTCCACAGCCTTGACGTGCCGCGGGTCCGGCTCCCCGCGCCAGCGGATCATGAAGCGCTCGACGACGGACGTCGCCTTGTCGATCTCCTGCTGCGGAACCATCGGCAGCCCCTGGCCGCGCGCCGACTGGGCCACGTACGACAGCGCCATCACCGCGGCCCGCGCAAGATCGTCACGAGCCCGCGCCTCATCGATGTCGAGCAGCGGCTTCAGACCCCACACCGGCGCGAGCATCGCAAGCGCCGACTGCACATCGACCCGGATGTCACCGGAGTGCACCGGGATCGGGAAAGGCTCGGCGGCCGGCAGACCGGGGTTGAAGGCGCCGTCGACGAGCAGGCCCCACACATTCCCGAAGGAGACATGGCCCACGAGATCCTCGATATCGACGCCCCGGTAGCGGAGCGAGCCGCCCTCCTTGTCCGGTTCGGCGATCTCCGTCTCGAACGCGACGACTCCCTCGAGTCCAGGTACGAAGTCGGACATCATGCGGCTCCTCAAGATGCGTACGACAGTGCGGGTCTCACCCCGGTGATGCCCCGTACGGCAGGTCGTCACCCAACCGCCGGGAAGGCAGGCACGATATCCCCTGCTGTAAGGAGGCCACAGTGGCCCGACCCAATATTTTGGCGGGTCCGGCTGATGCGGGGAAGCGTGACATCCGGCACAGTGCCCCATTTCGGCCGGGGACGGTTAAGGGCACTCAGTGCCGGGCAAACTCAGTCGCTGCGGCAGGATGGCCCCGTGACCGACAACGCCGCACCGAACTCGGATCTCACCGTCCCGACCCCTGAATCCGTTCATTCCGTCGCGTCGGACGATGCCGTGGATTCCGCTTCCCACGATCCCGCCGTGATGCGCGAGCAGTACCGCTCCACCGCGCTCCTGGAGACGGAACTGGCCCCCGCGCCCATGGACCAGTTCGCCCGCTGGTTCAAGGACGCCGCCTCCGGCGGACTGCACGAACCGAACGCCATGATCGTCTCCACGGCCACACCCGACGGCCGCCCCTCCTCGCGCACCGTGCTGCTGAAGCAGTACGACGGACGAGGCTTCGTCTTCTACACCAACTACACCTCCCGCAAGGGCCGGGAACTCGCGGCGAACCCGCACATCTCCCTGCTCTTCCCCTGGCACGGCCTGGCCCGCCAGGTCATCGTCACCGGCACGGCGTCGCGCATCGGCCGCGACGAGACAGCCGCGTACTTCCGCACCCGCCCGCACGGCTCCCAGCTCGGCGCCTGGGCCAGCGAACAGTCCTCGGTGATCGCCTCCCGCGAGGAACTGCTGGGCACGTACGAGAAGTTGGCGACCCGCTACCCCGAGGGCGAACAGGTCCCGGCGCCGCCGGAGTGGGGCGGCTTCCGGGTCGTGCCGGAAGAGATGGAGTTCTGGCAGGGCCACGAGAACCGGCTGCACGACCGGCTGCGGTATGTGCGTACGGAGGAGGGGTGGCGGGTCGAGCGCCTGTCACCCTGACGCGTTCACTGACGCGTTCACTGACGCGTTCACTGACGCGTTCACTGACGCGTTCACCGAAGCGTTCACTGACGCGACGAGCCGACCCTCGCGCAGCGCCGCAGCCACCGCCGCCGGAATATCGCTCACCGGAAACTGCACATGCCGGACCGTACGCTCCCGGTCCAGCACCAGAACCGCCCGCTTCAGCCGCAGCGCCTGCCCCGCCCGGAACGTCGGCAGCCGAAGCGCCGCCGACAGCCGCGCGTCCACGTCGGAGAGCAGCGGGAACGGGATGTCCTCCGCCCCGGCGAAGACCCGCTGCTCGTCGGGGCGCTGCGTACTGATGCCGCGCACCGCGACACCGGCCGCGGTGAAATCCCCGTAGGCGTCCCGGAACAGCCGGTTCTCCAAGGTGCAGCCGACCGTGCCCGGAATATCGGACCAGCCCTCCGGCAGCGGGCTCGGCCGCCCAGTGGCCGGATAGCAGAACAGCACCGTCGCAGAGGCCCGGCCGTCCACCGGATCAAGCTCACCACCGGTGTGCACGGGCAGCGACATCCGGGGCAACCGGCTCCCGGGCAGCCCGTGCACCCGGTGCGCCTCGGCACTGTGCTCGTCGGCGGACGCGGTGAGACTGCCGTCCCCGAGCAGCCAGCGATCGGCCCAGTCCTGCATCGACACCAGCACGGGCAGCAGTGCCCGCCCGGTCCCGGTCAGCCGGTACTCGTACCGCACCGGCCCCTGCTGGTACGGGACCTTCTCCAGGATTCGGCTCTCGACGAGGTGGTTCAGCCGCTCGGTGAGCACCTTCCGGGAGATGTCGAGCTCATGTTGCAGCTCGTCGAAACGGTGCCGGCCGCGGGCCGTCTCCCGCAGGAGAAGCAGACTCCACCAGTCACCGACGACGGCGGCGGCGTGCGCGATGGCACAGGCGGCGTCGCGCTCGGGCACTGCTCTGACCATGACCGGGCTCCTCCGTGAGTTCCCGATGGAAACTCTACGTGCGGTGGCCCCGGGAACGCAGAAACCCGCGGGCTCTGGTCCCTCCTTGCGGAGGGGCCGGCCGGACTTACCGGCGAGCCCGCGGGTCGGTGACTGCTTGGAATTTCGGCCGACGGTCAGTCGGCTGCACACAGAGTGCGACGACGGGCCGTCAGCCCGCAGTCACCTCACGAGTCCGAGAAGAAATCACTTCCGGAACACCTCCTTTCGCGTGTGCCCACACCTTAGGAAGCTGTCCGAGGCGCCACAACCCAATTTCCGGGAGGCAACGATTTTCGGGAACAGAGTGTGCTCTGCGTCACGTTCCAGTTGAATGATGTGACGTGCATCAGCATGCGTGGACACGTCCTGCAGGGGGTCCAGGATGAGTGCTTCCAGGAGCGAGACCACCAGTGCGCTCGGGCCTGACGAGCCGGAGCGGGAGAGCGCGGGCGGGCAGCCCGCGGCGGTGCCGGGGGCGGAGTTGCTTGCCGCGCTGCTCGACGGGATGGATGCCGCGCTCTGTGCCTTCGACGCGGAGGGCACCATCACCCACTGGAACCGCGAGGCCGAGCGGATTCTCGGCTGGTCGTCCGGGGAGGCCGTCGGGCGGCGCGGGTTTGCCGGGTGGGCGGTGCGGACCGCCGATGCCGAGGATGTGCAGGGGCGGCTGATGGCCGCGATGGATGCGCCGGGGCGGACCGTGCACGAGTTCGCGCTGCTGCGGAAGGACGGCGGGCGGGTGCTCGTACGGACCCAGTCGGCGCGGGTGCTGGGCGGTGACGGCAAGCCGGCGGGGGTGTACTGCGCGTTCAGCGAGGTGCATGCCCAGATCGATCTGGAGCGGTCGATCGCGCTGAGCGAGGCGCTGTTCGAGGACGCGTCCTGGGGAGTCGTACTGGTCGATGTGGATCTGCGGCCGACCGTCGTCAACGGCTATGCGGCGCGGGCGCTGGGTGCGGGTCGTACGTCGCCGCTCGGGCGGCCGCTGGGCGAGCTCGTCGTGCAGGGCGTGGAGGAGCTGGAGGGCGCGCTCCACCATGTGCTGGCGGAGGGGGCGCCGCGGGGGCTGGCGGAGTTGTGGGTGACGCTGAGCGCGGCCGAGGGGGAGCGGCGGCGGTGCTGGCGCAGTGGTTTTCTGCGGCTGGCCTCGCCGCTGACGGAGGAGCCGGTTCCGCTCGGGGTCGGGTGGCTGTTCCATGATGTGACGGAGTCGAAGCTGGCCGAGCAGGAGGCGGACCGGCTGCGCTTCCGGTCGAGTCAGCTGCACCGGGCCGGGCGGGCCGCCGCGGAGTGCGAGGACGCGATGGAGGCGGCGACGGCGTATCTGGACTTCGCGCTCGCGGGCTTCGCGGATCATGCGCTGCTCGATCTGGTGGAGCCGGACGGGGAGCGGCTGGTCCGCGCCGCGGCGACGCCTTCGGGCGCGCCGGGCCCGTGCTTGCCGGTGGCGGGCGCGGGTATACCGGTGCGCTATCCGAAGGGGCACCCGGCGCTCCAGGCGGCCGACCGCAATGGTTCGGTCCGCGCGAGTGCGCCTGCGTCGGCTGCCGCGTCGGCGACGGGTGACTGGGCGGCGGACCGCCAGTGGCCGCGGGACGCGGTGCATTCGCTGTGCACGGTGCTGCGGAGCCGGGGCCGGACGCTGGGGGTGGTGACGTTCCTGCGCGGGTCGAGCCGCCCGGCGTTCGAGCGGCCGGACGCGATGTACGCGGAGAGCGTGGCGGTCCTGACGGCGTCGGCGCTGGACCTGGCGGGCCTGACGGAGGGGTAACGACGGGGGCCGTTGCTGAGGCGCGGGCCTTTCCGAGGCGCTGCGAGCGGGGCCCGTGCGAGGGTTCCGCCCCCGGACCCCCGCGCCTCAATCGCCCCGTCAGCCGTCGAAGCGGTGGCGGGAGGTCTCGATGTGGCCGAGGTACCGGTGGGTCCAGTCGCACAGTCCGTCGATCGTCACCCGCAGGGCCTGGCCCGGCTCGGTGAGGACATACTCGACCCGCGGCGGCACGACGGGGTGCACCGTCCGCTCGACCAGGCCGTTGCGCTCCAGCATGCGCAGGTTCTGGGTGAGCATTTTGTGGCTGATGCCCTCGATCTCGTTCCGCAGCTCGCCGAAGCGCAGGGTGCGCTCCCCCAGAGCCTCAATGATCAGGAGCGCCCACTTGTTGGCGACGTCCGAGAAGATCTCCCGCGCCAGAGAGTCCGCGCGCCTCAGGTCCGCTTCGTCGGGCGAGCCCGTGAACTGCTTGGTCACCATCAGGTTCCCCAGTCACTGAAAAGTGCGTTCTTCCATGTCAGCGCTCACTCTCCTACGGTTTCCCAGTAACCACAAGAGACCAAGAGAACGTCTTGGTCCGGTGGCAGCGAGCCCAAAGCGCTCATGACAAGGAGGCAGGCAGCATGGCCATCACTCTGGTGAACCCCAGCGGATTGCCCAAGATCGATGTCTACCGGCAGGTGTCCATCGCGACGGGGACGAAACTGGTCTTCATCGCGGGGCAGGTCGCCTGGCATGCCGATGGGGTCACGGTCGGCGAAGGCGACCTCGCCGCTCAGGTCGAGCAGTGCTACGTCAACATCGCCACCGCCCTGGCCGAGGTCGGCGGCTCCTTCGACGACGTGGCGAAACTGACCGTCTACGTCGTCGACTGGACCCCCGACAAGATGCCCCAGCTCCTCGACGGGATCGCTCGGGCGTCCGCGAAGCTGGGGGTCACCCCGGTCCCGCCGGCCTCGCTGATCGGCGTGGCGACACTGGACGTACCTGACCATCTGGTGGAGATCGAAGCCACCGCAGTCCTCGATTGAGCAGATTCTCTACGGCCTAAGCGGTGTCCCCGGGGCCGCTTAGTGCCGGAAGAAGATCCGGTCCCCGTACTCGTTCATCACGCGCCCATTCCACTCGTGCCCGCCGTCCACGTTCCCCGACCGCAGCAGCGGCGGCTCGATGCCCCGCTCCACGAGCTGCTCCGCCGCCGCGGCCATCGTCGCCTGCATCAGGGCACTGGTGACGACGGTCGACGCGGGCGCGAAGGGCGCCTCGATGCCTTCGTGGGTGAGCTCCGCGTCGCCGATCGCGATCTTGGAGTCGAGGACGATGTCGCAGTGGTCCCTGAGGAAGGTGCCGGAGACGTGCCGGGCCTTGGTGCCCTCCGCGTACGCCACCGAGGTCACGCCGATGACCTTGAGGCCGAGCGCGCGGGCGTTCATCGCCATCTCGACGGGGAGCGCGTTGCGCCCGGAGAGGGAGATGATCACGAGGAGGTCGCCGGCCTTGGCCGGCGAGGAGTCGAGGACCGCGCCCGCGAGCCCGTCCACGCGCTCCAGCGCCGAGCCCAGCGTCGCGGGCATCACGTCGATACCCACCACGCCGGGCACGGCGAGCAGGTTCATCAGGGCGAGGCCGCCGGCCCGGTAGACGACGTCCTGGGCTGCGAGGGAGGAGTGACCGGCGCCGAACGCGAAGAGCCGGCCGTTCGCTGCGACGGTGTCGGCGATGGCGGCGCCGGCGGCGGCGATGTTCGCGGACTCCTCGTCCCGTACGCGCTGCAGCAGACCGATCGCAGCGTCGAAGAACTGACCGGCCAGCTTGCTCTCGCTCATCGCCGAGCCCTTTCCGGGAGGTACGCAGGGAAGGCATGGAACACAGCGGGAATACCCGTGCCGCGGATCACGTTGCGGTCTGGACCATTGCCCTGTCAATACGGCCCCACCGGTGGGCTCCCGTACGGGCCCTCGTACGTGCTTTCGTACGGGTTCGTCGACAGGCTTCCCTACGAGCTTCCCGACCGGCTTTCCCCGGCACGGCACGGTTGTCAGTGGGATGCGTCAGACTTGAGTCGGGGCCGCACCGCACGATTGCATCGAGGGGCACGTATGTCCGGACTGATTGACACGACGGAGATGTATCTCCGCACCATCCTCGAGCTCGAAGAGGAAGGTGTGGTGCCCATGCGCGCCCGAATCGCGGAGCGGCTCGACCAGAGCGGTCCGACGGTCAGCCAGACCGTGGCGCGGATGGAACGCGACGGCCTGGTGACGGTCGCGGGCGACCGCCACCTGGAGCTGACGGACGAGGGCAGGCGGCTGGCGACGCGCGTGATGCGCAAGCACCGGCTGGCCGAGTGCCTGCTCGTCGACGTGATCGGCCTGGAGTGGGAGCAGGTCCACGCGGAGGCGTGTCGCTGGGAGCACGTGATGAGCGAGGCGGTGGAGCGGCGGGTGCTCGAGCTGCTGCGCCACCCGACGGAGTCGCCGTACGGGAACCCGATTCCGGGCCTGGAGGAGCTGGGCGAGAAGGCGGAGGCCGACCCGTTCTTGGACGACAACATGGTCTCGCTGGCGGACCTGGACCCAGGTGTGGACGGCAAGACCGTCGTCGTACGGCGGATCGGCGAGCCGATCCAGACGGACGCCCAGCTGATGTACACGCTGCGGCGGGCGGGCGTGCAGCCCGGCTCGGTGGTGAGCGTGACGGAGTCCGCGGGCGGGGTGCTCGTGGGCAGCAGTGGTGAGGCGGCCGAGCTGGAGGCCGATGTGGCCTCGCATGTGTTCGTCGCCAAGCAGTAGCCGCGGTAGCCGCGGTGGCCATGGGGCTGTGCGGCCTCGCAGCGTTCTGAGCGCGCCTCCCGGGGCCGTTCCGGGCCGTTCCGGGTCCGCCGGATAACGCTTTCCGTCCGGAATGGCAGCGCCCGGGCGAATCGCGTGCCAGGCTGTGGCTGAGGCATATGACCCATGGCCGGGGTGGGGTCCATCCGGCGAAGCCAGGGGGAGGATCAGGGTATGCGCCCGTCGTACGCCCAGCGCGCACAGCACCGCGCCCAGCTGTACTGCCATGCCCCGTACGCCGCGCATGTCCGACCGCATGTCCGGCTGCATGTCCGACCGCATGTCGCGCGGCTCGTGCGCCCGCATGGCGCGCTGCTCGACCGGCCGCATGTCCCGTACTCACAGGAGGGCCCCGGCGCCCATGGGCGCCGGGGCCTGTCCTCCCCTGTGCTGACCCGGAGCCCCGAGCTCCCAGGGTCAATCCCCTCGGACCCTCATCCCCGAGCGGCCCGCCTCCCGCAGAAGATCTCCCCTCGGCCACGAGAGTCAATCCTTGAGCGTGGTCACTCGAACGAGGGGTGTTGCGCGCCAGACCCGCTCTTTCGAATAAAGGTTCGATAGTCTGGCGGGACTCGACAAGTTCGACCACCGGGGGAGAGAAGGGGGTGCCAGGTCAGATGGTGCGGCGCATCGACGTAACCGGAGCCCACGGCGTAAGCCTGGCTGCCTGGGAGTTTGCCGACCCCCCCAAGGGTCGTGGCGAGGCGGAGCACGCCCCGGGGGTCTTACTGCTCCACGGCCTGATGGGCCGTGCCGCGCACTGGGCATCCACGGCCCGCTGGCTGGCCGAGCGACACCGGGCGATCGCGCTCGACCAGCGGGGACACGGCCGCAGCGACAAGCCGGCGGAGGGCCCGTTCACCCGCGAGGCGTATGTCGCGGACGCCGAGGCCGCGATCGAACAGCTGAACCTCGCCCCGGTGACCCTGATCGGCCACTCGATGGGCGCCCTCACCGCCTGGCAGCTCGCGGCCAAGCGCCCCGATCTGGTCCGGGCCCTGATCATCTGCGATATGCGCGCATCGGCCCTGGGCGCGGCCTCCCAGCGCGAGTGGGGCGACTGGTTCCGCTCCTGGCCGCTGCCCTTCGCGACCCTGGCGGACGTCCGCAAGTGGTTCGGCGAGGACGACCCCTGGGTGGAGCGCCCGAGCCCGTCCCGCGGTGAGTTCTACACGGAGGTGATGGCGGAGAGCGCCGACGGCTGGCGCCCCGTCTTCTCCCGCCGCCAGATGCTCACTTCCCGCGAAACGTGGGTCCACGACGCCCACTGGGAGGAGCTGGCCCAAGTCCAGTGCCCAACTCTGGTGCTCCGCGGCCTTGACGGCGAACTGGGCCGCGCGGAGGCCCAGGAGATGGTGCGGGTGCTGCCGCGGGGCGAGTACGCGGAGGTGGCGGATGCCGGTCACTTGGTGCACTACGACCAGCCGGAGGGCTGGCGGACGGCGGTAGAGCCGTTCCTGGACGGTGTGCTGACGCCCTGAGGCGCCTGTGCCGGGGGTGCGTTGGTGCTCGGTGCTCGGTGCTCGGTGCTAGGGGCTGGGGGGATCGCCGTCAGCCGTGGCGGCAACGGCCGGGCGATCAGCGAGGCCGGGGCGACGTCGTGCGCGTCTGCGGCGGGGGTGAGCCACCGGCCTCGCGGAGGCGGGTCAGAAGGCGAAGACCGCGCCCTCGGCCAGGCTGCCCCGCATCTCGCATGCGTTGGGGTACGTGGCCGACCAGGTGACGTGCTTGCCCTGCCATACGCCGGTGGCGGTGATCACGACGGGGTTCCACTCGCGCGTGCACATCTTCTGCGACGTCGACTCGGTGAGCTCGGCGAACTCCCCGTCCACGGACCGCAGTTCCGTACACGCCGCCGCGGGCGTGGGGTGCGTGCCGTTGGCCCGCGGGGTGCAGTTCAGGGTGACGGCGCGCTCGACGGTCGCGGTCGCGGACTCCTCGCCCATGCCGACTGTGAGCACCAGGGCGGAGGGGGCGTACAGGGCGGCCGGCTGGGCGGGCTGCGCCTGTGCCACGCCCATGGCCGCGGTGCCGCTCAGGACGAGGGCAGCTACCGTGGCGGTCGCGGCGATCGTGTTGGGGATGTAACGCATGTGTGAAACTCCTTCGCTCAGGGGGTGATTGCGGTCGGGAGTCTTGCGTATGCGGACAGTGAGTGCACTTCGATCGCCTCTTTCCAGCCGCGTACGTTCGCGCGAGGGTGACCGAATGGTCGTTCGGGCAGCTCGGGGCGGGTGCGGCCTGGCGTCCACCATGTGGACGATCTTCGGTGGTGCAAGGTAAAACTATCGCCTGACCTGTACGGATGCCCGGACGGTTCCTAGCGTGCAAAGCCCGCTTCGACTGGAAAGCGTCGCTCGGTGAGGGGCCGCGGCGGTGGTGGTGCGGTCCGCAAGCGAGGAGGACCGTATACGGGTGCTAATCGCAACCGAGCGAACCGAGCGAACCGAGCGCACTGAGCGCACCGATGAACAGCGCGAACTGAGCGATCAGGGGTGTACGTTGCCCCGCCGTGCGGCACCCGCCCGTCAGCCGATCGGCTGACGGGTCTCCGTACGCACCTTCAGCGTCGCCTCCGCCGCCGCCTTCAGGTCGAAGGACTCCGGGTCCTGTTTCGCCGTCTTGACGCTGGTCATGGCCACCGCCGCGCTGGTGTTCCCGTCGGCCCAGGCGCACATGGGGAAGCTGTTCGTTTCCCCCGCCTGCTCCGACGTCACCACCTGGCAGCTCACGGTGACGTCCGAACCCGCCGGAGTGAAGTCCGCGGGCGGTACGGCGATCGTCGAGCCCTTCGCGTCCCCCGCGCCCTTCAGCATGCCGCTGCGGGCCTTCTCGGGGTCCTTGATACGGCCGTGCATGCCCGAGAGGATCAGCACGCCGCCGTCCGCCTCCGACAGGTACCGGGCCACGGTGCCCTTGGCGTCGCGGACGTTGGCCTTGCTCATCCCGTCCAGGTCGTCCTGCGTGCTGTCGGACAGGTCCTCTTCCAGCTTGTACTTTCCGTCGAGCAGCGTCGCCGGGGCGCTGAGCCGGTACTCGGCCGCCGGGAAACCTGTGCCGCGCTCCCCGGCCGGACGCACGACGTTGGTCACGAACCAGCCGACCGCCAGCAGTCCCGCGATGGACCCCATCACGATGAACACGTTCCGGACGGTGTGGTCCTTCTTCGGCGGCGGCATCGGCGGCCCGCCCCAGCCGTGCCCGGGACCACCCGGACCGGGGTACGGCTGCTGTCCCGGGTACGGCTGCTGTCCGAAACCCTGCTGCGGGTACGGGGGCTGAGCCCCGTACCCCTGCTGGGGATGCTGCGGGAACTGCGGCTGCGTGTAAGGGTTCGGAGGCGGTGTCGACATGGCCGTAACGCTACGTCACACGTGCGAAGCGCCTGACGGCCACGCCGCGTCTCACCCCTTGCTGACCGCCGCCAGGATCTCCGGCAGCCGGTTCGCCGTCTGCGGCGCCGCCATCCGTATCCCCGCCCACCCGATCAGCGTCCCGTACGCAGCTCCCACCGGCAGCAGCAGCCACAGCGCCGACTGGGAGTTGGAGGCATGCAGCCAGATCGTCAGGGCGATCACCGGCGCGCACAGCACCGCCGCCGAGATCATGCCGCCGAAGATCGAGATCCAGGCGAGCCCGACCTGCCCCGGGGCGACGTTCTTGTACGCGCTGTCCTGTGGGATCGAGTAGGGGAAGCGGGCCGAGGCCACCGCCCCCGTCGCCAGCATCGCGCCGAGCAGCGCGAAGGACAGGCCCAGCACCTCCGGGAGCGCCTGCCAGTCGCCCAGCAGGGCCGCGGTGAGGGCCACCACCACGGCCGTGTACGGGAGGGTGATCACCAGCAACGCCAGGGCGCGGGCGCGCAGTTCGATGTACGCGTCCCTCGTCGACGAGATCGTCAGCGCCACCATCCAGAAGGCCGAGGTGTCCTGGCCGAACTGGTTGTACATCTGGATGCCGAGCATCCCCGCCGCAAAGCACGCGAAGTAGATCGAGCCCGTCCCCTGAAGGGCGTTGAACAACGGCACGATCAGGCCGATCGCCAGCGCCGTCACCCACGCCGCCTTGGTCTTCGGGTCCCGCCACACGTAGCGCAGGCTGCGCTGCATGACCGTGCTCGTACGGCCCTCGGGCAGCAGCCGGTGCAGACCGGTCGCGGACTCCTTGCGCGTCGGCTCGGACGCCGCCGCCAGCGTCGAGCCGTCGGGGGACGTCATCAGTTTCGTCAGACTGCGCTGCCAGGAGCGGAGCAGGAGGATCAGCGCGAGTGCGGCCAGGGCGAGTTGGGTGAGCGCCGTCGCGTACGCGCCCTCGCTCGCCGAGTCCATCGCGCCGATCGCCGACGCCGGCGGCAGCCACCGTGCGATCCGCGCCGCCGGGTCGAGCGCCGAGAGGCCGCCCGCGTCGCCCAGGCGCTGGGCGCCGAAGTTGACGACCTGGATGCCGATCGCGATCACCAGACCGCTGAGGACCGCCAGGTCGCGGCCCTTGCGGGAGGTCAGCAGGCGGATGTTGGCCGCCGCGACCGCCCGCGCCAGCGCCACGCACACCAGCAGGGTGAGCGTGGCGCCGACGACGGAGACGACAACGGCGAAGGCCCCGTGGGCGAGCGCGAACGCCGAACCCACCGCCAGGCAGAGCGTGAACAGCGGTCCGATGCCCACCAGCGAGGACACCAGCAGCGCCGAGACCAGCGGCCTCGGGTGCAGCGGCAGCATCACCAGACGCGTCGGATCCAGCGTCTCGTCGCCGCTGGGGAAGAACAGCGGCATGAACGCCCAGCCGAGCGCCAGCACCGCCGTCAGCAGCACCACGACCGAGTCCGCGTGATCGTTGCCGCGCAGTGCGATCAGGCCGATGAGCTGGCCCGCCGCGAAGAGCAGCGTGACGACGATCGAGGCGATGTACGCGGCCCGGCGGCCGGACGACTGCCGCAGCCCGTTGCGCAGCAGCGACAGCTTGAGCCGGACGAAAATGGGGGTCAGGGTCCCCGTGTTCAGGGTGCTCGCGGTGCTCACCGGCTGCCGCCGCCGAGCCAGTCCAGCGACTCCCCGGTGTCCCGGCCGTTCGCGCCCACCAGCTCCAGGAACGCGTTCTGCAGCGACGGTGCGTCGCCCCGTACCTCCGCCAGCGGCCCCTGCGCGCGGATCCGGCCCGCCGCCATCACGGCCACCCAGTCGCACAGCGACTCCACCAGCTCCATCACATGGCTGGAGAAGACGACAGTCGCGCCCGATTCGGTGTACCGCTCGAGCACCCCGCGGATCGTCTGCGCGGACACCGGGTCGACACCCTCGAACGGCTCGTCCAGGAACAGCACTTCGGGGTTGTGCAGGAGCGCCGCCGCCAGCCCGATCTTCTTCCGCATGCCCGTCGAGTAGTCGACGACCAGCTTGTGCTGCGCACCCGCCAGGTCCAGCACGTCCAGGAGCTGCATGGCCCGCTTGTCGACCTCGTCGCCGGGCAGGCCCCGCAGCCGCCCGCTGTACGCGAGGAGCTCGCGGCCCGAGAGACGCTCGAAGAGGCGCAGCCCCTCGGGCAGTACGCCGATACGGGACTTGACCCCGACCGGGTCGCGCCACACGTCGTGGCCCGCCACCTCCACCCGGCCCTGGTCCGGGCGCAGCAGGCCGGTCGCCATCGACAGGGTTGTCGTCTTGCCGGCGCCGTTCGGGCCGACCAGGCCGATGAACTTGCCCGCGGGCAGCGTGAGATCGATGCCCGCGACCGCGATCTGCTCGCCGAACCGCTTCCACAAGCCCTCAACACGAACGGCGGGCGGCGCCGTTCGCGCTCCGCCCGCCTCGTCGGCTCCAAGTGCCCGGTCCGGCATGGTGCCCTGCCCTTCGGTGTCCCCGTAAACCCGCCTGTACGGGACCACCTTATGCAGGCCGCTCAGCCACGCCGGGTGCGCTCTGCGGCCGCTTCCCGACCGCATGCGTAGGCCAGCGGGCTGATCAGCTCGTCGGCGTCCGGCAGCCACCGGTTCGCGGGGGTCGGGCGGCGGGCCCACTGCACCGCGCCATGGCCGCCGATCCGGGTCGGCGGCGCCGCCACACAGTGGCCCTCGCCCCGCGCGATCAGATCGATCGCACTCGGCGTCCAGCCCAGTGTGCGGACCAGATCGGGGACCTTGAGCGCAGCTCCGGGCAGTACGAAGAACAGCATCCGGCGGTCGGGGGTGCAGGTCACCGGGCCGAGCGGGAGGTCCATCCGCTCCAGGCGCGCCAGCGCCAGGAAGCCGGCCGACTCCGGGACGTCGAGAGCGTCGAAGGTACGTCCCGTCGGCAACAGGATCGACGCCTTGGGCTGCTTGGACCACAGCCGGCGCGCGGCCACCCCGCTGCCGGTCGCCTGGTTCGCCCAGTCCGGCCTGGCCGGGTGGGCGCCGGGCGAGGCGCAGGCGGCGTCGCCGCACGAGCACCGTTCCTCGCCGTGCACCGCCTCCAGCCAGGTGCCGGGGAACACGTCCCAGTGCCGCTCTTCCGCGTACCGCACGGCATTGTCCAGCAGCTGCGCGCCTCGCTGCTGGGGGATGTGTACGGCTTCCGTGACTGCGATGGTCTCTTCCACGACACACTCAACTCCCGCCGTCACCTTGGGTTACGGGCCTCCTGCGGCGGGGCCTGGAGCATCGATCCTGCACACGGGGCGCATGGGTGCACGGGCGGGGGCGCGCATGAGGCCGCGCCGCGATGGGCGGGTAGCCACACGCAGGGGGCGTCACGCACGGGGGACGCGTCGCGATTCGGGAAGACGTCGATGCCGCTCGGAAATGCGCGTCAATGCTGCTGCGCCAATGCCACTACGTACGGCAAAAACCGACCAACACCGTCCAAGTCTGCATTCTCCGCATATCAGCCGGGCAGTGATCACTCCATGGATCACCACGGCCTCAGGGGGTTTTCATGGCAGCCAGGCCTCTCGTCGCCCGTCAGCCGAACGAACGGCTGCAGGCGCTCATCCAGGAAGCCGGGTGTTCCAACGCCGGACTCGCCCGTCGCGTCAACATGGTCGGTACGGAGCGCGGGTTGGACCTGCGCTACGACAAGACGTCGGTGGCGCGCTGGCTGCGCGGGCAGCAGCCGCGCGGGCGGGCCCCGGGAATCATCGCCGAGGCGCTGGGCCGCAAGCTCGGCCGTACGGTCACGATCGACGAGATCGGCATGGCGAACGGCAAGAATCTCGCCTCCGGGGTCGGCCTGCAGTTCTCGCCGACCGTGCTCGGCGCGATCGAGCAGGTCTGCGAGCTGTGGCGCAGCGACGTCGGCCGCCGCGACTTCCTGTCCGGCTCCACGGTCGCGGCCTCCGCGCTCGTCGAGCCGAGCCGCGACTGGCTGATCACGGGTGCGGACACCCAGGTCGCGCGTACGGCGGGGGCGCGGGTCGGCACCTCGGACGTCGAAGCGGTACGGGCGATGACGAGCGCGCTCACCGAGCTGGACCACCGCTTCGGCAGCGGCCACGTCCGGCCGGTCGTCGTGCACTACCTGAACAGCGTGGTCTCGGGGCTGCTCTCGGGCTCGTACCGCGAATCCGTCGGCCGCGAACTGTTCTCAGCGGTCGCGCGGCTGACCGAGCTCGCCGGGTACATGGCCATCGACACCGGCCAGCCGGGGCTCGCCCAGCGCTACTACATCCAGGCACTGCGCCTCGCCCAGGCGGCGGGGGACCGTGGGTACGGCGGGTATGTGCTGGCCGCCTCCATGAGTCATCTGGCCGCGCAGCTGGGGAACCCGCGGGAGATCGCGCAGCTGGCCCGGGCCGCGCAGGAAGGCGCCCGGGGGCGGGTCACACCGCGAGCCGAGGCGATGTTCTACGCCGCCGAGGCGCGCGGACACGCCCTGCTCGGGGACGCCCACACCTGCCACGAGGTGGCAGGCAAGGCGCTGGCCGCGCTCGAGCGGGCCGAGCCCTCGGCGGGGGACGACCCGGCCTGGATCGCCCACTTCGACCACGCGTATCTGGCGGACGAGCTGGCGCACTGCTACCGCGACCTGGGGCAGGCGGAGGCGGCGGCGCACCACGCGACGGACGCGCTGGACGGCCACCCGGAGTCGCGGGCCAGGCGGCGGGCGATCGGCCTTGTGCTGTTGGCCACGGCACAGGTCCAGCAGCGGGAGGTGGAGCAGGCCTGTCACACGGGCGCGCGCGCGGCGGAGCTGCTGGGGCGGCTGCGCTCGAGCCGGGGCGCGGAGTACCTTGACGACCTGCAGCAACGACTGGAGCCGTACGCCGAGGAGCCGGCGGTCCGTGAGTTCGGGGCGCGGCTGGAGATCCAGGCGGCGTGAGCGCGTGAGCGTGTGAACGCGTGGGGGCGTGGGGCTTTTGCGGGCTTTGGGCGGCCCCTCAACAGCGTCTTAGGTCCGCATCTTGTTACGGCCCCCACGCGTGTGTGCGGAGCGGCAGAGCCACCCGGTAGCGTGAACCGACGGTTCCGTAGGTCCACACGTAGGAGTCCCGGTGACGCAAAGCGGTCAGGGCGACGAGCAGCAGTTTCCTGCTGTGCGCCCCGCGCACGAAGGCGTCGTGCTGCCCGCCGACGGCAGTGAGCCCTGGATACCGGGCGCCACCGACGAACAGGTGGCTCCGGCGGGCGGACAGCCCTGGGGTGAGCCGTGGGGACCGCAGCAGGCGCCGGGGCCGTACGGACAGCAGCCAGGGCAGCCCGTACAGCAGCCAGGGCAGCACGGACAGCATGCTCAGGGCTACGGCGAGGTGCCGCAGGCCGGGCAGGGTGGCTACGGCGAGTTCTCGCAGGGCGGGCAGGCGGGCTACGGCCAGGCCCCGCAGGGTGGCTACGGAGACGTGTCGCAGGGCGGGTACGGAGAGGCCTCACAAGCCGGGCAGGGAGGCTACGGCGATGCCCCGCAGGCCGGGCAGGCGGGCTACGGCCAGGCCCCGCAGGCCGGGTACGGCGCGCATGCGCAGCCTATGCCTCCGCAGGGACCGGCTTCGCATGCCCTGCCCCCGCACGCACAGCCGCCCCAGGCTCTGCCCCCGCAGGGACAGCCTCCGCACGCCCTGCCCCCTCAGCCCATGCCGCACGCCCTGCCCCCGGCGGTACCCGGCTTCGGTGACTCCGACGCCACCCAGTTCATCCCGCCCGTCGCGGCCGGCGGGCCCGGGGTGCTGCCGCCCGAGACTCCCGCCGAGTCCACCCAGTTCCTCGGGACCGGTGCCGGGCAGGGACCGCTGCCCGGTGCCATGCCCGGCCCCGTCTCGGGGCCCGACGTCGAGGCCACGCAGTACATCGCGCCCGTACCGGCCGCACCCAGTGCCGCGCCCTTCGGGGTCCGGCCCGGGGCGCCCGGTGAACGGCAGCCGCCCGCCGAGTTCGACAGCCTCTTCCGTACGGACGGGCCCGCGGCCCAACCCGTGGACGCCACGGCGCAGTTGCCCCGCTTCGAGGCCCCGGTCGGTGAACGGCAGCCGCGTCGGCAGCCCCCGTACCAGCAACAGCAGCCTCAGTATCAGCAGCAACAGCAGTACCAGCAGCCGCAGTACGAGCCCCAGGCCCCCGAGCCCGAGCACGGTCGGCGCAAGTCCTCGCGCGTGCCGGTCATCGCCGCCGTCGTCGTCGGCTGCGCCGTCCTCGGCATAGGCATCAGCGCCGTGATGTTCACCAGCGGGGACAAGAAGGACGACCCCGGCACCGGCAAGAACGTCGCCGCGAGCTCCGAGGCCCCCAGCAACTCCCCCCAGGCCGCGGCCGACCCCGGCAAGGTGCAGGCCGAGGCGCTCGACAAGCTCCTCGCCGACAGCAACAACAGCCGCGCCAGCGTCATCAGCTCGGTGGAGAACATCAAGCAGTGCGAGAACCTGGACCAGGCGACCACCGATCTGCAGGCCGCCGCCGTGCAGCGGCGCGGTCTGGTGACCCGGCTCGAGGGCCTGACCGTCGACAAGCTGCCCGACCACGCCGCGCTGACCGCCTCCCTCACCAGGGCGTGGCAGGCGTCCGCCTCGGCCGACGACCACTACGCGGCCTGGGCGCAGCAGGTCAAGGGCAGGAAGGGCTGCAAGGACGGCAAGGCGCGCAACACCGGGCAGACCGGGTTGGCCAACCGGGCCAGCGGTGAGGCCACCAAGGCCAAGAAGGAAGCCTCCGGGCTGTGGAACACCATCGCCGGCACGTACGGGCTCACGGAGCGCCGCAGCGAGCAGCTGTAGTCGCGGGGTTCAGCGGGCGGGGCCGCGACGGCGGCCCCGCTGACCGGATCTGAGAGCTGACGCGAGTCGAGGGGGCGCTTCCGTCAGCCTTCGGACGCGGACTTCGACAGCGTCTTGCTGACGTCCACGAAGCCCGGCTTCTGGGCCACCAGCCGTCCGTCGCGAACCACTTGGAACGTCACGCCCCGGTTGACGATCCGCGGGAAGCCGGGCGCGCCGAGCATGTCGTCGTAGTCCCAGCGCAGCGTCGGCGTGAGGCCGCCGGTCGGCACCCGCACCCCGTCGTCGAGGGCCCGCGCGATCTTCGACGGCGTGATCTCATCCGTGTTGAGCGACTTGATGGCCGTCTTCAGCACGGTGTACCCGATCCAGGTGGTCTGTACGCCCGCGTCGGCCGAGTCGATCAGGTTGTCGCCGAAGGCGTGCGCACGGATCACCTTCTGCATCTCTCCCCAGCGCGGATCGGCCGCGTCCGGGTACCAGCCGGTGATGTACGCGCCCTCCAGCGGACCGTTGCGGCCGCCCGTGCGGTCGATGAGCGGCTGGCCGACGCTGCCCACGACGGAGGAGATCCGGATCTTCCGGTTGTCCTCGGGCAGTCGCCGGAAGGAGTCGACGAAGGTCTCGGTGCGGTCGCCGAGCGCGGCCGTGACACAGCCGGGACGGTCGTCCGACTCCGACTCCGAACCCGACGCTGTACCGGAGCCGGTCAGTCCGTCGGCCTTCTTGCGCGCCTGCTTGGCCTGCGCCGTGAAGTCGGTCGCGTCCTCCGCTGCCAGGATGTCCGTGGACTCGCGCCCGTTGCCCTGCGCCAGACCGGCGTTGAGGAGGCCGGGGAGTTCGTCGCCCGCCAGGGAGTTGGGCCGTACCAGCGAGACCTTGCCGCAGACGTCCGCGAGCTGCTGGCCGTTGCCGGCCAGGAGCGCCGCCTGCCCGCCGTTGACGGGGTAGGAGAGGTAGCTGCTGAACTCTTCCTCGGAAATGCCGTATCCGCCGATGAAGGGGATGCCCGCGGCCTCCAGCGGGGCCATGAAGGCGTCGCCGTGCTGGCTGTACGAGCCGACGACGGCGACCGCGCCCTCCTTGACCGCCCGCCGGGCGCAGGTGGCCGCTCCGCTGGGGGTGTTCTCCTCGTTGCAGGTGATGACCCGGAGCTCATGGCCGTCGAGGCCGCCGTTCGCCTTGGCCCAGCGGGCATAGGCCTTCGCCATGGCGGGCATACCGGGCATGTTCGTCGTACGGGTGTCAATCGGGGCGAACGTCATGACGGTGACGGGCTCCCTGGAGCCCCCCGTGCCCCCAGGGAACACGCCGCAGCCGGTGACCAGCGACGTTCCGGCCGCCGCGACAGCCGTGGACATACATACGGCGCGAACCCAACTGGTCCTTGAGGGGCGGGGGGAGGAGGAACGTCGCCAACCGGTCATGGTTATGCAGATTTCCGCCTCCCGGGTAACGGAGCAGTGTCCGTTGTTCAACGGGAAGTGACGGAGAAGTGAATTACGGGGGGCGGCGAAGCTGCCGGGGCGGGGAACGTACGATCGACGTCGTGCAGCAAGGTCAGGTCAACCCTTCCCGTCGCGGCAGTCGCTCCTCCACCATGGGCGGCATGCCGCTCAATGACATGCCTTGGTGGCGCTGGCGCAGCAATGTGCGCTCGGCGCTGCACATGCTTTCCGATCCCGTCTTCCACGAGGAGTGCTGGCTGGCCGGCCGCGAGGGGTACGGCGACGTCACCGACGCCGTGTACCGCCTGGTCGAGGACACCTGGCTGGACAACTGGTCCGCGGAGAAATACGTCGGGACGATCTTCCGCGACTCGGGCGAGGCCGCCCTCGTCGATGTCGCCGTCCTGCGCGTGCTGCGGATCATGCACCAGGTGGGCGCCGACGCTCCCGTCTCCGCCTATCTGGAACACCATGGCTGGCCGGAGGCCGTACGGGCCGCCCGCGAGGCACACGTACGGCTGGCGGACAGCGACGGCGAGGACCCGGACACCCCGCCGCGCTCGCTGGATGTTCTGCGCATCATGACCCGGACCGCCTGAGCCCGCCCAGGTCCCTCTGGGTCCCTCTGGGTCCGTCCGGGTCCGCCTGACGGACGAGGTCCGGCCGGGACCGGCGGATATGGCAGGCTACGAGGATGACCGACCAGTACGTCCTGACGCTCTCCTGCCCGGACAGACAGGGCATCGTGCACGCCGTGTCGAGTTATCTCTTCATCACCGGCTGCAACATCGAGGACAGTCAGCAGTTCGGGGACCGGGGCACGGGTCTGTTCTTCATGCGGGTCCACTTCTCGGCGGAGGCGCCGGTGACCGTGGAGAAGCTCCAGGCCGGCTTCGCCGCCGTCGGGGACGCCTTCCGGATGGACTGGCAGATCCACCTCGCCGACGAGCCGATGCGGATCATCCTGATGGTCAGCAAGTTCGGGCACTGCCTGAACGACCTGCTCTTCCGCTCCAGGACCGGCGCGCTGCCGGTCGAGATCGCGGCGGTCGTCTCCAACCACACGGACTTCGCCGAGCTCGTCGCCTCGTACGACATCCCCTTCCATCACATTCCGGTCACCAAGGACACGAAGGCCGCCGCCGAGGCGCAGGTGCTCGAGCTGGTGCGCACCGAGAATGTCGAGCTGGTGGTGCTCGCCCGCTATATGCAGGTGATCTCGGACGATCTGTGCAAGCAGCTGAGCGGCCGGATCATCAATATCCACCACTCCTTCCTGCCGAGCTTCAAGGGCGCGAAGCCGTACCACCAGGCGCACGACCGGGGCGTGAAGCTGATCGGCGCGACGGCGCACTATGTGACGGCCGACCTCGACGAGGGCCCGATCATCGAGCAGGAGGTCGAACGGGTCGGCCACGAGGTCACCCCCGAGCAGCTGGTCGCGGTCGGCCGCGATGTGGAGTGCCGGGCGCTGGCGCGCGCGGTGAAGTGGCATGCCGAGCACCGGATCCTGCTGAACGGCCGCCGCACCGTCGTCTTCGGCTAGACAGGGGCGCAGAGGTCCCGGGCTACAGCCTGCTCAGCGACGCCGCCGCGAACAGCACGTCCCGGATCGCCTCCCGGTCCCCGTCCTGGCCCGCCGCTGCCTCCTCCGGTGAGACATGGCCCGCCACCAGACGGCAGAACTCCACGCCGTCCAGCGCCACTTGAGCCACCGACCGGTCCGCCGAGCCGACCGCGGCCGGTGAGTCCAGGGCGATGTACCAGTTCCCGCCGCCCGAGCCCTCGACCTCCAGATGCAGTGACCGTCCAGGCGCGCCCGCCTGGACGAGATGTCTGGCGGGTCCGGCGAGGCCCGCGCGCCTGCGGTCCGCGAGCGCGGCGGGCAGCAGTCTGGCCGCCAGGTCGATCATCCGGTGCAGATGCGATCCGCTCGGCGGCTCGTACGGATAGTCCACCGCATTCGCGATGTCGCCCGCGTGCATCCAGCACTCGAAGGCGCGGTCCAGCATGGAGTCCCGCAGCGGAAGGGCGAAGTCGCCGTACGAAACGGACAGTTCGGCGACTCCGCGGCCCGCGAAGGAGACCGTACGGATCAGTGTGTGGCTCTGGTCGCGCCACGGCTCGCGGATCGTGCGGGTCGGCGGCAGGTCCGCCGTCCGCCAGAACGCCTCCGTGCGTTCCGTGGGCGCGCTCGGCGCGTCCGGCCCGAGGGGATCGTCCAGCCCGAGCGCGCTTGCGACCAGCCCGTCGACGCTCATCAGATGCCCCATGACGCCGGCGACGGTCGTTCTGCGGCTCACCTGCCGTTCGCCCTCGAACCACTTGAGACGTACCGGCGCATGCCACTCCGCGTCGCCGATGTCCCGCAGCAGTGCGTCGAGCCGCGCTGACTCGGCGTCGTACGGATTCGCCCAGGTGGGCACCGGGATACGGGCGGGCCTGCGGCCCAGGCAGTTCTCCAGCACCCGGAAGCGCAGCAGCGGGTCGAGGTCCAGATCACGGTCGGTGTGCAGCAGGGCGACGGCGTCGCGCAGCCGCAGGGCCTCTTCCGCACAGGGCGCGCAGTCGCCGAGGTGTGCCTCGACGGCCGCGGTCTCCTCGGTGGAGCAGGCGGACAGCGCCCAGGCGCCGAGCAGCGACTTCAGCACACTGTGGGACGGCGTCTCCCGATAGACCTCGGCACTGGCCGCGGGTTCGTCGGCCTTCGCGGGCGGCGGCGGAATCGGGACCGAGCCCGGGGCCGGGCCCCGGTGCGCGGCCGGATTCAGATCGTCCGCCGCCGAGCGCGGTCCAGGTATGCGCGGCACGCCCCGTACCTCGTCGTGGCCGTCGTGGCCGTCGTCGCCCCGGCCGCCGTCCAGCGGCCCGCTCACAGGGAACGTCCGTATCCGGGCGGGGAGGAGCCCTCCAGCGGGCGCGTATTGGCGGTGGACAGCAGCTGGAGCCCCAGCCGCAGCCGGCGCCTGGCCTCGTCCTCGGTGACGCCGAGGTCGGCGGCGGTCTGGCGGTAGTCCCTGCGCTGGAAGTACGCGAGCTCCAGCGCGGCCCGCAGGGGCGCGGGCATCGAGGTCACGATGTAGTCGGCGCGGGCGGCGACCGCCGCCCTGCGCACTTTCTGCTCCAGCTCCTCCGTGGTGCCCTCGCCGCCCAGGGCGAGCGCGGCGGCCTCGGTCTGGCGCAGCCGGTACACGGCCTGGCTGTTGGTGAGCCTGGCCACCCAGGAGCGCATGGAGCCCTGCTTGGGGTCGTACGCGTCGGGGTTCTCCCAGATGTAGCCGAAGACCTCGCGGGTGACCTGGTCGGCCGCCGCGTCGTCGTCGAGCACCCGGTGGG
Source organism: Streptomyces lunaelactis (assembly GCF_003054555.1). NCBI lineage: Bacteria > Bacillati > Actinomycetota > Actinomycetes > Kitasatosporales > Streptomycetaceae > Streptomyces > Streptomyces lunaelactis. Next base: position 3,846,257 of record NZ_CP026304.1, on the reverse strand, counting down.
CGAGGCTGTGCACGAGCGCGGCGAACCTGTCGTACAGCTCCCCGAGCGCAGCGGCCTCTCCCCGCGCGAGCCGCTGCTGCATCTTGCGGTCCCGGCGCGGTGGTGTGTCCTTTGCCATACGGCCCCCAAGCTTGCCCCTGTGCCTGCCGCCTCTTCGAATGTAGTGCGCGCGGCCCCGGACGCACGCCCCTTTGCGGCAAGTGCGCCCCTCGGAGTGGCCGGGATGATAGGAGGCGGACCGCCCGGAGACGGCTGTGAGCATCGTGTTTCATGGGAGGGCGGCGGGGCAGTCGCGAAGGAACCACAGCTTCCGGATCTTCGCGGCCGCTTGTCGGCAGCCGCGTCCCCGGATCGGCAGGAGGAGAGGTCCGGTCGTGATGCTCAAGGTGGACGAGACCCGGCAGGGCGTGTGGACCGTGCTGCACGTCCGCGGCGAGCTGGACCTCGTGTCCTCGCCCGTGGTCCGCCAGCACGTCCATGGCGCGGTCGCCGCCGGCCGCCGCGATCTCGTGCTCGACCTCTCCGAAGTGCTCTTCTGCGACTCCAGCGGCGTCGGCGTGCTGATCGCCGCCCGCCGGCTGCTGCGCTCCTGCCGGGGCAGGCTGCGGCTGATACTCCCTGCCCGGGGCGCGGGGGACGGCTCGCACGTCAACCGGGTCCTGGCCGCGCTCGGGGTGCGCCGGCTCTTCGAGGTGTACGCGGACGCGGGCGCGGCCGTCGACGACGAGGCGGAGCCCCTCTCCGCGTAATTGCGGAGACTTGGCGCAGTACTTGCACGCGTCAGCGCCCGGAGTCGTACCCTCGGCCGCATGGACAGCGCAGAGTACGAGCGCAAGATCGCTTCCCGCTTCGCCGCCTTCGACCAGGACGGCAATGGCTATATCGACCGTGAGGACTTCAGCGGGGCCGCGGCCGCACTGTTGGCCGAGTTCTCCACAGCCGCACGCTGCGACAAGGGCCAGGCCCTGTACAGCGGCGCGGAGGCGTTCTGGCAGGGCATGGCCGGAATCGCCGATGTGGACGGGGACCAGCGGGTCACCCGCCAGGAGTTCATCACGGGTGCGGTGAAGAGACTGCGCGACAATCCCCAGCGATTCGCCGAGATCGCCCGCCCCTTTCTCCATGCCGTGATCGCCATCGCCGACGAGGACGGCGGGGGCGTGACCCCGTCCGCGGCCGAGCGGGTGCTGCGGGTCCTGGGGGTGGATCCCGGTCTCGCGGTCAAGGTGGGGAAGGCGCTGGACGCGGACGGTGACGGCAGGATCACGGAGGAGGAGATCCTCGCGGCGTTCGCCTCGTACTACGTGACGCCCGAGCCGTAGGCCTTACCCGGGGGCTCTGCCCCCGGACCCCCGCGCCTCAAACGCAGGCGGGGCCCTTGTTGGGGCTCCGCCCCAAGCCCCGCTCCTCAAACGCCGGAGGGGCTGAGTTTCGCCGGCGAGGCCGGATTTCACGCCGGCGGGCAAATGATTGCGCGCGGCGGGCAATGGCCGCTTGTGCCCCGCAGGCCAACTCGGGTGCGTCCACTGTGCTTTGAATATTCGAATCAGCCAGGTGGGCAGGCAAGTCTCGGTCACTGCTTCCCCCGTACCCGGCACCGCTCGCAGGGGAATGGGCACGGGGGGAGGTCGGCCGTGGGAGGCAGGTAGACGACCCCGGAGGCCACATCCAGCGCGCCGCTGTACGCCGACCACCATCCCGAAGGGGAGTCGGTGTACGGGCCGTCCTGCTCTGGCGGCGGGGCGGGCGGGGTCACGTGCGCCGCCGGTGCTCCGGACCACTGTGCCGCCGGATCTCGATGTTCGCGTCCGAGACGGCCGACATATCGCCCGTGCGGCGGTTTTCCTCACGCTGACGGGCCAGCGCCGCGCACACGTCGCAGCCGCCCACTGGCGCCGGCTCCAGCAGAGGCGTGTTGAGGTGCACGGGCCCGCTCATGGTCGTCATGGCCCGAAACGCTAAGGATCACCAACCTGGCCAGGGATGCAGTTTTCGCAAATATTCTCGTCAACTCACTTAGTTTTCCTGGGTATTCTCCTGAAGTCGGTGTCCAGGGCAGTGGGACGCGGCAATGCTGAATGGACACCACTCAGCGCGAGGGAGACGACAATGACGCGCAGGCTGCGGTTCAACGGAACCGGGTCCGGCAACGGCGGATGTCCGTCCGTGCACGAAGACCTGGACACGGGGGAGGTCATCGTGCACGGCCCCCCGCTCACGAACCCCGAGGACATTGCCCAGCTTCAGCACCTCTCGGAGGGAGAGCAGGTCATCGTGGTCCCGCGCGCAGTGCTTGAGGACTGGGCTCCCAAGAGTGCCACCCAGCGACAGGCGACGATCATCAGCGTGGACGAATTCGGCAGGCTCTTCGAGACGTTCAAGCACACGGCATGGAGGCTGGAAACGCGACGGGCATACGGGTCCGACGCGGAGACCGAGACGTACGCGCAGTTCGTGAGGGGCGAGCCGGTCGAATGGGACCTGGACGACGAGTGGTGCAGCAACATGCGCCGTCAGACCGGAGCGGGTAAGACCGTTGGCCGGGTGCGCATCCTGGACAACCCACCCACCACGGGGCAGCTGTACCTGATGGACAACGCTCAGCGGAACGCGGCCACCGGCGAGGACATGCGCAACCTGTGGCGGGCGGACGCGGAGCGGCTGCGGCTGCCGAACGAGGACTTCTGGATCTTCGACTCCCGGCTGGTGGCCCTGCTCATTTTCGACAGCGACGACAACCTGCTGCACGTCGAGCTGATCACCGAGCCGGCTGAGGTCGTCCGGTACTCACAGGTGCGGGACGCGGCGATGCACCACGCCGTGCCCTCTGATCGGTTCGCAGAGCAGTTGCGCACAGCGAAGTAGGAGAGCGTGGACCGGTGAGTACCGACTACCAGCAGGCGAGAGTGGCGCTCGGAGCGCGGCTTCGTGAGCTCCGCCTGTCCTCTCCCGGTGGCCGGCTCACCGGAACGCAGCTGGCTTCGCGGCTGGGCTGGGCGCAGTCCAAGGTCTCCAAGCTGGAACTCGGCCAGCAGACCGCCGCGCCCGAAGATCTGGCGCAATGGGCAGTGGCCACCGGACAGCCCGACATCGAGGGTGAGTTGCTGGCGCGGCTGCGAGGCTTTGAGTCGCACATCCGCTCCTGGCGTCGGCAGCTGGCGTCCGGACACCGGCCGGTACAGGACACGTGGTACGCGGAGTCGGCCCGCACCACGGTGACCCGGGTGTGGGAGAGCGCGATGATCCCCGGCGTCTTGCAGACCGCGGACTACGCGCGCGCGGTCTTCACACGGTATGCCCAGTTGATGCAGTCGGAACGCGATACCGAAGAGGCCGTGCGCGGCCGACTGCGGCGGCAGGAATTCCTTTACGACCCGGGCAAGCGGTTCGAGGTGCTCGTCTCGGAGGCGGCGCTGCGTTCCGTGATCTGTCCGCCTTCCGTGCTTGCGGCACAGCTCGACAGGCTGGCCGGGCTGATCGGTCTGGACACGGTGAAGTTGATGATCGTCCCCCTGTCCGCACCGCTGAAGATTCCCCCTGCCAACGGCTTCTGGATACTGGACGACAGATTGGCCATCACCGAGGACTGGCACGCGGAGCTGTGGTTGGACGATGCGGAGAGCATCGCCCTCTACCAGCGGGTGTGGGACACACTCCGGGAGTCTGCCGTCCACGGGCCCGAGGCGCATCGTGTGATCAGCCGGGCGCGGCGCTCCCTGGACCCGCCGCAGAGCCTTGCCGGCTCGGATTAGTCAAATATCGCGCGAGCCCTCTCCCGGCCGCACAACCGCACGCGCAGGTAGCGGCTGCGGAGGGCTGCCACTCCGGCACGAGACGGCGGGCTCACGAATACCGTTCCCGCAGCTTGTACTTGAGCACCTTCCGCAGCGTCTCGTTCCGCGGCAGTCCCTCCACCACCTCCAGCTGCTCCGGCAGTTTGTGCACCGACAGGCCCAGGCCGCGCAGATACGCTGTGACCACGCCGAGGCTCAACTCCTGTGCGCCCTCGGGCTGTTCCACCACCGCGCACACCCGCTCGCCGCGCTCCGCGTCCGGCAGGCCGATCACCGCCACGTCCGCGACGGCGGGATGCGCGTGCAGGAGGTCCTCGATCTCCTTCGCGGAGATGTTCTCGCCCTTGCGGATGATGACGTCCTTGATGCGGCCGGTGAGGACGAGGTGACCGGACTCGGTGACATGCCCCAGATCCCCGGTGACGAAGAAGCCCTCGCCGTCGAAGGCGGCCGCGGTCTGGGCGGGATCCAGGTAGCCCTGGCAGACGGCTTCCCCGCGCAGCCGCACCTCGCCGTCCACGATGCGTATCTCCATGCCCTCGGGCGGCCGCCCCTCGGTCGTGGCGAGGTTCCGCACGGTGTCGTCGGGCGCGCCCATGGTGATCATCGGGACCTCGGTCATGCCGTAGCCGTGGGTGAGCTGGCAGCCCATCTCGCGTACCACGGCGTGATAGATCTCCGGCGGCTTGGGCGCCCCGCCCCCGGCCAGCAGCCGCAGGCTGGGTATCAGCGGCCGCTCCGGCGCTTTGCGCTGCTCGGTGAGGAACATCGAGTAGAAGGCGGTGGAGCCGCCCGCGACCGTCACACCGTGCCTGCGGTAGCCCTCCAGCGCGTCGGGCAGCGCGAACTGCTCGAACATCACCGCCGGGAATCCGTACAGCAGCAGCATCACCGTGTAGTCGGGCCCGGCGATGTGGGCGAAGGGGAACGCCATCGAGCCGACGTCGTCGGACGACAGACGCAGCGCGTGCGCGAGGCAGGAGCCGCCCGCGATCAGCGAACGGTCGGTGTGCAGCACGCCCTTGGGGTCCGATGTGGTGCCCGAGGTCCAGTAGATCCACCGCACGTCCCTCCCGGTCAGGGGCGGCGGAGGCAGTACGGCCGGGTCGCCGTCGGGCAGGGTGTCGTACGCCTCGAAGACCAGCGGCGGCTCCGGGAGCTCCAGTGCGAGCCGGTGCGCCATGCCCGCGTGGTCGAAGCCGCGCCAGGTCCCCGGTACGGCGAAGAACGCGGCCTTGGACTCCCGTAGCGCGAAGCCCACCTCGCGGTCCCGGTAGAAGGGGATGATCGGCGTCTGTACGGCTCCGATGCGGGCGAGGGCGAAGGAGAGCAGCGCTGTCTCGATCCGGGTGGGCAGCTGCCAGGCGACCACCGTGCCGGGCCGCACCCCGAGTTCGTACAGTCCTGCCGCCACCCGCTCGGAGCGGTCCCGCAGCGCGCCGAAGGTGAGGCTGCGGTCGTCCTGGAGCAGTACGGGACGGTCCGGGGTGAGCCCGGCGCGGAGTTCGACGAGCTCCCAGAGGGTGCGGGAGGCGCCCAGTGCGTGTGCGGTCTCGTTCATGCCCGAGCTCCCTCGTGGCTGCCATAGCTGACGGGTAGTCAGATCGTGTCGAGAGCGTAGGGCTCACCGCCTTGTCGGTCCAGGGGTGCGGGGCTAGCCTGATTTCTGACGGACCATCAGAAACGGTCGACGGAAACAGCGGCTCAACGGAAACAGCGGCTCAACGGAAACAGGTCGGCAGTATCAGCGGCAGCACTCGGAGGGGACACCCATGAAAGAGCTTCCTCGGATCGTCAGCGTCGACGACCACGTGATCGAACCGGCGCACCTCTTCGAGACCTGGCTGCCCGCGAAGTACCGCGAGCGCGGCCCCCAGCCGCTCACCGCCGGCATCGGCGAACTCGCCTACACCGGCGGCAAGTACGTCATCACCATGGACCCGGACGGGCCGCCGACCGACTGGTGGATCTACGAGGACCTCAAGTTCCCGTACAAGCGCAACATCGCCGCCGTCGGCTTCGACCGCGACGACATGACCCTCGAGGGCATCACCCGCGCGGAGATGCGGCGCGGCTGCTGGGACCCCGGGGCGCGCCTCGCCGACATGGACCTCAACCACGTGGAGGCGAGCCTCTGCTTCCCCACCTTCCCGCGCTTTTGCGGGCAGACCTTCGCCGAGGCGCACGACAAGGAGGTCGCCCTTGCCTGCGTACGCGCCTACAACGACTGGATGGTGGAGGAGTGGTGCGGGGACAGCGGCGGCCGGCTGATCCCGCTGTGCGTCATCCCGCTCTGGGACATCGACCTGGCGGTCGCCGAGATCAAGCGGAACGCGGCGCGCGGGGTGAGGGCGGTGACCTTCTCCGAGATCCCCACCCATCTCGGGCTGCCGTCGATCCACACCGGGTACTGGGACCCGTTCTTCGCGATCTGCCAGGAGACCGGCACGGTCGTGAACATGCACATCGGCTCGTCCTCCCAGATGCCCGCCGCATCGCCGGACGCGCCGCCCGCCGTCCAGGCCTCGCTGTCCTTCAACAACGCGATGGCCTCGATGATGGACTTCCTCTTCTCCGGCGTGCTGGTGAAGTTCCCGACGCTGAAGCTGGCGTACAGCGAGGGCCAGATGGGCTGGATCCCGTACGCCCTGGAGCGCGCCGACGATGTGTGGGAGGAGCACCGGGCCTGGGGCGGGGTGCGCGATCTGATCCCCGAGCCGCCCTCGACGTACTACTACCGGCAGATGTTCTGCTGCTTCTTCCGCGACAAGCACGGCGTGGCCTCGCTGGATGTCGTCGGACGCGACAACGCCACCTTCGAGACCGACTATCCGCACGTCGACTCGACCTTCCCGCACACCAAGGAAGTCGCCCTCGACCACGTCAAGGGCCTCGACGACGAGACGGTCTACAAGCTGATGCGCGGCAACGCAATCCGGATGCTCGGCCTGGATCTGGACCGGGACCTGGGCCGGGAACCGGGCCGGGACCTGGACCGGTAGTGGACCTCACGTACACGGAGGAGGAAGAGGCCTTCCGGGCGCGGCTGCGCGCGTGGCTCGCCGTGTCGCTGCCCGAACTGCCGCCGAAGCCCGACCCGCTGGACTGGCCGGGCCGCCGGGCGTACGACACGGCCTGGCAGCGGATGCTGTACGACGCCGGGTACGCGGGCCTGCACTGGCCCGTCGACGCGGGCGGGCAGGGAGCGACCCCGACCCAGCATCTGATCTACCTGGAGGAGACGGAGCGGGCCGGGGCGCCGTACGTGGGCGCGAACTTCGTGGGTCTGCTGCACGCCGGTCCCACCATCGCCGCGGAGGGCACGGCCGAACAGCGCGCCCGCTGGCTGCCGCCCGTGCTGCGCGGCGACGAGGTCTGGTGCCAGGGCTTCAGCGAGCCGGACGCCGGCTCGGACCTGGCGTCGCTGCGTACGAAGGCCGTCCGGGACGGGGACTCGTACGTGATCAGCGGCGCCAAGATCTGGACCTCGCACGCCGAGGTCGCCGACTGGTGCGAGCTGCTCGTACGGACGGACCCCGGGGCGCCCAAGCACCGCGGGATCTCCTGGCTGGCGATGCCCATGGACGCGCCCGGGGTCACCGTGCGCCCGCTGCGCACGCTCGCCGGGTCGGCGGAGTTCGCCGAGATGTTCCTCGACGAGGTCCGCGTCCCGGTCGCGAACCGCGTCGGCGAGGAGAACGACGGCTGGCGCGTCACCATGGTCACCCTCTCCTTCGAGCGCGGCACGGCATTCGTCGGCGAGGTCGTCGCCTGCCGCCGCACGCTGGGCGAACTGGCCCGTACGGCCCGGCGGAACGGCCGCTGGGACGATCCGGTGCTGCGGCGGAGACTGGGGCGGCTGAACGCGGAGTTCAGTGCCCTGTGGCGGCTCACCCAGTGGAACGTCAGCGAGTCGCAGAGCACCGGCGGCGTACCCGGCATCGGCGGCTCGGTCTTCAAGCTCCGCTACTCGCACGCGCGCCAGGAGCTGTACGAGGCCGCCGCCGAGGTGCTCGGACCCGACGCCGTGGACCTCGACCACGAGTGGACGGCGGACCGGCTCTCCTCGCTCTCGTACACCATCGCCGCGGGCACCTCGCAGATCCAGCAGAACATCGTCGCCGAGCGGATCCTCGGCCTCCCGAAAGGGCGCTGATGGACTTCCGGCTGACCGGCGACCAGCGTGCTCTGCGAAGCGGCGTACGGGAGCTGCTGGCGGGCCGCTTCGGCCGCGACGCGCTCCGGGCGGCCGTGGACCGGGAGGGCACGGTCGACCGGGAGCTGTGGCGGCAGCTCGGCGAGGCCGGCTTCTTCGCGCTGCGGCTCCCGGAAGCGGAGGGCGGCGTCGGGCTCGGACTGCCCGAGGCGGTCCTCGCCTTCGAGGAGGCGGGCCGGGCGCTGCTGAACGGGCCGCTGGTGGCGACGCATCTGGCGGCGGGGATCGTGCCGGGCGCGGCGGAGGGCGGCACGGTGGTCACCTGCGCCACTCAACTGCGCGGCCACATCCCGCACTTCGCCGACGCCGATGTGGCGCTGGTGCTGTACGACAGGTCGTGGCGGGTCAGGTACCCCAAGGACCTCCCCTCGGCCAGGGCGGTCCGGTCCATGGACCCGCTCACCCCGGTGCACCGGTCGTCGCCGGACATTCCCACGGCGCCACCGCACCCGGACGGCACGCTGCTGACCGCTGCCGAACAGCTCGGCAGCGCCGCGCGCACCACCGAGGCGGCCGTCCAATACGCCAAGGAGCGGCAGCAGTTCGGACAGCCCGTCGGCGGCTTCCAGGCAGTCAAGCATCTGTGTGCCCAGATGCTCGTACGCACGGAGGTCGCCCGCAGCGCCGTCTACGCGGCCGCGGTCACCGGGGACCTCACCGAGATCGCCGGCGCCAAGCTGCTCGCCGACGAGGCGGCCGTACGCAATGCGCGCGACTGCCTCCAGGTGTACGGCGGTATGGGCTTCACCTGGGAGGCGGATGTCCATCTGCATCTCAAGCGGGCCTGGCTGCGGGCGCAGATGTGGCTCACCGCGGCCGAGTCGGAGGAGATCCAGGCCGATGCCTTGGCCTCAGCACTCTGAAGCGTCACCGATTGTCGATACCGGGTTGTGTCCTTCGGACGACTCGTCACGGCCCGGAGTCGGGGTGACGCTCCGGTACGCTCCGTGGGATGCGAGTGGTTCCGAGACCGGGCTTCACCGGTGTCGCCCGTGCGGCGGCTCCGGGCCCCGGAATGTGCGCCGTTCGCCGCCTGTGCACGCGTGCTGCGTGCCTCTGTTCGACTCCCCACAACGTGCGTCGCACAGTATGCACCACGGGTACTCCTTCGCGCTGGAATATGCCCGAAGCGCTTGTTGCGGTGACTGTACGTCAACCATGCTGTCTCGCAAGGGAGTCACGTTCAGTGACCCTGTTGGGGACCTTGTCGAGGCGCGAGGCGATGTGTCCGCCGGTTCGGATGGTGTGAACGGTGCAGGTGCTTCTGGTTCAGTTGGAGGTCGGGCCCGATCCCGCGGAGGTGGGACGAGCTCGGAGGTGGGCCCGGTCCAGGCTCGAAGGGTCCGGGATAGGGGACGACGAGCCGCTGGCCGAGACACTGATCCTGCTGATCTCGGAGCTCGTGACCAACGCCGTCGTCCACACCGGCTGTCCGGCGGTGCTGCGGATGCTCTTCGGCGCGGGAGCGGCTGAGGCCGGGACGGTACGGGTGGAGGTCGTCGATATCAGCGCCTGCCCGCCGCAGCCGCGCCACGCCGAGGGCGGGGACACCAACGGCCGCGGGCTCGAACTGGTCGACGGGCTCGCCGACCGGTGGGGCTGGCAGCCGGAGGGTGCGGGCAAGTCCATCTGGTGCGAGGTGGACAGGGGCGCGCCGACCGTTGCGTACGAGCCGGGGGTGCGGGGCTTCGTCGCCGCGCCGTAGCCTCAGAGGATCGCGACGGGGGCGACGGGGGTTCCCGTACCGCCGACGAACGGTTCGGGCATCGCCGACAGCAGAAACGCGTACCGCTTCACTTCTGCACAGGCTGTGGACAACTTTTCCAGATTCCAGTTCTGGCCCTGCAGCATGCCCATCTCGACGAGGTCGAGGGCGTGCACGGGCAGCCAGAGGTTCTCGATCTCCGGCGGGAAGATCTCGAAGGTGAGGGTGTCGTTCGCGACGGCGGCGACGTCGTGGGCGTGGAACCACTCGGGCGTACGGACCGAGAGGCCCGGGGACGGGTACGCGTAGCCGTGCTTGTCCCCGCCGAGGCAGACCTGGATCTGCCCGGTCCGTACGAGAACGATGTCGCCGGGCTGCACGCTCACCCCGCCGAACTCCGCGGCCTGGTCAAGGTCCTCGGGGGTGACGGCGTGATCGCCGGGCAGGCGGTCGAGCCCCTTCGCGCGCGCCACGTCGAGCAGGACGCCGCGAGAGACGATGTGCCCGGCCTTGTCGATACCGCTGAACCGGGCGCGGGCGTGCGGGGTGATGGTGTCGGCGGGGCGGCCGTTGTAGATCTTCCCCGAGTGGGAGACATGGGTCAGGGCGTCCCAGTGGGTGGCGGCCTGCAGACCCATGGTCACGGCGTCGTCGCTGGTGGCGACGGTGCCGGGGCCGAAGAGCTCCTGATTGATCTGGACCATGGTGTGCAGGGGGTTCACCCGGCCCGGAATCATGCCGGTCTGGATGCCGTCCTGCTGGAGCGGAAGCGCGAGGGGGACGCGGCGGCCGGTGCGGACGGTGGCCGCGGCGGCCCTGACCACCTCGTCCGTGATCAGGTTGAGAGTCCCCCGCTCGTCGTCGGTTCCCCAACGGCCCCAGTTGTTGACGCGTTTGGCGATGTCGTGGAACTCGGCCGGCAGTGACATCGGGCCTCCTGGGGCTTGTGCTCGAGTATCTGACTGACCGTAGAATCTAACGGTCCGTCAGAAACCGCGGGAAGGGGCCGGGCGTGGGGAACTTCTTGGCAGGCAAGGTCGTCGCCGTGACGGGAGCGGGGCGTGGCATCGGACGCGCGGTGGCGCTGGCCGCGGCGGCGGAGGGTGCGCGGGTCGTCGTCAACGACTACGGCGTCTCGATCGAGGGCGGCGAGCCGACGTCCGAGATTGCGTCGGCGGTCGTCAAGGAGATCGTCGTGGCCGGCGGCGAAGCGGTCGCCGTGGCCGACGACATCTCGACGATGGCCGGCGGCCGGCGGATCGTGGACGTCGCGCTCGCGGAGTACGGCCGGATCGACGGGGTCGTGTGCGTGGCCGGGATCCTGCGCGAGCGGATGCTCTTCAACATGTCCGAGGAGGAGTGGGACCCGGTCGTCGCAACGCACCTGAAGGGCACGTTCACGGTCTTCCGGGCGGCGTCCGCAGTGATGCGCAAACAGGGCGGCGGCACCCTGATCGGCTTCACCAGCGGGAACCACCAGGGGAGCGTGGCGCAGGCGAACTACTCGGCCGCGAAGGGCGGGATCATCTCGCTGGTGCGGAGCGCGGCGCTGGGCCTGCACAAGTACGGGGTGACGGCGAACGCGGTGGCGCCGGTGGCGCGTACGCGGATGTCGGCGAACGTCCCGATGGAGCTGAAGGAGATCGGGGAGCCGGAGGATGTGGCGGCGCTGGTCGTCTACCTGCTCTCCGACCGCGCCCGCAAGGAGCGGATCACGGGTCAGGTCTACACGATCGCGGGCCCGAAGATCGCGGTGTGGGCGCAGCCGAGGGAGCTGCGAGCGGGTTACGCGGAGGGCGGGTGGACGCCGGAGAGGATCGCGGACTTTCTGCCGGGGACGGTGGGGGTGGACCCGATGCCGATGCTGGCGCAGCTGGAGGAGATGGCGCGAGCGGCGTCGTCGGGCGCCCGCCCGAACGGGTAGCTGGAGTATCCAGCCCGTCCGGCGATCGAGGACACGGCCGAAGCCGTACGGGGTCTGGGGGCGCAGCCCCCCACGCGGCGGAGCCGCACATCGATACAGCGGGAAGGGGCGGGCAGGGGAACCCTCAACTCCTTGGAGAAGACGTGGACTTCGAGTTCGGCCCGGCCGACGACGCGTTCCGCACGGACGCCCGCGCCTGGCTCGGGCAGCACATGACCCGGGACCCCGCCGGCTCCGCCGGCCTCCGCGCCTGGGAGCGCGAGCTCGGCCGCGCCGGATGGATCGGCCTCGGCTGGGACACCGGCGCGTACGGGAACCGCCGGGCCACCCTGACCCAGCAGGTCGTCTGGGCCGAGGAGTACGCCCGCGCCGGCGCCCCCGGCCGCCTCGGGCACATCGGCGAGAACCTCCTCGCGCCCACCCTCATCGCCTACGGCAGCCAGGCGCAGCAGGACCGTTTCCTGCCCGCCGTCGCCCGCGGCGAGGAGCTCTGGTGCCAGGGCTACAGCGAGCCCGGCGCCGGCTCGGACCTCGCCGCGGTGCGGACCGCCGCCGTCCGGGACGGCGACGTCCACCGGATCAGCGGCCAGAAGATCTGGACCTCGCTCGCCCACGAAGCCGACTGGTGTTTCGTGCTGGCGCGGACCGAGGCCGGGTCCCGGCGCCACCACGGGCTCTCGTTCCTGCTCGTGCCGATGGACCAGCCGGGCCGTATCGACGTACGCCCCATCCGCCAGATGTCGGGCACGGCAGAGTTCAACGAGGTCTTCTTCGACGGCGCACTCGCCTCGGCCGGTCACGTCGTCGGCGGCGAGGGCAACGGCTGGCGCGTGGCCATGGGCCTGCTCGCCCTCGAGCGCGGCGTGTCCACGCTCGTCCAGCAGATCGGCTTCGCCGAGGAGCTGGCGCGGGTGGTGCGGCTGGCCGCCGAGAGCGGGGCCGTCGACGACCCGGTGCTCAAGGACCGGCTCGTACGCCAGTGGGCCGAGCTGCGCATCATGCGGTTCAACGCCCTGCGGACCCTGGCCGGTCCGGGCGGCGACCCGGGCGCCCCGAGCGTCGCCAAGCTGCTGTGGGGCGGCTGGCACCAGCGGCTCGGCGAACTCGCCATGGCCGTACGCGGCGCGGGCGCGGCGGCAGGTCCGTACGACTGGAGCGCTGAGCGTCCCTACGAACTCGACGCCCTCCAGCGGCTGTTCCTCTTCACCCGCGCCGACACCATCTACGGCGGCTCGGACGAGATCCAGCGCAACATCATCGCCGAGCGGGTGCTCGGCCTACCGAGGGAGCCCCGATGAGAGGCGTCGTCTTCGACGGCAAGCAGCCCCAGGTGGTTGACGATCTGGAGATACGGGACCCGGGCCCCGGCGAGGTGCTGGTCGCCGTCGCCGCCGCCGGGCTGTGCCACAGCGATCTGTCGGTGATCGACGGCACGATCCCCTTCCCCGTACCGGTGGTTCTCGGGCACGAGGGCGCGGGTGTCGTCGAGGCGGTCGGCGCGGGCGTCGGCCATGTCGCACCCGGCGACCATGTCTCGCTGTCCACCCTCGCCAACTGCGGCGCGTGCGCGGACTGCGACCGCGGCAGGCCCACGATGTGCCGCAAGGCGATCGGGCGGCCCGGCCGCCCCTTCTCGCGCGGTGGTGAACCGCTCTTCCAGTTCGCCTCCAACTCCGCCTTCGCGGAACGCACCATCGTGAAGGCCGTCCAGGCGGTGAGGATCCCCTCCGATCTGCCGCTGACCTCGGCCGCGCTGATCGGCTGCGGGGTGCTCACGGGAGTCGGAGCCGTACTGAACCGCGCGAAGGTCGACCGCGGTGACACCGTCGTCGTCATCGGGACGGGCGGCATCGGGCTCAATGTCCTCCAGGGCGCGCGGATCGCGGGCGCGTCCGCGATCGTCGCCGTCGACTCGAACCCGGCGAAGGAGGCGGTGGCCAGGCAGTTCGGGGCGACCGACTTCCTCGAATCGGCGGCCGGCGTACGGGAGATCCTGCCGACCGGCGCCGATCACGTCTTCGAGTGCGTCGGGCACGTGGGCCTGATCCGGCAGGCGATCGAGCTGCTCGACCGGCACGGCCAGGCGATCATCCTGGGCATGCCGGCGGCGACGGCGGAGGCGTCCTTCGTGCCTGCGGCGATGTTCCTGGACAAGTCGATCCTGGGCTGCCGCTACGGTTCCTCGCGCCCGCAGCACGACATCGCGCTGTACGCCGAGCTGTACCGCCAGGGCAGGCTGCTGCTGGACGAGCTGGTCACCGAGACCTACCGGATCGAGGACTTCGCGAAGGCGGCGGACGATGCGCACCATGGGCGGGTGGCGCGCGGCGTGCTTACGTTCTGAGCTCGCCCGTTCTGAGCTCGCCGCCCGCGCGGAAGGTGCGCCGGTACACGGTGGGCGGAACCCCCAGCACCGACTGCAGATGCTGCCGCATCGACTGCGCCGTACCGAAGCCCGCGTCCCGCGCCACCTGGTCGACCGACAGATCCGTGGACTCCAGCAGGTGCCGGGCCCGCTCCACGCGCTGCCGCGTCAGCCACTGGCCCGGGCTGACGCCGACCTCCTCGCGGAAGCGGCGCGTGAAGGTCCGTACGCTCATGGACTCCTGCTCCGCCATGTCGCGCAGCTGGATCGGCTCGTGCAGCCGCCCGAGCGCCCAGCCCCGGGCGGCGGTCGTGGTGGCCAACTGCGGTTCGGGGACGGGGCGTTGGATGTACTGGGCCTGCCCGCCGTCCCGGTGCGGCGGTACGACGGTGCTGCGCGCGACCTCGTTGGCGACGGCCGTGCCGTGGTCGCGCCGCACGATGTGCAGGCACAGGTCGATGCCCGCCGCGACGCCCGCCGATGTGAGCACGTCGCCGTCGTCGATGAAGAGGACGTCCGCGTCGACCTTGACGGACGGGAAGAGCCGCTGGAAGTGCTCGGCATGCGACCAGTGGGTGGTGGCAGGCCGGCCGTCGAGCAGCCCGGCGGCGGCGAGGACGTAGCCGCCGGTGCAGATGGAGACCAGGCGGGTGCCGGGCCGGATGTGCGCGAGGGCGTCGGCCAGCTCGTCGGTGAGCCGGCCCTCGTCGAAGACCGGGCCCAGCTCGTACGAGGCGGGGATGACGACGGTGTCCGCGGTGGCGAGCGCCGCGGGGCCGTGATCGACGTGGACGTCGAAGTCGGCGTCGGTGCGGACGGAGCCCGGCAGGAGCGCGCAGGTGACGATCTCGTACAGGGGACGGCCGTCCGCGTCCTTGGCCCGGCCGAAGATCCGGTGAGGGATGCCGAGCTCGAAGGGGAGCAGCCCGGTCAGCGCCAGTACGACGACCCGATGCGTTGTGATGCTCTTTACGTCACCCATGGCCCGATCCTATCGAATGCTGTCCTACGGGCCACTCGTTACGGTTGACCGGCCCCCGGATGCTGAGTGACGTGCCCCAGACAACTGAGCCGCAGCACGACAGCCCTCCTTCTCTTCGCCCTCCGCGGATCCGTATCCACCGCGCGTGGTTCGTCGCCGTCGTCACGTTCGTGACGATCATCGGCGCCGCCGCCTTCGCCTCGCTGCCGGGTCTGCTGATCGAGCCGCTGCACGAGGAGTTCGACTGGTCGCGCGGCACGATCGGCTTCGCGGTCTCGGTGAATCTCGCGCTGTACGGGCTCACCGCGCCGTTCGCCGCGGCGCTGATGGACCGCTTCGGCATCCGCCGGGTGGTCGCGGTCGCCCTGACGGTCATCGCGGTCGGCTCCGGGCTGACCGTCTTCATGACGACGTCCTGGCAACTGGTCATGTACTGGGGCGTCCTGGTCGGCCTGGGCAGCGGCTCGATGGCGCTGGCCTTCGCCGCGACGGTCACCAACCGCTGGTTCGTCCAGCGACGCGGACTGGTCACCGGCATCCTCACTGCGGCCGGCGCCTCCGGCCAGCTGGTCTTCCTCCCTCTCCTGTCCTGGCTGGTCGAGAACCACCGCTGGCGCCCGGCCTCGATCACGGTCGCGCTGTCGGCGCTCGCCGTCGTCCCCTTCGTCTGGCTGCTGCTGCGGGACCACCCGGCGGACGTGGGGATCGCGGCGTACGGCGCGGAGGGCTTCACCCCCAAGCCGGACCCGGTCCGGGGCGCGGCCCGCCGCGCGATCACGGTCCTGGTCCGGGCGGCCCGCACAGGCCCGTTCTGGCTGCTGGCCGGCACCTTCGCGATCTGCGGCGCCTCAACGAACGGCCTGGTCAAGACCCACTTCGTGCCCGCGGCCCACGACCACGGCATGCCGATCACGGCGGCCGCTTCGCTGCTCGCGGTGATCGGCGTCTTCGATGTCGTCGGCACGATCGCATCGGGCTGGTTCACCGACCGCTTCGAGGCGCGCCGGCTGCTGTCGGTGTACTACGCGCTGCGGGGCATCAGCCTGCTCTTCCTGCCGATGCTGCTCGCCCCGTCCGTCCACCCGCCGATGCTGTTCTTCATCGTCTTCTACGGCCTGGACTGGGTGGCGACGGTCCCGCCGACGATCGCCCTGTGCCGCGAGCACTACGGCGACGACAGCGCGATCGTCTTCGGCTGGGTCCTGGCGTCGCACCAGGTGGGCGCGGCGATCGTGGCCTTCGGGGGCGGTGTGGCGCGGGATGTGTTCGGCTCGTACGACGTGGTCTGGTACGCGTCGGGGGCGCTGTGCGCGGCGGCGGCGCTGATGGCTCTCGTGATCCGCCGCAAGCCACTGGCGAAGCTGCCGCCGGTGTCGCCCGTCTCGCTGGTGAAGGCGGCCGACCCGGTCGGGTAGGCCCGTCCCGACCGATACCGGCGTACGGCACACCTGCCGGGCCGGACGGCCCCCTCAGCTCGCTCGGTCGAGCGGCTCGAAACCGACGCTGAGCCGCATACCGAGCGCGGAGGCGAAGCGCTCCAGGAGGGGCAGGGTGGGCATCGTCCCGCCCGCCTCGAACCGCGCCACAGCGGGCTGCTGAAGGCCGGCGGCTTCAGCGAGCTGGGCCTGGGTCATCCCGAGCGCCTCCCGGCGCTCACGCACAGCGCGGCCGAGTTCAAAGCGGATCCGGGTCGCTTCGTACGCTTCCTGGGCCTCAGGGTGAGCGAGGGCTTCCTCCCTCAACTCGGCCCACTTCTTCCGGCCGCTCATCCCGTCACTCCTCATCCACTGTGTGCTCCTCGGCGAAGCAATTGCGCATCGCCCGGACGGCTCGCTCGACCTCGGCACTCTCTCGCATCCGTTGCTTGCGGAAGACTGTGAGCAGGATGATGCGACGCCCGCTCGCTATCCAGTAGGTGATGCGCATTGCCTCACCATCGAGGTGGAAGCGCAGCTCTCTGAGTTTGCCGTCCAACTGTTTGCTGTACGGCTCGCCGAGGAGGACGCCGTAGGTCGCCAGCAGTTCCACGTAGAACGCAGTCGTACCGCGATGCTGCTGACTCAGCCCGAGGAACCACTTCTCCACCTCCGG
The DNA here is from genome assembly GCF_003054555.1 of Streptomyces lunaelactis. Taxonomy (NCBI): domain Bacteria; kingdom Bacillati; phylum Actinomycetota; class Actinomycetes; order Kitasatosporales; family Streptomycetaceae; genus Streptomyces; species Streptomyces lunaelactis. Next base: position 3,829,180 of record NZ_CP026304.1, on the reverse strand, counting down.
CTCGACTTCGACCTCGCCCCATGTCATAACAGGGACGTTATGAACAGGCTATCGCGCCGTGCTGCGGAACGCCTCTCGTTCACTCGATCGTGAATTGGGCAGGCAACAGGTGCGGCGGCACGCGCCTCGGCGGGTTCAGTCCCGCAAGCGCCCGAACTTCCCCCGGTGGAACAGCAGCGGCGCGCCCTCGTCCGCCGCGCCCAGTGCCTCCACCCGGCCCACCACGATCAGGTGGTCGCCGCCGGTGTGCACCGTCTGGATCGTGCAGTCGATCCAGGCCGGCACGCCCTCCAGCAGCGGCGACCCGGTCACGGGCGCGGCGGTGTGCGCGACGCCGGCGAACTTGTCCGCGCCGCTCACCGCGAACCCCCGGCACAGCTCGCCCTGGTGCGCACCGAGGACGTTGACGCAGAAGGACCCGGCGCGGGCTATGCGCGGCCAGGTCGTCGACGTGCGGGCGACCATGAAGGCGACCAGCGGCGGATCGAGTGACAGGGAGGCGAAGGACTGGCAGGCGAACCCGGCCGGTCCGTCCTCGTCGTACGCCGTGACGACGGTGACACCGGTCGCGAAGTGCCCCAGCACACGCCGGAATTCGGCCGCCTCGACGGGCAGCCGTTCGTCGTCGCCGACGGCCCGCAGGTCCGGGCGCGGCAAGGCGTCGAAGGGCTCGGTGGCCGTGGGGGCCCCGACCGACCTGAGGTATCGGACGGCGGTGGCCGCCATCCCTGCGTGTCCCATCACATCTCTCATTGAAGCTGACGGTGCGTCAGATTGGAAGCCTCAGCGACCCTCGTACCAGGGAGTCCGGCGTTCCACGAAGCTCGCCACCCCCTCGTTCGCGTCCCGCGTCGTCATGTTGATCTCCTGCGCGGCCGCCTCGGCGGCGAAAGCCGTGGCCCGGTCGGACTCCAGTGAGGCGTTCACCAGCTGCTTGGTGAGGGCCAGCGCCCGCGTGGGGCCCGCCGCCAGGCGCTCCGCCCACTCGCGCGCCGTCTTCTCCAACTCCTCCGCCGCGACCACCCGGTTGACGAGTCCGATGCGCTCGGCGTCGGCAGCCGACAGGGAGTTCCCGAAGAACATCAGCTCCTTCGCGCGCTGCGGGCCGATCAGCCGGGGCAGCAGATACGCCCCGCCGCCGTCCGGGACGAGCCCCCTCCGTACGAACACCTCGATGAACTTCGCCGGTTCCGCCGCCAGTACGAGATCGCAGGCGAACGCGAGATGCGCGCCGATGCCGGCGGCGGTGCCGTTGACCGCGGCGATCACCGGCTTCTCGCAGTCGAGTACGGCCCCGATCAGGCGCTGCGCGCCGAGCCGGATCGTCCGTGCCACATCGCCGGGGATCCGCTCCCGGCCGGTCGACGGCGTCCCGCGCAGATCCGCCCCCGCGCAGAACCCCTTGCCGGTCGCGGTGATGACGACGGCCCGCACCTCGGGGCCGGCGGACGCCTCCGCGAGCAGCGCGATGATCCTCTCCCGCTGGTCCCAGGTGAGCGCGTTCATCGCCTCGGGGCGGTTGAGGGTGATCCACGAGACCCCGTTGTCCGCGCTGTGCAGTACCAGCGACTCGTCGGTCATGCGGTTCCTCCGTTCCGTACGGTCGAAGCGGCGGCTCGGCGCACCCGGATCACCGGCACACCGCCAGCGCGTCCAGCGCCACCGCGCCCTGCCCCCGCGGCAGCACCATCAGCGGGTTGATGTCCAGCTCGGACAGCTCGTCGCCCAGCTCCAGCGCCATCCGCTGGACCCGCAGCACGACCTCCACCAGCGCGTCCACGTCCACCGGCGGGCCACCCCGTACGCCCGCCAGCAGGGCCCGGCCGCGCAGTTCGCCGAGCATCGAGCGGGCCTGGTCCTCGCCGAAGGGCGGGACGCGTACCGCCGCGTCGTGCAGGATCTCCACCAGTACCCCGCCCAGGCCCACCGTCACCGTCGGGCCGAAGAGCGCGTCCTGGGTGACCCCGACGACCATCTCCACGCCCCGCTCGACCATCTGGCAGACCAGGATCCCGTCCAGGTCCACGCCCTCGTAACGGGCGATGTCCGTCAGCTCGCGGTAGGCGTCGCGGATCTGGCTGGCCGAGGTCAGCCCGACCTTGACCAGGCCCAGTTCGGTCTTGTGGGCGAGCTGCGTCCCCGACGCCTTCATGACGACCGGGTAGCCGACCAGGCCCGCCGCCCGCACCGCCGCCGCCGCGCTCGTCACCAGCTGCTCGCGCGGAACCCGGATGCCGTACGCCCGCAGCAGCTGCTTCGCCGCGTGCTCGCTCAGCTGCTTGCCCGGCCGCATCAGCGCCTGCGCCTTGCGGAAGGAGGGCGAAGGGGTGCGCGGCGCCTCGTCGAAGGGCGAGCGGTAGCCGGCCCTGAAGCGATGGTGGTCCAGATAGGCGCGGACGGCCGTGATGCAGTTCCCGAAGGTACGGAAGGTGGCGACCCGTGAGGACCCGAGCAGCGTCTCGCGGTACGCCGCCTCCGTCCCCACCGGCGACCCCCACACCACGCACACCAGCTTGTCCGTGGTCTCCGCCGCGTCCACCAGGTCCTGCGCCAGCTTGTCGCTCATCGGCGGGAAGGGACCGGTGATCGGACAGATCAGCACACCGACGGACGGGTCGTCGAGAATCGCGTCGATGATCTTGCGGCCGCGCCAGTCGCCCACGGGGTGCCCGCCGTTGTCGACGGGGTTGGCCACACTCAGATACTCCGGTATCCACTCGTGCAGCTCGGCCTGCTTGGCCCCGGACAGCTGGGGCATCGGCAGCCCGGCCGCCGTCGCGAGGTCCGAGAAGTGCGCGCCCGTGCCGCCCGAGATCGAGTAGACGACGACCCCGTCGGCCACCGGCGGCCGTGCCCGCGCCAACAGGGCCGAGGTGTCCTGGAGTTCGTCGAGCCCGTCCACCCGGATCACGCCGAACTGCCGCATCGCCGCGTCCACCACCTGGTCCGCGCCCGTCAGTTTGCCGGTGTGCGAGGCGGCCATCCGCGCCCCGGTCTCGGTGCGCCCGACCTTCACCGCGACGACCGGCACTCCGCGCCGCGCCGCCCGGTCGGCGGCGAGCAGGAAGGAGCGCCCGTCCTTGAACCCCTCCACGTAGCAGGCGATGGCCCCGACCTCGGGGCGCTCGGCGAAGTACGAGATGAAGTCGGCGGTCTCCAGATCGGCCTCGTTGCCCGTCGGCGCCCAGTGGGAGAGCCGTACGCCCAGCTCCTGCATGGTGAACACGGGCCGCCCCTGGTGCCCGGACTGGGTGATCAGCGCGATCGCCGGCCCGTCCAGGTCGTCCCGGAACCTCTCGAAGGCGTTGAGGTTGGTGTTGGGGCCGAGGAGCCGCACCCCCGAGCGTTCCACCGCGGCCGCCAGCCGTATCTGGGCCGCCGAGCCCTCCGCCCCGGTCTCGGCGTACCCGGAGGCGAAGGCCACGGCGAACTTCACCTTGGCCTCGGCGAGTTCCTCGATCACCGGCAGCGGGTCGCCGACCAGCAGCACGGCGAGATCGACCGGCTCGGGCAGCTCGCGGACCGAGGCGTGGCAGCCGAGCCCGAAGACGGTCTCCCGGGTGGGATGCACCGGATACAGCCGGGCCCCGACGCGCCCGGCCCAGTCGATGAGCTGCCGGGTGATGCCGGTATTGGGCCGCCCCTCGGCATCGGAAGCCCCGACGACGGCGACGGAGGCGGGCCGGAAGAACCGGTCCAGATCGGGCACGGAGGCGTACAGGGCCCGCCCGCTGACGTCCAGATCACCGGCGGACGCGGTGGCCGCGGCCGTTTCGTGGACGGCATCGCGGGGGTGCTCTCCGCAGGCCACCACGCGCGCGCGGAGGTCGGAGGTGAGGGTGCCGTGAGTGGATCCAAGCATCGCTGAGCCCCGCTCCTGCTCGTCGGACAGCAACTGACGCATAGTCAGATTACAGACCTGACGACCAGTCAGGAACAGTCCTGCGCGTAAAGCCTGGCGGGAGGGGGGATCGTACGTCACCTTCCCCTCGGCTCCTCGTGCATGAACTACCCGCCTGCGGGGGGTGGCGAAGACGGCTGGGCCGAGCTGGACCTCCTGTCGAAGGAAGCGGGCCCGACCGACCGCCGGGCGCTCTCACCCCTGCGGGTGAACGTCGCCAACTGGGCCGTATTTGGGCGGTGTTACATGCCTATGCTCGCCACGAGACACGCCGCAGGCATGTGCCAACGGCACATCTCCCGCACCGGCCCGCACAACCACCGCTCTGCGGGACACACCGGAAACCATCGCCGACCCCATCGTCGAACTCACCGCACAAGGCCTGGGCAACCGCCCGGTCGCACAACAGTGGAGGAACCTGGTGGCTGTGGACCTTTCTTTCTACAAGTCCCCCCTCTCGGAAGAGATCCGGGACGAGGGCCGCGTCGAAAGCCGCGCCGAGGACATCCTGCTCGTCCTGGAGCAGCGGGGCATCGACGTCCCCGACAAGGCACGCGAGCGCATCACCGGCTGCGAGGACCCCGCGATCCTGCGCCGCTGGCTCGCCCGTGCCGTCACCTCCCCGGCCGCCGGGGAGATCTTCGCGGACGAATAGCCCGGCTCCGCCTTGCCGTCCCCAGGTCCTCACACGCGGCCGACCCTGGGGAACGGCGCTCAGCCCTTGGCCAGCGACTTGGCGATTCTGCGGGCGTCGATCGATATCTCGCGCAGCATCCCGCTGATCGGGTTGGTGAACCCGGTGAAGAAGAGCCCCGGCGCCTGCGCCGCCGCCCGGCCCCGGTGCGTCACCGGCCTTCCCCGCTCGTCCAGTACGCCGAGATGGCCCACCAGGCCTTCCAGCGCCCGGCGGTAGCCCGTCGCCGCGATCACCGTGTCCGGGGAGATGCGCGTGCCGTCCGCCAGTACCGCCTTGCTGTCCTCGAAGGCCTCCAGCGCCGCGACCGGCTCGACCTTCCCCGTACGGACCGCGTCGATCAGGCCCACGTCCTGGATCGGGATCGCACCCTGCCGCACGCGGGAGTACAGGCCCGTGTCCGGTCGCGGCAGGCCGTGTTCCGTGAGGTCGGGCACGGCGACCCTGCTCATGATCCCGCCCGCCCGGTCCACCAGGCGTACCGGCAGCCGGCGGACCAGGATGCCCGTTCGCTGGGCCGGCCAGCCCGCTGTCGATCGGCGCACGATGTGCGGGATCGTGCGGACGGCCAGCCGGACGCGCGCGGCGCCGCCCTCCACCAGGTCGACCGCGATCTCCGCGCCCGTGTTGCCGACGCCGACGACCAGTACGTCCTTGCCCGCGTACGGGGCGGCGTTGCGGTACTCGCCCGCGTGCAGCAGCTCGCCGTTGTACGAGTCCCGGCCCGGCCAGTCCGGCAGCGACGGGGTGTGGTTGTAGCCGGTGGCCACCACGACAGCCCGGCCGGTCAGCTCCCGGCCGCCCGTCGCGTGCAGCACCCAGTCGGGTCCCGAGGGTTCGATCCGGGAGACCTCGACCCCCGTCACGATCTCCAGCTCGTGGAACTCCGCGTACTTCTCCAGATACCGGATCACGTCGTCCCGCGACACCCACCGCCCGAACGACCGTGGCATCGCGAGTCCCGGCAGTGCGGACAGCCGCCGGGTCGTGTGCAGATGCAGCCGGTCGTAGTGGCGGCGCCACGAGGCGCCGACGGACTCGGACTTCTCCAGCACCACGGCCCGTACGCCCTCCTGCCGCAGCGCGGCGGCAGCCGCGAGACCGCCCGGGCCGCCGCCGATGACATAGACGGGCCGGTCGTTCGTGAGGTCGATGTCCTTTTCGTCGGGCATGAACCGTGAGCGTAATCGCACGATTACTTGATGGGTCTCAGTCAAGATGGCATTCAGTTGCGAATTGATCACGCCCGCACACCTCTTGCGCACAAGCTGCCCCATCCGCTGAACTGACGTACCGTCAGAAACGAAGAGAGGGGGTCCCGATGCAGACCATCTGGCTCACCGGTGCCGAATGGCTCGCCGTCCTCCGCATCGGTCTCGGCCTGTGGTGGCTGGAGAGCTGGCGCCACAAGGACAAGAAGGGCTGGTTCGAGCGCGGCACCGGCATCACCTGGGCGGCGGACGTCGCGGGCAAGCACAAGTGGCCGCTGGTGAGAACCGGCTTCGAGCGGGTGGTGCGGCCCCGCCCCAAGGTGATGGCGTACGTCGTCGTCTACGCCGAACTCGCCCTCGGTCTCGGCCTGATCGTCGGCTTCCTGACCCCGGTCGCCCTCGTCGGCGGACTGCTCCTCAATCTGCTCTATCTCGTCCTGATGATCCACGACTGGGCGGAACAGGGACAGAACGCCATGATGGCGCTCATATCCTTCGTCGCCCTCTTCGCCATGTCCTGGCAGGCCTGGTCCCTCGACAGTGCGATCGGCCTCTTCTGATGACCGCGACGCCCGAAGTCGACGATTTCACGCGCCCCTTCTGGGACGCCGCCGCCGAGGGCGGGCTGCTGATCCGCCGCTGCGGCGCCTGCGGGAGGGCGCACCACTATCCGCGCGAGTTCTGCCCGCGCTGCTGGAGCGAGGACGTGACCTGGGAGCGGGCGAGCGGCCGCGCCACGCTCTATACCTGGTCCGTCGTGCACCGCAACGACCTGCCGCCTTTCGGTGCACGCGTGCCGTACGCCGCCGCGGTCGTCGATCTCGCCGAGGGTCCGCGGATGATGACCGAGATCGTGGAGTACGCGGAGGAGGGGGAGCTGCGGATCGGCATGGAACTGGAGGCCACCTTCCGGGTCGAGGGTGACGGTGGGACGGCGGTGCCCGTCTTCCGTCCGGTGCGGAAGCCGTGACCGCGCGGTCGTGACCGGGCGGTCGTGATCGCGCGGTCCTGATCAGGGCCAGAGCAGTTCCGTCACCCAGCCGCTCTCCCCACGGCGGTAGCGCAGCCGTACGTGCCGCCTGCGCTCGTCCCCCTGGAAGAACTCGACCTCGTACGGCTCCAGCACATACGCCGTCCAGGTCGGCACAGGCGCATCCGGCTCGGCCTGCGCCCGCTCCCACGCGGCGTGCGAGGCGAGCGCCAACTCCTCCTGGGAGCCGAGCGCCTCACTCTGGTGACCGGTCAGCGCCGCGGCCAGCGCCCCCGTCGAGCGGGCATGCAGATCGGCCTGGCTCTCCGCCGACGCCCCCGCGCTCACCCGGCCGCGGACCCGGATCTGGCGGCCCTGTGCCGCCCAGTAGAAGCCCAGCGCGGCCTCGGGGCGCGCGGCCAGCTGCCGGCCCTTCGTGCTGGTGGCGTGCGACGCGAAGTGCCAGCCGCGCTCGTCCGCGTCGTGCAGCATCAGCGTCCGTACGTCGGGCCGTCCCTGGTCGTCCACGGTGGCCAGGGTCATGGTGTGCGGCTCGGGCTGACCGGCCGCCACGGCCTCTGCGAACCACCGGTGGAAGAGCGGCAGGGGTTCACGGGGTGCGGCCGCCGGGTCGAAGGCGGGAAGCGTGGTGTCCCAGACGCGCTGGGTGCGCAGCAGCGCCCGGAACGTCTCCTGCTGATCGTTGTCCATCCGGTCAGTCAACACGGTCCCGCCCTTAGTACTACGCTTGGAGTGGTATCAAGCGGGCGAGAGGACTCGAGGGACTACGGATGAGGCAGAACCTGGCCCGGCGCGCGGCGCTCGTCGACGCGGCCATCGAAGTGCTCGCCCGCGAGGGTGCGCGCGGTCTGACCTTCCGGGCCGTCGACGCCGAGGCGGCGGTCCCCACGGGCACCGCGTCCAACTACTTCGCCAACCGCGACGACCTGCTCACCCAGGCCGGGGGCCGGATCTACGAGCGGATGCGCCCGGACGACGCCACGATGGAGGCCATGCTCAGCGGCCCCGCCACCCGTGCGCGGACCGCGGAGCTGGTGCGCGACGTGGTGGAGCGCGTCTCGGCGTTCGGCACGGGCTACCTCGCTCTCCTCGAACTGCGTCTCGAGGCCACCCGCCGCCCTGCCCTGCGCGCCGTGCTCACCGCGCGCGTCAGCGAGGACGTCGAGGCCAATGTCGCGGGCCATCTGGAGGCCGGGCTGCCCGGTGACGCCGACGCGGTCAGGATGATCTATCTGGCGACCAACTGGCTGGTGGTGGAGCGCCTCACGCTGCCCGACGTCTTCCCCGGGAAGCAGGCGGGCGACCTGATCACGGCTCTGGTCGAGCGGCTGCTCCCGCCGGACGTTCCTCAGGAGGCGCAGGGGACGTACGGGACGTAGGAGGCGGTGCACGGATTCCGGTGTGGATCTTCAGCCGCGGCCCAGCACCACCGTCCCGGAGGAGCAGAACCAGCCTCCCGTCCCCGACGCCACCGCCAGCTCCGGAAGCCTGCCGCTGGCCTTGCGCACCTGGTGCCCGCCCGCCTCGCCGCGCAGCTGCCGTACCGCCTCGACCAGCAGGAACAGTCCGCGCATCCCCGGATGGCAGGCGGAGAGTCCGCCACCGTCGGTGTTCACCGGCAGCTCGCCGTCGCGCGTCAGCCGCCCCTTCCCGACGAAGGCGCCGCCCTCGCCCTTGGCGCAGAAGCCCAGGTCCTCGAGGGTCACCAGGGTCATATAGGTGAAGGCGTCATAGATCTCGGCGATATCCATCTCAGCCGGGGTGACACCCGCGCGCTCGAAGGCAAGCCGGCCGCTCACCGCCGCCGGGGAGACGGTGAAGTCCTCCCACTCCGACATCGTGGTGTGGGAGACGTACTCACCGGTGCCGAGGATCCACACCGGGTCCTTCGCGGTGTCCGGTACGTACTCCTCGGCCGCCAGCAGCACCGCGCAGCCGCCGTCGCTGCGGATGCAGCAGTGCAGCTTGGTGAAGGGGTCCGCGATCACCGGCCCGTCCAGCACCTCGTCGACGGTGATCGGATCGCGGAACATCGCGTCCGGGTTGGCGGCGGCGTTCGCCCGCGCCTGGACCGCCACCGATGCGAGCTGCTCCAGCGTCGTGCCGTACTCGTGCATATGGCGGCGGGCGGCCATCGCGTACTTGGAGATGAGCGTGTGCCCGTACGGGACCTCGAACTGGAGCGGTCCGCGGCCGCCGAAGGAGAGGTTGGAGGTGCGCCGCTTCGCCTTGATGTCGGCGCGGGCGGTCGATCCGTAGACGAGGAGTACTGCATTGGCGTGACCGGCCGCGATCGCGTCGGCCGCATGGGCCGCCATGACCTCCCAGGCCGCCCCGCCGACGGCGGTCGAATCCACCCACCTCGGCTTCAGGCCCAGATACTCGGCTACCTCGACCGGCGCGAGGGTGCCGAGGCCCGCCGAGCCGAAGCCGTCGATGACGGAGCGTTCGAGGCCCGAGTCGGCGAGTGCGCGGCGGGCGGCCTGGGCGTGCAGGGCGTAGGGCGTGGGGCCGTCGACGCGCCCGCAGTCCGAGAGGGATATGCCGACGATGGCGACTTTGCGCGGAGCTCGCGGAGTGGAAGGCATGAATCTGACGGTACATCAGATTGCTAGTATGGGGTCATGCCCAGAAGCACTGCCGAAGACGTCGACGGCTACCTCGCCGAGGTGGTGGATCAGGACCGGCTCACGGCCCTGATCCGGATCCGGGAGCTGTGCCGTACGGAGCTCGCGGAGTACGAGGAGGTGATGGCGTGGGGGCTGCCCTGCTACCGCCGCAAGGGCGGTGAGCCGGAGATCTCCTTCGCCAATCAGAAGCAGTACCTCTCCTTCTATCTGATGCGCCCCGACGTCCGGGACGACTTCGAGGAGCGGCTGGCGGACCAGGACATGGGTAAGGGGTGCCTGCGGTTCCGGCGCACGGAGAAGGTCGACTACGGACTCCTGCGGGATCTGCTGCGGGCGACCGCGGCGGCGCCGGGCGAGATCTGCTGAGTACTCCTGCGGCCACTCCTGCGGCCACTCCTGCGGCCACTCCTGCGGCCACACCTGCGGGCACGGCCGCGTGCATGCTTGCGTGCGCGCCTCTGGGCATCTCCCCTGTCCGCCCTTAATATGACGGCCCGTCAGATGGGGAGGAGCCCGCCGATGGACGCCGCCTTCACCGCCGAGCAGGACGAGATACGCCGGACCCTGCGCGAACTGCTGACCAAACGGTCGGGTCCGGACGAGGTCAAGGCCGCCGTCCGCACGGCCGCCGGGTACGACCGGGAGCTGTGGGCGCGGCTGTCCGAGCAGCTGGGGCTGCCGGGACTCGCCCTGCCCGATGTGTACGGGGGCGTGGGCTGCGGCCTCGCCGAGCTGGCCGTCGCCTGCGAGGAGACCGGGCGGGCGCTGCTGCCGTCACCGCTGCTCGCCACTGCGGGGCTCGCGGCACCGCTGATCACCGCGCTGGGCACGCCCGCACAGCGCGACGAGCTGCTGCCGCGCATCGCGAACGGCGCGCTGACCTGCGCGCTCGCCGTGCCGGGCGGCAGTCTCGCGCCGGCGCTCGCTCTGAGCGGCGACAACGCGTCGGGGGAGTGGGCGGGGGGCGGCCGGGCCGGCGGCGTACAGGCGAAGCCCGGAGATGCCGGGACCTGGCTGCTGTACGGGGAGGCCGGCCAGGTCCTCGACGGCCACAGCGCGGGGCTGCTGCTGGTGGCGGCCCATACGGGTGGCTTCGCCCGCAGCCGTACGCTCCTGTTCCTGGTCCGGGCGGATGCGGCGGGCCTGTCGCGTACGCGGCAGACCGCACTGGACGAGACACGGCCGCAGGCCCGGATCGAGCTGCGGGACTGCGCGGCCGAGCTGCTCGGCGCGGACGAGGCGGCGGATGTGCCGGGGGTGCTGGCCGCGGCAGGGGCGGGGGTCGCGACGCTGCTCGCGGCGGAGGCGGTGGGCGCGGCGTCCTGTGCGCTGGACCGGACGGTGGAGTACGTCAGGGGGCGAGAGCAGTTCGGCCGGGCGATCGGCTCCTTCCAGGCGGTGAAGCACCGGCTGGCCGATCTGTACGTACGCGTCCAGGCGGCCCGCTCGGCGGCGTACTACGCGGCGTGGGACCCGGCGGAGGGCGGGCTCGCCCTGGCGCAGGGCCTGGAGGCGCTGCGGGTGGTGGCGGGCGAGGCGGTTCAGCTGCACGGCGGAATCGGCTTCACCTGGGAACACGAGGCGCACCTCTACTTCAAACGGGCGGCCGCGGACGAGCTGCTCTTCGGCCCGGTGCATGCGCTGCGCGCCCATGCGGCCGAACGGGCGGGACTCTTCGCCGTGGGCGCGACCTCGCCTTCCGGCGACGGCGTGGTGGCGGTCTGATGGCTTCCGGCGTACGAGTGGCCCCGGCGTGCGACTGCCTCCGGTGCGGTGCCTTGTGCCTCGGCGTACGGGTGCGGGTTCTTGTCCGGTGCGGGTTCCGGGGCCCCTCCGGGCTCGACTCCTCGGGGTCGGCGGCATACAGGTCACTTGTCGCGTCACCCCGAACCTGCCGCCATCCCCTGCGGGGCCGACCCTGCACGGCCCCTCCCCACCAGGACGAGACAAGCCCGGCAGGCCAGGGTGTGCCCTGTCTTGCGCGGTGCGGGCTCCCGGTTCGCCGGTGGAAACCACCCACCGGACAGCAACCACCAACGCCCCCGGCCCACGGCAACCACATGACCGGGTGAGTCCGGAGACGGGAGCGCCGACGGGGCCACCATTGGTGGCCCCGTCGGCGTGACAGGACTTGGGGGTGCTCCGTCGCAGCCGCCCCTACTTCGTCGGCTTCTTGCCCGTGATGCCCAAATGCACCAACAGCGCCAGATTCGGCTTCAGTTCCGCCTGCTTCACACCCCAGGTCGTGAACCCCTTCTGGTGCGAGGCAACCGCCGCCAGCATGGCGACCAGTGAGCCCGCCATCGCCGCCGGGCTGATGTCCTTGTCGACCTTGCCCTTGGACTGGAGGTCCTTCACCGCGTCCGTAAGGGAGTTGGTGACGGAGTTCAGGATCTTCATGCGGATCTTGTAGAACCGCTTGTCGCCCTCCGCCGCGCCGAGGTCCACCACCCGCAGAATCGCGTCGTGGTGGCGCCAGAAGTCGAGGAAGCCCTCGACCAGCTCCTCCGAGGTCTGCCACCCGGCCTTGCCGACCCAGGAGCGCCCGGAGACCAGTTCGGTCAACCCCGCGCCCTCCTTGGCCATTTCCTCGGCGATCTCGAGGACCGCGCCCTCGACGTCCGGGAAGTACTGGTAGAAGGTCGCGGGTGAAGTGCCCGCCTTCCGGGCCACGTCGATGACTTTGACGTCCCGGTACGGCGAGGAGCTGAGCATCTCGCTGAGGCAGTCGAGCAGCTTCTGCCGCGTCGCCTGTCCGCGTCGTCCGGCCACTCGGCCGTCGACGGTACGTACTTGTCCTGTCATGCCGTCAGCTTACCGAGGGGTGATCGGCGCGCTATTCGGCCGACTGCAAATGGGGTGCGCCAATAGTCTTATCAACAGCCTGTGGAAAACTTCTGTGCACAACTCAACGAATCCTGGCCCTGCCCGTGGCTCCGGATCCTGATAATTGCCCAAATGTTCGATTTGGTTCCTGTGGCCTACCTGCGCCGCGCGCGATGCGCCGTTAGCTTGAGTGTGACGGGCGCCACATCCCGCTACAAGGGAAGGGACCAGGTCCATGGCCGGATTCGCAGAAGGCACGCCGTGCTGGGTGGACGCGGCGCTCCCTGATGTCGAGGCGGGCAAGCGCTTCTACGGCGAGCTGTTCGGCTGGACTTTCGAAGAAGGTGCGGGGGGCGACCCGTACGTCTACGCCTCCAGCGACGGCAGGCTCGTCGCCGCCCTCGTGCCCAAGAAGGACGGCCGGATGCCCACCGTCTGGGGCGTCTACTTCGCCACCCCGGACGCCGTCGCGCTCAGCAGGAGGATCGGGGAAGCCGGCGGCCAGGTGATCACCGAACCGCAGCCGGTCGGCACCGCCGGCCGCATCGTGGTCGCCGCGGACCCCGGCGGCGCGGTGTTCGGGCTCTGGCAGGCCGGCGACGAGGTCGGCTTCGAGAAGCAGGGCGAGCCGGGCTCCTTCTGCTGGACCGAGGTGTACACGCGCGACAAGGAAGCCGTCGATCCCTTCTACGAGTCGGTCTTCGGCTTTCTGGGGACGGACCTGCCCGACGCCTCCGTCGACTTCCGGATGTGGTCGCCCGCCGGTACGGGGCCGGGCGAGGACACCGCGATCGGCGGCCGCAGCGTGATCACCGACGCCTTCCCGGCCGAGATGCCCGGCCACTTCCTCATCTACTTCTGCGTCGAGGACTGCGACGCGACCGCCGAGACGGTCACCCGCCTCGGCGGCAGGGTCCAGGCGCCGCCCTTCGACATTCCGTACGGGCGTATCGCCGTGCTCGCCGACAATCAGGGCGCTTCCTTCGCCGTACTGGCGGAGCCGAAGTCGGAGTCCGGGCCGGATCCCGCGGCGGAGCCCGTATCGAAGCCCGAGCAGGAGCCCGAGCCCTCGGAGCCCGAGTCGGAGTCCGAGGGCGAGGGCGGGGACGAGCCGAAAGCGGCCTGAAACAACGGGAGTTGAGGCGGGCAATGGTCTAGACCTGAGAGTGGTGTCTGATCCATAGTGGTGGTCCTTCCCCCATCGTGAACACCGCGAAAGGACCCCCGTGCTCCGTACCAAGGCCGCCCTCGGCCTCGCCGCCTGCGCCGCCACAGCCGCCGGACTGCTCACCGCGACGCCCGCCACCGCCGCCCGTCTGCCCTGCCACCTCGCGGGCAGCGGTGACACCGCCTCCGCCCATTGCTACAGCGGCTCCTCCTACACCTGGCGGCTGGTCGTCGACTGCGACGACGTGAGCAACCCGAAGTGGCCTGTCCGCGTCAAGACCCTGTACGGGGCCTGGCACACCGGGGACGGCAGCGACTCGATCTCGTGCGGCAGCCCTCTGCGGGCCACCGGACGCCTGGAGGCGCGGCTCTGAACCAATCCGCCCCCCGGACCGTGCCCGAAACCGGGTGAGACACCCCGATCCGCCCCCGGGTTCGCAACTGTCGCCTCCGACAGGAAGAATCAGGGTGCGCACCGCTGAGGGTCTCGGCGGTGAGAAGCTTCCGGGGGCTGTGTGTGACGGGCTCCATTTCTTCTGGGGCCCGTACGGGGAGGTGGCAGGCAAGTGATGGAGCAGCTGACGCAGCATGACCCGAGACGGATCGGTCCGTTCGAGGTGCTGGGCCGGCTCGGTGCCGGCGGCATGGGACTGGTCTATCTCGCGCGCTCGGCGTCCGGTCGTCGCGTGGCGATCAAGACGGTGCGTACCGAGCTCGCCGAGGACCAGCTGTTCCGCGTCCGCTTCACCCGCGAGGTGGAGGCCGCCAGGGCCGTCAGCGGTTTCTACACGGCGGCCGTGGTGGACGCCGACCCGCGGGCGGCCGTGCCCTGGCTCGCCACCGCGTACGTGCCTGCCCCCTCCCTCGAAGAAATAGTGAATGAGTGCGGGCCGATGCCGGCCCAGGCGGTGCGCTGGCTGGCGGCCGGCATCGCCGAGGCGCTGCAGTCCATCCACGGCGCGGGTCTGGTCCACCGTGACCTCAAGCCGTCGAACGTCCTGGTCGTGGAGGACGGGCCGCGGGTCATCGACTTCGGCATCGCGTCCGGCGTCTCCAACACCCGGCTGACCATGACCAATGTCGCCGTGGGCACACCTGCGTACATGTCGCCGGAGCAGGCGCGCGACTCACGCAGCGTCACCGGCGCGAGCGATGTCTTCTCGCTCGGCTCCACCCTGGTCTTCGCGGCCACCGGGCACGCCCCCTTCCACGGCGCGAATCCGGTCGAGACCGTCTTCATGCTGCTGCGCGAGGGCCCGGACCTGGCGGGGCTGCCCGACGAGCTCCGGCCCCTGATCGAGTCCTGTATGCAGATGGAGGCCGTGCGGCGGCCCACGCCCGAGGATCTGCAGGCGCAGCTCGCCCCGCATCTCTTCTCCTCCGGCAGTGACGACAGCGGCACCGCGTCCGCATGGCTGCCGACGCGGGCCACCGCGATGATCGAGCAGCGCCGCGGCGGGCGGCCCCCGGCCCCGGCCCCGGCACCGGCGCCGCGCCCGGTGGAGCCCACCCCTCCGCCTCTTCGGCCGCCGCCGCATCCGCCCCGGCCGGACTGGGACTCGGCCTGGCGGGGCGGCAGCGACCCGCGTACGGGTCAGGCCGCACCGTCACCCGCGGCCGTATCGGCGCCCGCCGCGGCCGGACCGGTCCGGCTGTCCGGCTCCAAGGTGCCGATCGGTCCCGGCCCCCGTGTCGCCGACGCGGGCCGCGGCGCGGTCGTCGAGGCCGGTCCCGCGACCGGCTGGGTCCGCCCGCCCGGCGGGCTGAACGGCGCGGAGGCCCCGACCAGCGCCGTGCCGCCGCCCGTGGCCGCGCCCGTGCCGCCGCCCGCCTCGCCCCCGGACGGGGGCGGCGGGCACTGGCGGCCGTGGCGCTTCCGGATGTCGAACGACGTCTGGGGCACCCCGGTGGTGGCCGGGGAGCTGCTGTACGTGACCTCCTTCGAGGTACACGCCCTGGACGTGGGCAGCGGCCGGCGCCAGTTCAAGACCAGGGACGTGGCGTGGGCGATGGCCGTCGCCGGGGGCCGTATCCACGCCTCGGACGGCCCGTCGCTGTACGCACTCGACGCGACGAGCGGCCAGGAGCGCTGGCGGCTCCAGACCGACGCCTGGGTGTACTCCCTCAAGGTCGACCGCGGCACGGTCCTCACCGGGACACGCGGCGGCGGCGTACAGGCCTGGGAGGCGTCCAACGGCGAGAAGCTGTGGGAGACGACCGGGGCCCAGACGGACTTCGAGACGCCCGAGGCGGGGCCCGCGATCGTCGACGGCACGGTGTACGTGTGGAAGGACGCGCGGCTGCGCGCGCTGGATGCCCGCACGGGTCTCGAGCGGTGGTCGTACCCGATCGGCGACGCGGCGTCCTGCGGCAATGTGCCGGTACGGGTGCATCCCGCGTCCGACGGCTGTGTCTATGTCGCGGCCGGCACCCGCGTACTCGCCATCGACATCGCAAACGGCCTGGTGCGCTGGCACTTCGAGTCGCCGGC
Source organism: Streptomyces lunaelactis (assembly GCF_003054555.1). NCBI lineage: Bacteria > Bacillati > Actinomycetota > Actinomycetes > Kitasatosporales > Streptomycetaceae > Streptomyces > Streptomyces lunaelactis. The sequence goes on along the minus strand of NZ_CP026304.1, from coordinate 3,813,269 downwards.
GGTCTTCCTCTCGCCGCCGGTCTTCGCACCGGGTCCGGCGGTGACGGGCGGCGGTGTCTATCTCGCCGACTATCTCGGCACGGTGTACGCCCTGGACGCCACGACAGGCAAGGACCGTTGGCGCATCGCCACGGAGTCGCGCCAGTCCATCGAGCCCGTTCTGGTCGCGAACGGCAACGTCCATGTCGGCAGCGGCAGCGCGCTCTACACCCTGGACGCGGTGACGGGCACGCCGATGTGGCGGTTCGCGGCGGGCGGCGAGGTCATCGGTGCCCCGGTGGTCGCGGACGGCCGGGTCCACTTCGGCTCCGCGGACCATGTGCTCTACACGCTGGACGCGAGCGGCGGCCAGCTCCGCTGGAAGCTCGCGACGGGCGGTGAGATCACGGGTTCGCCGGTGGCGCAGGGCGGGGTGGTGTACGCGTGCAGCAAGGACCGCTGTGTGTACGCACTGGACGCGGTCAAGGGCACGGCCACGGGCCGGGGCGCTCCGGGCGGCGGGCGCTAGGCCGACCGGGGCCCTCTCGCCCCGATGGCGGCCCGTGGGCAGCGGGCGTAGCGTCGTGATCGAGACGGCCGCCGTTACAGCCCCTTCCGTGACTGGTACGACGGCCGTCACGCATGCCCCCTGTTCGCGACTGCTACCGTGAGCGGCGCGATTGTCAGGTGCATTTAAACAGCCGAGGCGCTGCTCGACGACTGAGCGGAGATCAATCGCTGTTAGGGTGACGTGCGCTCGTCAACCGAGCGCTCTGCGCTTGCCCTATGGGCTGAACACTCAAACTTTCAACGGGGGTTGAAACGTGAAGATCCGTCATGTCCGCGCCATCGCCGTATTCGGCATCGCCATCGTCGCCCTGACCGGAGCCCGTGGCTCGCACGGTGGGAGCTGTGGCGGCGGGAGCAGCAGCAGTAGCCACGGCAGTGGCGACAACAACACCACCACGTCGGGCGGTACCACCGGCTCCGTGACCGGCGGCTCCAGCGCCAACAAGGCCGAGCGCGACGTCAGGATCGACGAGTGCGGTCTCGACGCCACGGGCAAGAACCTCACCGCGAAGATCACGGTCACCAACAGTGACTCGCTGGCGTACAAGTACGACGTGAGCCTGCAGTTCAAGGGCGACCTCGGCGACACGAACGTCAGTGTCGCGACCGCCAAGGTGGATGCCCTTCAGGTCGCGGCGGGGGCGTCGGCGACGGGCAGCGCGAGCACGGCGTACACGGGCTCGGGCGACGGCTCCGAGTACAAGAAGTGCGAGGTTGTCAGCGCGACCCGGACGGCGAGCTAGGGCCCCCCGGACCCCGCGCCTCAATCGCCGGCAGGGCTGGATTGTGCCCGGCACATCAAGCCCGTCCGGCGATTGAGGACACGGCCGGAGGCCGTACGCCCCGGCTACCGCAGCCGGAAACCGCTCCGGCCCCGTCCGCGCCCGAAAAGCTCCGCCTGCCGCGCAGGCGGCAGATTCCCGAGCGCGATCAAGTGCGGGGCGTGCGTCCGCGCCCGCGCCCTCGCGCCCTCCCCCGCCGCCCACACCGCCCGCACTGTCCCCTGGACCGCCTCCGCCGGGTACGACGCCACCACCGCCGCCGCCCGCAGCGCCGCGGGCACGGCCTCGCCCGGGTCCGTCAGCTCCGAGACCAGGCCCGTCTCGTACGCCCGCCGCGCCGAGATCCGTTCCGCCGTTCCCATCAGCGCCATCCGCGCCACCTCGCCGGACGGCATCCGCTGGGCCATGTAGACCGACTCGTACGCGCTGACCATGCCGTACGTCGTGTGCGGATCGAAGAACGTCGCATCCCGCGAGGCAATGAGGAACTCGCTCTCCCCGAGCAGATAGAACGCCCCGCCGCACGCCATCCCCTCGACCGCCGCGATCACCGGCTTCCACAGGTCGTTCGCCTTGGGCCCGATCGTGAGCAGCGGATCGTCGATCGAGTACGGGGACGAGGGCTGCGGCACCTCCACCGAGCGGTCGATCCCGGTGCAGAACGCCCTGCCGCCCGCGCCCGTCACCACCACCGCCCGTACGGTGTCGTCGAAGCGGAACTCCCGCCACACCGTGGCCAGTTCGGCCGCCATCTCCAGGTCGATCGCGTTGTGCTTCTCGGGCCGGTCCAGCGTCACGAGTGCGACGCCCGTCTCCTTGACCGCGTCGACGCGGATGTTCATGACCGCTCCAGCAGCCAGCGCGGCACGGTGATGTCACCGAGCCGCGTGAACGCCGCCTTCACCCCGGCCCCGATCCGCAGCCGCGCCGGGTCGACGGAGTTCAGCGGCGCGTCCGGCGTCGTGACCACATTGCCCACCAGACGGATGCGGGGTGCGTCGAGCAGCTCGACGACGACCGCGTTGTAGGGGGCCTGGGCCGCGTACTCGGGCAGCAGCGGCGGGTGGGGGAGTACGTACGACCAGATTCGGCCGCGGCCGCTCATCCTGCGCCACTCGCTGTCGAAGGACCGGCAGTGCGGGCAGCAGGGCCGCGGCGGAAAGCGCAGCTCGCCGCAGGCCGCGCACGCCTGAACGCGCAGCTCGCCCTCGGCGGCGTACTCCCAGAAGGGCGCGCCGTCGTCGTCGACAACCGGTGTGAGCATCTCAACTCCTCAGCAGAACGGCCGAAGTGGGCACTCCCTCGCCCGCCGTGACCAGGCAGGTCGCGGCGTCCGGGACCTGGGCGGTGGAGCTGCCGCGCAGTTGCTTCACGCCCTCGTTGATGAGGTTGAAGCCGTGGACGTACGCCTCGGAGAGCCCGCCACCGCCGGTGTTGACCGGCAGCCGGCCGCCGATCTCCAGGGCGCCGCCCTCCGTGAAGGCCGCGCCCTCGCCGCGGCCGCAGAAGCCGTAGCCCTCCAGGGACAGCGGGATCAGCGGGGTGAACGCGTCGTAGATCTGTGCCACATCGACGTCCTGCGGACCGAAGTCGGCGGTCTTCCACAGCTGCCTGGCCGCCGTCCAGGAGGGTCCGGTCAGCGGGTCGTCGTTCCAGTAGTTGACCATCCCGTGGTGCTGGGCGGGCAGGCCCTGAGCGGCGGAGTGGACGTACACCGGCTTCTGCCGGCAGTCGCGGGCCCGCTCGGCGCTCACGATCACGCACGCCAGCGCGCCGTCCGTCTCCAGGCAGTTGTCGAAGAGACAGAGCGGCTCGCTGATCCAGCGGGCGGTCATGTACATCTCGCGGGTCAGCGGCCGTTCGTACATGACCGCGGCGGGGTTCTGGTTGGCGCGGTTGCGGCAGGCGAGGGCGACATTGAATAGGTGGTCGCGGGTGGCGCCGTACTCGTGCATGTACCGGCGGGCCAGCATGCCGATCTCGTCGGCGGGCCGCAGCAGTCCGAAGGGGCGGGTCCACTGGGCGGGGGTGGCCAGCTGGACCGCCGTGTTCTTCCAGGGCCTTGGGCCCGAGCCGCGTTTGCGTGAGCGCCAGGCGATGCCGACGCTCGCCTGGCCGGTGGCGATCGCGCCCGCGAGATGCGCGATCGTGGCGCAGGAACCGCCGCCGCCGTAACCGGCCTTGGAGAAGAAGGTCACGTCCCCGGCGCCGATGGCCTTGGCGACCTCGACCTCGTCGGTCTCCTCCATCGTGTACGAGGCGAAGCCGTTGACCTCGGAGGGATCGATCCCGGCGTCGTCGAGCGCGGCGAGGATGGCCCGGCACGCCAGGGTCTTCTCGGAGTCGGGGAGGTGTCTGGCGAAGGCCGTCTGTCCTATCCCGGCTATCGCTGCTGCGTCCTTGAGGCTCGCCATGTGGGGGAGGGTACAGCTAATCTGACGGGTAGTCAGCTACTTGTGGTGGGAGGGCTTGCGATGCGCGGCGACCTGGAGTGGGGCAGCATCCCGAAGCTGGTACGGAGCGCTGCCGAACTGTACGGAGAGCGGGAGGCCGTCGTCGAGGGCCGGACCCGGGTCTCGTACGCCGAACTGGGCGAACGCGTGGAGCGCGCGGCCGCCGCCTGCATGGCCTCGGGCGTCGAACCGGGCGACCGGGTCGCGGTCTGGGCGCCCAACACCCTCGACTGGATCGTCTCGGCGCTCGGCGCGGTGACGGCCGGGGCGGTACTGGTACCGCTGAACACCCGCTTCAAGGGCGGCGAGGCGGCGTACGTCCTGCAGCGCAGCCGCGCCAAGCTCCTCTTCGTCACGGGCACCTTCCTGGGCACCTCGTACGTGGCGTCCCTGCGCCGGGCGGAGGTGGACCTTCCGCACCTGGAGCAGGTGGTGGTGCTGGCGGACAGCGCCCCCGAGGACTTCCGTACCTGGAAGGACTTCCTGGCGGGCGGCGACGGCATCTCATCGGCGCAGGTTCGCACCCGCGCCGACGCGATCGACTCCTCCGCGCCCTCCGACATCGTCTTCACCTCGGGCACGACGGGCCGGCCCAAGGGCGCCGTCATCACCCATGCGCAGACGCTGCGCTGCTACGACGTGTGGAGCGAACTCGCCGGACTGCGCGAGGGCGACCGCTATCTGATCGTGAACCCCTTCTTCCACACCTTCGGCTACAAGGCGGGCATCATCGCCTGCCTGACGCGGGGCGCGACGATGGTCCCGCAGCCGGTCTTCAACGTGGACACGGTCCTGGCCAATATCGCCTCCGAACGCATCTCGGTGCTGCCGGGCCCGCCCACCCTCCACCAGTCGCTGCTCGACCATCCGGCCCGCGACGCCCACGACCTCTCGGCACTCCGCCTGGTGGTCACGGGCGCGGCGGTCGTCCCGCTCCGGCTGGTGGAGCGGCTGCGCAACGAGCTCCATATCGCCACGGTCCTCACGGCGTACGGCCTCTCCGAGGCGAGCGGCATCGTCACCATGTGCCGCCGCGGCGACGCCCCCGAGACGATCGCGTCCACCTCGGGCCGCGCGATACCCGGCACAGAGGTGCGCGTACTGGCCGGCACGGGCGAGCCGGGCGAGGTCCTGGTGCGCGGACACAACGTGATGCAGGGGTACTTCGAGGACCCGGACGAGACGGCGGAGGCCGTCGACGCGGACGGCTGGCTGCACACCGGTGACGTCGGCGTGCTCGACCCGCAGGGCAATCTCCGTATCACCGACCGGATCAAGGACATGTTCATCGTCGGCGGCTTCAACGCCTACCCGGCGGAGATCGAGCAACTGCTGGGCCTGCACCCCGATGTGGCGGACGTGGCGGTCATCGGCGTCCCCGATCCGCGGCTGGGCGAGGTGGGCAGGGCGTACGCGGTACGGCGCCGGGCCTCGACGCTCACGGCGGACGACCTGATCGCGTGGGCGCGGCGGGAGATGGCGAACTACAAGGTCCCGAGGGAGGTCGAGTTCGTGACCGAGCTGCCGAGGAACGCGAGCGGGAAGGTGCTCAAGACGGAGCTGCGGTCGCGGGCGGGAGGCTGACCGGCAGGGGCCTTGCCGGCGCGCGCCCGACCGGCGTGCCTGATCGGTGCGCGGGGCCGGCGCGCGCCTGACCGGGCGCGGACATGCCGCGGCCGCGACGGCTCCCCCTCCGCGCCGCCGCGGCCGCCCCCCGTTCATAAGGAGTCCGGATCAGCCCTTGGGCGGGACCGGCGCGTGGTGGTCGCCCTGAGTGGTGGCCCCGCCGTCGGCCAGGAGCTTCGGCGGCACGGGCGCGTGGTGGTCACCCATCGTGGTGATGGTGCCGTCGATGCCGTCGACCGGCGGCACCGGCGCGTGGTGGTCGCCCTGGGTGGTGATCGTGCCGTCGGCGGGCGGCGCGGGCGCGTGGTGGTCGCCCATCGTGGTGATCTCTTCCGGCTTCTTCTCGTTGCTGCTCATGGTGTCCCCCATCGGATTGCACTACCTGACCGAAGGTGGCCTTCTGCCCGGAGACTCCCCCGAGGGTCGCCGGACAGAAGGCCAGTGGAACTGTCGCCCCCGCTTGGGTGACGGTCCCGGTGATCCGCCTGCCCCCCGACGCGACGGATCGAATGCTTGGAGCATGTCGGACGAGCATAAACATTCGATGAACGCCCTGGCTCGGCGCACTCAGGCCGCGCCGCTGAGCGGGGTGAGCAACGCCCGTACTGTCTCGGCCTCCGGAGCGCCCGACTGCTCGTGCAGGAACAGGGCCTCGCGCCAGCAGGCACGCGCGCGGTCCGCCTGGCCGAGGCTGTCCAGGGCCTTGCCCAGCGTGATCAGCACATTGCCGCGCGTCCGGTCGCCGCCCATGCAGCCGATGGCGAGTGCCTGTTCGGCATGCTGAGCCGCGCGCGCCGGGCGGCGGGCCGAGAGATGCGCCTGGGCGATACGGAAGTGCGCGGTCCCTTCCCACAGGCGCTGCCGGTTCGCCTCGAACTGCTCCAGCGCCTCGGCCAGTTGCTCCAGCGCCTCGGTGTGACGCTCGGCCTGGGTGAGCGCGACCCCCAGGGCGTAGCGCGCATTGGCCAGCCGGAAGGCCTGCCCGATCTGTTCGTAGAGCGTGATGCCCTGCTCGGCCAGAGCGATGCCCTCCGAGGTACGGCCCATGGCGACATGGATACGCGAGAGGTTGCACAGGGCACTGGCCTCTCCGGGCAGGTTCCCGTCGGCGCGTGATCCTTCCCTCGCCCGGCGCAGGTGGGCCTCGGCCTCCTCGTTGCGCCCCTGGATGAAGGCGATGATGCCGCGGTCGTTGTCGGACCAGTACACGGGCGCCGGGTCGTGCGCGGCCCGCGCGAGCACGGCCGCCTGCTTGGCCTCCTCGTCCGCCTGCTCATAACGGCCCGCGACCAGATGGACGTTGGTCAGCGACGTCCGGGCCCGCCCCTCGGTGCGGGTGTCGCCGACGGCGCGTGCCGCGTCGAGCGCCGCGAAGGCGACAGTCTCGTACACCTTGGAGTTCGCGCCGGACTCGGCCAGGTCCTGTGCCACCCACATCAGGTCGACGGCGGGGCGGAGCCGCGCCCCACCGGCGGACTGTCGCGCGCAGGCCAGCAGGCAGTGCGCTTCCGCGTAGAACCAGTCCTGTGCGTCCTGCCGGTCGGTGAATTCGACTCCCGCGTGGCAGGTCGCTTCCAGGTGGTCGACCAGCCGGTCGCCCGGCCGCTCGATCGCGAACACCCGTGACGCCGTCACGAGATAGAAGTCAAGGAGCCGCGACAGCGCCAGCTCCCGCTCCACCGGCGGCTGTTCGTCTCTCTCCGCACATGCACGCGCGTAGAGCCGTACGAGGTCGTGGTACCGGTACCTGCCCGGCGCCGCCGACTCCAGCAGCGAGGTGTCGACCAGCGCCTCCAGCAGGTCCTCGGTCTCCTGGGCCGGGAGGCCCACCACCGCCGCGGCCGCGGCGAGGGAGATGTCCGGGCCGTCCGCGAGGCCGAGGAGGCGGAAGGCGCGGGCCTGGGCCGGCTCGAGCTGGCCGTAGCCGAGTTCGAAGGTGGCCTTCACCGCGAGGTCGCCGGCCTGCAGTTCGTCCAGGCGGCGGCGCTCGTCGGCGAGCTTGGCGGCCAGCACCGAGACCGTCCAGGTGCGGCGGGCCGCCAGCCGGGAGGCGGCGATACGGATCGCGAGCGGCAGGAAGCCACAGGCCGCGACCACATCGAGGGCCGCCTTGCGCTCCGAGGTGACCCGCTCCTCGCCGACGATGCGTGTGAAGAGCTGCAGCGCCTCCTCCGGTGACATCACATCCAGGTCGACGAGGTGCGCGCCGGCCAGGTCGACCATCCGGACGCGGCTGGTGACCAGGGCCGCGCAGCCCGCCGTGCCGGGCAGCAGCGGGCGGATCTGGGCCGCGTCGCGGGCGTTGTCGAGGAGGACCAGGATGCGGCGGCCGTCCAGCGTCGAGCGGTACAGCGCGGCCCGCTCGTCCAGGGTGTCCGGAATGGCGGAGTCCGCCGTGCCGAGGGCACGCAGGAACGCGCCCAGGACGGTCTCCGGTTCGGCGGCGCGGTTGCCCGCGCCCTGGAGGTCGACGTACAGCTGGCCGTCCGGGAAGTGCGGGCGGGCCTCGTGCGCGACATGGACCGCGAGGGTCGTCTTGCCGACGCCGCCTATGCCCGCGAGCGCCGAGACCGCCATCACCGAACCCTCGGCGGTGGCGAGCTGGTCGCCCAGTTCGCGTACGAAGGAGGCCCGGCCGGTGAAGTCGGGGACCGTGGCGGGGAGTTGGGCGGGCCGGGTGACCTGGGGGGCCGGGGCGGGTGCCTCGCTGGGCCGGGCCAGTTCCGCGTCGGCCTGCAGGATGCGCTGCTGGAGCCGGGAGAGCTCGGGGCGCGGGTCGACGCCCAGTTCCTCGGCGAGCAGCCGGCGGGTGTCGGCGTACACGGCCAGCGCCTCGGCCTGCCGTCCGCTGCGGTACAGGGCCAGCATCAGCAGCTCCCGCAGCCGCTCCCGCAGCGGGTGCGCGGCGGTGAGGGCGGTCAGCTCGGAGACCGCCTCCGCGTGCTGGCCGACCTCCAGATCGAGGTCGAGGCGGGTCTCCAGGAGCTGGAGGCGCCACTCCTCGAGACGGGCCCGCTGGTTCTCGGCGTACGGCCCGGGCACATTGGCCAGCGGTTCGCCGTCCCACAGCCCCAGCGACTTGTTGATCAGCGCGCGGGCCTGGCCGCGCTCCCCGGCGGCGCGCGCCTTCTCCGCTTCCGTGGCCAACTCCTGTGCCACCGCGAGGTCGAGGGCGTCGCGCCTGATCCGCAGCGCATAGCCGCCCGACTCGCTGACCAGGGCGTTGGCGGTGAGGATCTTGCGCAGCCGCGAGGCGTACGTCCGGATGGCGGCGAGCGCCTGCGAGGGAGGTTCCTCGCCCCAGATCGCATCGATGAGCTCGGAGGCGGTCGCCGTTCGGCCGTCGCGCATCAACAGGGCGGCGAACAGGGCGCGTTGCTGCGGTGAACCGGACGGCAGCGCCTCCCCGCCGCGCCAGGCACGCACCGGGCCGAGCACGCTGAAGCGCAGGTCAACGACGCTGCTCTGCTCCGGAGTCCACTGCTCCGGTACGCGTGGCCCGCTGTCACGGTCCATAGCTGCTCCCTGCCCCCGTACTGCCGGAATCGCCCTCGACAGTCTGCCCTGTGCATGGCGGCCCCGTCAGCAGCGGGGCGTCTCCATATCGCCCCTGCCCGCGTCGGGTTGTGAGCTAACCCCTGCCGGCGATCTTCGGGTGTGATCTTCGTCGGCAGCGGCTGCTGCGCGCTACCGGTCGCCTCGGCGGTGGCGGTCGGGGTTACGGTCGGGACGCAGTAGCTGACGACTCGTCAGATTGGCGCTACCGTGGAGCGCATGGAGACCTTCCCGAAGATCATCTCGGTGGACGACCACACGGTTGAGCCCCCCAACGTCTGGCGGGACCGGCTCCCGTCGAAGTACCAGGACACCGGCCCGCGGATCGTCCGGGCGCCCCTGAAGGAAATGACCTTCCTGGGCGGCAGGTTCGCCCCGGTGATGGGCGCGAAGGGCGACGACGGGCCGACAGGCGACTGGTGGGTGTACGAGGATCTGCACCGGCCACTGACCCGCCTGGACACGGCGGTCGGCTACGACCGCGACGAGATCAAGCTCGAGGTCATCACGTACGAACAGATGCGACCGGGCTCCTTCAGCGTCCCGGAGCGGCTGGCGGACATGGACGTCAACCACGTCCAGTCGGCGCTCTGCTTCCCGACCTTCCCGCGCTTCTGCGGCCAGACCTTCACCGAGGCGAAGGACCGCGAACTGGGGCTGCTGGGGGTGCGGGCGTACAACGACTGGATGGTGGAGGAGTGGTGCGGCCCGCAGGCGCACGGCCGTCTCATCCCGCTCACGCTCATCCCCCTCTGGGACGCGGAGCTGGCGGCGGCGGAGGTCCGGCGGAACGCGGCGCGGGGGGTGCGGGCGGTCGCCTTCTCGGAGATACCGCCGCACCTCGGGCTGCCGTCGGTGCACACGGACGAGTGGGACCCGTTCCTGCGGGCGTGCGACGAGACGGGGACGGTGATCGCGATGCACATCGGCTCGTCGTCGAGGATGCCGTCGACGTCCGCCGACGCGCCGCCGGCCGTCGGTTCGACGATCACCTTCGCCAACTGCTGCTTCTCGATGGTCGACTGGCTGATGAGCGGCAAGCTGGAACGCTTCCCCGGCCTGAAGATCATGTACGCGGAGGGCCAGATCGGGTGGATCCCGTACATCCTCGAGCGCGCGGACGTGGTGTGGGAGGAGAACCGGGGCTGGGGCGGGGTGGCGGACAAGGTGCTGCGGCCGCCGTCGGAGGTGTTCGCCGAGCATGTGTACGGGTGCTTCTTCGACGACGCGTTCGGGCTGAAGAACCTGGACGCGATCGGGGTGGGGAACGTCCTGTACGAGACGGACTACCCGCACTCGGACTCCACCTGGCCCAAGTCCAAGGAGGTCGGCGAGTCCCAGATGGGCCACCTGGCGCCGGACGTGGTGGACCGGATCGTACGGGGGAACGCGATCGAGCTGCTCGGCCTCACACCGGATGGGCTGTGGCCCGGACCGGGGGCGTGACGGCCGTACGAACGTGCGGCCGTCGTCGCGTCCGTGGGGCCCGTCCGGTCAGGTGGCCGGGCGGGCCCGCCGCGTCACTTGGCCGGCGTCTCCGCACTGAAGGGCGGAGTGTCCTGTTCGCACGTGGCACCGGCCGGGGGGAGAACACCGCTGAGGAAGTAGCGGACCGCGTGCTCGTTGACGCAGCTGCTCGGATTGTCCAGTGCGGTGTGTCCGTACCCGTTGAGGGTGAGCAGGCGGGCGTCGGCGAGTTCCCGGGCCACGGCCTGGCCCCCCTGGTACGGGGTGGCCGGGTCGTAGGTCGGATTGACGACCAGAACGGGGTGAGCGGTGGGCCGGTCCCAGGGACCGGCGTAGCTCGCCGCGGCTTTCGCCCGCCATGACGCACACGGCTCGTTGGCCCAGACCCACCAGTGCCCGAGATCCCCTGCCCGCGCCGTGCTCAGCCGGTCGAGTGCGACATACCGTTGCGGGTCACGGGGGTTGGGGCTCTCCGCGCACAGCACGGCGAGGGGCTGTTCGAAGCCGGGATACCGCGGGGGACCCGGAGACGCCGGGGGTTCCTGGGGGGCGTGGCCCTCCCACAGTGTCTGCAGCGTTTCCGCCGTGCCGTTCCAGCCCGGGTGGACCGTGTACAGGCCACCCCGGACCTCGCTCACGGTTCTCGCGTAGGTCCAGGACCCCACGGGCTGCGCTTCGAGGCGGCGCATCAACTCGTTGAACTTGGCCCGGGTCGCCCCCGGGTTTCCTGCGGAGAACGCACAATGACTGACCGGTGCACCCCCGCACAGCTCGAGAAACTGCCCAAGGGTGTCGGCCGAGCCCAGATCCGACTCCAGGCGCAGGAAGGTGTTCAGCCTGGGCTCTTTCCTCGAACCGCCGTTCACCCAGGCTTCCGGATCGACGTTCCCGTCCAGCACCAGGCGGCCGACTCTGGACGGGAACAGGTTCGCGTAGGTCGCCCCCAGGAGAGTGCCGTACGAAATGCCCCAGTAGCGGAGGCGCTCCTCACCCACGGCCCGGCGCAACCGGTCGAGGTCCCGGGCGACGTCGGCGGTCGAGATGTGGCGCAGCAACTCCGGTTCGCGCTGCTCGCAGCGCCGGGCGAGATCGGCGTACGCCGCGATGTAGGCCCTGCGCTCCTCCCTGCCCACGGGAAACGGAGGAACAGGCTCGTGCCATGCGATGGCCTCTTCCGCGGTGTCGAAACACCGCACCGGGGTGCTCTCTCCGACGCCGCGCGGGTCCCAGCTGACGATGTCGTACCGTTCCCGCAGCTGTTCGGGGAACTTCTCGTACAGCTCCGGCAGCCCTACGGTCCCCGCGCCGCCGGGCCCTCCGGGGTTGAAGAACAACGACGCTGTCCGTCGTCCGGGAGCAGTGGCCCTGTGCCTGATCACCGCCAGGTCGATGGTCCGCGACCGGGGGCGGGTGTAATCCAGCGGGACCTTTGCCACGGCGCACTCGAATCCCTGCTGTGCTTCGCCTTCGCAGGGCTTCCAGCGCAGCACTGTGGCCCCGTCGCTCACGGGGGCCACGGGGGCCACGGGGGCCACGGGGGCTCCTCCGCGGGGCAGCTCGACCGCGCTCGAACCGCTCACCACGGCGGAGGAGAGCAGAAGGGCCCCGGCGGCGCACGCGGCACCACGGCCTCGCCAACCGGTCCTGACTCGTGGCATCGGCAGACCCTTCGTGTGCACGGCGGCTCGCGTCCGGGCGCCGTCCGTCGGCAGGCCCACTGTCATCCCACGGGCCGTGTCGGTGCCGTGCAACAGGCGGGCATCCGAACGGGTGGCGCTGTGAGCGGGGCACGACGAAGAGGCCGCGCCCCCCGTGCGGGCGCGGCCTCCTCGGTACTCGGTCAGCAGGGCTTCGCTCAGCCGAAGAAGACCGACGAGACGGTGTTGTCGAACCCGATGGCGGACAGGTCGGCGACATTGCCGTTGACGACCTTGGACGTGCCCTTGCAGTCCTTCTCGGACCAGATCTTCAGGGAGCCGGAGGCCTGGAGGGACGAGGTGGCGTTGTCGCGGCCGACGTTCTGGCAGCCGGCGCCGGCGAGACCCTCGGAGGGGTCGCCGAAGTTCTTCTCGTCGGAGAGGGTGACGCTGCTTGCGGTCTTGCCGCCCGCGGGGGCCCCGCCCTCGGGGGCGCCGGCCTTCTGCCCGTCCGGGGTCACGCCGAACCACGTCCCGCCGACGCCCTGCCCGTTGGTGTCACCGGGCTTCAGGTCCTTGCTGAACCGGTAGACGGGCCAGCCGCCGACCGTCACCTGCAGCGACCCGTCGTCCCGCTTGACCACGCCGACGTCGGACTTCTTGACCCCGTCGATGAAGATCTTGCCGCCGGGAGCGACGACGACGGGCGGCCAGGTGACGGCGCAGGCACCGTTGCAGTTCGACTTCGAGGGCTTGGCGTCGTCCGGGTCGAACCGGTAGAGCGTGAAGCCCGCACCGTTGACCACCACGGGGTCGAGGTTCCCGGCCTTGGAGGCGCTCAGCTGAACCCACTTCTTCGCCACGGGCTTCTCGGCGGGCTTGCCCGGGCTGTTCGCCCAGTCCCCGGTCTTGGGCTGCGCCTTGTTCTGCTGAGCGGTCCCGCTCAGGAAGTTCAGCTGCTGCGCCCCGCCCTGCCCGGCCTCCTGCCCGGCAGTCGCGGACGTGGCGGGTGCGGCGGCACCCGTCTCGGCGTCGGTCCCATTGCACGCGGTAAGCAGCAGGGCACCGGCGGCGGCGGCACTGGCGATCATCCCGAAGCGCTTGCTGATCATTGTTCTCTCCCCGTCTCATTCGCTCCGGACCTCCCGGAGCCTTCGCCACGGAGTACGGGCGGGCTTTCCGGGGCCCCTCACCCGGTTACGTGCCTGAGACACGTACGGGACGGACCGGGGTCAACGGAGCCGGGACCTGGACGTTCCGGGCCCCGGCGGTGCTCGGGCCTGCGGCTGCCCTGGTCCGACCGGCTCGCCCGCGCATGGCCTTCGCCGGCGTCAGCCTCACCGCCGAGGGGTCGGACGAGCCCGCCGCCCGAGCCGGCACGGTCTACGCCCTGCTCGGCCGAGACCGGCCATCGCCACCCCGCTCGGTCCGGCGTGAGCCGACCCGGTCGGCCTCGCCTCCCGCGCACCCCCTTGTCTGATGGACCGTCAGGTACGACGATGGCCCCGTCCAGCCAGTTGACGTAGCGTCAGATCAGGCGAGGAGGCGGCACGGTGCAGGTACTGCCCGATGGGCGGCTGTCGTACGGGATGCAGCTCCCGGTCCAGTCGCAGAGCACCATCTACGCGGAGCCGTGGGAGGCCGAAGCCGGAGCCGAGGACCTCGCCGAGATCGCGCGGACCGCCGACCGTGCCGGGTTCGCGTATCTCGCGACCTGTGACCATGTCGCGATCCCGCGCCGCCTCGCCGATGCGATGTCGACCGTCTGGTACGACCCCGTCGCCACCCTCTCCTTCCTCGCCGGGATCACCGAACGCGTGCTGCTGCTCAGTCATGTCGCCGTCGTCGGGCTGCGGCACCCCCTCGTGAGCGCCAAGCAGTACGCGACCCTCGACCATCTCTCCGGCGGGCGCCTGGTCCTCGGGGTCGGGGCCGGGCATGTGCAGGAGGAGTTCGAGGCGCTCGGCGTCGACTTCGCCGCGCGTGGGCCCGTGCTCGACGAGACCATCGACGCGCTCAGGGCGGCGCTCGGCGAGGAGGAGTACCCCGAGTTCGCCGGGGAGCGGTTCTCCTTCAGCGGGCTCGGGCAGCGGCCCAGGCCGGCCCAGCAGCGGGTACCCCTCTGGGTGGGCGGCTCCTCGCCCGCCGCCGTGCGCCGCGCCGCCGTACGGGGTGACGGCTGGCTGCCCCAGGGCGACCCGCGCGGCAAACTCCCTGCCCAGATCGCCAGGTTGAAGGCCCTGCGCGCCGAGGCAGGTGTCACCGAGCCCATCGAGATCGGGGCCATCGCCGAGCCGCTGTATGTGGGGGAGCCCTCCTGGGAGACCGGCCGCAGGACCCTCACCGGCAAGCCGGACGCGCTCGCCGAGTCGCTGCGCGCCTACGCCGCGATGGGCGTGCACCAGATCCAGGTGCGGTTCCGCAGCCGGAGCCGTACCGAACTCACCGACCAGATGGCGGCGTTCGCCGCCGACGTGGCCCCGCATCTGAACTGAGGAGACTGGCATGGGAAAGCTGGACGGGCGCGTCGTCCTCATCACCGGCGCGGCGCGCGGGCAGGGCGAGCAGGAGGCGCGGCTCTTCGCGGCCGAGGGCGCCAAGGTGGTGATCGCGGATGTGCTGGACGACCAGGGTGAGGCGCTCGCGAAGGAGCTGGGCCACGACGAGGCCCGCTACGTCCACCTCGACGTCAGTCAGGAGGCCGACTGGACCGCCGCCGTCGCCGCCGCGAAGGAGGCGTTCGGGAAGGTCGACGGCCTGGTCAACAACGCGGGGATTCTGCGGTTCAACGAGCTGGTCTCCACCCCGCTGGAGGAGTTCCAGCTGGTCACGCAGGTCAACCAGGTCGGCGCCTTCCTCGGCATCCGCAGTGTCGCGCCCGAGATCGAGGCGGCCGGCGGCGGCACGATCGTCAACACCGCCTCGTACACGGCCCTGACCGGCATGGCGGGCGTGGGCGCGTACGCCGCGACCAAGCACGCCATCCTCGGCCTGACCCGGGTGGCGGCCGTGGAGCTGGCCGCCAAGAGGATCCGGGTCAACGCGGTCTGCCCGGGTGCGGTGGACACCCCGATGAGCAACCCGGACGGGGTGGACCCGGCGGCGGTGGGTGAGCTGTACCGGAAGCTCGTGCCGCTCGGCCGGATCGGCCGGCCGGAGGAGGTGGCGAAGCTGGCGCTCTTCCTGACCAGCGAGGACTCCTCGTACATCACCGGCCAGCCCTTCGTCATCGACGGCGGCTGGCTGGCCGGCGTGAGCATCTTCTGACTGAGCGTCAGGTATTGGCGGCGTCAGGTATTGACGCCTCTCGCGCGCGGTGGAACAGTCGAGCACATCCAGATCTGACGGTTCGTCAGAAACATCGGACGGTGGTGAACCCCCTTGGAATTCGGGCTCTTTGTACAGGGATACGTCGGCAAGCGCGCCGAGACCGACCCGCTCGCGGAGCACAAGGCGCTGATGGAGGAGACCGAGTACGTCATCCAGGCCGACAAGTCCGGCTTCAAGTACGCCTGGGCCTCCGAGCACCACTTCCTGGAGGAGTACTCGCATCTGTCCGCGAACGATGTGTACCTCGGGTACCTCGCGCACGCGACGGACCGGATCCACCTGGGCTCGGGCATCTTCAACCCGCTGGCGCCCGTGAACCACCCCGTGAAGGTCGCCGAGAAGGTCGCGATGCTCGACCATCTCTCCGAAGGACGCTTCGAGTTCGGGACGGGCCGCGGGGCCGGCAGCCACGAGATCCTCGGCTTCATGCCCGGCATCACCGACATGAACCACACCAAGGAACTCTGGGAAGAGACCATCGGCGAGTTCCCCAAGATGTGGCTCCAGGACGAGTACGTCGGCTTCCAGGGCAAGCACTGGTCGCTGCCGCCGCGCAAGATCCTGCCGAAGCCGTACGGGAAGTCCCACCCGGCCATGTGGTACGCGGCCGGCTCCCCGTCCTCGTACGCCATGGCGGGCAAGAAGGGCCTCGGTGTCCTGGGCTTCAGCGTGCAGAAGGTCTCCGACATGGAGTGGGTCGTCGAGTCGTACAAGACGGCCGTCAAGGAGGCGAAGGCGATCGGCGACTTCGTCAACGACAACGTGATGGTGACATCGACGGCGATCTGCGCGGAGACGCACGAGAAGGCCGTCGAGATAGCCGTCGGCGGAGGGCTCAACTACCTCCAGTCGCTGCTCTTCCGCTACCACGACACCTTCCCGCGGCCCGAGGGCATCCCCGAGTGGCCGGAGCTGCTGCCGGAGTACAGCGCGGAGATCATCGAGCTGCTGATCGCGGAGGAGCTGATGATCTGCGGCGACCCGGGGGAGGTGCTGCAGCAGTGCAAGCGGTGGGAGCAGGCGGGGGCGGACCAGCTGAGCTTCGGCCTCCCGATCGGGATCTCGCGGGAGGACACGCTGCGGTCGATCCGGCTGATCGGTGAGCACGTGATCCCGCAGATCGACACGGATCCGGTCCACCGGACGACCCGTTTCCGCCAGGCGGCGGGAGCGTAGGGCGACCCGTACCTGGGGCTCCGCCCCAGACCCCGCGCCTCAATCTCCCCCTACGCCCTGCGGGCGTGGGGGGACCCCCAGCGGGGCTTGAGGTTGCCGGTCCGGCAACTCAAGCCCGTCCGGCGATTGAGGACACGGCCGGAGGCCGTACGGGGTCCGGGGCTTGCCCCGGTTGCGTGAAGGGGCGGGTAGGGGAACAAGCCACCCCGCCCACAGAAACGGCGGCGGCCTCCCGGACCGCCGTCCCCAGGTTCCGGCCGGGTGCCCGTGGCAGCGGCCTGCCACCCGCCCCGGCCGGAACCACGAACCACCCACACGCAGACCCACACGCCGAAGGGACCCGTCATGCTCGACCACCTCATTCGCTCGGCGACCGTCGTGGACGGGACGGGCGCGCCCGCGTACGTCGCCGACGTCGGGATACGCGACGGGCGCATCGCCCTCATCGCCGCACCCGGAACCGTCGACGAGGAGGCCACGACGAGCGAGGACGCGTCCGGGCTCATCCTCACCCCCGGGTTCGTCGACCCGCACACGCACTACGACGCCCAGCTGTTCTGGGACCCGTACGCCACCCCCTCCATGAACCACGGAGTGACCACTGTCGCCGGCGGCAACTGCGGCTTCACCCTCGCCCCGCTCAACCCCGACCGGCCCGAGGACGCCGACTACACGCGCCGCATGATGTCCAAGGTCGAGGGCATGTCACTGGTCGCCCTGGAAGAGGGCGCGCCCTGGAACTGGCACACCTTCGGCGAGTACCTGGACGCGCTGGAGGGCCGGATCGCCGTCAACGCGGGCTTCATGGTGGGCCATTGCGCCCTGCGCAGGCATGTCATGGGCCCCGACGCGGTCGGCGGCCTGCCCACGCCCGAGCAACTCGACCAGATGCTCGGGCTCTTCCACGACGCGATGGCCGCGGGCGCCTGGGGGCTCTCCACCACCCAGTCCTCCACCCACTCCGACGGCGACGGCAAGCCGGTCGCCTCCCGCCATGCACAGCCGGAAGAGCTGCTCGCGCTGGCGAGGGCCGTCGCCGAGCACGAGGGCACCCAGCTCGAGGCGATCGTCGCCGGCTGCCTGGACCAGTTCGCCGACGAGGAGATCGACCTGTTCGTCGAGATGAGTGCCGCGGCGGGACGGCCCCTGAACTGGAATGTGCTGACCATCGACGCGTCCGTGCCCGAGCGCGTCCCGCGCCAGCTCGAGGCGAGCGAACGGGCGAGGAGGTCCGGCGGCCGCATCGTCGCCCTGACCATGCCGATCCTCACCCCGATGAACATGTCGCTGGGCACCTTCTGCGCGCTGAATCTGATCCCCGGCTGGGGCGAGATCCTCTCCCTCCCCGTCCCCGAGCGGATCGCGAAGCTCCGCGACGCCGACGTACGGGCCGAGATGCTGCGCCGCGCGGACAGCAAGGAAGCCGGGGTCTTCCGGCGGCTGGCCTCCTTCGGGCGGTACGTCATCGGTGACACGTACTCCAAGGAGAACGACGGCCTGTCCGGCCGCGTCGTGAAGGACATCGCCGCCGAGCGCGGCCAGGACGCCTTCCACTGCCTCGTCGAGATCTGCGCCAACGACCAGCTGCGTACGGTCCTGTGGCCCATGCCCACCGACAACGACCCCGCCTCCTGGGAGCTGCGTCAGCAGACCTGGCAGCACGAGGACGTCATGCTCGGCGGCTCCGACGCCGGCGCGCATCTGGACCGGATGTGCGGGGCTCCGTACACCACCCGCTTCATCGGCGACTGTCTGCGCGGCCGCAAGCTCGTCGGCCTCGAGGAGGCGGTGAAGATGCTGACCGACGATCCGGCGCAGCTCTTCGGCCTGCGCGAGCGCGGGCGCGTGCGGGAGGGCTGGCACGCGGACCTCGTCCTCTTCGACCCCGAGCGGATCGAGGCCGGCCCGGCGACCCTCGTACACGATCTGCCCGGCGACAGCCCGCGCCTGGACGCGAAGGCGATCGGCATCGTGTCGGTGCGCGTCAACGGCGTCGAGACGATACGGGACGACCGGGTCACCGGGGCCGTACCGGGCACGGTGCTGCGTTCGGGCCGGGACACGAAGACGGTGAGCACCAAGTGAGCGATCCGCAGCGGCTGTTCATCGGCGGGGAGTGGGTCGAACCGGACCGCGGCCACTACGAGGTCGTCGACCCGGCGAGCGAGGAGACCGTCGGCCTGGCGCCCGAGGCGAGCCGCGACCAGGTGTATCAGGCCGCCGCCGCCGCTCGGGACGCCTTCGAGACCTGGTCCCGTACGAAGCCGGAGGAGCGCGCCGCGATCCTCGACGCGGCCGCGGACGTGATCCAGCGGGAGGCCGAGCCGTATGCCCGGCTCGCCCGCGCCGAGAGCGGGGCGACGACCGCGACAGCGCGCGGTATGCAGGTCGCGGTGGGCGCGGCCCGCTTCCGGCGGTACGCGAAAGGTGCGCTGGAGCCGGTCGAGCAGGGGCTGCCCCCGCAGATCAACGCCGCGGGCCCGATGGGCAGGGCGGGCGTGTTCGGGGCGCTCGCGGTACGCCGTCCGGTCGGCGTCGTCACCTGCATCACCTCGTACAACAACCCCTGGGCCAACCCGGCGGGAAAGGTCGCGCCCGCGCTCGCGATGGGCAACACGGTCGTCGTGAAGCCCGCCCCGCAGGACCCGCTCTCCGTCTACCGGATGGCCGAGGCGCTGGCGGAGGCGGGTGTGCCGCCGGGCGTCGTGAATGTGGTGACCGGCTCCGCACCGGCCGTCGGCGAGGCCGCCGTCGACTCCCCGGACGTCGACATGGTCAGCTTCACCGGTTCCACGGCGGTCGGGCAGCGCATCGCGGAGGCCTGCGGCCGCGGGATGAAGCGGCAGCTGATGGAGCTGGGCGGCAAGGGCGCGGCACTTGTCTTCGACGACGCGGACGTGGATTCCGCGGTGACGGGCATCGGCACGACGTTCTCCTTCTACAGCGGCCAGATCTGTACGGCGCCGACGCGGGTGATCGCCCAGCGCGGCATCTACGACCTGCTGGTCGAGAAGCTGACCGGTTATCTGGGGTATCTGAAGGTCGGCGACCCGGCGGAGGCGGGCACGGTGGTCGGCCCGGTGATCTCGGCGGCCCACCGTGACCGCGTCGAGTCGTACATCGAACTGGGGAGGAAGGAGGGCGCGCGCCTGGTCGCGGGCGGGGAGCGTCCTGCGCGGGAGAAGGGCTTCTATGTCGCGCCCACCCTCTTCGCCGACTGTACGAACGACATGCGCGTCGTCCGGGAGGAGATCTTCGGCCCGGTGGTCGTGGTCGTCCCCTTCGACGACGAGGACGAGGGCATCGCGCTGGCCAACGACAGCGACTACGGCCTGATCGACTACGTCTGGTCGGGCGACGTGGCGCGGGCGTTCCGGGTGGCGGGGGAGCTGCGGGCGGGCGGGGTCGGGGTGAACACCATCGGCCGCAATATGGAAGCGCCGTTCGGCGGGTTCAAGAAGAGCGGGGTGGGGCGGGACGTGGGCTCGTACGCGCTGCATGCGTACAGCGAGCTGCAGTCGATCGTCTGGCCCGGCTGACGCCTCCCTGGCACCCGTACGGGAAAATTTGAAAGTGGACATAAAGGGCAGTGCTGCGGTTTCCGCATTCCGGAAGGATTGGGCCTGGACCTCGCGATGGTCGAGCGGAGTCCATCATCGAGCTTCTATTCATCGATCATTAGTCCATCTCGACCTTGAAATTCAAGGATCAAGTGGCCGGACCTTCGGCCTCCGGATGTGGAAACCGCAGCATTTAACGTCCTGTTCATGACTCAGACGGAAGCGCGGCCCCAGGCCGGAGACACGGTAAGGGGCGCCCCCTCGGGCGAGAGCGGCGTACGCGAGAAGGGCCTCGGCGGCAATTCCGTCGGCCTCATGGGCAGCGCCGTCATCGGCATCTCCACGGTTGCCCCCGTCTACTGTCTGACCTCCACCCTCGGCTCCACCGCCGGCGAGGTCGGTCCGCAGATGCCCGCGGTGTTCCTGGCCGGCTTCCTGCCGATGCTGCTGGTCGCCTTCGCCTACCGCGAGCTGAACCGCGTGATGCCGGACTGCGGCACCTCCTTCACCTGGACGGTCAAGGCCTTCGGCCCCCGCCTCGGCTGGATGTGCGGCTGGGGCCTGGTGATCGCGACGATCATCGTGCTCTCCAACCTCGCAGGCGTCGCCACCTCCTACTTCTGGCTACTGGCCGGCGAGATCACGGGCAACGCGTCGATCGCGGCCCTGGACGACAACAAGGCCGTCCACATCGTCACCTGCCTCGCCCTCATCGCCGCCGCGACCGCCGTCAGCTACCGCGGCATGACCGCCACCAAGGGCGTGCAGTACGCGCTGGTCGGCCTCCAGCTCGTCGTCCTCGCCCTCTTCGTGGTGATGGCCTTCCAGAAGGCGGGCAGCGGCTCCTTCGACACGGGCGTCGACTTCTCCTGGTCCTGGATGAACCCGTTCGCCGTGGAGTCCTTCTCGGCCTTCACCGCCGGCCTCTCCCTGGCGATCTTCATTTACTGGGGCTGGGACGCCTGCCTCACCGCGAACGAGGAGACCACCGGCAGCGCCAAGACCCCCGGCCGCGCGGCCCTCATCGCGATGGTCGTCCTGGTCGGCTCGTACCTCGCCACCGGCATCGCCGCCCAGATGGCGGTCGGCTCCGGCGACAAGGGCCTGGGCCTCGCCAACCCGGACACCTCCGACAACGTCTTCGCGGCCCTCGCCGGCCCGGTGATGGGCCCGGCGCTGGGCATCCTGCTCTTCATCGCCGTCGTCGCCTCGGCCACGGCCAGCCTGCAGACCACGTTCATCCCGGTCGCCCGCACGGTCCTGGCGATGTCGGCGTACGAGGCCCTGCCGCCGTCGTACGCCAAGGTCCACCCGCGCTTCAAGACCCCGGGCCGCGCGACCGTCATGGCGGGCATCGCCACGGGCGTCTTCTACACGGTCATGACCCTGGTCAGCGAGCACGTCCTGGTCGACACGATCTACGCGCTCGGCCTCATGATCTGCTTCTACTACTCGATCACGGCGTTCGCCTGCGCCTGGTACTTCCGCCGCGACCTCTTCCGCTCCGCCCGCGACTTCCTCTTCAAGGGCTTCTGCCCGGTCCTCGGCGGCGTCCTGCTGACCGCGGTCTTCGGCAAGACCCTGTACGACATGTGGGACCCGGCGTACGGCAGCGGCTCGGCGGTCTTCGGAGTCGGCTCGGTCTTCGTGATCGGCGTCGGCCTGCTGGCCCTCGGCCTGGTGATCATGTTCATCACGGAGCGCCGCAGCCCGGCGTTCTTCCGGGGCGAGGTGCTGACGAAGGAGACCCCGGCGCTGGTGGTGGCGGATACTGTGTAGTTACGGCCGTCCGCCTGTCGGGAGCAGATCATGAGTGCACAGTCCGAGCACTACCAGGGTGCGATGCCTCTGCCGGAGATCCGGACCGTCGATGATCTGCGGACCGCACTGAGCCGCTACGGATTCCCTGGCGACCGGGAGAAGTTCGAGGCGGAGCTGTCCGTCGCCATAGGAGCATCCCCCACGAACGACCTCGAAGCCGTCGCGATGGTTGTACGGGCATACCGCCATCGGGTCCAGATCCGTAACTCGCCTGCGGTCATGGCCGCCCTCGAAGAGGCGCGGCCGGAAAGCAGTGGCGTGTGAGCGAGGTCCCCGTCGAGGAAGCCGATTCGGCCAAGCAGTCGTTCGAAGGACTCACGGAGGGCGAGAAGGAAGTCGCTCTCGTGGCGCTCACCGTGATCGGCCGAGACCCTGCTGCAGGGACCGAGATCCCTGGTTGGCGTCCGCCAACCAGGGAGTACACCTACACGACGCCCCTTGCCCGGGACTCCGCCGAAGCGGTCACGGTGGTCTATCAGCACACCCCCGGCATGGGCGCGACGGTTGTCTACTACTTCCGGGACCCGCAGAAGTTGCCGGGCTAGCCCCCCAGGAACACCGGGTTGGTGAACGCCGCCAGGGCGCCCGGCAGCACCGGGACCGCCGGGGGACGGCGGACCTCCGCGCGGACGTACGCCGCGTACTGCGCCGTCGTGCCCCACTCCACCGTTCCCGCCCCCGACGCCGGCAGCGCGGCCGTGTGCAGCACGCCCTGGTCGGTGACGAAACGGACCGAGCAGCCCGGGGCGCCGGCCACCTCCAGGCGGACCGTGACCGGGTCGTCGGGGTCGACGTGGAGCCGTTCCCCGATGCCCGCGTGGCGGCCGCGGCCGCCCGCCGCCGAGAAGGAGAGCGACACAGCCTTGGACTCGGCGACGTACGAGCGTCCCGCGCGAATGCCCTCCAGGATCGCCTCGCGCGTCAGATCGTCGGCCAGCACGACCGTCTGCGGGGTGCCGATCGGGTCCGGGTCGCGGTGGGCATCGCTGTTGCCCATCGCGGGGGTCCAGCGCTTTCCGGAGCGTACGGACGCGACCAGCGTGTTGTCCCAGGACTGGAGGGAGACCTCGTCGTCGGGCGTGAACGGACCGTTCCACACCTCCACCGCGTCCGCCTCGCCGAAGCCGAACTTCCAGTTGCAGCCGATGCAGGTGGCGTGCGGATGGGCCGGGACGACCAGGCCGCCGGCCCGCCTGATCTCGCGGGCGTAGTGGCCGAAGCGGTTGTCCCTGGCCCGGTAGCGCCAGTCGACGAAGGTGCCGGGGTCGGTGCCGAGCGCGACCACATGGCCGTTGCGGGTGGTGACCTCCTCGCCGGTGAGGATCAGCAGGTCGTCGCCCGCCTGGTCGGCCCAATGGGCGTGCGCGGAGTGGGTGTTGTGCTCGGATGTGTTGATGAAGTCGAGTCCGGCGGCGCGCGCGAGGGCGGCGATCTCGGCGGGAGTGCGCTTGCCGTCCGAGTACCAGGAGTGCAGATGGCAGTCCCCGCGGTACCAGGCGCGGCCGCGGCCCTTGGCCCGCTCGGGCGGGTAGACCGGCTCGGGGGTCTTGCCGGGCGCGCCGTACCGCAGCGTGATGGTTACCTCGTATGCCAGGCCCTGCGGCGAGACGGTGTACGGCCCCAGCGCGATGTACCAGGTGCCGGCGCGCACCGGGCCCGGGATGTAGCCCGGTGTCGCCTCGTCGGCGCGGATGAAGAACTCCGTGCGCGCCCCGCCCGACCAGCCGCGGAATCCCTTCCCGCCCAGTGCGGTGCCCCGCTCGTCGAAGATGCCGATGTCCAGTGCGTTGCCCTGGGTGCCGGGCGGCACGACGGGCCGCTCGTAGGAGTACGCGACGTGAATCTCGCGTACTCCCTTCGGGATCTCGACCGGCAGATAGACGAAGTCGGGGGAGCCGGGCGGCAGCGTGCCGCGCACGACCTCGCTGGGTTCGCTGTTGGCGGGGGCGCCCTCATTCGGCGCGGCGTACGCGAAGCTCACAGTGCCCAACGTAAGCGCCGCGGCTGCTCCCGTCACGAGCAGTCCGCGTCTGTCCATCGCGTGTTGTGCGTGTTCGTCGTTGCACATGCCGTCGGCTCCCCAGGGGTGGTGAGAGGGACAGAAGTGATGCACTCAAACCCTGGTATTGAGCCGTGAACGGCCGTGCAAGGGAAGGGGGTTGCCGGGTTGCTCCTGGCTTTCGGGTGGGATTTCCGGCCACCGTGACGACTCAGTCGTCACTCCGGCCAGTCGTGACTCGGGCAGTCGTGACTCCGGTCAGCCGTGGCTCCGGTTGCGCCGCATCAGCAGCAGCACGATGATCACAAGCAGCGCGATGCCGAGGATCAGACCGATGACGAGGCCCGACGAGAGCCCGCTCTTCTTCTTTTTCTTCTTCTTGTTCTTCTTGCGGTCCTTGCCGACGGTGCTGACCGTCGTCGGCGCCTTGGCGACGGACGGCCCGGCTCCGGGCGCGGCGACGATGCTGTGGGTGGCGATGCTGTGGGTGGCGACGGCCGCGGTGGGCGCGTAGGCCGCCGACGCGGCGGGCGCGCCCGCGAGCAGTGCGCCGGACAGCACAAGCGCGGTGGTGGCGATGCGGATACGCATCATGAGGTGGATCCTCCCGTTGTCGCCGAGCTCTCGGCATCTGGCACCGTACGGCATACGTTTGGCCCGCCACCAGCAATGAATCCATGGAGGAGCCACATGCGGATCGCGACCACGATCTTCCTCACCGACGAGACGATCACGCCCGTACGGCTGGCGCGCGAGCTGGAGGAGCGCGGATTCGCCGGGCTCTATCTGCCGGAGCACACGCACATCCCGGTGGAGCGGTCGACTCCCTACCCCGCGGGCGGCGAACTGCCCCCCGAGTACGGCCGTACGCTCGACCCCTTTATCGCCCTCGGCCAGGCCGCGGCGGTCACTTCGCGGCTCGGCCTCGGCACGGGCATCACGCTCGTGGCCCAGCACGACCCGATCGACCTGGCCAAGCAGATCGCGACCCTCGACCATCTGTCGGGCGGGCGTTTCACGCTGGGCCTCGGATTCGGCTGGAACAAGGAGGAGGCCGCGGACCACGGCGTGGAGTGGACGACGCGACGCGAACTGGGCCGGGACCGGATGGCGCTGATGCGGGCGCTGTGGGCGGGCGAACCGACGGCTTACAAGGGCGAGTTCGGGTCAGTACGGGCGTCGTACGCCTACCCGAAGCCGGTGAGCGGCCCCCGCACCCTGATTGGGGGAGCGGCCGGCCCGAAGCTCTTCTCGCACATCGCGGAGTACGCGGACGGCTGGCTTCCGATCGGCGGCCGGGGACTTACGGAGTCGGTCCCGGTGCTGAGGGAGGCCTGGGAGTCGGCGGGCCGTGACCCGGGTGCGCTGCAGATCGTCCCGTACGCGGTCCTGCCGACGCCCGGCAAGCTCGCGCACTACGCGGAACTGGGCGTGGAGGAGGTCGTGCTGCAGCTCCCTCCGGCGGGGGAGGGCGATGTGCTGCGGGTGCTGGACGAGTACGGGCAGTACGTGTAGTCCGCATAGCCGGTGCTCGTCCCCGGGGCCTGGATCGTTGGGGCCCCGGGCTTGGGTTGCCCGTACGTGGGGATGAGGGCGGCGACGGACAGGGCGGCGAGGACGATCAGTCGTGACGACTTCATGTACCCCGACCCTGCCGAGCGGCCGGCCTCGACGTCAGTCAGACACGCACGGACCTGACGAACGTCGCCCAGGTGGTGGGGGTGACGGCGAGGTTGGGGCCTTCGGTGACTTTGGAGTCCCGGATGTGGATGGTGCTGGGGGAGGTGGCGACCTCGACGCAGTCGCCGCCCTCACCGTCGCTGTAGCTGCTCTTGAACCACTGGACGTGCTCGGTGTTCATCGCTCTCCCAGCGTCTTCTCGATCAGGGACAGAGACTCCCGGGGCGTGAGAGCCTGCGCCCGGATAATCCCATAGCGTTCGGTGAAGATTCGAACCTCTTCCGGGTCGGTGATCAGCCGCGGGTATCCCTGGATCTCAATGTACGCAACCTGCTGCCGCCCCCTGGGTGTCAGCAGGTTGAACGGGCCACCCAGGCTCGGGTGTTCCTCGCGCTCGGTAGGCATCACCTGGAACTCAACGTTCCGCAGTCGGCCGATCCGCAGCAGTTGGCGCAACTGGCGCTCGTGGGCGGCCTGTCCGCCGATCGGCCGCTGGAGCAGCGCCTCCTCCAGCACATAGCTGAAGGTTGGCAGAGGCCAGCGCTCGAAAATCTGCTGACGGGCCAACCGGTCGGCTACCCGCTTCTCAACGGTCTCCTCGTCGAGCAGCGGACGCCGCTGAGTGAAGACGGCGCGCGCGTACTCCTCGGTCTGCAGAAGGCCATGCACAGCCTGAGCGCTGTAGACGTGCAGGGCAACGGCCTCTGCCTCTGCCTTGGCGTAATCTCGGAACCAGTCCGGATGCCGTGTCCGGGACTTCGCCTGGGCCTCCCGCACATCCTCCACGGCGGCCTTCAGCACACCACCCGCAGCCAGCAACTCATCGGCGCGTTCCAGAAGATCGGGCTGCGGTGTCCGAACGCCGCGCTCGATCGAGGAAATCAGAGCCTCCCCGCAGTGGACGGCCACCCCCAACTCCCGCTGGCTCAGCCCGGCGTTCTCCCGCAGCACCTTGAGCTGCTTACCGAGCGCCCTGAAGAGGTGCGCTGTCCCGTCCACTTCAGCCGGCCGCTCCGGCCGCTCTTCCGTCATGGCGTACCGCCTTCTCGGTCACGGCCGTCGCCCGTACAGCCCGCCGTCCGTACTCGTACAGTTACCCAGCGTCGCGATCTCACTCCTGGTCAGGGTACGGCGAACCGGACACGCTGAGTGACATGAAAGCCGAAACCGCCACCCCCATCGCCGAGTTCACCCAGCGCCTGAGCGCCACGCGGCGGGGCGCCCGCCTGGCCCGCCACCTCGCGGTCCATCAACTCGACGGCTGGGGGCTCCCGTACGGCAGCGACTCCTCCGACGCGGCCGCCCTGATCGTGGCTGAACTCGCGGCGAACGCGGTCACACACGCCCGCGTCCCGGGCCGGGACTTCGAACTGCGCCTCACGCTCTGCCCGAAGACTCTCCGTATCGAGGTCTCGGACGCCCGCGCCGACCGCGAACCAGCCCCGAGGCCACCGAACCCCGACTCGGAGACGGGCCGCGGCCTGCTGCTGGTCGACGCACTCGCCTCGGCGTGGGGCACGGCCGACCGCGTCATCGGCAAGACGATCTGGGCCGAACTGGCACTGCGGTGAGCCGACTTACTGAGCCGGCGCGGGGACGAAACCGCCGTACGTGGCGCGTCGCCGCCTGGCGAAGGGCCTGCCCGTCCACCGCGGGCGACAAAAGCAAAGGCAAGGGAGAGTACCCACCCCTTGCCACTTTCAACTTATAGCGCACCGGGGGGCTTGCGGCAAGACCCGGGTCGTGCCGCAGAATCGCTGGCCTAGGCCAGAACCTGCGGGAACGGGAGATTCACGAAGTGCATGTGTTGTTGCCAGTTCATGGGTCGGGCGGTGACGTCGAGCCGGTGGTGGGAACTCGCGCTGCGGTTGCGGGCACTCGGCGCCGAGGTGCGGGTGTGGCGGGTGTGCGCGCCGCCGGAGTTCGCGGGCGCGACCTCAGATCGGAGCTGGTGACATGCACCCCCTGACTACCAGCGCGTTTGACCTTCCCGACCACCTCTCCCCCAAGGCCGACCCGATGCTGATCGCCGGCGACGAGCAGCACTTCGCGGCCATCGCGGAGAGCCTCGAGCAGGCGATCGCCGAACTGTCCGACCGCCTCGATGCCGAGCGCAGGGCGCCCGGCGGCATTGGCCGGGAGGCGATGGAGCGGGACCTGGAGATCCACCGGCTGACCGGTCGTCTGCGCGCCTTGCGTCGCTTCGGCTTGGACCTGTGCCTCGGACACGTGGTCAGCGCGGACAACCCCGAGCCCGTGTACGTCGGACGGCTTGGCCTTACGGACAGCGCGGGCCGTCGGCTGCTGATCGACTGGCGCTCCCCCGCGGCTGAGCCGTTCTTCGGAGCCACCCACGCCGACCCGATGGGTCTGGCAAGCCGCCGCAGGTATCGCTGGACGCGCGGCCGGATAAGCGACTACTGGGACGAGGTGTTCACCTCGGACGGGTTTGTCGGGCACGCCGCGCTCGACGACCAGTCCGCCTTCGTCGCCAGCCTGGGCAGCAACCGGTCGGCCAGGATGCGAGACGTGCTCGGCACCATCCAGGCCGACCAGGACGCCATCATCCGGGCGGGATCCCGGGGCGCTCTTGTCGTCGACGGCGGTCCGGGTACGGGGAAGACCGTCGTCGCTCTGCACCGCTCCGCCTACCTCCTCTACTCCGACCCTCGCCTCGGTCACCGTCGGGGCGGCGTGCTGTTCGTCGGTCCGCACCAGCCCTACCTGGCCTACGTCGCCGACGTCCTCCCCAGCCTCGGAGAGGAGGGTGTGCAGACGTGCACCGTGCGGGACCTCGTCCCCCAGGGAGCCGGAGCGGCGACCGAGACCGATCCGGACGTGGCCCTCCTGAAGTCGTCCGCGAACATGGTCAAGGCGATCGAGACGGCCGTCAGGTTCTACGAGGAGCCGCCCACCAAGGGGATGACGGTCACGACCCACTGGTCCGACATCTGGCTGAGCGCCGACGACTGGGCCGAGGCCTTCGAAGCACCGGGACCAGGTACTCCGCACAACGAAGCACGGGACCAGATCTGGGAGGAGCTGGTCACGATCCTGCTGGACAAGCACGACGGCGACGTCTCGCCCGACCTGTTCCGGAAGTCGCTGCTGCACGACAAGGAACTGATCAGCACCCTCGACGGCGCATGGCCGTTGCTCGAAGCGGCTGACCTCGTCGCAGACCTGTGGTCGGTACCCGCCTATCTGCGGATGTGCGCTCCCTGGCTCGGTCGCGATGACGTGTCGAAGCTGCAGCGCGAGGACGCCCAGGCCTGGACGGTGTCCGACCTGCCGCTCCTGGACGCGGCACGGCAGCGGCTCGGCGACCCGGAGGCCTCACTGCGCAAGCGTCGGCACAAGGCCTCTGTCGCCGCCGAACGCGAGCGCATGGCCGGCGTCATCGACAACGTGCTCGCGGCCGATGACGACGGTGAAGGTGCGGTGACGATGCTGCGCGGACGGGACCTGCAGGACAGCCTGATCGACGAGACCGCGCTGCCCAGCGCCGAACCGGACCTGCTCGCCGGCCCGTTCGCGCATATCGTCGTGGACGAGGCACAGGAACTGACCGACGCGGAGTGGCAGATGCTGCTGCTCCGCTGCCCGTCTCGGAGCTTCACCATTGTCGGGGACCGTGCCCAGGCCAGGCACGGGTTCACAGAGTCGTGGCAGGAACGGCTCGAGCGGATCGGGCTCGACCGGATCAACGTGGCCCCCCTGAGCATCAACTACCGGACGCCGGAAGAGGTCATGGCGGAAGCCGAGCCGGTTATCCGAGCCGTGCTCCCGGACGCCAACGTACCGACCTCCATCCGCAGCAGCGACGTCCCCGTCGTACACGGATCTGTTTCGGATCTGGACTCGATCCTCGACACCTGGCTCGGTGCGCATGCCGACGGGATCGCCTGCGTCATCGGCGATCCCACATTCCGGGCGACGTCCCGCGTCCGGTCGCTGACCCCGGAGCTGTCGAAGGGGCTCGAGTTCGACCTGGTTGTTCTCATCGACCCAGAGGCGTTCGGCAAGGGCATCGAAGGAGCGGTCGACCGCTATGTCGCGATGACCCGAGCGACCCGGCAACTCGTCATCCTCACGAGCTCCTGAGTCGTGCCGGGCCAGGAGACCTGGGTGGCGACCGTCGAGGACGCCGTCGTCGCGATGATGGTGCTCGACGGCGAGGAACTGGACCAGCTCTACGTCGATCCGTCCTGGCAGAGCCGCGGCATCGGCAACCGTCTCGTTGACCTGGCGAAGACGCAGTCCCCGACCGGACTTGCCCTGTGGACGTTCCAGGTCAACGCCCCGGCGCAACGGTTCTACGAACGCCACGGCTTCGTCGCGGTGGAGCACACGGACGGCAGCCGGAACGAAGAACGGGAGCCCGACATCCGGTACGAGTGGCGGCGTGGGCCGGTCAGACCGTAACGACGATGGTGACCGCCGCGCCGCCGGCCGACCAGATCTTCGACGTGGACAAGGTCAAGGCAGCCGGTTCCTGAGCCGTGGCTCTGTGAGCAGGGGGGCCACTGGCGCTTGGCACCGTCAGTGGGCCCCGTCAGCCTCTCTGAGGTGTCCGCAAGCGTCACCGACCCCGAGCCGGCTCAAGCGGACGGCGTCTGCCCAAGCACGGGCCGGAGTTTCGTTTCGCCAAGCCAGAGACCTGGCCCGAACCGGACGTCGTCACAGTCTTCGACACCACCAACTACGGAAAGGCCCAAGCCCAGGCGTGAACGGCGCGTGCGTGGTGTGCGCGTTGCCTTGGGGGGTGAGCTCCGAGCTCCGGGCTTCGAGTCCCGAGCTCCCTTTGCAAGGAATGGTTGGTGGATTGAACCCACCCACCCTCCCCAACTAGCCCGATCCTCGTAAGAGTTGACTATCGGTGTTCAACTTGCAACGCGCTGTCATATGCCTCTAGCGTTCGCAGCAATAAGCAACCCCGACCGGTGTTATCAGCACCGGACGGGGTCTGACCTCCAAGATCGACAAGGACCGATCTCGTGGCTTACACCAACTCTAGCTGTGCCCTGCCAACGCCCGCACACCCCATGGCCAGCCCCGGCTACGGCAAGCGCCCCGCACCCGATCAATCCCCCCGCCACAGCAGCGACTTCGCACATCTGCCCAAGCGGGAAGCGGCCGTCGCCGCCTTCATCGACCGGCTCCCCGAGGGCGCGGCGATGGACCACAAGACCCTGGCCAAACACATCGCCGGCTACGGGCAGGCGGCGATCCGCAGCGCACTCAAGGCACTGACGAACGCGGGCCATCTGCGCCGTATCAAGGAACAGGTGGCCCGTGACGACGGGGTGCGCTGGGTGACGCGTACCTACTGGTCGCGTACCGCCCGCAGTGCCGCCTGGTGGCAGGAGTTCTGCCGGAGCGTACGAGGCGTGATGCTCGACGCCCCCGACGACGCCCCCGACGACGCTCCGGACGACCCGCCGGCCACCACGACCCCCGAGGCCGAGCCCGCACCGGAGCGCACCACCGCGTACCGGACCCTCGCCGCCCTCGGCCGTACCGACCCCCCGCATGACTCTCTCCGCCGCCGACTGTGAGCGGCTGGAACCCTTCGCCACGACCTGGCTGGAGTACGGCGCAAGCGTCAAGCACCTGATCCGCGCGCTGACTGACGGACTGCCCGACGTGATCCACAACCCGGCCGGGATCGCGAAACGACGACTGGAGGACAAGATGCCACCCAAGCCCGGCCGCGAGCCGGAGACCGTGCTGCGCAGCGTCATGGTCTGCATGTTCTGCGACACGACGGAGGAGGACGAGCCGCTGATCAATGGCATGTGCGAGGCCTGCCGCAGCGAGGACGAGGACGACATCCCGGCCACGTTCCGCCCCGGACCACGTCCGGCGGACGTGGCCGCGCACGCGGACGCCGCACGCATCGCTGCTGGTCTGCCCCCGAGGGGTCGCGGATGAGCGTGCAGGGTGCGCCGGCCAGGGCACCATGGAGGGGAGGAGGCCACGCCATGACCCCTAGGACCACCCCCCGGCCGTCCCGGCCCCAGATGTCGGTCGAGGAGTTCGAGGAACTCGCCCGCCGTTCGCCAGAGATGGTGCGGCTGGAGTTCATCCAGGGAAAGGTCCAGGTCAAGCCCGTGCCGGACGGTGTCCACGGAGCCATCATGATGTGGCTCCTTGAACAGTGCATGCAGCATCTCCCCGATCATCGTCTCTACCCTGAGCAAGTCCTGAGGGTCGAGACGTATCGCAGGGGGCGAGCCCGTCCGGACGGGGCTCTCGCACCCATCGACCACTTCGTCCCGCAGGGCGAGTGGGCGGCGCCCAGCGGCGTCCTGATGACCGTCGAGGTCACCTCGCGCGATGCGGACACCGACCAGCCCGACCGCGTCGAGAAGCCCGACGGCTACGCGCCCTCCGGTATCCCGGTCTACCTCCTCATCGACCGTGACGCCTGCTCGGTCACCGTCCATGCCGAACCCGAGGGCGGCTCGTACCGCAGCATCACCACGCGCCCCTTCGGCGCCGTTGTCGAACTCCCCGATCCGGTCGGCATCACGCTCGAGACGCAGAAGCTCAAGGACTACGCCGACTGAACGCCGTTCGGTGCTGCGATGCCGTGCTGCGGGTTGAGTACGCGGATGAGTAGCCGGACGGATCCCGGACGGGACCGTCTGTGGCGAACTGGAGAGTATGAACGACGCTCCCGCCCTCCACGGCCAGGTAACTGATCCGGCACTCCCCGTCCCAGCGCGCCGCGACCGGCAATGGCACCGGCCGGCCTATATCGGGCTGACGACGCTGCTCCCGACCGCCCTTGTCGCGTGGCTGCCTGTCCTGATGTCCGAGCGGTTCGGCCGCTGCCTCACTTACGGCGAACAGTGCGCCCGCGGCGCCGACATGCTGGGCACCGTGGCGTGGTACGCGTTCTGGGGGAGCGCCGCAGCGGGTGTCGCGGCGGTGATCGTGACCTCAACGGCTGATTGGGCAAGGCGCTTGCGGAAATCGCTCGTGCTCATCCAGCTCACGCTGCAGACGACCACCGCGACAGCGATCCTCGCCCTGGCGTGATCTGTCGCCGGCTGTTCCAGGGCTCCGGCGGCTCCAGGCCCCGGCCGAGACGGAGCTCCGGTCGGGACTTCGAACTGCGCCTCGCCCTCGCGGACACCCTGCGCATCGAAGTCTCCGACGCGCGCGGGGAACGCGAACCGGAGCCGAGACCACCGGCGCCCGAGTCGGAGGCCGGCCGTGGGCTGTTGCTGGTCGAGGCGCTGGCCACGACCTGGGGTACGAAGGACCGCATCGTCGGCAAGACGGCCTGAGCCGAACTTCTGCTGCCGTGAGCCGACTTACCGCACCCGCGCGGCAGCCCACAGGCTGACGCTCCAGATATCGCCGTGCCCCAGCGACCGTCCGCGCGCTTCGTGATCGTCGCTCACGATGACGGACACGTCCGTAGCGGCTGCGCGGTACTCGAGGAACCCGCCTTGGTCCGTGATCTTCAGGGACGGAGTCCCCGGAGCCCGGGAGAGTTCGGCCCGCAGTTCATCCCACGCGAGGTACTGCGGGAAGTCGACCTGCATGCTCCTGCGCCATTTCTTGGCCGTGGAACGGCCCGACGCGAGCCTGTGCAACTCGATGGAACAGGTGGCCATGACCCATTCCGGGCCAGGGTTGAACGAGAACTCGAGGAATCCGTAGTCCCGGCGCAGCGAGAGGCCTTCGTCGTCGACCACATCGACGAAGCCGGCGTGGATCGCCTGATCAACCTCGCTGAGGGTGGAGCCGATCCCCAGCCCGTGCAGCCGCCCCGACGTTATGAACGAGACGAGGAACGGAAGAGCGTTCACGGTCAGCCCTCCAGAGATTCGATGGGCCCACCGGCCGGTGCGGAAGTGATGATGTCCCCGCGGGCAAGGGCCGATGTCGAGTGCCTGAGAAGTGGACCCTTGCGGCATGGGGTGGGTCGAAGAAGTCCACGTACTGTCCGACGTACCGCTCGATCCTGTCCAGCGTCAGCCTCAGGTCCGTGACCGAAGCCCCCGAGGGGCACTCGTGCGTGAAAACCTGCCCGACCCGGACGACACCTCCGACGCACCTCGCGATGCAGGTCCCTCCGGACTCGGCTGCCGCTTCCACGGCATAGATCTGCAACTTACTCGGCTCGTCCACGCCCTCCGCCTTGCAATTCCGGAGCTGGTTGTTTCATTCCTCCCACCGGACGGTCCAGCGGGACTCCTCGAAGTACTGACGCGGGGAGGGCCCTGACGTATCTGCCCTGCTCTTCTCCTGAAGAGATTCGCTCGATGACCCGTCACCGGCGGAGCCGGTCACATCGCATAGGGATACAGCAAGAGGCTTGACGTCGTGAATTCAACCGAATCGCCGATGGATGCCTCCGTGATGTCAGCCCCGACTTCAACAAGCACGATGTCCCGGTCGATGCGAAGTGCGACAACGTCGTCTTCACCAACGGATTGAACGGAGCCGCGAAGTGTCACCTCGCGGCGCGAGTACTCTCCTGTAATTAGATCTGGTCCCGTAGTTAGGGTCCATGAGGAGACTACGTCTGGGACTTCGAGCTCGACGTCGTATGCACCTGCTTGAGGTTCCGTTGAGCCGTGCCAGTACGCCCACCCCGATCCAGCAGGCCCGTCGAAGGCAACGATTTTGGATTGGGTGTCCAGGATCTCGGCAATTTGAACTCTCACGTGTTCACTTCAATCCTAGCGGGACTCGTACCATCGTATTGTCAACGATCCATGTATTCGAGGGGGAAATGTACGTCCATGTCTCTTGGTGGAAGTGGAATCTTGTAGGCTTGCTGTTCATTTCGTGATCACCCATGCGGATACTTCGCGTGCCGTCGGCGGAAACCAGTCTATTGGGATCCACTTGACCTGTTCGAGGGTGAATGTTGGTGTAAGGCCCGTCGCCGAGGAATTTCTCCCATTCATCCAACACCTGGTGTGGCTTTAGAGGCCTCGGAGAAATAACCTCTGGTGTGTTGATCCGTGTTTCCGGCGGAAAGCAGGGTGCCAGACCGAGTGGGTCAGCCCAGATGTGAGGGTTGTGGACGTACGTCGCTGGGTTGGGGGCAGGTGCCAGACCCAGTGGGTCCGCCGTCAGGTAGCGAGCCGTTCCAGGGTCGTAGTGGCGGTGGAAGTTGTAGTGGAGTCCGGTCTCCGGGTCGAAGTATTGGCCCGGGAATCGGAGTGGGGTGTACGCCGTACTCGTCGTTGCCCAGGTCGTCGTTCCCCACAGTGTGGTGCGGGTGTGCCATGCGAGTGCGCCCGACTCGTCGATGAGTTCGCTCGGGGATCCGACCAGGTCGGTGACGATCGCGAAGAAGCGCTCGTCGATGGCATCCTGCGGGGCGTTGGCTGCCAGGATGCGTTCCGTCTGGGCAAGCGGACGCAGACCGTCGTGGTCCCAGGTCAGCGTGACCGGGTTGGGTAGTGCCCCGCTCTCGGTGATCTGCTCGCAGAGGGTTGTGCCGTCCCAGGTGAAGAGGATCTGCTCAAGGATGGTCTGGCTGCTGCTGTCGAGCTGTTGTTTGGCGATGCGGCGGCCCAGCGCGTCGTAGCGATAGCGCCACACCGCTGCGTCCGGAGTGGTCACTGAAGCCAGGCGGTCTTCCGCGTCCCATTCGTAGCGCCAGGTGTCTGGCTTGTGCGAGAGACGCGTCTTCTGGCGCAGGACGATTCGGCCCTGCGCGTCGTGCTCGTAGCGAACGTTTCCGGCTCGCTTGATTTGGGTGCCCGTATAGGCACGAGCCCCCGTGGCCTCCTGGCCCGGGTGCGAAGCAGGCCACGACGCTTCCGTCTGGTTGCCCGCCGCGTCGTACGCGTACCGCTCCGTCCAGTTTGTCGCATGGACCGCCGTGACGCGGCCGGCCGCGTCCAGGTCGAAGCTCCTGCCGCCCGGTCGGGGTTGGCGGCCGTGGAGGCGATGCCCGCGAGCGTCATGCTGACGCCCTTGTAGTACTCCGCCGGGTGGGTCAGGTTGTACGGGTCCATCGGGTTGAGCGAGCGGACGAAGTTGAGCAGGCCCGCCGTGCCCTTGAGGACGCCGGCGCTGAAGTGGGTCAGCTCGATGCCCTGGGCCAGGCCGTAGTCCATCAGCTCGAGGCTGAGTTTGTCGCGGCCGGTGGGTTCCTTCGGTGCGTGGGCCAGCGCCGCCGTGACAGCTGTCTTCGCCGTCTCGCCGGCCTCGTTGCGGTGGCGGCGCGCCTCTTTGAGGATCTCGTGCGCCCGCTCCTGCTTGGCTATGCCCGGGTCGACGAAGTCAGCGGGCCTGGGCAGCGGGTTGTCGCCGTTGCGGGCGGCGTTGTAGGCGTCGACCTTCTTGTTGTGCTCGTCGGTGGCCGTCTTGGAGGTCGCCTGGCCCTCCTTGTACAGGGCGATCGCTTCCTTCGCCTTGCCCTGCGCGGTCGTGATCGCCTTGGAGTACGTCTCCAGTGCCTTGGCGGCGTCGTCAAAGGCGTCGGCGGCGTGCAGCCAGTCGGTGGGCAGCGTCTGGAACTTCTCCCGGAAGGTGTTGGCCGCCTCGCCCTTCCAGTTGCTGGAGTCGAGTCTCTTCATCCCGGCGCCGACCAGGTCGAACGCCAGCTTGAAGTCCCGCAGGTTCTTCACCGTCCCGGCGATCTTCGACGGGTTGCCGTGGATCAGCTCGTTCGCTTCCTCGGTCTGGCCGAGCTGCTGCTCACCGACCTCCGCGCCCAGCGAGGACGCGGTCTCGTCGCCCCAGTCCTCGACGGAATCCGCCCAGTCGTGCGCGCCGACCTTGTCCAGGCCGTCGCCGGCCTTGTCCGTCGCCCAGTCGACACCTTCGCCGACCTTCTCCTTGGCCTTGTCGATGCCGCCGTCGATGGCATCGATGCTCTTGTCGGCCCATGCTCCCCAGTCGGGCATCAGCGCCGCTCTCCCCACCGCGGCTCTTCAGCCTGCGCGATCGTCTCCTCCGACGGATCGAACGTCTCGCGCATCTCCCCGTCCACCGCGTCACGGATCTTCGGGTCGATCATTCCCGAGCGCTCCATCGAGTCCAGCTGCGCGTCCATCACGTCATAACTGGTGTTCTTCCAGGTCTGCTTGCTCTCTTCATGGGCTTCGGAGAACGACTCGGCACTCCAGTCCGGGTTGTCCCACTGGTTCTGCGTGCTGATCGTGTCCCAGCTCGTGGCCTTGACCTCGTCCTCGGACAGATGCGGGTTCCCGTTGAGGGAGTTCACGCCGATCTTGATCGAGTCCTTGACGTACTGCTCCTGCTCAGCGAACGAGCCCGCCGACAGGCCCACCCCCTGTGCAAAACCGTTTCCCCGCAGCGTCAGCGCCCGGACTCCCCACTCCCAGCGGTCGCAGAACGTCTGGAACTGGTCCGTGAGCCCGCCATGGCCCAGTTCGAGATCCGACAGGGCCAGGTCCGAGAACCCGCGTCCGGTCGAGGCCTCGCCGATCATGCCGAGTTCCTTCAACTCGGCATGCGCCAGGTTGATGCCTTGCGCAATGGCGGCCAACGCCACTGCCGGTGCTTCGAGATCAGGGCTTTCCCCGCTCATTCCGTCCCCCCGAGATCAACCGCCGCCGAGTCGGGCACGATGCCCTCCACCGGTGGGAACAACATGCCCTCGTCACTGCCCGCGTCCAGCGCAACGCCGGCCGGCATCGGCAGCATCGGCACCATCACATCCAGCAGCCGCGCGCCCAGAATCGTCCGGTACGTCCACTCGCGGTGAGAATCCCCCTGAGCTTGGGCGAACCGGGCCAGCGCCTCCTCGTTCGAGAACGCGCAGATCCACCGCACCCCGTTCTGGTCCGCGGTCCACAGGCTTCCGTACGCGTCGAACGGCACGAGCACCGCGGTGCGCCGGAATTCCCCCAGCAGCACTGCGAACTCCCGGCGAGCCGCCGCGAGTTGCTCTTCCGCCGAGGACGTCCGCGTTGCCTCGGCAGGCTTCGCGGCAGCCGCCGCCGGAGCCGCCGTCGAGTCGGTCAGATCAGCGAGATCCGCCAGCTTCGAACGCCGCTCCGGCCCAGATATGTCGCCCCCGTTATTGGTCACACGCGCCATGCTGACATGATCCGATTCTCACAAGCAACGCCGTTAAGTGATCAATTGTGCAGATATGGCGGAAGCTTGCTCCAGCGGAGGACGAGCCTCGCGTCTCCGCCGTTCCCTGCCTGCTTCCTTCAGCCCCCGGACCGCCCTGTCAGTCCGCGCTCGTATGCTCGATTCATGACGGATCACCAGCACGGACGGCAGGGACGGCCCGGACTCCCCACCGAGAACGCCATGCGCCGCGCCCTCAAGCGAGCCAGGGACGGCGTCGCCCTCGACACCGCCGAGGCCGCCGTGCTGTTGCAGGCGCGGGGGAGTGATCTGGAGGATCTCGCCGCGTCCGCCGCGCGGGTGCGCGATGCCGGGCTGGAGGCCGCCGGGCGGTCTGGGGTCATCACGTACTCGAAGAGCGTCTTCATCCCGCTCACCCGGCTGTGCCGCGACAAGTGCCACTACTGCACCTTCGCGACCGTCCCCGGCAAGCTGCGCCGCGAGGGCCACGGGATGTTCATGTCGCCCGACGAGGTCCTCGACATCGCACGGCGCGGTGCCGAGCTGGGCTGCAAGGAAGCGCTGATCACCCTTGGCGACAAGCCCGAGGACCGCTGGCCCGAGGCGCGGGAGTGGCTGGAGGCCGAGGGGTACGACGACACCATCGCGTACGTACGGGCCATGGCGATCCGCATCCTGGAGGAGACCGGGCTGCTGCCGCATCTCAACCCCGGCGTCATGTCCTGGACGGACTTCCAGCGGCTCAAGCCGGTCGCTCCGTCGATGGGGATGATGCTGGAGACCACGGCGACTCGGCTGTGGAGCGAGCCGGGCGGGCCGCACTACGGGTCGCCGGACAAGGAGCCCGCCGTCCGGCTTCGGGTCCTGGAGGATGCCGGGCGCAGCTCCGTGCCCTTCACCAGCGGGCTGCTGATCGGCATCGGGGAGAACCATGAGGAGCGCGCGGACTCGCTGTTCGCGCTGCGCCGCGTCTCCCGTGCGTACCACGGCATCCAGGAGCTCATCATCCAGAACTTCCGCGCCAAGCCGGACACGGCGATGCGCGGCATGCCGGACGCTGAGCTCGACGAGCTGGTCGCCACCGTCGCCGTCGCCCGGCACATCATGGGTCCTTCCGCCTGCCTGCAGGCTCCGCCCAACCTGGTGGCGGGCGAGTACGCACGGCTCATCGGAGCCGGTATCGACGACTGGGGCGGCGTTTCGCCGCTGACGCCCGACCACGTGAACCCCGAGCGGCCCTGGCCGAAGATCGACGAGCTGGCCGAGCAGTCGGCGGCGGCCGGCTTCCGGCTCGAGGAACGCCTCTGCGTCTACCCGGAGTTCGTCCGGCGCGGCGAGCCCTGGCTGGACCCCCGTCTGCTGCCGCACGTGCGGGCGCTGGTCGACGAGGAGACCGGGCTGGCCCGCGAGGACGTCAC
Organism: Streptomyces lunaelactis; assembly: GCF_003054555.1. Taxonomy (NCBI): domain Bacteria; kingdom Bacillati; phylum Actinomycetota; class Actinomycetes; order Kitasatosporales; family Streptomycetaceae; genus Streptomyces; species Streptomyces lunaelactis. The sequence continues at coordinate 3,774,168 of NZ_CP026304.1, read as the reverse complement.
GCCCGTCGGCCTGCCCTGGCAGGAGCCGGACGAGGGGTTCACCGCCTCCGGCCGTACCGATCTGCACCGCACCATCGACACCACCGGGCGGACCTCCGACCGGCGCGACGACTTCGACGAGGTGTACGGGGACTGGGAGGCGCTCCGCGAGGCCGCCGTGCCCGGCATGGTGCCTTCCCGGATCGACACCGACGTACGGCAGGCCCTGGGGCAGGCCGCGGACGATCCGACGAAGCTCACCGACGACGAAGCCCTCGCACTGCTGCACGCGGACGGCCCCGCTCTGGACGCGCTCACCCGGATCGCGGACGAGCTGCGCCGCGACGTGGTCGGCGACGACGTCACGTACATCGTCACGCGCAACATCAACTTCACCAACGTCTGTTACACCGGCTGCCGTTTCTGCGCCTTCGCCCAGCGGCGCACGGACGCGGACGCCTACACCCTGTCGCTGGACCAGGTCGCGGACCGCGCCGAGCAGGCGTGGCAGGTGGGCGCGGTCGAGGTGTGCATGCAGGGCGGCATCCACCCCGACCTCCCCGGCACCGCGTACTTCGACATCGCGCGCGCCGTGAAGGAGCGCGTCCCCGGCATGCACGTGCACGCCTTCTCGCCGATGGAGGTCGTCAACGGGGCTACGAGGACGGGCCTTTCGATCCGCGAGTGGCTGACGTCGGCGAAGGAAGCGGGGCTGGACTCGATCCCCGGGACCGCCGCCGAGATCCTCGACGACGAGGTCCGCTGGATCCTCACCAAGGGCAAGCTGCCGACCGCCACCTGGATCGAGGTCGTCAGGACCGCGCACGAGCTGGGCATCCGCTCCAGCTCGACCATGATGTACGGACATGTGGACCAGCCCCGCCACTGGCTCGGCCACCTCCGCACGCTGGCGCGGATCCAGCAGGAGACCGGTGGCTTCACCGAGTTCGTGACGCTGCCCTTCATCCACACGAATGCGCCGGTCTACCTCGCCGGTATCGCCCGGCCGGGGCCCACCACGCGGGACAACCGCGCCGTCACCGCCATGGCCCGGCTCCTCCTCCATCCCCACATCACCAACATCCAGACCAGCTGGGTGAAGCTGGGCACGGAGGGCGCGGCCGAGATGCTCCGCTCCGGAGCCAATGATCTGGGCGGCACGCTGATGGAGGAGACCATCTCCCGGATGGCGGGCTCCAGTTACGGCTCGTACCGCTCGATCCAGGGCCTGATCGCCATCGCGGAGGAGGCGGGCCGGCCGGCGAAGCCGCGTACGACGCTGTACGGGGAGGTGCCGCAGGAGCGTGTCGAGACGGCGCGGGCGTCGGACGGACACCTGCCCGAGCTGCTGCCGCTGCTGTCGGAGTGACACGTCCTTCCGGGCTCCCGCCGTGGCTCACCCTTACGGAGTGGACGCCCCTGTCCGACGTCGGCCGCTCAACCCCGCCTGTACGGTACGAAGACCGAAGCACCCGCACCGGAGGTCACCGTGAGTGCCCAGCCCGACGGCCCGTACGGACCGCTGATCCCCATGCCCGAGCTCACACCCGACGCATTGCGGGCTGCGGTCGCCCGGATCGCGCCCAGTCGGATTCCGGTGCTCACCCAGCACCTGTTCGAGGCGACGACAAACGCGCAGCAGACGCAGAGCCTCGCCCCGCTGCGGGCCTTCGTCCATTCATGGGGTGTGTTCGTCGCGATTGAGCGGCACCCGCAGCGCGCCGCCCGGCTGCGCGAGCTGGAGCAGATCGTGGACGCAGGTGAGCAGGACCCGTCGGAAGCCATCGTCGAGATCCGCCGGATCCGGGATGAGGCCGAGGCAGAGGCCGGCCTGTGACGGACTGGTCATGGGACTACAACCCAAGCGCGGAGTACATCACCGACGGGCTGCCGCCGGGTGTCGTGGCAGAGGTGGAACGGCTCGCCACCGAGCTTGCCGCGCTCGGTCGTGACGCAGTGAAGGTCGGCAGGCCCCTCGACAGGGAGGGCGGACTACGGGAGTTCGATCTCCTGGGCGGCCGTGGATTCATCAGCTTCCTCGCCGTCCCACGCCACGAATGCGTCTACGTCTGCAATGTCACCTGGTACGGCTGACGCCCAGCCTTCAGACTGGAGCGTGACCTTGGAGGGGGACCCATGGGTTCGGCACGTCCGTCGATGCAGGAGCTGATCCGCCGCCACAGGCAGGCGCGGTTCGTCGGACGCCGCGATGAGCTCGCCGTCTTCCGGGAGAACTTCGCACCTCAGGACGCGCGGCACCGCTTCATCTTCCACATCCACGGCGACGCGGGAGTCGGCAAGACCTCCCTCGTACGGGAACTGGTGAGTGCCGCCCGCGGTCAGCGCGCGCTGACCGCCACCCTCGACGAGTCCGTGAACAGCGTGCCCGAGGCGATGGCGGCGATCAGCGCCCAGTTCGCCCAGCAGGGGCAGGTGCTGAAGACCCTGGACCGGCAGCTCGCGACCTACCGCCAGCGGCGGTACGAGGCCGAGGCGCTGTCCACCGCCTTACTGGACGGGCAGCCGCAGCAGCCCTCGGCGGGCAGTACGGTCGCCGCCCAGGCGGGTCTCGTCGCGCTGGGCATGGTGCCAGGCGTCGGCCCGCTCGTCGGCGGCGTCGATCCGGCGCAACTGGCGCAGAGCGCCGAGCGGTTGAAGGCCGCGCTGAGTACGCGCTTCGGCAAGCAGGAGGACGTACAACTGGTCCTCGACCCCCTCAAGGCGCTCACCCCCGTACTGGTGGCGGAGCTGAACCGGGTCGCGGCCGACGTCCCGTGGATCACGCTCTTCTTCGACACGTACGAACGCACCGGGCCCTTCCTCGACACCTGGCTGCGCGATCTGATCACCACCGATCAGTACGGCCTCCTGCCCGACCAGGTCGTCTTCACGATGGCGGGGCAGCAGCCGCTCGACCTCAACTGCTGGGCCGACTGGATCGACTTCGTGACGGACCTCCCGCTCGCCCCCTTCACCGAGTCCGAGGCCCGCCAGCTCCTCGCCGCCAAGGGCGTGGTGGAGGAGGACGTCGTACGGGATGTGCTCAGGCTCTCCGGGCGGCTTCCGGTCCTCGTCTCCACCCTTGCCGCGTCCCTGGCCGGTAGCGCAGGCAGCGCAGGCGGCGCAGGTAACGCCGGGAACCCCGAGAACCGGGAGAACCGGGGCGGTGTCGACGACCCCAGCGCCACCGCGGTGGAGCGCTTCCTGAAGTGGGAGGCGGACCCGGTGCGCAGGTCCGCCGCCCTCGTGGGCGCGCTGCCGCGACGGCTGAACGAGGACGTGTTCCGGGCGGCCGTCGAAGGGGACGCGGCGGGGCTGTTCGGCTGGCTGCGCTCGCTGCCGTTCGTGAGCGACCGCGGCGGCCGGGCCCAGTACCACGACGTCGTACGGGAGCCGATGCTGCGGCTGCAGCGCAACAGCTCACCGCAGCGCTGGCGCGCCGCGCACACCCGGCTCGCGGAGGCGTTCGCCGGCTGGCGGGAGGCCGCGGAGGACGGGCTGGCGGCGGACGAGCGCTGGGCGCAGGATGCCTGGCGCGAGCTGAGGCTCGAGGAGACGTACCACCTGCTGTGCGCGCGGCCGCGGACGGCGCTGCCCGCCGTGCTGCGCGACGGGATCGACGCGTGCGACGCGGGCACGGTGCCCGCGCGGCGCTGGGCGCAGGCCGTCGCGGACGCGGGCGGCGACGGCGACAGCGACGTACTGCGCGGCTGGGGCCGGGATCTGCTGGCCGCCCTGGAGGACGAACAGGACCGGAGCGTAAGGGTGTTGGGGCTGATCCTGGCCCGTGGCGAACCGGACGACGAGGGGCGGGTGGCCGCCCTGGTGATCCGTGGCCGGGACCACCGCAACACCGGCCGCCACGAGGAGGCGCTGCGCGACTACGGGCAGGCGGTCACCCTGGACGGGCAGTGCCGGCGCGCGTACTACGGGCGCGGCGAGACCTACCGGCTCATGGGGCGGCGCGAGGAGGCCGTCGCGGAGTTCGACCGGGCGCTCGGCCTCGACCCCGCCGACACCTGGTCGCTCTCCAGCCGCGCGCTGACGCACCACGCGGCGGGGCGGGACGGGGAGGCGCTGGCCGACCTGGACCGGGCGCTGGAGATCAAGCCCGGCCATGTGTGGTCGCTGGTGCGCAGGTCCCAGGTGCGGCGCGCGCTCGCCGACACCGAGGGAGCCCTGGCGGACATCGCCACGGCCGAGGTGCTCGACCCGGGCAACGCGTGGATCGTCGGCGAGCGCGGGGAGATCCTGCGGTACGAAGGGCGCTTCGAGGAGGCGATCGCGGAGTTCGACCGGGCGTTCGTGCTCGACCCGGCCTATGCCTGGGCGCTGGGCAGCCGTGCGATGGCCAAGCAGGCGCTGGGCAGGACCGAGGAAGCGCTGGCGGACCTGGAACGGGCGGTGGAGCTGACCCCGGACTATGTGTGGGCGCTGATCAGACGGGCCGAGATCCACCGTGAACGCGGCGACAGCGTACGGGAGTTCGCCGACCTGGACCGGGCGGTGGAGAGCGAGCGGTTCACGGAGTGGGCGCTGGCGCAGCGGGGGTACGCGCACCAGCTGGCCGAGCGGTACGAAGCGGCGATCGCGGACTACGACCGGGCGCTGGCGCTCGACCCGGACTACGGCTACGCGTACGTCTCCCGCGGCCGGGCGCGGCAGCTGCTGCGCCAGTACGAACAAGCGCTGGCGGACCTGGACCGCGGGCTGGAGCTGGGTGCCGACACCGTCTTCGCGCTGTCGATACGGGCCGGGGTGCGGCGGGCGCTCGGCGATCTCGACGGCGAACTCGCCGATCTCGACAGGGCGGTGGACCTCGCGCCGGACAACGCGGTCCATCTGATGCTGCGCGGGGAGGCCCACCGGCGGTCCGGGCGCTACGAGGAGGCGATCGCGGACTACGACCGCGCGGCCGTGCTGACCCCCGACGACGGCTGGGTCTTCGGCAGCCGCGGCCAGGCGCAGCGCGGGCGCGGCCGGCTGGCGGAGGCGCTGCCCGACCTGGCGCACGCGGCGGAACTCCAGCCGGAGAAGGCGTGGATCGCCGCGGAGCGCGGGGCGACGTACCAGGACCTGGGGCGGTTCGAGGAGGCGCGGGCGGAGCTGGACCGGGCGATCGCGCTCGATGCCCGGTACGGCTGGGCGTACGGGCGGCGGGCCTCGCTGCAGCTGGCCGTCGGCCGGCCGCTGCGGGCGCTCGCCGATCTCGACCGGCTGCGGGAACTCGGCGCGGAGGGCGCGGCCACCCACCATGTGCGTGCCGCCGCGTGTCTGTCTCTCGGCCGTCCCGAGGGCGCGCTGAGCGCGCTGGGGGAGGTGCCGCTGGGGGAGGTGCGGCCCGGCGATGAGGCGCAGGGAGCCGGGCACTTCGTGCTGCTGGCCCGGGCGCATCGCGGTACGGGCGACTTCGCCGCGGCGAGGGAGGCGGCGGAGCGGCTGCGGGCGGTCGATGCGGGGCTGGGCGAGTTCCAGCTGGCGCTGACGGTGAGCCGTACGGAGGGTCTGGCCGGGGCGGCGGAGCTGTGGCGGGCGTGGGGATGTGCTCGGCGGCGTGCGCGGGGAGTGGGGGCGGGCGGATGCGCTGCTGGGGGAGTTTCTGGACGCCTCGTACACCTGGGAGAGGGCGGTGGAGGTGATGGAGGTGCTGGGCGAGCTCCGCGAGTGCGGGGGGATGGACGGGGCGGAGCTGGAGCCTCTGCTGCGACGGCTGGCCGATGCGCGGGACGCGGTGGCCGCCGCCTGACCCCGCGCCTCACGTGGCGGCGAGGCTCCTGTCGGGGCTCCGCCCCTGACCGCGCGCCTCAATCTCCCCCCAGACTTCGTCCGGGGGGACCCCCACGGGGCTTGAAGTCGCGCCGCCCTTGCTGGGGCTCCGCCCCAGACCCCGCTCCTCAAACGCCGGAGGGGCTGAATTTGCCGGAGGCCGTACGGGGACGGGGGCTTGCCCCCGGTTCGGGAAGGGGCGGGCAGGGGAACACGCCCGCGTACCCCCCACGCCGCGTCGATTACAGTGCTGCGCCAGGCATACGTTCGATCGTTCGATGCCCGGGAGTCCAGGGAGGGACGCGCGGTGAGCGCAGTAGCCACAGCCGTCTGGGGCCGTGCCGAGCAGCAGGACTTCCGCGCACGCGTGCGCGGCGCCCTGCTCGGTGGCGGCATCGGCGACGCGCTCGGCGCGGGAGTCTCCTCGCTCACCCTCGAAGGGATACGCGAGGTCCACGGACCGGACGGCCTCGCCGACTTCGTGCCCGCGCACGGCCGCCGCGGCGCCGTCACCGCCGCCACCCAGCTGACCCTGTTCACCGTCGACGGGCTGATACGCGCCCAGGTGCGCCGCGACACCGGCGCCTGGCACCCGCCCACCGATGTGCACCGCGCGCATCTGAGATGGGCGGCCACCCAGCGCGACTGGGGCCCCGACGAGCGCCGCAAGGACAACGGCTGGCTCGCCCGCGAGGAGTGGCTCTACACCCGCCGGGACCCCTCCGTGGCCTGCCTCACCGGGCTCGGCGACGAGAACATGGGCACCCTCGAAGCACCCAAGAACCCCGCCGCGCGTGACGCCGGCGCCCTCGTGCGCTCCGCGCCGTTCGGGCTGCTCGTCGGCTGGGAGCCGCAGCTGGTCTGCCAGCTCGCCGTGGAGTGCGCGGCCCAGACCCACGGCCACCCCACCGCGTATCTCTCCGCCGGTGCGCTCGCCGTCATCGTGCACGGCCTGGCCCGTGGCGAGAGCCTCGACGGCTCCGTGCAGCGCGCCCTCGCCCAGCTGGCTCCGCGCCCCGGCCACGAGCCCGTCACCGACGCCCTCAAGCACGCGCTCGGCGCCGTACGCCAGGGCATTCCTAGCCCCGCCAGGATCGCCGCGCTCGGCGCGGGCCACAACGCCGAGGACGCCCTCGGTATCGCCGTCTACTGCGCCCTCGTGGGCGAGGACATCCGGCACGGCCTGCGCCTCGCCGTGAACCACGACGGCCCGTCGGAGACCACCGGCGCGCTGACCGGATCGCTGCTCGGCGTACTGCACGGCGAGACCGCCCTGCCGCCCGCCTGGCTCTCCGAACTGGAGGGCCGCGCGACCGTCCTGGAGCTCGCGGACGACTTCGCGATGGAGATGACGCAGGGCCCGGCGCTGCACGGCCCCACGGTGACCGCGCCCGGCTGGCTGGCCCGCTACCCGCGCAGCTGAGACTCGCGCACCTGAGCCCGCAGCTGAGACCCGCGAAGCTGAGACCCACACCTGAGACCCGCGCCGCTGACACCGCCCACATGCGCGAGGGCCCGGCTCCCCCCAAGGAGCCGGGCCCTCCCGCACACCACAAGCGTCAGCCGTCCGCGCCCTCGCGGCCCAGCACCTTCACGTCGGCCGGCTGCGCGGGTGCCGGCACCGTCGCGGCGGCGAGCCCCTCGTCCGGACCGTCGTTGTTGATGAAGTCCAGCACCGCGTCCCGCTCCGGAGTGTCCTCCGGCTTGATGAAGCCGATCGCGATGTAGAGGACGAGTGAGACCACCAGCGGGATTGAGACCTGGTACTGCAGCGGGACGCCGCCCTCGACGTTCCAGCTGATCGGGTAGTTGACCAGCCAGAAGGTCACCAGGCCGACGCCCCAGCTGATCAGGGCGGCGGTCGGTCCGCTCTTGCGGAACCAGGGCAGCAGGCCCAGCATCAGCGGGATCGCGATCGGGCCCATCAGCCCGGCGACCCACTTGATGACGACGGTGATGATGTCACCGAAGAAGTCCGAGTTGACCTGGGTCGCGATCGCCATGGAGAGACCGAGGAAGAGCAGGGTGGTCCAGCGGGCGGCGATGAGTCCGGCGCGGTTGTCCCACTCGCGGACCTTGCGGGACACCGCGGGCATGATGTCGCGGGTGACGACGGCCGCGATGGCGTTGGCGTCGGAGGAGCACATGGCCATGGTGTGCGAGAAGAAGCCCACGATGACCAGGCCCAGCAGACCGTGCGGCAGCAGCTGCTCGGCCATCAGCGCGTACGAGTCGGACGGCACGTCCGTCTTGATGAGCAGCGGCGCGACCCACATCGGGAAGAAGAGGACCAGCGGCCAGATCAGCCACAGAATGGCGGACAGCCGGCCGGAGCGCTCCGCGGACCTGGCGGAGTGGGTGGCCATGTAACGCTGGGCCTGGTTCCACATGCCGCCGTTGTACTCGAACGTCTTGATGAAGAGATAGGCGATCAGGAACACCATCATGTACGGGCCTGCCAGCGGCTCGGTGTGCCCCTTGAGCGCCGGCTCGTCCCAGACGTTCCACAGACTGCTGAAGCCGCCCAGTTCGGCCAGGACCGCGACGAGCATCGCGATCCCGGCGACGAACTGGATGACGAACTGGCCGAGTTCGGTGAGGGCGTCGGCCCACAGTCCGCCGACCGTGCAGTAGACGGCGGTGACCGCACCTGTGATCAGGATGCCCATATTGAGCGAGACGCCGGTGAAGACGGAGAGCAGGGTGGCGATGGCCGCCCACTTGGCGCCGACGTCGACGATCTTCAGCAGTACGCCGGACCAGGCAAGTGCCTGCTGGGTCGGCAGGTTGTAGCGGTTCTTGAGGTATTCGAGCGGCGAGGAGACATGCAGCCGCGAGCGCACCCGGTTGAGCCTGGGCGCGAAGAGCCGGGACCCGATCGCGATGCCGATGGCGATGGGGAAGGACCAGGTGACGTACGAGGTGACACCGTAGGTGTAGGCGATGGCCGCGTAACCGGTGAACATCACCGCGCTGTAGCCCGACATGTGGTGCGAGATGCCGGACAGCCACCAGGGCATCTTTCCGCCGGCGGTGAAGTAGTCGCTCACGCTGTCGACGCGCTTGTGGGACCAGACGCCGATCGCGACCATCACACCGAAATAGCCGATGAGCACGGCCCAGTCGAGACTGTTCATGTGCCCCCTCCAGGGGTCCGCCTTATGAACGAGGAGCGCGCTTCGTCAGTACGCCGGTTCACGGCGCCCCCGTGCGGGAGCGGGGACTTCGGGGATTGAACCGCCTGGTTGGGCAGTGGGTCAAGGGCTTACACGGTCAGAGATGTGAACGCAGGTCAGAAAGCCGAACGGTTTTGCCTGTTCTTGACCTTCCCGGACGTTGTCGTGAACGTGACGGGGGACACACGATGAGCGGGCACTTCGTCAGGCTCCGGACAACAGAGAAGACCGCACGGGATGCGGGTCCCGTGCGGCCGCGAAAGGGTGACGTCAACTGCCGTTACGTACAAGCCCGTTGCTTCTGTCGGCCCTACCGCATCAGCTCGCCGGCGTTGACCAGCAGCGACTGACCCGTGATCGCCCGTGCCCGGTCGGAGGCGAGGAAGACCGCGGCCTCCGCGACGTCTCCGTCCGTGGCCAGCTCGGGCAGCGCCATCCGCCCGGTGAGCCGCCCGAGCACCTCGGGCTCGGGCACACCCTCGGTGTGCGCGGTGAACTGGACATACGCCTGGACCGGCGGCCCCCACATCCAGCCCGGCAGCACCGTGTTCACCCGTATCCGGTCCGGGCCCAGCTCGCGCGCCATCGAGTACATCGCCGAGGTGAGCGCACCCTTGGACGCCGCGTACGCCGCCTGCCACACCTGTGAGGGCGCGGCGACCGCCGACTGCGTACCGATGATGACAACCGAGCCGCCCCGCTCCTTGAGCGCCGGCAGGCAGGCCCGGGTCATCCGCAGCGTGCCCAGGAGATTCACGTCGATGACCCCCTGCCAGCTCGCGAAGTCGGCATCCGCCAGACCCCCGAAGTAGCTGTCCCAGGCGGCGACATGGACGACCGCGTCGATCTGCCCGAAGCGCTCGACGGCGAGCGCTGCCAGTGCGTCGCACTGCGTCTCGTCGGTGATGTCCGTGGCCCGGTAAGCGGTGTGCGCGCCGCCCGGGTCGATCTCGCCGGCCGACTTCGCGAGGTTCGATTCGGTACGCGCGCCGAGGACCGCGTTGCCCCCGTCCCGTACGACGGTCGCGGCGATCTGATGGCCGAGTCCGGCCCCGACGCCGGAGACGATGACGGTCTTCCCCTCGAGCAACATCTCGTCCTCCGGGCTATGGCAGTTCTTCTGACGGGGCGTCAGAGTAGGTCCCCGCGCCGTCGGAGGGAAGGGGAGCGGACGTCATGAGCGAAGGCATGGGCGACGACACGCGCAGCGAGGTGTACGCGGAGCTGGCGGGCGTCGGTCCGTACGGGGTGCGCCCCGGGCACGCCCTGATCACCATGGTCGAACCGCATCCGGGCCATGAGTACGCGTACAACCGCTGGTACGAGGACGACCACTACTACGCGGGCGCGATGGCGATGCCCTGGATGTACGCGGGGCGGCGCTGGGTCGCCACCAGGGACCTCCAGGAGCTGCGCTACCCGGAGAAGTCGGCGGTCGCCCAGCCGGTGACCGCGGGCTGCTACATCTCCACGTACTGGATCACCGACGGCCGGTACGCGGACCATATGAAGTGGACCGTGGGGATCAACAAACGGCTGAATCGCGACGGGCGGGTCTACCAGGACCGTACGCATGTGTTCACCGCCTTCCAGGACCACGAGGCGACCGTGTACCGGGACGGGGCGGCGGGGCCACGCGACTACCACGCGCTCGACCATCCGTACGCGGGACTGGTGGTGGAGGTGATCGACGCGGACGGGCCCGAGCAGCGGGCCGAGCTGCTGGAGTGGCTGCGTACGAAGCATCTGCCGAAGCGGCTCGCGGGCTCGGCGGCCGCGATGGTGACCGTCTTCCGGCCGACGCCGCTGCCGGGCGACCGGATGACCTACGTCAAGCAGGTGGAGGGCGTGGACACCCGGCTGACGCTGCTGTGGTTCCTCGAGGAGGACCCGAGGGAGCGCTGGGAGTCTGCCTTCGCCGGTCTCGACGCAGCGGTCGTCGAATCGGGGCTGGGGAGGGTGGAGCTGGTGGCTCCCTTCATCCCGACCGTCCCGGGTACCGACCGCTACGTCGATCAACTGCGGTGAGTCGAGGGGGCATGGCCGAGCCCCCTCGGCCGGGACGGCGGACCAGTCGAGAGGGCTCATGTCGTTGCTGCTCTGTGCTGTGTTGCTGTGTGCGGTGTTGCTCTGTGCGGTACTGGTGCTGGTTCGCTGTACCGCTCGGCGTGGTGCTCAGCCGAGACCGAACGAGCCCTGTCCCACTTCGTTCACGAACGCGTTCCACGATTCGGGGACGAAGGTGATCGACGGTCCGGCGAGGACCTTGGAGTCCCGCACCGCGATCGTCTGCACAACCGGGGACTTGACCTCTACGCATGCGCCGTTTCCCGTGGAGTACGAGGACTTCGTCCAGGTATCCGTGGCGCCCTGAGTGATTGCCATGTTCGCTCCGCTTCAGCAAGTGGTTTGATTCGCGCCAACGTTCTTGCTGGCGTGATCGACGCTACTCGCCGCGATGGGTGCGCGAGGCGGGCGTTCACTCGACCGGATGGCATCTGCCATGTGAGTCTTCCGCTGCGAGGTGGCCGGGGTGTACCGTGCGGTCCCCCTCGCGGCAGGAGCGTTTCAGCGGGCCTGTTCTCAGCGCGCGTAGTCCTTCGCGATGTCCGCGATGAACTGCCGGGTGTGATCCACGTTCAGGGCCTGGGCGCGCAGGTGCTCGTACATGACGCTGTACTTCTGTACGTCGTTGGCCTTCTCCAGGTACAGATCGCTGGTGACGCCCTCGATATAGACGACGCTGGAGTCGGATGCGTCGGGGAACTCCAGGATCGCGTACTGGCCGTTGATGCCCGGGTGGGCGCCCATCTCGAAGGGCAGCACCTGCACGGTGACATGCGGCTCCTGGGACAGCTCCACCAGATGCTCGAGCTGCTCGAGCATCAGCTGCTTGTCGCCGACGAGACGGCGCAGCGCGGCCTCGTCGACCACCACCCACAGGCGCAGCGGATGGTCGGCGTCCTTGATCCGCTCCTGGCGGCGCAGCCGGACGCTGACCCGCTTCTCGATGTCGGTGATCCCGCTCTCGGGCAGCGCGCCGGCGATCAGCGCCTCGGCGTACTGCCGGGTCTGCAACAGGCCGGGGACGACCTGGGGTTCGTACACCCGCAGGCTCGCCGCGTCGGTCTCCAGGCCGATGTAGACGCTGTACGGGATGTCGCCGAAGGCGTGCCACCAGCCCTGCTGGCGGGAGTCCTTGGCCATCTGCATCAGCGAGTCGACGATCCGGTGGTCCTCGACCTCGTACACCCCGCACAGATCGCGGACGTCGCGCTGGCTGATGGAGCGGCGGCCGTTCTCGAGGCGGCTGATCTTCGACTGGGAGACGAGCAGGCGCTCCGCCACCTCTTCGGCCGTCATGCCCTTGAGTTCCCGGAGCCGGCGGAGCTCCTGGCCCAATCGGCGTCGCCTGACGGTGGGGTTGACGTTGGACGCCACGGAAACTGCACCTCCGGCTGCGTAGCTGTGCGTATCTACCGCTCAGCAGATTGCCACCAATGGTCGTGGCTGCGCTGCCAAATGGCCACACAGGCTCCACAAGTGAACGCGCGGGGCAGCCGGATGGCTGCCCCGCGCGTCTTGTGCGGCTCCCGGACCGGGTCTTGGGGACGTCGGCGCGGCGGTTCTGCGGTGTGGTGCGTGGTGCTGCGTGTCTCTTGGCGGGATACGGCGCTTGGTGCCGTGCCTGGTGCGGTGCCTAGTGCGCGGCGACGCGGGCCATGCTTCCGTGGCGAGTTTGCATCGCTACGGCTGCCGGCTGGCGACTGGCGCCCGGGGCGGTCGGGTTACGGCGGGGCTGAGCGGCCGCACCGTTCTGGACGTCCATCACGGCGTGCGCCACGAGTCCGCCCATGGGGTCGTGCCTGATGAGATCCCGCAGACGGGATCTCGAGGAACGCCCTTCGTTCCCGGGGTACAGGTGCTTGCCGAGTCCGACCGCGTGGGCCAGCGCGGCGAGCGCCGCGGTCCGCGGGTCCGGCGGTACGCCGGTGCGGATCGCACTGTCCAGCCGGGCTCTGATGTCCCGGCTGATCGCCGTTTCCGTCGCTTGGTAGCGAGTTGTCGGCAGTACTCCGCACATCTGCCCCGCCACGGCATGCACCATGCCGCACCGCTCCAGATGCGAGAGGTAAATCTGGCGCAACCCCAGTCGGGGCCCGCCGATCCAGTGGACCGCCCGAACCGGACTGCCGCGTCTGCGCAGCAGTTCCAGTGCGGAGTCCAGGGTCGGATCTCCGGTCGGCCGTGGCATCACCACGGCGATACGATCCCCGTCCGGGGCTATCCGTCCTGCCAGAGCCAGCTCTACTAGCTGGGCTCCGGCCAGGCCGAGGTCGAGCGACTGCGGCTGCGCTGTGGTACCCGTGGTCGGGTCCAGAGCGAGCAGCAGAAGCTCTTCCGGAAGTGTTCTGCGGCTCCTGCCCATCCATGCCTCCCCGCGTGGATGAATGACAGGGTGACCCCTCTCACATTGGTCTGTCGAGAGCGCCTGGGTGCTTTGTATGGGAACCGTTAGGTATGTCGTTCTCGTCTATGCGCAGAGGCCGGGGTCTCACACAGGACACTGGTAGATGGTTCGGACAACACGGGCTGTCGGGTAACGGCGCCCGCCAGGACATACGCATGGCGCGTGACGCGTGACGCATGACTCATGGAGGAGGCACGGTGGCGGGCGAGTCCCCCGACAAGTCGGAGCAGCGGAAGTCGTCGGGGAAGACGACTCCGGGAGAACGTGACCCGCGGCTCGCCGTGTTCCGCCAGGCGCCTGCGTCAGCCGGGGCCGTGCCTGGGGTCGCCCCCGGGGTGGACCAGCCGACCGCGGTCTTCAAGATGCCGCCCGAGGCGTCCGCGAAGCAGAGTACGCCGTCGGCTGTCGAGCCGGGCACGGAGACGGGCTCGGTGGAGAACGACACGAGGCTGCGGGCGGCGGTAGCGGCGTGGGTGGCGAGCGCGGACGACGACGCACCGGCGCCGGAGGGCGAGGACGAGGCGGCGCCGGCGGAGGCCGTGCCCGCGCCGGCGGACTCGGGCGAGCAGGTGGAGCCGGAGGCCGAGGCGGCGCGCGACGAGCCCGGTTCGGCGACACCCGCGGAGCCGGACGAGGACGCGCCCGCGCCTGCCGACGAGGCCGCCGAGGCGGCTGAGGCGGCTGAGGACTCGGCCCCGGAGGCCGAGGTCGGCGGTGACGCCGCCGACGCGGGTTCGGCCGCGTCCGCGAAGTCCACGTCCTCGGACGCCGAGGGCGTCTCTGCCGGTGCGGAGCCGCACGGCGAGGACACGTCCCCTGAGGCTGCCGCCTCGGGTCCCGCGAAGATCTCGGGCGACCGTACGCCCGCGGCTGCCGACGAGGCCGCTGAGGCGGCTGCGGACTCTGCCCCGGAGGCCGAGGCTGAGGCTGAGGCCGAGGTCGACGCGGCGCCGGAGGGTGACAGGGCCGGTTCGGCCACGTCCGCCGACGCGACTGCCGCCTCGGGCGACGAGCCCGGTTCGGGCACGCCCGCGAAGCCCGCGTCCCCCGACGCCGAACGCGACGAGTCCGCGTCCGCGTCCGCCGCTGAGGCCGACGCCGACGCCGACGCCCACGCCGACGACGCCCCGGGCGACGGGCACACCGCCCCGGCCCCCGACAAGTCCGCGGAATCTGCGGAAGCAAAGGCCGTCGATCAGGCCGAGGCTCCCGACGCTCCCAAGGGCAAGCCCGTCGATCGGCCCACCGCCGTCTTCAAGGCACCCCCGCGCCCCGTCGTCGATCAGGCCACCACCGCGCTCAAGGCGCCCCCGGCGCCCCGCTCCCAGCCCGCGGGCGAAGCTGCCCGCAGCAGCACGTTCGTACCCCTGCGGGCCGACGACGCACCGGCGCCGACCGCGAGCAAGCCCCAGGCAGTAGCCCCGGCCGCCCCGGCAGCGCCCCCCGCCCTCACGCCCGCCTCGCTCACCGAGGCCGAGCGGACCAAGCAGCAGCCCATGCCCCCGCTGCCGCCGCTCGATCTGCTCGCCGAGCTCACGAACACCCCGCCGCCGGCCCAGACTCCGGTCCGTACGGTCGTACGGCGGATCAAGATCTGGACGCCGCTCGTCGTGCTGCTCCTGATCGTCTTTGCGGTCGTACAGGCAGTGCGCCCGCTCCCGGCGCCCTCGCTCGAGCTCTCCGCCGAGCCCACTTTCACCTTCAAGGGCGGACAGCTCAGCCTGCCCTGGCCCGACGAGGGCCAGGGCGCCGTCGAGGTCGAGGGTGTCGGCAGCATCGGTACGTACGGTGCCCAGAAGCCAGCCCCGCTCGCGAGCGTCGCGAAGACGATGACGGCGTACGTGATCCTCAGGGATCACCCGATCAAGGGCAAGGAGACCGGCCCGAAGATCACTGTCGATCAGCAGGCCGAGGACGAGTCGAAGATCGAGGACGAGTCGACCGCGCAGATCTCGAAGGGGCAGCAGTTCACCGAGGAGCAGATGCTTCAGCTGCTGATGATCCCGTCCGGGAACAACGCGGCGCGTCTGCTGGCCCGCTGGGACGCGAAGACCGAGGCCGAGTTCGTCAAGAAGATGAACGACGCGGCCAAGGACCTCGGCATGACCGACACCACCTACACGGACCCGAGCGGCCTGAAGTCCACCACGGTGTCCACCCCGAAGGACCAGCTCAGGCTGGCCAAGGCGGTCATGCAGAACGACGTGTTCCGGGACATCGTCAACACGACGATCACCACGGTCCCCGGCATCGACAGGCAGATCAGGAACAACAACGACCGTGCCCTGCTGCTGGAGGGCGTGGGCGGCATCAAGACCGGTTCGTCCACCCCGGCCGGCGGCAACCTCCTCTGGTCCGCCAACGCCTTGGTCGACGGCCAGATCCGCCGGATCGTCGGCATCACGATGGGCGCCCAGAAGGCCGCCATCCTCAACGACAAACTGGAACTGGCGATCGACTACAGCATCAAGGTGATCCAGGCGGCCCAGGCGGGCGTCACGTCCACCACCGTCGTCAAGAAGGGCGACGTCGTCGGCCATGTCGACGACGGCCTCGGCGGCCGGACGGCCGTCGTCGCCACCAAGGACCTCAAGGCGGTCGGCTGGGCCGGTCTCAAGGTCGAGATCGCGATCAACGACGGCGGCAAGGTCCTCCCGCACACCGCAAGCGCGGGTGACATCGTCGGCCAGGTCTCCATCGGCTCCGGCACGGGCAAGGTCAGCGCCCCGGTCGCGCTCCAGCAGGACCTGGCGGAACCTGGATTCGGCGCCAAGATCACCCGCCTCGGGTAGGCCCTGTCGAGGGCGCGGGCGTCCCGGGTTTTCCCGGGATGCCCGCGTGCTAGCGTCCCGGGGCAACTTATTGACGCCTGGACAGCGTCCTTGAGTACGGCAGGTGAAGAACGAACGTCAGCATTGAGCACGTCGGAGGTTGGCAGGCCGGGGGAAAACGGCACAGCCGGGGAAGACGGGGAGAGCCGCAGTGACCACCGCTGAGCCGACACAGGCGGACGGCAGCAGCCCCGACCGCGGGCTGCGAATACGTGTGTCCCCGCCGGGCCGCACCGACCCCGGCCGCCCCGAGTCCGACGGCCGGTCGGGCCCCGAAACAGGTGGCCCCGAAACAGGCGGCCCCCACCCAGGTGGCCCCGATCCAGGACCCGATCCGGACCCCGGACCCCGTCCCGGCCCCGTCGCCGGCCTCCGTGACCGCCTGACGCGCCGCCCCGTGCTCCTCGCGACGGCACTCGCCGCGCTCACCCATCTGTTCTGGTTTTTCTTCCTCGCGAACAGCGGCGGCGACATCGCGGCCCAGGACGCCTGGGCCGAGTTCGTCGGCCGCCACCCGGACTCCGCGTACAACCTCGCCTGGTACGGCGGGATGCACCCGGTCTCGTACAGCGTCGTCTCGCCGTATCTGATGTCGCTGATCGGCGTCCGCTCCACGATGATGGTCGCCGGGACGGTCTCGGCCGCCCTGACCGCGCTGATCCTGGTCCGCGTCCGCGCCGTACGCAATCCCGTGGCCTGTGCGCTCGCCGGAGTCTTCGCCTTCCTCTGCAATGCGCTGTCGGGCCGGGTGACGTTCGGCCTCGGCATGATGTTCGCGCTCGGCGCGGTCGCGGCGGTCTTCTGCTGGCCGCATCGCTGGCGGGACAAGCGCTGGGCCAAGGCGGCGGTGGCCGCCCCGCTCGCCGGCCTCGCCACCGCGTCGAGCCCGGTCGCCGGGCTCTTCCTCGGCGTCGTCGCGGCGGCGCTCTTCCTGAACGGGCGCCGCCCCGGTGCGTACGCCCTCGGCCTCGCCCCGGTCGCGGTCGTGGCGCTCTCCGCGTGGCTGTTCCCCTTCTCCGGTACGCAGCCGATGTCGTTCTGGTCGACGTCGTTGCCGTTCGCCTTCGGGTTCCTGGTCCTGGTCCTGGTGCCGAAGGAGTGGCGCACGGTCCGCGTGGCGGCGGCCGTCTACACCCTCGGCACGCTGCTGACCTGGGTGATCGAATCCCAGATCGGCTCGAACGTGTCCCGGCTCCCGATGCTGTTCGCGGGCGTGGTGCTGCTGGCCGCGCTGCCGTACACCGCGCCGCGCTCCCGCAAGTGGTACGCGCTCGGGATCGCCTTCCTGGGCCTCAATTTCTGGATCGGTTTCAAGGCTGTCGACGACATGGTGCGTACGGCCCCGGCCGCGTCCTGGAGCCGTGAGCTCGCGCCCCTGGTCAACCGGCTCCAGGGGCTCGGCGCCGAGCGGGGCCGGGTCGAGGTGGTCCCGGCCAGCAGTCATCGCGAGGCGTCGGCCCTCGCTCCGTACGTCAATCTGGCCCGCGGCTGGAACCGGCAGGCGGACATGAAGCGCAACCCGCTCTTCTATGACGACAAGACCCTGACCGCCGCCGGCTACCGCGCCTGGCTGGACCGGTGGGCGGTCCACTACGTGGTGCTGCCCAAGGGCTCGCCGGACTCCAGCGGGGCCGCGCAGGAGGCGGAGCTGGTCCGCGAGGGGCAGCCGTATCTGAAGCGGATCTGGGGCGACGCGAACTGGCAGCTGTTCGCGGTGAAGAACCCGATGCCGCTGGCCGACCCGCCGGCCACCGTGAAGCACGCGGGCGCGGGCGAGCTCACGATCGAGGTGAGGACGGCCGGCCGGGTGCTGATCCGGATCCCGTACTCGCCGTGGCTCAGCATCGTCGACGAGCAGGGCAAGAAGGTGAAGGGCCCGCAGGAGACGGACGAGTCCAAGGCGCGCGAGGACGGGCCCAAGAGCTTCGTCAACCTCAACGGCTGCCTGCTGAAGGCCCAGGAGGACGCGGAGGGCGACGAATGGACGGAACTGCTCGCGCCGGAGCCGGGCGTCTACCGCCTGGCGGCGCCCTACCAGCTGCCGCGCGGGACGCCCTGTCCCGACGAACTCCGCTGAGCCCTTACCGCCGTTAACACCTATCTCGACCCGGCCCACTGATGCATAGTGGACTCCCTTGGCATACCGGGCAGTTGGTCTAGTGGTTCAGGTGCGACATGGCATGCGAACGATGCGGCGAGGACGGCAGGGGCTCGCTGCCCGGTCTGAGATGCCCGGAGTGCGGCAGAGGCGGCAGGAATGGTGGCCGTGGCGGCGGTGGTGGCCGTGGCGGCGGCCGGTCCCCGGGTGGGGCGTGGATCGCGCGGGAGACACTGGCAGGGCGTGTCTCACTCCTCTCCCGCACCGGGAAAATCCTGCTGGCAGGGGGAGTTGTGCTGACGGCGCTCGCCCTGGTCGTCTCGGCGGTCAGCCTGTACGGGGGCGATTCGGCACGGGCAGGCGCGGACGCGTCCGGCGGTGACTCCGACTTCGGCCGGGGCGACGGCCTCGGCGGCGCCCCGCAGCGGATCGAGCCCTCGGCCCTGCCGGGCACCTCCCCGTCGGCGTCGCCGACGGGCTCCTCCTCGCCGTCCCCGCGCCCCACCGGCTCCCGGGGCGGGAAGAAGCCGAAGCCCCCGCAGAACGCCAGCAGCCCCTCGTACTCCGCCTGGGCGGGGCCCGGTTGCAGCGGCGGCGGCCTCTACAAGGAGCGCGGCCGCTACAGCGACGGCGACGACGGCTGGTACGAGGTGGACGAGGGCGGCCACCGGGGCGACGGCTGCGACGGCAGCTTCACCGCGATCCCCATGTCGGGCAGCACGACGAAGGACAGCGACGGGACGGCGACCTGGTCCTGGTACGTGGGCAGCGGATACACGACCTGCTCGGTGTCGGTCGTCATCCCCGAGAGCCGCCGCGACCGCGATGTGGCGGGCGAGCCGACGACGTACAACGTGCTGGCGGACCCCGACGACCAGGACAGCGCGATCAAGTCCTTCAGGATCGACCAGACGAAGCTGCGAGGCAGCGGCCTGATCGTCGAGAAGATCCCGGTCCGCAACCAGCAACTGGCGGTGCAGCTCGTCGACCGCGGCCAGGACTGGGGCAGCGACCGGGACGGCGCGCACCACGCGGCGGCCCAGATGCGAGCGGACTGCCGCGCCTGACGGCGGAGTCCGGGGCCTCAGCCGCCGGCCGCCGCCCGCACGGCCTCGTCGCAGCCGGCGCACTTCAGCCGATCCCATCGGGGCGCATGCCACGCGGTGAGATCGGGAGCCGTGTGCACGGCCTTCTCCATCCCGGCGGTCGAACGCCCGCACATGGTCCGCGCCTCTGCCCAGCGCGCGTCACCGGGATCGGGCCAGTGAACGGCGTGCACCCGGACGGGTTGCCGGATGTCGTGCCCGCTCGGGCCGAAGTGGTTCTGTTCCTGTGATGTGTCCTGAATCGCTGTGGCGTACTGGCTCATGCGCAGACCTTAGGGCTGACCGGGGCGCCGGGATGCGGAAATGCACGCCATTTCTGCCGGGCGAGTCCGATCAGGTTTCCGTGTCGAGCAGCAGGTACAGCAGGCCGACCAGGCTGCCGCTGCTGACGATCTCCCGGCGGTCGATCAGGCCGCGGATCTCCCGCAGCGGGATCCACTCGATCCGGTCCGACTCGTTCATCTCGGTGGGCGGGCCCGCGTACGTGGCTCCGTCGGCCCGGAAGATATGGTGCTCGGAGTCGGTGATGCCGTTCGCGGGCTGGGCGTACACCAGCGGTTTCATGGCGTCCACGCGCCAGCCGGTCTCCTCCTCGACCTCCCGTGCGGCGGCCTGCCCGGGCGTCTCGTCCGCCTCGATGAGGCCCATGGGCAGTTCCCATCCCCAGGTATCGGTGATGAAGCGGTGCCGCCACATCATCAGTACGCGGCTGTGGTCGTCGACCACGGCGGCGACCGCCAGGTGCCGCATGCGGACCACGTGGTGCTCGAAGCGGTGGCCGTCGGGCTGCTGGACGTCTGTGAGCCAGAGGTTGACCCACGGGTTGCTGTAGATCTGGCGTTCGCCATGCACGGTCCACTGCATGAACCCAACTCCCATTCACCGGTGCGGCTTCCTGACTGTCGCTTCGACGAGTGAACGCGCGGGAGGCGGGTGAGGGGATGGGTGCGAAGGGCTGGTTCTGGCCACTCTTCGCAAGACGGGGTACGAACTGACGCGTCCAGGTCCGCCAGGGTGGGCCCGTACTCCGAACGGCTCTGCGAGATCGGCCCCTGGGGGTTCGATCTCTCGCCCCGGTGGCGACCGGGAGCCGGGACGTCCCACCGTTTGGGCGTGGATGCATCCCCAACCGTGTGTGACACATCGGAAGCGGAGGGTAGTGGCCGGAGCTAGCGTGGCGGCAAGCGTTGTTGTGATCGTCGGCCCGCTCCGCGCTGTTCCTCGCTACGGAGCGGGCTGCCATGGCCGAAAAGGGTATGCCCATGCACTTCGTTTCCCGCCGTACTCGCCTCAGCAGGGCCGTCGTAGCGACGTGCGGGGTAGCGGCGCTGCTCGCCGCGTCCGCGATGGCCGACGCCGGTTCCGCCGCCGCCGAGCCGCGTTCCCCCGGGAGCACCCCCGCCCGTGAGGGCGCGGTCATTACAGTGACGACCGCCAAGGTGGGCGCGCCCGGTAATCCTTCGGTGGGCGTTGTCCCGTTCACGGACGCCATCTACAGGTCGTGCGCCGACGCCCCCTCGACGTCGAGTGACTGTCTGATGGTCGGCGGCGTCAGGTATCCCTACGAGATCGGGCAGCTCGAAGTCACCGTCGAGCAGTGGGTGGCGTTCCTGAACACGGTCGATCCCGAGGGGCGCAATCGCCTTGGTCTCTATGACGAGACCGAGAGCTCATCGGCGTGGCCGAAGTACGGCCAGATCAATCTCTCCGCCGGTGCCCGTAACGGCAGCCACTACTCGGTGGCTTATCCGCAGTGGGCGGACAAGCCGTACGGTTTCGCGAACTTCCATAGGGCGGCGCGCTTCGTCAACTCGCTCTACAACGGTCGACTGATCTCCAAGCGGGCCGGCAGCAGCGGCGGATTCAACTACGTCACCTACCAGGTCAGGCTGTCGGCGCGGACCGAGCGCGGAATGTACGACCTGGCCCGGCCGAATACGACCCGAGCCCACGATTCCGGCTTCGTCGTGCCGAGCCAGGACGAGTGGATCAAGGCGGCCTACTACGACCCGCGCGGTGGCGGCACCTACTCCTACTGGAAGTACCCGACCAACCCGGGAGTCTTCGGCGACGGCGACGCGACCGCCCCCAGCCCCACCGTCCTCAACCCCACCACCGGCGATGTGACCAACGCGGCGACCCAGCCCCTCGCCTCGTACCACGCCGGCGGCCTGCCGGCACCGAGCTGGTGCCCGGGGCAGGTCCAGCCCGACGCCTGCTCCACCGTCAACCCGATCGGACTGGACCCCATCGCCTACGCCGCCCTCTACCAGGGCAGCCTCAGCACGGTCGGCCAGGCGAGGACCGTCTCGCCGTGGGGCACCCTCGACCAGGGCGGCAACGCGGTCGAGTGGACCGACACGATCACGGCGCCCCCATTCGGACTGAACTCGGCGCGGGTCTGGCGGCGCTTGCACGGCGGAATCTCCAACGCACCGGCTTACCAGATGTGGCCGACCGCGGTCGGCCTCCAACCGCAGGACAACGTGTTCTACAACCACACCTATCCGTGGCTGGGCATCCGGATCGGGGTCATCGGCGACCTGAAGCCCGGCAAGTCCTGAGCCAGGCGGCTATGGAGTGAGCCGCGGCCGCAAGCCGGAAGCCCTCTCGCCCTGCTGGGCGGGAGGGCTTCTGACCTGCTGTATCCGGCACTGTGGTGTGCCATACGGCTCCGTGCGTGCGATCAGTTCGATCCGTACTTCTGCAGACCGGCCTGGACATCGTCGAAGGTCATCACTGGCGTCACGGTCAACTTGGCACCGAGCTCCTGGAAGAACGGTTCGGCGACGGTGGGGATGTCGGACGCCTCCTTCAGGTCGAAGACGATGAACGCGGTACGCATCCCGTCCTTCGCCCCGAAGTACGTGGCCTCCGGCTTGACTCGGTCCAGCACCGACTTCATGGTCTGGGGCAACGTCTTGCCCGTGATCGCCTTGTTCGCCTTCTCGGTGTCCATCTGAACGGTCAGCAACACCCTCATGGTCTTCCACCTCTCGTTGGCGTGTCAGCACACCCGTGCCCACCTGCCGATCGTCGTCGCGATCCCGGGCTCTCGCATCCGGAGCGGGCCAGTGGGGCGGGCCGCGCTGATCCGTGGCGTCAGTCGTGTACGAAGCGCAAGTCCTCCCGCAACGCCTCGTACCACAGGTCCTTGCCGTCGGGTCCGGTCAGGAAATGCGCGGCCTCAAGACTTCGCCACGAGAAGTCATCGGTCTCGTCGCGCCACGCGCGAGCTGACGACGACGGGATCGCGGCGTCCTCGTTGCCGTGGTAGAGAAAGATCGGACACCGCAATCGGTCGTAGGCGTCGGGCCTGAGATAGGTCTCGCTCGCATGGAGCTCTGCTCGGATGACGGGCAGGAACAGTTCGAGGAACTCCTCCTCAGCCCCCAGGTCCGGGCTCAACCCGCCGATCTCGGTCAGCTCGGCGAGCAGCCGCTCGTCGTCCATCGAGCGCCAGTTGATCGGCGGCAGACGCGTCGTCGGCGCTCGCTGACTGGCGGCGAACACGGCCTGGATCTTCTTCCCGGACGCTTCCAGACGCGCAGCCATGTCGAATGCCACGAGAGCTCCGTAGCTGATCCCGGCAATCGCCAGTCTGTCGCTGCTCGCGATCTCCGCCGCCAACTGGTGGATCGCGTACTGACTCACCGATGCGACATCCGGGAGGGGCTCGTCGAAGAGCCGGCCCTCCCGGCCGGGCAGGTCGGGCAACACCAGCTCGACACCGTCCGGCAGGTCGTCCCGCCATCCTCGATAACGCCCCAACCCACCGCCGGCGTGGGGAAAACACACCAGGGTCAAGGTCTGCAAGCTCGACATGTGACACCTCTGTTGATCGACTCAGAACCACCGATGCCGGGCGCGCCGTCAGCGCGCGCCGCCAGCGACGGGACCCATCCAGCACTTGAAGGGGATGCGCCGATCGACACTGCCGTCGAGGTCGACCCAGTCGACCATGCCCCCACCGACCGTCAAGGGGCGCAGCGCCGCGAGAAGCTCGCTTCGGCCGAAGAGACACCCGACCCCGGTGGGGCCCAGCATCTTGTGCATCGAGAACGCCATGAAGTCGACGTCCAGCTCTCGCACGCTGATGCGCTGGTGAGGCAGGGACTGCGCGGCATCGAGAACGATCGTCGCGTCGCAGGCGGCGCGGATCTCGGCTATCAGTTCCTCCACCGGGTGGACGACGCCGGTGACGTTGGAGCAGTGCGTGAGCGCGACCACCTTCGGCCGGTCGAGCAGGAGCTTCACCCCGACTGGGGAATGGATGACATCGAACGGAATCTCGGCCTGCCGGGGGAAGCGATCCGTGCGGCGCTCGACCGACTCGCCGAGTTGTCCCTGCTGCGTCCCTCCTCCGGCCCCGAACGCTTCATCGCGGGGAATCCCGAGGTGGAGCTCACGCCCTTGCTCCAACGCTTAGAGGCCGAGCTGGACGAGCGACGCGCCAGACTCTCCCGCGACCGGGCCTTGGTGGCTGCGCTGACCGCCGAGTACACGACCCTTCGGATCCAAGCGGGCTCCCAGGGCGTGGAACACCTCGACAGCCTGGAGAGCGTACGGCTTCGCCTGCATGAACTCTCCCGGGAGGCCACCTCCGAGGTTCGCGTGTTCATGCCCGGAGGCGCTCTCAGCGCAGCGGCCCAGGCGGCCGCTCGCCCCCTGGACGAGCAGCCCCTGGCCCGTGGCGTACGAATGCAGACGGTCTACCTGGACAGTGTGCGCAACGACCACGCCACGGTGGAGTACGCCACCTGGTTCACGAAACAGGGCGGTCAGACCCGTACGGTTCCCTCACTGCCCATGCGCCTGATCCTCTGCGACCGCTCCGTCGCCGTCATCCCCGTGAACCAGGAGGCCAGCGGGGGGCGCGTTCGTCCTCCACCTCTCCAGCGTGGTCGCGGCCCTCAACCAACTCTTCGAGCTCGTCTGGGAACGCGCAGCTCCCCTCGGAGAGACCCTGGCACCCGACTGTGACGGCCCCAACGAGCGGGACCTGACCCTGCTGAAGATGCTGAGGGAGGGTCTGACCGACGAGGGCATAGCCCGCAGGCTTGGGGGTGTCCATCCGCACCGTCCGGCGACTCATGGCGGAGCTCCTCAAAAAACTGAAAGCTCAGAGTCGCTTCCAGGCCGGGATGGAAGCAGTGCGCCTGGGATGGCTCTGACGAATCGATTCTTGGCAGGCCGACCGTTGCAGCATCAGGGCCTGCTCGTATGCCCACGCCCGGCCGATCAGCCACCCGGTGTGTTTATCAAACGGGTCGACCCGTAAGGTAAATGCCATGAGTTCCTCTCCCCCCTCCAAGGGGCGTCCCAGGGATCCCCGTTCGCACGAGGCGATCATCAGCGCGACCGCAGCGCTGGTGGCCGAGATGGGCTATGCCGCGACGTCGATCGGGGGCGTGGCTGCGCGGGCCGGTGTCGGCAAGGACACGATCTACCGGCGCTGGCCGGGCAAACCGGAGCTGGTCTTCGAGGCCGTGTTCACAACTACCGACCAAGCCCCGATACCTGACACCGGGACGCTGACCGGGGATCTGACCGTACTGCTGCAGGGCCTGGTCGAGGAGTTCCACTCGCCTGCCGCTGCAGCGGCGCTCCCTGGGCTGCTGGCCGACTTCGCCGCCGACCCGTCCCTGAAGGCCCGCATCCGCAGCGACTTCCTGGCTCCGTCGAAGGAACGGCTGCTGATCGTCTTCGAACGCGCCGTGCTGCGCGGGGAGATCGCGGCCGGTACACCCGTGGACCTGGTCCTGGACACGCTGGCAGGAGCCGTGTTCTTCCACATCGGACTGGTCGGAGAGCACCCCACCCCGCAGCTGGCCGGCCGGCTGGCTACCGTCATAGCCAAAGGAATTGAAATCCGATGAACGGCTGGCTTCTCGCAGCGGGCATCACCGCATTCGGCGTGGCCGCAGTACACATCGTCGCCGGGCACCGGGACGTAGTGCGCCCACTGCTGTCCTGCGGGCTCGCAGACGAACCCAAGCGCGTCATGCATGCCGTCTGGCACATGGTCACCGTGGACCTGGTGCTCTCCGCAGCCGGCTTGGTCTACCTTGCGCAGGCGGACGGTACGGCAGGAGCCGACCTGGTCGCGTGGTTCGTGGCCGCGCACTTCTTCGCCTACGCAGCGGCCTTCCTGGCCGTCTCGCTGTCGGTCGACTGGCCGAAGCCACTGCTCCGGCTGCCGCAGTGGATTCTGCTCCTGCCGGTCGCGCTACTGACTGCGGTGGGCGCCGCGTAGCAACACCGGGGGAGATTCCGGCGATTGCCGCCGCGGAGGCAGCGGAGGCGCCCTGCCCGTGGGACTGAACTGAGCAGACAGCAGCGCTTCGGAGGTTTCTTAGGTGTAGGTGGTCCAGGGACCGCTTATTGCCGAGTGTCACAGCGTCGGCCAGAGTGGCCGGGCCCCTGATGAGGCATCGGTCCGCACAGCTGCATCGTAGGTTCACGGCCCGGACTCACCGCCTGCTGGTTCCCAGATGCGGACCTTGCTGCCGGCGCCGGATCGTCCCGTGCTGACCCCGCCATGTGGCGCTGCCGGTCTGTCGCTGCGACCCGCTCTGCCACCCCTCGACCCACGCACCGATGGAGATCACCATGCTCGCCACCCCCGTGGACATCAGCCGGCTCACCGGCGTCTGGCAGATCGACCCCGCCCACTCTGAGGTCGGCTTCACCGTGCGCCATCTCATGGTCCGTGTGCGAGGTGGCTTCGCACGGTTCTCCGGAACCATCACCGTTGCGGACGAGCCCGCGCAGTCCAGCGTGTGGGCAGAGATCGACACCACGTCAGTCGACACCCGCAACGCCGAGCGGGACGCGCGTCTGCGTACTGCCGACTACCTCGACACCGACAACCACCCGACGGCGTCCTTCGAGTCCTCCCGAGTCGGCAGGAAGGACGGCCGATACATCGTCGAGGGACAGCTGACCATCCGGGGCGAGATGCGCCCGGTCGCCTTCGACCTGTTCCTGCTCGGTGTGGACACGGACGCCTTGGGCTGGACTCGGGCAGGATTCCGGGCCTACTCCCGGATCAGCCGCTCCCAGTTCGGGGTGGCGGGCAATGTGCCTCTGCCTGGAGGACGTGCGCTGATCGGCGACACCGTCATGCTGGAACTGGAGATTGAGGCGGTCAAGGACCGCTGACACTGCGACGGTGGAGCGGGCGCAGCAGCCACTCCCCTTCGGAGTCATGTGACGGTCCGGACGCAGGCCGCGCATGCGGTTGCTGCCCGCGTTGTTCCTCACAGGCGGTCAGCAGGAGCATGCCCACGCCAACGCCGGCCAGGAAGCCCCCGATCGCGACGGCGGCTCCGGAGCGGCGCGGGCGCTTCTCCCTTCTATGGCGCCCCGGCGCCGTGGCCGCCGTGGCGGGGGATGCATCCGAAGGCTCCGAAGGGACATCTGCCCGGATTCGCTCCAGTAGCCTCGCCAGGAACGGTGGTTCGCTCAGTGGTAAGGGGATGGCAGCCTTCGCCCGCAGGTACTGCTCACTGGTCCACCATCCCAACAGCCGTACCGGCAATTGCGCTTCGAGCTGCCTGTCGAGCCGGGTCACGTCCTTGTAGACGCTCACGCAGGCGGCACAGGCACGGAGATGGTCTGCGAGTTCCTCGTACGGAGGAGCCTCGGGCCGCAGGGCCAGGCGCCTGATCGCATCCCTGCAGTCCTGACGCTCCAGCCGCTCGAGATACAAGTCCGTGCGGGCCTGGCACAGCGCGCTTCTGGCCTGGTCGCATGCAGACGGAACCGCATGGGGGGCCAGCCCCGTGATGCGGGCCGTCAACGCGGGAGTGTCCCGTTCCACCACCGAGTGCCACAGCAGACGCTGGGTGTTCGCCGGGAGTCGCTCGAACGCGAGAGCCAGCTGTCCGTCCTCACCCCAGGGCCACCGGGATCCCGCCGCGACCCAGTCCCGGAAGTCCGGTGACAGGGCTTCGGGTTCCTGGTGCCAGCTTGTGATAGCGGTCGTACGGACGTTCCCCAGTAAGTGGGGTCGCAGGCAGCCGGGATGGCGGCGCTCAGCCAGGGACTCACCGGCCAGCATCTGTTGCAGCAGGCCGGCAAAGACACGCGCTGTCACCTCCTGCGCGTGCAGTGGCCCTGCCATGCACTGGGAGGCGTACGCCTGCACAGCGGCGTAATGGCGGCGATAGAGATGCCGAAAGGTTTCGATCTCTCCTTTGCGTATGGCAAGCATCAAAGCCGCGTCGGAGAGAGGCTGCTGTGGCGGCCGCAATCCCAGGAGCAGTTGCATCGAGGAGCCTTCCATTCAAGTCCAGTGGCAGCCAAGGGCACACTCGGCTCAGCTGGGGGTGTGCGGAGACCGCTGAGGCACCGGGCTTCGGTGACGTCTACGGAGTCGATCCGGATGTCGCCGAGTTGGCAGGAACGAATGGGGGATGGTCCGACCTGTCCGTGACGCCTTCGGCGAAGTAGCGAAGCCGTGAGCTGTAGAAGTAGTCGTATGTGAGCGCGACGGGGGCGTCTGTCGCGGGTGGGCCGTTCCATTCCGACTGGTCCAGCATGCCGAGTTGCAGCTCTCCCCATGGGTTTGCGTTGTCGAGCCCGGCGCGCACGGCGTAGCTGCCGTCGCTCGCGCCTCCGTAGGGATCCGAGTACGGGGCAAACTGGAAAAGCTGTCCTTCGCCATCCGCGCGGCAGGGGCGCATTCCGACGTCGAATACGTCGTGATATTCCGTGCTGCGGGTTGCCGCACGGTAGTTGACGCACTCGCCGGTGGCGGCGTTGCGCAGCCGGCTGTGGTCCGGTTCCGGCTCGAACGACACGGTTTCCCAGAGCTGACCCGCGCTGCCGTCGCACGAGTTCTGGACGACCGCCCTGCCGGCGGTCTCGACGCACTGTGCGCTGAGTCCCGCGTTGCGGAGGGTGCCCGACCATGTGACGGTTCCCAGTCGAGCCCCATGGGGGGCGGACGGTCCGGCGGATGCCGTACGTGATGGAGCTGCGGCGGACGGCTCGGCCGGGCGCGACGACGTGGGCGGGGAGGGCCTGGCCGTGACGGTGACGGGCGGCGGATCGGCGTGAACCGTACGGGTTCGCACGGCCTCCGCCTGCGCGGACGAGGGCCCCGTACCCGGACCGTCCGACCGCATCGGCAGGGCGAGAACGGCGAGCCCGACGGCGGCGACGATGCCACCGGCGACCGCGCCCGAGCGGAGCGGGGAGCCGGTGGCCCATGAACGCCGCCCCGTATCCCCGTCCGCGGAGATGCCACCTCGTGGTGTCCCGGATGCGCTCGCCGCACCAGCGGCCCTCACGCCGGCTTCGGTCATCCTGGCCGCCACATACGCCCGGCTGCCCCACAGCAGTACCGCGGCCGACAGCACCGAGCTCAGCTCCTCGTTGAGGTCGGTGAGCTCGATCAGCGCACTGCGGCAGCGTCGGCACTCCGAAAGATGCCGGTCGAAGTCCTCGGTGCTGCGGCGCCCCGTGCGGCGTACGACAGCGCCGAGCATGGGGCTGTAGCGGCGGCACTCATCAGTACCGGCGTGGTCGGCGAGAGCGGCCAGACAGGTCTCCCGCAGACCATCCCGGGCTCGGGAAGCAATCGAGTTGACGCCGCTCTCGCCCACGCCGAGCAGGTGACCGACGGACCGGGCCGGTTCCCCTTCCACCCCGGTGTGCCACAGGACGGTCTGCCAGCGCTCGGGCAGCGACCGAAACGCCCGAAGGACAAGGCTGCTGTCCTCCAGGAGGAGCATGCGCGCCTCGCGGCTTTCGGACTCCGGCCTCTCGGGCAGGTTGGCGAGCCACCGCTCGAATTCGGGTGACAGTTCGGTGCGGCGTGCCGTACCTGCCCAGTCGGCGGCAGTCCGGCGGACGATGGTGAGCAGGTATGGGCGCCAGGCCGCCTTGGGGCCGCTGCCGGACCGTACGGCTTGCAGGGCCCGGGCGAACACGTCCGAGGTGAGGTCCTCGGCTGTGAGCGGATCGCGGCAACAGGCGTATGCGTAGGAGAGAACCGCTGAACGATGCCGCCGGTACAGCTCCTCAACCGAAGCGCCGGAGCCCGGGTTCCTCAAGAAGTCGGTGAGCCCGGCGTCGGAGGGCGGTTCGTCGTGGTCGTTGGCCATGGGGCAGCCAAACCTTCCAAGTGCTGTGTGCGAGGGTCGGTGTGCGGACGATGTGCGAAGGCCGGTTGGCGGCGCCCGAGCCTGTTTGCCTGCCTCTCAGCGATCGGCTCCGGACTCCGCGACGGGGAGACGGGCCACGACCCGGGTGCCCGCCGCAGACGGCTGGACCATGCACCAGCTGGTGCAGGCCCTGACCAGGTCCAGCCCTCGTCCGAAGTCGGCGTCCTCGTCCTCCGCCACACAGCGGTTGGCGCCACGTGCCAGCCACCGGCCGGAGTCGGTGACCTCGACGGTCACGGCGACGCCGTCGAAGACGATCAGTGCCGTGACGTCTGCGCTGCCGCTGTGGAGCACGGCGTTCGTCACCAGTTCACTGACGACGAGTGACAGCGCGTCGCTCGATTCCTCAGGAATGGCCCACTGCTGCGCAGTACGGCGCGCGAAGTGCCGTAACTCCGGCACGGCGGCGGCCACCGCCCTGGTGGCGCACAGCGCCCGATGCCGCGTCGGCCCGGGCTGTGCTGCCAGGCTCGGCCGCGGGCGGTCGGCGTTGATGGAGCGAAGGCCGTCCATGATGGCCATGCCAATGTCTCCTGGAGTGGTTGCTGATGAGCGGTGCGAGGCATCGGTCCGACGGTGGCCGCCGTCGTACCGCTGCGACAAGCAGGAGAACCGGCTTACGGATACGCAATAACGCTGAGTACGCGCACCGTCACCTGGTCCTCTGCTTCCATGGGACTCGGATATTGCGTGATTGCGCTGGTGATGTACCAGACGGGGTCGGGCAGTGTCCTGGCAAGCGTGCAAGAACACAGGGGGACCGTGATGCGTGAGCGCGAGTGGGAGACGGCGGTACGCGAGCCATTGGCGTCGGCCGCACCGGATGCGACGGTGCTGGTGCTCGCCGACGGAGCGGCGGGGACGGGCAAGACCCGGTTCGTGAAGTGGCTCCTCGCGCTTCCGGAGTTCGGCGGGGTGCCTTGCCTGAAGGTGACGTTCACGGCTTCGGGCACCGTTGTCCTCCAGGAGTCCGCGCGCCCGAAAGGGATCGCATCAGCGGTGCCGAGGACCGGGTACTTACGTCCCGCTGGGACCCGGCCCGTGGCCCTGGTGCCGCCGGGGCCGACTCCGCTCGGGGCCTCCTCGCTGGGAGGACTGGCGGCCTCGCTCGACACCGGCGCTCCGGTGCTGCTGGTGGCCGAGGACGTGCACCGTGCGCACGAGCGGGACGCACACGCGCTGCGTACCCTGCTGGCTGATCCTCCGGCAGCATTGCGCGCTGTGCTGACCTACCGCCCCGAGGAGCTGGCAAGTCCCGGGCTGGTGCTGGGCGCCCCGGTGGGTTACCCCGCCGAGATGAGCCTCGTCCGGCTGCGGCTCGGGCCGCTCGACGAGGCCGAAGTCCGCCGGATGGCGGTGGAGGCACTGGGCGAAGACCGCTGCTCGGCGCAGTTCATCAGCAGGCTCTACGAACGCTCGGGCGGCATCGCGCAGGCGGTGGCCGATCTCGTGACAGGGCTGAAGACGGCCGGCCCGTTTCCGGGCGGGAGGCCCACAGTGGCCGGCCGGGACCGGCTGACGGCCAGGCACGTGGACGAGGCCGCGGTGCCGGTCCGGCTCACCGAACTGGTGATCGGCCGCATGGCGGCGCTGGACGAGGAGACACGGCGCTTGACATGGGCGGCAGCCGTACTCGACGAGGCCGCGACAGAGGACGAGTTGTCCTCAATGGCGGCCCTGTCGGCGGACAGCGGCCGCGCGGCGCTGACGGCCGCGCTGTCCGAAGCGGTGCTGCACGAGCTCGGGCTCGGTCAGTACGGGTTCCGGATTCCCATGGAGGCCGCGGCCGTGTATCAGCTGCTGCCCGGCCCGGTGCGGCGGGAGTTGCACGGTCGCGCGGTCGAGGAACTGGCGGCCCGGCGCCCGGTGCCGTGGGCGCGGCTGGCCCGCCACCAGTTCGTGTCCGGCCGGACGGCGGACTGGCTGCAGAGCGTGGAGAACGCCGCGCGGGAGGCCGTCGAGGCCGGGGACCACCAGCTGGCGATCGCGCTGCTCGAGGACGCGCTGGCGCATCCCCGGGTCGGGCAGTCGAATCGGGCCCGGCTGGCCCTGATGCTGGCGCGCAGCGCGTACAGCGGGCTGCGCTCCGACCAGACGGTCGAGGTGCTGCGCCGACTGGCCGACGACCCCGAGCTGCCCGACGCCGCACGCGGCGAGATCCGGCTCGACCTCGGGCTGCTCATCGGCAACCAGGTCGGACAGGGAAGCGAAGGACGCATCGAACTCATCAAAGCTGTCGAAGAGTTGAGCGGCCAGCCGACGCTCGCGGCGCGGGCCATGGCGGCCCTGGCGTTGCCCTATTGGCCCAGTGGTCCGCTGGCGGACAACCTCGCCTGGCTGAGGCGGGCCGAGGCGACCGCGGCCGAGAGCGGGGAGGCGACGGTCCAGGCGGCGGTCGCGGCGAACCGGGTGACCGTGCTGCTCAGTGTGGGCGATGGGGACGGGTGGCGGCAGCTGGAGCAACTCCCCCGGGAAAGCGATGATCTGCGGATTCTCCAGCACTCGGCACGTGGTGTGTGCAACGCCATCGATGCCGCGGTCTGGCTGGGCGAGTATGCGCGAGCGCGCGAGCTGCTGGGCGAGTTCCCGAATCTGGCCGCCCGCAGCGGGAACCTGTACCAGGAACTGGGGATAGAGGGTACGGCGCTGCTCCTGGACATGGTGACCGGCCGCTGGGCGGGCCTGGCCCCCCGGGCCCGCGCGTACGTGGCGGAGGCGGGCGAGATGCCGTACCGGGCGGGCGACGCCATGCTGGTGCTGGGCGTGCTCGCCCTGGCAAAGGGCGAATGGGGGCAGGCGGGCTCCTGGCTCTCCGGTGCCGTCGGCCCGTCCGAGGAAGAGGCCGCGGTACCTCTGGTAGCGGCGGCTTCGGGTGGTCGCATCAGGCTTGCGCTGGCTCGCCAGGACCTGGCGGCCGCAGCCCGGGAGGCGGCTGACGCATGGGCCAGACTGCAGGCCAAGGCCGTCTGGGTATGGGCCGCCGAATTGTCCCCGTGGGCTGTGGAAGCAACCATCCGGGCCGGGGAGTTGGACACCGCGCGGAAGATGGTGGACGAGTTCGCGGCAGGCATCGAGAGCAGACAGACACCCGCCGCCACCGCGGCACTGATGTGGTGCCAGGCGCTGCTGGCAGAGGCGGACGGCGCGTTCTCGGAGGCAGTCGAGAACTTTCGGCGCGCCCGTGCTTGCTACCAGGCGCTTCCCCGGCCCTACGAGGCGGCTCTTGCCGCGGAGGCCGGCGGACGGTGCGCCCTGGCAGGCAGCCCGGAGACCACTGCGGACATCTCCGAACTGACCGCCGCCGCACAAGAGCTGGAAGCTCTCGGCGCTACATGGGATGTGGCTCGAGTACGGGCGGAACTGCGAGCCCATCCCAGCGCCGAGCGGCGCCCGCAGGGCCGGCCCCGATACGGTGAGCGGCTGTCGCCGCGCGAGCAGGAGGTCGCAGAGCTCGCCGGTGCCGGCCTGAGTAACCGCGAGATCGCGGCCACCCTGCATCTGTCCCCGCGGACTGTGGAGCAGCATGTCGCCCGCGCCCTCAAGAAGTTGGGTGCGGTCTCTCGGCACGACCTGGCGCTGACGGATGGCGACGGCAAGCCAGGAAGGTGAGCACGCGGCGGTTCCAGGGGTTCCAACATGCGGCTGTTCCAGGGGTTGCCTCTTCCCCCCGAGGCGACCCCAGGGGTGCGCAAAGGCACGGCAGCGGTGGGGTGCGCCGGTATCCGCAGCACCCGGTGCCGCGAGCAACACCCTCACGAAGGCCCCTGGTCGAGCGGCAGGCCGACGTCCCGCTGGGGCGCACGAGGCCCAGACCCGGAGAGCGCTCCACCCGTAGTCCGCGCAGTTAAGTAGGTACCCGCGATTTGCCGCCACGGATAGGTAACTCCCGTGCGCCGGGCCTAGGTTCGTAGCACCGCCGGACGCACTGCATCCCGGGGCCGCGCGGTGCCAGAAGCTGAAGCCGGCACCGTGTGTCCGCGGCATGCAGGACGCGGCGCGTGTGTTCAGCGCCCCTGGTGGAGCAGGGCGGGACACATCCACCCGGTGCGGTCACGGTCATCCCCCTGTCCGCCGGTAACGGCGGAGGCCCGACCGCACCGGGCGGCCGGCAGCCGGCCCAGGCCGGACATCACCCTCACACGACCCGGCTTTCGGCATGCCCGAATCCGGTCCACTCGAAAGGCACGCAGTGAACGTCACACACCGAAAATCCCGGCGCGGGCGCATACTCGTCGCCACCGCACTGGGTACCACACTCCTCGGCGTCGGCGCCGTAGCCACCGCCATGGCCGGGGAGACTTCCCCCGCGTCCAGGGCTCCCGCCGCCCCCGCCTCGCCGAAGTCCGCGACGACGGCGGCCGAGCCGACCGGGGGCTTGATCGTCGGATACAAGTCGAAGGCGCAGGAGGCGCGTTCGGCCAAGGCGGTACGCAAGGACATCGGAGCCAAGGCCGCACAGACCGGCGAGAAGCTGTCGTACGAGCGCCGTCTGGGCAACGGCGCGGCGCTGGTGAGCCTGGGCGGAGTACGGCCTGCCAAGGACGTCACCAAGCTCATGGACCGATTCCGGGCCGATCCGGACGTGGCCTACGCCGTCCCGGACCGCCAGGTGCCGACCCCGGCCCTCGAGTCGCCCCGTGACCCTGCCCGCTCCAGCGAGCCATCCGGCGACACCGACCGCTTCTCCGAGCAGTGGAACCTGTTCGAGCCCACGGGCGGCATGAACGTGCCTGACGCGTGGCGTACTTCCACCGGACAAGGGGTGACGGTCGCCGTCCTTGACACGGGTATCACCAAGCACTCCGACCTGGCCGTCAACACCGTCGCCGGGAACGACTTCCTTACCGACACCTTCCAGGCGAAGGACGGCGACGGCCGCGACAGCGACCCCTCCGACCCGGGTGACGCCACCAAGCCGGGCGAGTGCGGAGGCAAGGGGAGCCGGTCCTCCTGGCACGGCACCCACGTCGCGGGCATCGTGGCCGCCGCCGACGACGGCAAGGGGATCGTGGGCGTCGCGCCCGGCGCGAAGGCGCAGCCGGTACGCGTGCTGGGCCGCTGCGCCACCCCGGACTCCGACATCATCGACGCCATCACCTGGGCCTCCGGCGGAACCGTCGCCGACGTACCCGACAACCCCACCCCAGCCAGGGTCATCAACATGAGCCTGGGCCAAGAGGGCGTCTGTACTCCGCCCATGCAGCTGGCTGTGGACCAAGCCGTCCAGCGCGGCACAACGGTCGTCGTCGCCGCCGGAAATCGCGGCAACCTGCCCGAGCCGCAGGATGCCGGGAACTTCGATTACGCCAGCTGCGACAACGTCATCACCGTCGCCGCCACCGACCGTGAGGGCAACAGGGCCGAGTACTCCAACTTCGGTAATGCAGTGGACATCTCGGCCCCCGGTGGTGAGCTGCTCACGTCGAAGAACCCCAAGAACGGCATCCTCTCCACCGTGAACTCCGGCGAGGACGGACCCGTCTCCGAAAGCTTCGAATTCGAAGAGGGCACCAGCCAGGCAGCCCCGCAGATCGCCGGTCTCGCCGCCCTGATGATCGCTGCCAACCCAGCGCTGACGCCCGCGCAGGTCGAGTCGGCCATCAAGGAAAACGCGCGCCCCCTGCCCGGTACCTGCGAGGGCGGTTGCGGCGCTGGGCTCGCCGACGCCGCGAAGACCGTCGCGAGCGTCTCGAAGGGCGCCGCACCCCCGGCGGCCGGCTCGCCCTCGTCGCCGCCTTCGGACTCCTCGTCGGCCTCGCCCTCTTCGCCTTCCTCGCCTCCCTCTTCGCCCTCGCCGTCGGCCGGGACCGGACAGGCGGCGGACGGCAAGGACCTCAGCGCGTGCTTGAAAAACACCTGCGAGGTCGAGGTGACCAGTGGAGACACGATCAAGTTGGACGGCACGGCAGGCGTCGACGAGTTCACGGTCGTCAGCGTCGCCGACAACGCGCTGACGTTCACGGCATCGTCCGGCAACGGCGCGCAGCAGTCCAGCGGCAGCCAGACCAGCCCCGGCCGGTCGACGATCAACGACCTCGTCGTGGACCTCATCAGCATCGATGGCGACCGGGCGATCATCCGTCTTTCCTGATTCGGCTCGCTGCGGGGAGACAACATCCGTGGAGTACGGAAATCCGCCCTTGTTCTTGGCTCTCGAGGGAATCATCCAGAGACTCGATCCCGCCAAGACGTACACCGTGGGTCGTGATCCGCAGTCGGACGCGGTATTCCAGGAGGCCATCGTTTCCTGGCGGCACGCCCGAATCTACTGGGGCGGAAGGAGCTGGGTCCTCCAGGACCTGGACAGCACCAACGGCACCTATGGCCTCGGCCGGCGCGTCTCGCTGGCCGAGGTCGGCCACGGTGCCGAGTTCCGCCTCGGCGACGCGGACGAAGGGCCGCAGCTTCGCTTCACCGGTCCACCGACGCACCCGGGCATCGTCAGCGCCGCCTCAGTCACCCGTATCGGCCGGTCATCCGACAACGATCTGGTCGTCCGCGAGCCCGAAGTCCAGCCGCACCACGCCGAATTCCGGTTCACACCAGCCAGTTGCGAGATCGTCGACCTGGGCACGCCTTACGGAACCCATGTCAACGGCCATCGCGTCGAGCGGACCCAGCTGCGCCCCAACGACACCGTCACCGTAGGTCGCCGAACGTTCCGACTGATCGGCGATCGGCTCAGGGACTGCAGCGACGCCGAGGAGCCATCGTCGTTGATCGCCCGTCGGCTGACCGTCAAGGTCAAGTGCGACAAGGGCCAGAGGACACTGCTGAACAAGGTGAGCTTCGCGGTGCCTCCGAAGGCTCTGATCGCGGTGATCGGACCGTCCGGCTCCGGAAAGTCCACCCTGCTGCGCGCCCTGACGGGTCACCAACGGATCGCCAAGGGAGAGGTGCTCTACGACAACCAGAGCCTCCACGAGCGATACGCCGAGCTGCGTCAGCACATCGGCATCGTCCCTCAGCACGACGTTCTCCACCTGCAGCTCACGGTGCGGACCGCGCTCCGTTACGCCGCCAGACTGCGCTTCCCTCGCGGCACCGACCCCGTGGAGCGCGACCGCCGGGTCGAGGAGGTGATGAGTGAGCTCAAACTCGACCTCCACGCCGACAAACGGATAGCCGCGCTCTCCGGTGGACAGCGGAAGCGTGTCTCGGTCGCCCTGGAGCTTCTGACCAAGCCCGCGCTCATGTTCCTGGACGAGCCGACCTCCGGCCTGGACGCGGGCATGGACCGCGATGTCATGCAACTGCTGCGAGGACTCGCCGACGACGGCAGGACCGTCCTCGTGGTCACACACTCCGTCCGGGAGCTGGAGTTGTGCGACAAGGTACTGGTCCTGAGTCCTGGCGGGTCCCTGGCGTACTTCGGTCCCCCCGACGAGGCACTGGAATTCTTCGGGCACGACACGTGGGCCGACGTCTTCTCCGCTTTCGAGGAGCACCGTGAACACGACTGGTCCCGCCGGTGGCGCGAGTCGCAGCAACACCTCACCCCCGCGGTCGCCCTCCGGCCGGCGGACGGGCCGGCGGCGCCCGCGGCCCCTGAGGCCGTTCAGCCGCCGAAGCCGCCGAAGCCGCCGCGCTGGACGGCGCAACTGTCCACACTGGTTGGCCGACACCTGGCGGTCATAGCCTCCGACAGAGGTTTCGTCGGCCTGCTGGTGCTCCTGCCCGTCCTCCTGGGCCTCGCCAACACCGTCGTACCCGCTGACTTCGGCCTTCGAAGGGCACCCGACGGCAAGGTGAACATCGAGGCCGGCACGATCCTTGTGTCCCTCGCCATCAGCATGTGCTTCGTGGGGGCCGCGAACTCCGTCCGTGAGCTGGTCAAGGAACGGGCGATCTATGAGAGGGAACGGGCCGCGGGCCTCTCCAGATCCGCCTATCTGATGTCGAAGATCACCGTGCTGGGGCTGATCACCGGCGTGCAGGGGATCATCCTGTGCGCGCTCGGTCTCGCACCGCGTGAGCTACCGCCGGAAGGCATAGTCGTGAATGGCACCCCGGTCGTCGAGATGACCTTCGTCATCACACTGCTCGGGTTCACCTCGATGATGTGTGGGCTGCTGATCTCGTCACTGGTGAAGACTGCCGAGAAGACCATGCCTCTGCTGGTCCTTTTCTCAGTTGTCCAGTACTTGTTCTCGGGCATCACCTTCAGACTCTTCGACAATCCCGGCGCCGAACAGGTGGCCTGGCTGGTGCCGTCACGCTGGGCCATCGCAGCGGAAGGAGCGACACTCGACCTCGGACAACTGCTCGGTCCGCAGGACAGGACGGCCCCCTCGGCCACCGACCCTCTGTGGCATCACACGCTCACTCAATGGCTGACCGACACAGGCGTACTGCTCGGCACCGCAATGGCCTGCTACCTGCTCACGATCCGGTTCCTGCGCCGCCACGAACCGGAAGTCGTACGAAAGTGACGAGGAACGAGGCGTCGAGGCCGCCAACCGGACCGCGGTCAACGTGGACGTGCACACGCCCGTCGTCCAGGACACGCAGCGCGAGGCCATGAGCCACATGGACCGGCTGCTCAGGAGGCGTCCCGGTCGTCAGTGATCGCCGCCGTTGAGGTCAGACCTGGATGTCAAAGACCCCGGACCGTGATCGGTCCGGGGCCTTTCGGCTGGTCGGGCGCGGTCCAGGCCACCCCTTCCTCAGCCGAGGCATCCAGCACGCGCCCAACGCCTCATTCACCGTGGGTCCCGGTAAGTTGCCTGACCAGGAGGCAGAACCGTGTCCTTCAGTGCCGCATCCGCCAGGCGCCGAACAGCCCGGTAACCGCGCCGAGATAGGTCGGTGGACCGGCTGCCGGTATGACTGCCCGCCCAGGTGTCCCCTTCAGCGCCCGGCTACCGGGTCAGGGTGAGCAGGACCCTCTCCAGCATCTGTCGCAGGGCCGCCCGGTCGGTGGTGTCCGGGCCGGGTCGCGTCACCCCGTCGTACGTGAGTCCTTCGGCGAAGGCGACCACGAGCCGCCCGCCCTCTTTCGGATCCGGGCTGCCGAGCGCCGTTGCCAGCAGCTGCGCCTGGCCGACGAAGCTCTCCCGGGCGCGGAGCAGTTCGGTGCCCAGCTCCCCTTCTGAGTGGCGCGCCGTCAGGAGGATAATCTCCAGGCGGGCGCGGGTGCGGTCGCGTTGGGGGCCGAGCCAGTGGGCCAGTACGCCCGCGAAGCGGTCGGCCACCTGACGTACCGGCGGCGCCCCGGCCAGCTCTTCGGAGACGGTCGCCGCTTCGATGTCCGCCACTTCCTGTTCGGCGATGAACGCGACCACGCCGGCGAGCAGTGCCTGCCGGGTACGAAAGTAATAGCTGGTCGACCCGGCCGGCACCTTCGCCTGCCCGTCGACCGCCCGGTGGGTGAGCCCTCGCAGACCCTCATCGGCAATAACCGCCACCGCCGCGGTGAGCAGCGCCTGTACGCGGGGGCTTCTGGCGCTGCTCATGCGACGGCCCGCTTCCTGAGCCTGCTGAGCATCATCCGGCGGACGAGGCTGCTGAACGGCTCGATGAGCCGCCAGTACCGCCGCATGGCACGACGAGCCGCCTCGTCGAGGCACAGGACCCGGGTCTCGGTGACGACCCGCGTACCGCCGGTGGCGGCGTCCGCGGTGAATCTCATGCTGAAGGTCGCCTTCGCGTAGCCGGGTTCGTCGAATGCCAGGAACTCACGCGGGCCTGTGACGTCCGGCCGTCCGTCGGCTGCTCCCATGGTCCACCACTGCCCCACGATTCCCCGGACCATCTCTCTTGGTGGGTCTTCGGCCAGCAGCAGAAAGCTGTCCCTCAGATCCTCCTCCGGTACCTCGCCTCTCCCGCTCTTGAGGCGGCCGAGCTGCCGCCGCACGGTGAACAGCGCCCGGACGATCGGCCCCCACCCCTCGCCGCCGGCCTGCTCCATCTCCTGCCACGCTGCCCACACCGCCTCCACCGGAGCTGGGATGACCGTCTGGTGCCGGGAGCCGAAGTCCGGGCGGGGAACGAAGGTGCCTGCAAGCCCACTCATACCCGGGACTCTACATTTGTAGAGTGCGTGGGGCCAGACGTTCGGCATGATCAGCGCGGATCCGCCTGGATCAGGGAATGGTGTGGTGACGAAATGGCCGTCCAGCGTGACGAAAGTGACTCCCGTGGTAGGGGTTATGCCTGTCCCTGTGCCCGGTGCCGCTTTGCGTACGACCAGGTCACCGCGGTCATCAGGGCCGGGATGGCGAAGAGCGGGGCGAAAGCGAAGCCCCAGACGGTCTGTGCCGTAGCGCTCGACATGTACGTCTGGCTCTCGACGGTGAAAGCGACCACGAGTTGCCACAATGCCACCAGGACCAGGACGCCCGCGGCGGTCCAGGCCAGCGGGGCGAGGACCCTGGGGTGCAGCGGCCGCCACCGGTCGCTGACGAGCAGCAGCGGAAACAGAGCGGCCAGCTCGGCAAGGACGGAGAGGCCGACGACGTATGCGATGCCCCAGCCTGGGATGTCGAAGACGTCGCGCAGCACCTGGTCGCTGTAGCCCACATAGACACCGGATGCCATGGCGATGCGCCACAGGCCTGACGGGACGGCGCACAGAGCGATGGCGTGGGCGGCGCGGCGAGCCCAGACAGGTGCAGGTGCGGAGGCGGGGAGAGGGGCGGTCGCTGTCGTCATGACGTACATGCTGGCCCTGGACATGGCGGCCGCACTTCGTCCGCTACGGCGGACCGTATCCGCCCTGCGGATGAGGGCGCACCCGCTGAGGGAGGACCTGAGGAGGGCTCAATCGCCGGACAAGCTGGGTTATCCAACCGTCCGGCGATCGAGGACATCGCGACCAACTCGGTGAACGTTCGCGGTCGCGCCTTCGCGGGGGAGGAGCACGACAACGCCGACGCGGCCCCCTTTGGCCGTGGCGGCGGCGAGGTCGCCAAGCTGGGGGTAGAAGGGGGCCGCCGTGCCTAACCCGGCCCCCTGTGACGGCAGATGGGGAGTTGGTCGTCCTGTCATGCCCCGAAGCTAGAGACGGGGCAGCGGGCGAATATGGCCTTGGCGGGAGTTGGGCAGCGCGCCTACCAGTTCCGGTTTATCTCCAGGGCCTTGCTCTGCTGGCCCATCTCCAGGGCCACGCTGATCGCGTGGATCTGCACGTTCCCGGCCGAGAAGGTCAGCGAGTGCCGGTCGTAGACCGGCGCAGGACCCCGTGCACCGTCGTGCCTTCATCGCCGCTGCCACCGGGACCGCTGTTGCCGCAACGGCCGGCGCCTCGCGATCCCGTCTCGGCCAGAGTCACGTGGGCCGTTTCCACGAACGTTCGGGATCATCCGCCGGCCCCAGAGGGAACTCGGGGTCGGCCTGACGGCGGCTATCCCCCAAGATACTCTCCCGGCGGGTGGGAGGACGGTTGCCGCCAACGGTTCGCCTGCGTGCGGCCTGTGCTCGCCCGTTGGGCTGGGTGGTAATGCGCCAGTTGGGCGGCACCGGGCGACGTCCGCGTCCGAGGCGCCGTCGCGTACCCGCGAGACCGCATCGCCCGGCTACCAGCTCGCGTTCGCCGCGCACCAGGCCAGCAGGCGCAGGTGGCCGATACCCGGCAATCCAGGCCGCCATCGAGCGGCAGGCCCGGGAGCAAGCGGGGGAGCCGGAGAAGTTGTTCGGCGACAGCCAAGCCGCGCGATCGCCGAACTGCGTGAGCACGCGGGGCGTACCGAGATGGTGTCGTGGGTGGTGACCGCCACCGCCGGACCGCCCAGCGCCCTTCGGCGCGAGCTTGGAGTTGCGATCCTCGGCCACCCTCCGGCATGCGCAGCACGCGCCGCCCCGAGCACCTCGCGGTGCTGGAGCGGCGCGTGCTGCCGGCGGCCGAGGACCGGATCAGCCGGTGAGGATCAGTTGGTGAGGATGCCCGGGTCGGACAGGCCCGAGGCACCGGTCTCGACCTTGCCCGCGAGGCGGCGGAGGAAGTTGGACGAGGTGGTGGAAGTGACCGTCACGTCGTACCAGTTGCGGCAGGCGTTCAGGTCGACGGAGTGCGTGACGGTCGCGCCCTTGCGGACCGTGAAGGTCTGGGGCGTGCCGGCGTAGGCGTTGGTGACGGTGAGGTAGGCGTCGGCGGTGCCGGCGTTGGTGAAGGTCAGGTCGAGGTTGCCGGTGGCCGCGTTGTGGCGGGCGGCGACCTCGGGGCCGG
The DNA here is from genome assembly GCF_003054555.1 of Streptomyces lunaelactis. Taxonomy (NCBI): domain Bacteria; kingdom Bacillati; phylum Actinomycetota; class Actinomycetes; order Kitasatosporales; family Streptomycetaceae; genus Streptomyces; species Streptomyces lunaelactis. The sequence goes on along the minus strand of NZ_CP026304.1, from coordinate 3,732,400 downwards.
CGGTCTTGCCCGGGTTGCGGAAGCGGCGCAGGAAGCCGTTCGGCCCGTGGACGGTCAGGTCCGTGACGCCCTTCGAGTACCGCGAGTTCCAGTTGTCCGCGATCGACTTGCCCGCCTCGGTCGTGTACGTCCAGGGCGCGTCGGTACGGTTCGCCGAGGTGACGTAGAACTGGGCGCCCGCGGACGGGCCGCCGCTGAAGCTGAGCTGGTAGGTGCCGGTGCTCGGGTCCGCGGAACCGTCCACGTGCGGCGCGTACGCGAGCGGGCGGGTGGGCTTGGCGCCCGGCTCCTGCCGGGGCATCATGCCGACGGCCGGGGCGGGGGCCAGGAAGTCGGGGTGACGGTCGCGGTCCGGCGGGAAGTACCCGTCGGTCGGCGGTAGCCCGACCGGCGTCGCCTCCGTACGCGCGAAGTCGAAGGCGGAGGTCAGGTCGCCGCAGACGGCGCGCCGCCAGGGCGAGATGTTGGGCTCCTCCACGCCGAAGCGGCGCTCCATGAAGCGGACGATCGAGGTGTGGTCGAAGGTCTCGGAGCAGGTGTACCCGCCGGTGCTCCAGGGGGAGACGACGAGCATGGGCACGCGGGGGCCGAGGCCGTAGGGTCCGGCCACGTAGCCCGTCTTGCCCGGGAAGTGGTCGAGCGCCGTCGGGGTCGTGGACAGGCCCTGCTCGGGCCCGGACGGCACGTACGGCGGCACGATGTGGTCGAAGAAGCCGTCGTTCTCGTCGTAGGTGATGAAGAGGGCGGTACGGGCCCACACGTCGGGGTTCGACGTCAGGGCGTCCAGTACCTGCGAGATGTACCAGGCGCCGTAGTTGGACGGCCAGTTGGAGTGCTCGGAGAAGGCCTCGGGGGCGGCGATCCAGGAGATCTTCGGGAGCCGGCCCGCCTGGACGTCGGCGCGGAGTATGTCGAAGAAGCCGTCGCCGTTCTTGGCGTCGGTGCCGGTACGGGCCTTGTCGTACAGCGGGTTGCCGGGCTGGGCGCCCCGGTACTTGTTGAAGTACAGCAGGGAGTTGTCGCCGTAGTTGCCGCGGTAGGCATCGTTGATCCAGCCCCAGGAGCCGGCGGCGTCGAGGCCGTCGCCGATGTCCTGGTAGACCTTCCAGGAGACGCTGGCCGCTTCGAGGCGCTCGGGGTAGGTGGTCCAGTCGTACCCGGCCTCGGCGTTGTTGAGGACCGGGCCGCCGCCCGTGCCGTCGTTGCCGGTGTGGCCCGTCAGCATGTAATAGCGGTTGGGGTCGGTGGAGCCGATGAAGGAGCAGTGGTACGCGTCGCAGATGGTGAAGGAGTCCGCGAGCGCGTAGTGGAACGGGATGTCATCGCGGTTCAGGTACGCCATGGTGGTGGCGGTCTTCGCGGGCACCCACTGGTCGTACTTGCCCTCGTTGAAGGCCTTCTGGCCGCCCGCCCAGTCGTGGTTGAGGCCCTGGAGGAACTCCATGCCGAGGTCGTCGCCCGGGGGCCGGAACGGCAGGGTGACCTTCTTGCCTGCCGCCTGGTTCCAGACGGACTTGCCGCTGGGCAGGGTGACCGGGCGGGGGTCGCCGAAGCCTCGTACGCCCTTCATCGCGCCGAAGTAGTGGTCGAAGGAACGGTTCTCCTGCATCAGGACGACGATGTGCTCGACGTCCTGGATGCTGCCGGTGGTGCCCTGGGCGGGGATGGCGGCCGCCCGGGCGATGCTGTCGGACAGCATGGTGAGTGCGGTGGCGCCACCTGCCAACTGCAGGAAGCGGCGGCGGTTGAGTTCTGCCATGGTGAGTCGACCTCTGCGGGTGAGGGGGCTGGCGGGGGGCGCCCCAAGGAGAGCGCGCACGGGGTACCGCCCGGCGGACGCCCCATGACTGCCCGCGGTACGGCGGGCAAACGCCTTGCGTCGACACTTCCGCGGGATCTGCTTCCCACCGGTCCTTATCCAGCCCGCGGGCGTGGCCGGAAGCAGCTGACGGGCCGAGTCCGCGTAACGCATCGCGGTCTTCTCATCGAGTCCGACCACCTCGGCGAGGTGAAGTGGGTCGGGGCCATACGCTTCGCATCGTCACTCCCGAGCCCGTCAACGACGTGAGCAGGTCCGAGGCACTCAACGCCGCCCAGTGCACGTTCCGCGAGGCCGGCGCGCCCAACCTCCTGATCGACCGGCTCGGCGTGCCGGCGAGCGGTGAGCAGAGCAGTTCGTGGACGGACTTCACCGGCGCCTGGAGTCCGACGACGAACTCGGGTAGGAAGACTCCGAGGTTGGGGCGGGAACTGTAGCGGCCCGCGATGATGTCGAAGAGGTCACCTTCCGGGGAGAGCACGCCGATACGGCCATGGGCGGCCAGGAGCTTGGTGCCCGACCTGCTCCGACAGCGTCCACCCATTCTTCTTCTCAAGCGGCGCAAGCAACCCGTTCAGGTAGTCCGACGCCCGCTCACGGGGTTCGGACCTGCCAAAACGGTGGGCGAACCGGGCATGGAACCGGCTATCCCCCCGGCCCACGACTCGACGTGCTCAACCGTCAACGATTCATCGCACAGTCACAACAACGAGCGAATCCAGCACCCGTCACGGTAGATGCGGTGGCTGTATTAGGCGGCATAGACCACCCTGGCCGCCGTGCCGAGTTCTTGTCATCACCCACGACGGCCAGGGCTTGGCTCTCTGCGGTCTGCACGCCTGAGAGGGCGCGAGCGAGTCAGGAGAGCCAGTCGGCGTAGTGGGTGGGGGCGAGGTGAGCGTCCTTGTCGGTGAGGACGTCACCCCTGACGACGGCGAACATGCCGGCGGTGGGGTCGGTAACGACGGTACGGTTGTCGCCCTTGCGGGACAGGGTGATCCGGCGCGCCGCTACGGTCATCACCGACCTCGGCGATCCCTGGGCGCACCCCGAACGCGAGCGTGCCCTCCGACGGTTCGGCGAACGGCTCGTAGAAGGTCTCAACTCCAGCGACTTCTCCCACACCGCCGCTCTACTCTTCGACGCCCTGCGCAGAGCCCGCTACTCGAGCCGCGACGCATAGTTGGCCTGGGTCGTCGCTGCGGCCCCTGTACTCAACTCGGCAGGCCAAGACATGTTGCCCGAAACGTGGAAACGCTGGCGCGAAGTCGAGGACTGGGCGCTCACACGACCGCTTCCGAGCCGGTCAGGGAGCACTCCCCGGGTTTGAGACCTGCGCGACGCTGCCCGGGTTGCTCGGAATGCTTCTTGGGGCCACGCTGATTGGCGCCGGTACGGGTGTGATCACACCGCTTGGCTTCGCCGCACTGGCCGCCTCCACACCCCAGTCGCGGCGGGGCCAGACCACGGGGTCCGCCGAACTCGACCGCGAACTCGGCGACGCGGAAGGTCCGCTGCTGGTCGCCGCGGTCGCCACCCTGACCACGCTCACGTATGGCTACGCCGCTCTCGCCGTGTTCCTGGCCGTCATCGTCCCGCCCATCATGCTCGCCAGGGCGCCGCCCGGCACCCGCATACGGGCCCGAACCAGAGTGTGCAAGCGGGGATCTCCGGCTGCGACAAGCTGTCGCTGCTGGAGAAACCGGCCTGCTATCGCGACTTCGCGCAAAGGCCCTCAAGGTCGGTGCCGGCGTCGGCATGTTCGCGTACGGCGTCCACTACCTCCACAAGGACACCGTCGAACACTTCGGCACGGTGAAGAAGGAAGCCGCCGGCCTCCAGAAGCTGAGGGAGGCTTCAAGGAGGACCCGACCAAGATCGCGGACCCTGAGTACCGCAAGCAGGTCGAGGACCGGATCCGCGCGACGGCCGCCGGCGCGTGACGAGGTCCTCGCGACCGACCCGGGCGGCGAGTTCGCCGAGCTGACCCGGCCGCGCCCGGTGATGTCGACGCCGTATACCTCCGAGTACACCGACAAGACGTTTGTCCGACTGTCGGTCGCCGGCGCGGACGGCGACGTCTCCGACCTCACGTCGACCGAGCAGCACCGCTACTGGCTGCCGGACCGGCAGGCGTGGGTCCCGGCGGGCGAGCTGCGCGCGGGCGACCGCCTGCACACCGCCGAGGGCACCGAGGCCACCGTCACCGCGACCGAACGGTCCGCCGGCCGGCAGGCCACCTACGACCTCGACGTCAGCGGCATCGACAGCTACTACGTGCGAGTCGGCGCCCAGGACGTCCTGGTCCACAACTGCACCGACCTGGCGCGCGCCGAGCGGATGTTCCCGGGCATCGCCCACACCCTGGACGAGCACGTCAACGTCGACCGGCAGAAGATGGAGGCCCTGGCGAAGGCCAAGACCCGGCGGATGGGCAGGCCCACGTCCAACTCCCGTTGGAAGAGCGCGGACCTCGCCCAGAAGGCGCTCAACCAGCTGGTCGACCAGAACAAGGACCGCATCACGAAGTTCGTGCAGGACGCGGGCAAGCCGGGCAAGCCGCAGCAGCTCACGCTCCAGGGCACGTACGGGACCGGATCGCTCGGCGACAGCATGGACCACCTCGGCAACTACAGTCCGACCACGAGCAACAGCTTCAAGGTGATCCTCGCCGCGACAAAGGGCCACAAGCCCGGCGGCTTCTACGTCCTGACCGCCTACCCGCTGTAAAGGGGAGCAGAACCATGCACGACCCCGCAGCACAGCACGAGGACATGACCTTCGACTTCGGCGTGACCGAGCTCGGCACGTCCTTCCACGGCGACTGGATCCTCTACGCCGACACGGCACTGGATCATGCCCTGGCCTACCTGGGTGGCCGGAACCCGGGTCTCGAACCCGGCCGCGTCCTGCTCCTCATCGAGGACGTACTGCGGCTGCGGGATTCGGACCTCACCGGCGAGGAGCTGAGCGTTCTCTGGCGGGCCACGGGCACACCGATGGATGGCCAGCCTGAGATCGGCGGCAAGGAGCGCGCGTCCGTGGACCGCCTGCTGTCGCTGATCGTGCCGATCGCGAGAGCACGCGGCGCTTCGGAGGACGCCTGCACGACGTATCCCGTGTGCGTGCCCGACGGGGCCTCGCCGGCGACGGTCGAGCATCGCCGGCGGACGGCGGAGGTGGTCGCCATGGTCGGGCTGCTCGACCAGGGCGGAGACCAGGACACCCGGTCAGCGGCCACCCGTCACGCGCTGATGCGGTGCGCAGAAGTTGTCTGCGCCGAACTGGCCTTCCGGTTCCTGCTCTGTGCTGTCAACAGTTTCGGCACACCACTGACCCCGGCGGCGTACGAGCGACTCGAGCATCTGGCCGCGGCCTTCGGCTACGGCCCACACGTGGTCGACGCGGTCAAGTACCTCGTCAGCTGAGCGCCCGCCCGGCAGGCGCCCGGACGGCACCCCTCCCCGAGAAGACCGGGGACGGGTGCCGTCCGACAAGAGCCCGCATCCCTGCTCGAGTTGTGAAGCCCTGAGGCGATGCCCACCCCAGGCTGCGACAGTGCTGACTCCATGACCACTGCAGTGCATTTGAGAGGACGCTCTCTTGGAAGGCTTGGTCGAGGGGCTCTGTACTCAGCCGACGGCTGGGCCTGCTGCGGGTGCTGTGTCCCCGCAGGACCGGCCTGGATCAGGCGATATCAGTGGCGTTGGCGCCGTGGCGCAAGGCGCGGGCGGTGCACGATCCGGGCAAGATCCGGCTGGATGTGGCGCTCGCGTTCGCGCTGGGCGGGGACTGCCTGGCTGATGTGGGCCTGCGTCGGGCCGGTGGCGTCTGATCCGACGGTCTCCTGCCTGATCGACACCCTCGCCTCGATGTCGCCCTGAACATCGTCAAATATGACAGCGGGCACGCTACTCCCTCACCAGGGCGGTCCTGCTGGGCCCCAATTGATCACCGACGAGATCTTGTCGTTCCAGCCCATTCCTGCCAGGTAGGAGAGGGAGCACGGGGCGTTGAGCATGTACTCATTTCCCCGGTAATCAACGTGCTCGAAGATGGAGTAGGCGAAACGGCAGGCCGAAATCGAGGAGAAGAAATCGTTGGCCCCGTAATCGCCGAGTCGGGAAACCTTTTCGCCCGCGGGGATCCGGAATCCGTCTCCCTGCCAGTCCATATGCTCCCACAGGTCCAGGTAGGAGGGGACCTGGGACGGCTCGTAGCAGTAGCCGTACGCCCTGCACAGCTCAGTGCCGACCCGCAGTCTCGCCGCCTCCCGCACCATGGGCACTCGCTCTGTGTAGGCGGCGATCGCGGGACGTTCTTCGAATACTGTCGGGGTCATGTAGAGCGAGCCCGACAGATCCTCGTTCATGCGTTCCAGGTCGTCGACCCGGGTGCCATTCAGTAGAAGAGGAAGGCAAGGCATAAAAGGTTGCTTCGATGCAACATACGCCCGGTTCTCCCACAGCTGGGAGAAATCCTCTGCAGATACACCGTGCACAGGCGTTATTCCGGGAGCGTTATCCGGCATGATGCCTCCTCACATGAGCAAGAAGTGCCGGTCGTTATGGAATCACTTCAATCAGAATAACGCCCGTCCAGAACAGCTGCCTCCTGGCGCAGCAGCGCGTCGAGGTCGTCCAGGAGAAGGCCGGCGGTTTCGCAGGCTTCAGCCACGTCACCTTGTTCGGAAGCCTCGGAGACGTCGCTGCGAAGGATGGAGAGTGAGTCGCCCCGGATCAGCACACCAGGGAACCGTTGACCGGGCAGGCGCACCACCGCGTTGTTCCCGCCGTCCGTGAACAGCCTCAACACGTTCCATGAGGGCCATCCAACCTGACATCACCATCTGACATCAACGACAGCAGACAGGGATGGCGTTGGGCGGTCAGGAGTGGCCGGGCCTTACGCGGCCAAATGCGCTGTCAGGCACGCCCGATCGAACTCCTAAAGCGAGTGTCGATCCACCCGGCTTGCCTCTCGGCCACAGAGGGCTGTGGGCCGTGTATGGGCCCTCGCGTTTCAGGGCGGCCAGCGATGGCCCCGACCGGGAGCAGGCTCTTTGGTCGCGAAGGCCCGGCCCCCAGTCTCACCGGCCGCGGAGGGTGTGTAGGGTCTGCCGCTGTTACTCAACGAGAGGGGGCTGTGATGTTTTTGAGCAAGTGGAGCAAGGCCGCGGCGGTCGGGGCCTGCGTGGCGGGAGCGCTCGCCCTTGGGGTGAACCCCGCGTCGGCACAACCGAACTGGGCGGCCTGGGTCCCGGGGGTGGACTACAAGTGTGGGACAACCGTCACTCATCCCGCGTCGGTCAACATTGCCATGCAGACGTGCATCTTCCGCAACCCGAGCAACGACACCTTCCAGCCCGTCACCGTGGTGGTCAATAACGCCCCGACCACGGTGTATCTGGAAGCCTATCCTTGGAATCTCAGCAACTCGTATAGCAGCCACTGCATCAAGACGCCGGTCGCGGCCGGCAAGCGGGTCGCCTGCTACGGAGCCACCGGGCCCGTCGCTCCTGAGGACCGGCCTATCCGCATGAACAGTCAGGTCTTGTTGAACGAAAACCACGGCGGCTGGACCACGACGGTCACCTGGTAACGAGCACTAGTACGGCAGACAGGAGGGGCGTCCGAGACCGGGTGCCCCTCCTGTCTGCCGCTCTGGCCGGAGCGCCAACAACCACGAGAGCCCGTTCCGGGGGGTCGCCCAATGGCGTTGGAACTCCTCAAGCGGGTGTCGACCCGCCCGGCTGGCCTCGTTCGGCCCCGCCCCCCCCGCAGAGGGCTGTGGGCCATGTATGGGCCAGCACGGGAAGTTGAGCCGCCTAGCCGCATATCGGCCCCTGACCAGGAGATAGGTCAGGGGCCGTTGCGCTGGGCGGCACCCTTTCGCGACCGTGGTTCCCCTGGCTTCCCGCACGATCGGGCACGGATGGGGCACGTGCTTGGAAGGCTACGACGGGGCCGCGGCAGGTTCGTCGGTTTCTGCGTTGTGCTGGGAAGGGATGCGTGCCCTGGTGTACCGGCGGCTCTGGACTAGGCTCCTCAGGTCCTTCGGGGTCGGCCAGGGAGCACGACGGTGGATCATACGGTGGCAGTTTGCGCAGATGAGAGCGAGATCGCTGAGCTTGGTCCGGCCTTCGCCGGCCTCGTGCAGGGGAACGACGTGGTGGCACTCGATGTAGCCGCTTCCGCGGTCGCCGTAGACCTGCTCGAAGTCGAAGCCGCATGCCTCACAGGCGAGCTGACGGCCCTGGCGCAACACCGCATCGATCTTCCTCTTGCGCAACCCCTTGTCCCGCTCGCGGCTCCTGTGGCGGCCTATCAGCAACCTGCCCTCGGGCGCGCTGTAGTCGTCTTCCTCCTCGGCCTCCGAAGGCAGGTCCTGGAATTCGCCTGCGGTAAGGCCATGCCGGATGCGCTGGGCTACCTCCGCCATCTCAGCCGGCCGGGCGAGGAAGTCGTTCATGACTTCGACATCAAGCGCATTGCCGTTCGTGGGCTTTCCCCGGTAGCCCGGGTGCCGGGACGTGATGTCAACCGTTTTGCGAGCTACGCCGTTGGGATTCCGGAACAGCTCGTTGCGTAGTTCTTCAGGATGGATCGGCATGGTCTGTAGCTGTGCAGACAGCTCGATCACGCGTGGGTCGTCGAACTCCAGTCGCTTCCAACCGTTGGCCATCGCCAGGTCGCAGGCGAGGATGATCTCGTCACGCGTCCAATCGGGGCTCCGAGACGAACGGATTACGAAGCCGAGTCGGGCGAGCCACCTGGCGGCGTGCGACCTTCCCCCGATCAACTCGTCCGGCCTCAGCACTCGACCTTGATCGAACTTGTGGGCCACACCAGCGATGGCCTTCGAGTCGTATGTCCGGTCCTCGTGTAAGAGGAGATACCCGGTTGCTGGCTTGTACCCGTACTCGGACAGGAACCTGTCACGACCCAATTCGTCATACTCCGCCATGGCCTTGAGGACACCGTCTCGGCTGATCGCACCTTTGCGCATGGCGGAAGCGTATGGGCCGCCACTGACAGCCTGTTAGACGTCCACCACCTCAACCCACCACTCACCCCAGCTCCTATCCCGTCCGCCTTCGACCCACACACCGTGGTGCGGTCGTGGTTCAGGGCGTCAAGGTGGAGCGCGCCACTGTACGAACGACCTTGACGCCCTGGGCCGCGACTGCTCGGCTCTGCCTGGGTCGAAGGTGGTCGGGATGGGAGCCCACAACGCTCGCCACGAATCCGCCGGCACTCGCAAACGGCGCCCCATCCATCCCGGAGTCTGAGCGCCCCCGCCGGAGGCATGTCTTTAGCCCGCGGCTCGGTTCTCGACTCATGTCCTCGGGCCTATCCACTGCGGGCGCGCGTCGGCGGCGGCAGCGCCGAGCGGGCCGGAGGCAGGAGCGCGGGCGCAGCCAGAGCCGGGAAGCGCGCCCGGCGGAGCGGAGCGCAGCCGGGGCTTGATCCAGTAGAGAAAGTTCTACCGCGCTGGGATCAGGCGCTTGCCGTCGTGGCTGCGTACGTGAGGGCCGTCCTCGTCCAAGGCGTCCAGGAATCGGACCGCGTAGACCTCGGACATCCGCTCGGCGATTTCCTCGGGCGTGAGCCAGGCGACTGCCGTCGACTCGTCGGAGGTGCGCTCGATGCCGCCGGACGGCTTGCAGCGGAAGACCAGGGCGACGATGCCGCGCGTCGTGTTCTTGTAGACGCCGGAGAGTTCGTCCACCTCAACGTGGATGCCCGTCTCCTCCAGGACCTCACGGGTGACGCCTGCTTCGGGTGACTCGGTGAGTTCGAGAATTCCGCCCGGCAGTTCCCAAGTCCCGTTGTCCGCTCAGCGGATCGCCAGGAGTCGGCCGTCCTCGCGCACGACGGCCCCGGCCGCAGACACGGAGTGCAGTGGCGTTGACTGGCCTGCGCTGGCGCTTGCCGCCGCCCGTGATGACCACCTCTTCGCGGCCTGGGTCCTGTGCCTGGGGCTGCGCCGGGGTGAGGTCCTGGGCCCGACGTGGGAGTCCGTCGACTTCGAGACCAGTGAGTTGTACGTGGATCACCAGATCCAGCGGGCCGGGCGTCAGATCCTCTACCGCGAGACCAAGACAGAGGACTCGGACGACTTCCTGCCTCTGCCGGCGCTGCCTCAAGGCTCTGCGAATGCGTCGCGCGCAGCAGCTCGGCGACCGGAAAGCCGTCGGGGAGCTCTGGCAAGGCAGCCATGACCTGATCTTCACCACGAAGCACGGCACCCCGATCGAGCCTGGCAACCTCACCCGCATGTTCGCCCTGCGGGCTCGCCGTGCCGGGCTCCGGGTCATCCCGCTCCGGAACACCCGGCACACGTGCAGCTCACTCCTGGTGGCCCTCAAGGTCCACCCGAAGGTGGCCCAGCGCATCCTCAGGCACTCACAGATCGCCATGACGATGGAGGTCTACGCCGAAGCGAGCGAGGAAGCTGTACGCGACGCGATCGGCAAGCTGTCCGACGCAATGGGCCGCACCGGCTGAGCGGTGCGCATCGAAGAACTGAAAGGCCAGGCGACCCGCTCGGGATCTCCTGGCCGTTGGGGCTACTCGAAGCGGCCTCGACGTTAAGCGAATAGTCCACCCCGACCGAGAAATCGTCAGACTCACCGCGAATCGTCAACGCGTGCTGCCCAGGTTCCAGTGGCGGCAGCTGCACCCATACGCCACATCCAGTAGCCGTGAAGCGTCCGTCTGTCCCGGTGACAGGGTTGTTGGCGACCCCAGCACGGAGATCGCCTCCTCGGAGTGCCTCCGAGGCGACCTTCTTGCCATCCAGCACCGCGGACCCCTTGGCGGCACTCATGAAGCCTGCGCAGGCCGACGGATTTCCTATGAGGTTCACAAGGGGGAAAGCGAGAGGCACTCCGTTAGGGACGCTGCACGTTCGCTTGACCTGACCGCCGAAAGAGCCCGCCAGAAACCATACGTCTCGTGACTGGTTGCGCCCGCATGAGCTTCCGTCCTGGTCAGCAACGGGGTTCGTCTGCTCAGGTTCCGACGCCGCCCACGTCCACCACCGGCTTTGCAGATCCCCAGAGGAGAGACGGCCCTCTGTCGAGGGCGGTACTGGGGGAGAGGGGACAACCGTTGCACGCACCCCTGTCTCTGAACCTGCGGTCTGAGCCCCACATCCCACCAATGCGGATAGCACCGCCGCAGCAAGTCCTGCTCTTCGAGCCTTGACCCTCATGAACGCCCCTCCCGGTGTCGCACTGATCTCTCGACTCCCTGGTCGACGTGCGACATGCGCGACACCCTAGCCGCGAGCTGGGTCGGCACTCGGACCTCAGTCCGTTTGCTGTACACCCAACGCCAGAGGCCCCCGGATTATCTCCGGGGGCCTCTGGTCTGCTGTGCACTCGGCAGGATTCGAACCTGCAACCTTCTGATCCGTAGTTCTGTGTGGATCGGTCGCTGGCGGTCATACCGGTCGCGCTATGGGCGTAGGAGGACGCTACCGGACGTGATCGGTTTCTGGGGTTGCTGTACTTCACTGCTGTACAGCAGCCGGGCTCCGTCGCGCCCACTGTGCACCCCTTGGGCCCGCACGGGACGGCCGGCCGCGGGCACCACCCGGGCCCGCGGCCGGCGTTCCTGCTACCTGCTCAGCCAGTCGGTGGGGGTCACAGCCTGGTCCGTTAGGACCTGGAGGTTCTTTCCGTCGGCGGCGTCGACGACGTAGGTGCTGTGGGTGTAGTCGAAGTCGTCCATGGCGGAGAAGGCGATTTGGGTGCCATCGGGCGAGAAGACGGGGCCCTGGACGCTGCTGAGGGGGGTCGTCCAGCTGCTCTGCAGCTCGGTGACGGCGCCGGTCGCCACGTGGACGGCGTTCAGGCCGTTCTCGGTGACGTAGACGATGCGCTGCCCGTCGGGGGACCAGTCGACGGGCGTGGACCGCGCGTTGCGAGCGGTGCTGATCTGGTGCACCTGCCGGGTGGCGATGTCCATGACCCAGACGTCCCTGCCGTACTCCCAGCCGTCGGCCGTCTCGTACGTGGTGGTCCTCACGAAGGCGATGCTCTGGCCGTCGGGCGAGAAGGTGCCTGCGCCGCCGGTTGTCGTGAGCACCTCCTGTCCCGTGCCGTCGCTCTTGATCCACTCCATACCGCGCGGGCTGTCGTAGACGATCCGCTTGCCGTCCGGGGACCAGTCGGGGTGCCCGACGTACGGGGCCTCATTGGTTTCGGGCGCGATACCCCGGACCAGAACGTGCTGGTCACTGCCATCGCCGTCGGCGACCACCAGGTTCCGGGCGTACATACAGCCTTCGGTCTGGGGAATGCAGGTGTCGTCGCGCTGGATGTATGCCACGGTGGAGCCCTTCGGAGAGAGGACGCCGTCCTCGGCGTTCTGCGCGAAGGTCCGGATGACGTCGCCGCTCACGGGGTCGAGCGAGACCAGAGCGGGAGAGCCGGAGGAATAGCCAGTGGCGGTGATCAGGCCGGCCGCCGTCCCCTGCTCCGCCGCGGCGGTCCCTGCTGTCGGCAGACCAGCAGCGACGACGATCCCTACGGCCAGCACGACGCGTTTGAAAAGCACTTGAGCCCTCCTAGGGCAACCGGAGTTTCCGGCCCCCAGTACAAGAGCGCAACCGGATCAAGAAACGTCACAGGGGCGGCGTCAGGCACGTCAGCCCCTGGACTACCACCTCCGCTTGGGAAGCTGCAGTAATCAAGGGCCGGTGCTACGGCTGAGCTGGGCGAACGGCCGGTTCGCGGCCTCGGAGCGTGCCGCCGACGGTACCGTAATTCCAGGCTGTTCCCCGCTCGTTCTGGCGCGGAAGTGGTGCACGGACCTCTTCGTCCCGAAGCAACTTGGACGGGCGCTCGACCATGGGCCGGTGTGCCACTCACCTGCTGCGATGGTCCGCAGGCGTGCGCGCTTGTCCGCCGCTGCACGTCGGCGTTGTCACGCAGTTAGACACGCAGCCCAGCCCAACTGCCAGGCCGCTGGCTACTCGTACATGGCCGCCGCGCACGGCCCTGACCGCTGCCTGCCGCGAAGAACTCGTGGCTCGGAATGTGGCGAGTCTCGTGGAGCCGCCGCGGGCGAAGTCCCGGGAGCTGAACCCGTGGACGCTGGATGAGACGCTGGACTTCCTCGCGGCTGCTCGGAATGACCCGCTGTACGCGGCCTTCGTCCTCGCCATCGCGATGGGCCTCCGGCGGGGTGAGATCGTCGGTCTTCGCTGGGTCGATGTCGACCTGGACAAGCGCGTGCTCTACGTCCGGCAGCAGACTCAGCGACGGCGCGGTGTCCTCTACAACGACGATCCCAAAGGCCGTCGTCGTCGGGCCGTGCCGCTCCCGGCGATGTGCATCGCCCCGCTTCGCTGGCACCGTATGCGGGCCAGATCAGCATCACCATGGACGTCTACACGCACGTCGTCCAGGACACGCAGCGCGAGGCGATCAGCCACATGGACCGGCTGCTCAAGAGGCGGCCCGGCCGTGAGTGACTGCCCCCGTTGATGTCAGATGCTGATGTCAAAGGCCCCGGACCATGATCGGTCCGGGGCCTTTTGCCTGGTGCCCCCGGCAGGATTCGAACCTGCGACACCCGCTTTAGGAGTTTTCCCTGATCAAGGCTGTGACCTGGGCAAACGTTGTCCGCGGTATGTCTGGCCTGGGGAAACGCCCCTCCGTGGTTTTCGCGAGTTCGCAGCGTTTCCCAGCCTCATGTGTGCTGAATCCGTTCCGCCTGTGCGGCAATTTGACGGCTCATCACCTCATGGTGGCCGCGGACACTGCCAGGGCCTCGACGAGCTCCTCCCGCGCGATCACTCGTCGGTCCAGCTCGATCTCGGCCACCTCCAGCGCCGCAGCCGCCCGGGCCGCCGCCTCCCGCAGATCCTCGACCCGCTCACGGGCATCCGCTTCCCGCGCCTCCAGCAATCCCAGCACCGACGCCACCGCGCACTCCTCGACGACCAAGCAGAAAGAGGACGCCGAAACCCTCCCTCACCCCAATCGGAACCATGCCTGACCAGCAACAATCAAACGACCACGTTCAGTTGAGCAACGGCTTCTAGGGATCGGCGACGAATTTGGCGCGGTCATCTGAGGGCGGACGACAAAGACCGGAGCCTCCTGATCGTTGCAGGCTTCTCCCGGCCGCTCACCACCACGGTGGGCGCAGGAAGCGCTTGATGCAACAGCAAGCGCACCCCCCACAGAGGAGAGTCTGCTCATGATCAGAAAACTCCCGCGGCGTGCCCTGGCCGCCGCGGCAGCCGCGGCCGTAGTGCTGGGCGGCCTGGCCGCCGCGCCGCCCGCCTCGGCGGATCAATCAGCACTCGAACACTGCGTACTGGACCTCGATACGGGCGCTCAGACCTGCTACGACGGGTTCACGGCCGCGTTCGCCGCGGCATCGGACGGCCGGATCACCGACGCGCCGGACAACCTGGAGGGAGCCTCCGGAGGCTCGCTGCAGGAGCTCCGTGCGGAGACGTCGCGACTCATGGAAGACGCCGCCGCCGGCGGCGCGAACGGCGACGTCATCATAGGCACGTTCTTCGAGCACAAGGAGTACGGCGGCAGGACCCTGACCATCGAGGCCGACAGGCCGTGCAGGAACAACGATGCCCAGGATCACTGGGGGCCCACCATGCCGCCGGGCTGGAACGACATCATCACCTCGCTGCAGCCATGGGCGAACTGCTGGATCGAGCTCTATTCCGACGACAACTTCGGCGGTGACCGCGACGGCGCGTACCAGACCAACACGCCGAACATCGGCGCGTACATGAACGACCGCACCAGCTCCATCGCCTACCGGTGATCCGGTCCGAACCAGACCCGAGCGCAACCAGACCCGGGCGCCCGGATCGGCCCTGGTCAACCCGAGAGAGGAGAACAGGCTTCATGCGTACGTCAATGCGCAACGCGATCCTCGCGGCGGCTCTCGTCCCCGTGTGCGGCATCCTGCTCGCGCCCTCCGCACAGGCCGAAGACGTCCCGTCACCGCGTGAGCTGCTGGAGGAGTGCGTCACCGGCGCCGAGTGCGTCTTCCACCCTGACGGCCCGCCGAAGGAAGTCAAGGGCGAGAGCCACCAGGTCGGCACGAGTGTCTTCAACTGCACGGACGGTCCGCAGACGATGAACGTCAGCTGGTCGGACACCGACACCGAGACCAACACCATCGGTGTCTCCATGACCGTCGAGGCCAGCTGGTACCAGGTCTACAAGGTTTCTGTCCAGACATCGTTCTCGCACAGCTGGGCACACGCGCACACGGAGTCGCAGACCACCGCCATCAACGTGCCCGCGGGCAAGGTCGGCTGGATCAACCGCCAGCCGACCCTGCTGGAGGTCGCGGGCCGGTACGAACTCCTCTTCAGGGACCGGTACTACGACCACTTCGTCTGGTACCTGCCCTTCACGGCAACCTCGCCCAAGGGGGACGCCGGCAGCGTGAGCCAGCACACCCGGCCGATGACCCCTGACGAGGCCAAGGCCCACTGCGGAGACACGCCGCCCACCACGCCCCCGACGACCCGCCTCCGACGACTCCGCCGCCCCGACAACCCCGCCGGCCGGCTGCTCGGCCGCCGCGTGGGACCGGGCCGCCACGTACACCGCCGACAAGCAGGTCTCCCGCAACGGCCACACCTGGAAGGCCAAGTGGTGGACCCGGGGCGAAGAGCCCGGCACCACCGGCGAATGGGGCGTCTGGCAGGACCTCGGCGCCTGCTAGAGCCTGGCCCCACCCCTTGAGCACTGTCCCCGTCCGGGACGTCACGGCCCGGCCGGGGACAGTCCCATGTCCGTGGGTGAACCGGAGCGGCTGACGGCCGGCGTCACACCGCCAGCGGGCTGATGCCGATCATTCCGTCGATCCGTTCCGGCGTCGCCGCCCGTGAGTACAACCAGCCCTGGCCCGTGTCGCAGGCGATGCGGCGCAGACGTTCCGCCTGGCCCGCCGTCTCGACGCACTCGGCGGTGGCCGTGATGCCCAGCCGGTGGGCGAGTTGGACCATCGCCTCGACGATCGTCTCGTCGGCCGGGTTGGGGTGGGCGTCGTCGTCGTAGCGGAAGCCGCGAACAAACGATCCGTCGAGTTTCAGTACGGATAACGGCACGGTGATCACGTACAGCCTCCAACAACGAACAGCGCTGGCACACGGGAAAGTTCAAACAGACGCGCCCTGCGTGACGGATGCGCCTGACGCGAGACTGTGAGCCGGGATTGAACACCGGCCCCCGCCGATCACACCAACGTTTGACAGCCGACCGATCCCCGCCAGTTCGGTGGACACACGTGCTAAAAAGCTCGAGGGCTGCCGCCGGAGCCTGAACCAGCCAGGAGCCCCGCGACATCAACACTGGCGCCAACCCACCCCGCAACGCACCCCGACATCAACCGCCCGAAAGAGGCCAGGAGAGATACTGTCCGTGTTCCCGGACTGAGAGTGCAGGTCGTTGCGGTCCCCTCGTGGGGATGGCTTCGTCCGGGCCCCCGCCTCGGCAAGCCGGTTCATTGGCTCCCTCTCCGAACATCGCGGCTTTCGTGCGTACTTGGACAAGGAGCATCGTGATCCCGACCGCTGCCGACGACGACCCCCTGGTCCTGAGCGCCTTCCGTGCATTGTCCCCGGCATCGCAACAGGCCCTGTGCCCCGAACTGGCCGAAGTCTCCGGACCATCCGGGCCCCTCCACACGGAGCAACCTGGCCGGGACGCCGCCTTCGTCCGGTCGGCCCGAACCCAGCTGTGCGAGGCCTACCTGCGCGCCTATTCCGCACAGGCTCCGAGCCGGACCTGCCGGCATCTGACGGCCGTCATGGATGACACGGTCCAGGGCAGTGTCTCCGACCAGTCGAGCGTCCTCGACCGCCACACCGCAGCCTGCCGGAGCTGCTCAGGCATCCAGGCTGACCTCGCCATCCTTCGCAGCGGAAGCCACGCAGCCCTCACCGACCTTCTCCTGGACGCGGCAGAGAACCAAGTCACTCCCCGTACCGGCACCGCCGACGCCGGCTCAAAGGGACCGAGGCCGGCGGCGCCCGATATGGCCGCCGCTGCTGGCCCAGGCTCCCCATCTCCTGGGCTGCACCCCCGCAGCCGGGGCGTGAGGGTCCTGCAGTCCCGTGCCGCGGTCGTCGTCGCGGCGTCCGTCATCGTGCTGGCGGCTGTCGTCGCCGCCAGCACGATGACGGACGGCCCGTCCAGCACCACCCGTCCGCCCCAGGACCGCGTCACCCTCACGCCCCCCATATCCGCACCCGCTGCCACCACGGAGCCCCCTGCTCCCGTTGTCATAACCTCCGCCCCGGCGAAACGTTCCCTGGCCCCGTCCCGCTCACCGGACGACCCTCCCGTCGGCTTCCAACTCGTCAACAGAAGGACCGGACTGTGCGTCGGCGCGCAGAGCCCCGCCGCAGGGACCTGGCTGCGCCTCGAGGAGTGCCGGACCACGGCGTTGCAGCGTTGGGAGACGGTCAAGGACGCATCCGGCGCGTACCGGCTTCGCAACTCGGGCAGCAGCAAGTGCCTCGACGGTACGGACGGCGGCGGAAACGTTGTGCGGGCCGTCCTGAGCGATTGCGATGATCACTCTTCAGCCCACTCCACCGTACAGCTGTGGACGATCAGCCCCGTGGCAGACTCAAGCGCGTTCCGCCTGCAGTTCGTACCTCCCGTGGCATCGAGTGACTACTCCTTGCACCTGCTGGGCCCGGAGGACTGGCCGAACGAGAGTCCGCCCCGCAAAGGCTCTTACCTCGCGCACCTGCCCGATTACTACAACTCGGAAAGCTTCGTCTTCACCATGAACCATGATGACCGACACCTCGGCTGAAACGGTGTGAGGCGGCCTCACTCGATGCGCCGCACGGCCGCCCTCGCGGTGCTGTCCGGCCGGGCCACCGCCACCCAGGACCAGCGCCGGACGACGGGGCTGCTCATGCGTGTGCAATAGGCAGCCCCCTCGTCGGTCGGTGAGTCGGCGAGCTCTATGAGCTCATGGTCCGGGTCGGTCCGACACTGACGCAGGCCGGTTGGCATTCCCAACGCCCGGTGTCGGGGTTGAGCCTGTCCGGAGTGACACCGCGTTCGGTGACCGTGCTGAACCGGCCAGTAGGGCAGTGGCTGTCCAACCTCCGCCGCCACGGAGGCTGCCGATTGTCCGGACGCGCCGGCGTTCCCCTTCTCCGCCACCGAGTATTCCGCCGGGTGAGACGGGCTGGTGAACCGCTTCCAGTTCGTCGCTGACCACCAGCGCCGCTTCGGCGTCAAGCGGTTGTGCCAGGTCCTGGGCATCGCCCGCTCCAGCTTTTGCTACTGGGGCAAGACCGCTCCGGCCCGGGCTACCCGGCAGGCCGCCGGCGCCAAGCTCACCGCGAAGATACGCAAGGTGCACCAGGAATCCGACAGGACGTCCGGAGTCCCCAGGGCCACGGCCGAGCTCCGCGAGGACGGCGAACGCGTGAAACTATCCCGGGCCCGGCCGCGGCGAAGGCTCCCGACCTGATCGGACGCGACTTCACTGCCGAGGCGGTGAACACGAAGCACGTCGGCGACATCACGTGTCTTCCGCTCGCGAACGGGACGTTCCTCTACCTGGCTACGGCCATCGACATCACTTCGCGGCGTCTGGCCGGCTGGGCGCTCGCCGACCAATTGCGGGCCGAGCTGGTCGTCGATGCCCTGGCGGCGGCCGAGCGGACCCGGGGCAGCTCACCGGCGCGATCATCCACACCGACCACTGCGCCCAGCACACCTCCGCTGCGTTCGCCACAGCCTGTGTGAAAGCCAGCGTCCGCCAGTCCATGAGCACGGTGGGTAGTTCGGCGGACAACGCGCTGGCCGAGTCGTTCAACGCGACCTTCAAAC
Organism: Streptomyces lunaelactis; assembly: GCF_003054555.1. NCBI lineage: Bacteria > Bacillati > Actinomycetota > Actinomycetes > Kitasatosporales > Streptomycetaceae > Streptomyces > Streptomyces lunaelactis. The sequence continues at coordinate 3,713,717 of NZ_CP026304.1, read as the reverse complement.
GGGAAACGCTCTAGGGCCGAAAGAGCCGGTCCAGCGAGCGCGAGGCTCGTCTCTACGCCTTCCGCTGGCTGCACCGCTACAACACCGGGCGCCGTCACTCCCGGCTCGGGCAGCGCAGCCCGATCGCCTTCGAAACGGCGCTCGAGGAACCATCAACTATCTGGCCCGAGCCGCATAGCCCGTGTCCAGGATTCGGGCCAAGGGCCCGACTTGGCAGAGACGTTCGATCGGCAGACGCTGGGTGCTTGGGATCGGCCACGAATGTGCGGTGGTCATCTGATGGCGGACGACAAAGACTTGAACCCCCTGATCATTGCAGGCTTCTCACTAGCATCGCGGACCACACGGAAAGCGCTTGATCAGACCGCAAGCGAACCCACGGAAAGAGAGTCTGCAATGATCAGAAATCTCCCGCGGCGTCCCCTGGCCGCGGCGGCGGTCGTGGCCGGGGGCCTGGGCGCCATGGCCGCGGCGCCGCCCGCCCCGGCGGATCAACCCGCCCTCGAACACTGCGTACTGGACCTCGATACAGGCTGCCAGACCTGCTACGGCGAGTTCTCGGCCGCGTTCGCCGCGGCATCGGACGGACAGATCACAGACGCGCCGGACAACCCGAAGGCGGCCTCCCAGGACTCGGGGCTCCAAGGGCTCCGGGAGGAGACACTACGGCTCATGTCGGACTCCGGCGCGAGCAGCCGCGTCGTCGTGGGCACGTTCTTCAAGGACAAGAACTACGGCGGCGGCTCCCTGACCCTCTTCGGCCCCGAACCGGGCAAGGACGACCAGGACTGGGTGGCTTCGTAGGTGAGAACGGAGAGCGGATGTTGGTGGGTCCTGGCATCGTTTCTTGATCGAGATGCTCAGAAATGTTGATGAGAACTGGCAGCACCCAGAGGGCTAGTGGTCCGGCATGTCGGAGCCGGTGGACATAGTGCGGGCTGTGGACCTGAGACCGGAGCTGCTGCCCCCGCCTGTGAGCAGGCAACGGCTGGATGAGTTGAGTTGCGAGATCGATCGGATCGCTGCCCTGGTGGCCGACCGTTCTGAGGACGCCGACGACGCGATCCGGGCGTTCAATGCTATGACCGGCCACGATTACGAAGCCTTCGACTTCATCGAGTACTACGGAAGCAGCAGCGTTGAGGAGTTTGCCAGGGAGGCGGCCCGGCCGGCTTGCCTCCCGGTTGCAGGCATCACGCGGGACGAACTCGTCGAGATTGTCCGCAGAGTCCTCGTTGCCTCCCCGGAGAGCGACTACTACCTGCGGCTCCTCGAAGCGAACGTGCTGCACCCTGGGGTCAGCGGTCTGATCTTTCATCCCCCGGAAGACCTCCAGGATGCATCTGCGGAGGAGATCGTTGATGAGGCCCTGAAGTACCGGCCGATCGCGCTTGAGCACGAGGCCAAGTCAGCCAGCCGCTTGCTGTTGTTCGGCGCGGGCGCGAGTGGTGGCGAGGCGGTAGGAGTCGGTGCCGGTTTCGATGATGTTGCCGCCGAAGGTGAGGCGGTCGACGATGGCGGCGCAAAGGCGCGGGTCGGTGAAGGTCCTGGTCCAGCCGCTGGATGATTAATTCGAGGCGATGGCGACGCTGTTCTTCTGGCGTTCGGTCAGGACCCAATGCCCCGGTTCGACTGCGCGCCCCTGCCCCGCATCGCGGTGGCAGTGCGAGCCGGAGCAGACCTGCTCGGCTCAATCTGGGCGGTTGGATCCTCCGATGAGACGCTCGGTCCCGAAGCGGAACGAGCCCTTACAGAGGCCGCCACGAGTGCCGCCGCGCTTCACCTGCTCAGGGTCCGCCGTGCCGCAGACCTGGAACGCCGCGCCCGCAGCGAACTGTTGCACTCCCTGCTGGCCGGTGAGCCCGTTTCCCCGGCAGCCGGGCTGGGCATCGAGCGTGGCAGGATGACCGTGCTCGCCTTCGAACTGCCTTCCTTGCCCGGGACCTCTGCGGACGTCGACATCATCGGGCCTCAAGTCGCCGATCTGGCGGCTGCCTGCGCCACGTTCAGCCCGGCCAGTCCCGCGGTCAGCTTCTGCCAGACCAGCCGGTAGCCGACCTCCGGGAACAGGCACATCGCAAGTAGGAAGTAGACCCCGACCCGTGAGGTCAGGTCGCGCAGTCGGCGCTGTACGTCAAGGTCTCTTCCAGCACCGCGTCGACGAGATCGAACAGCACGACCCGGGTCAGCTCCCCCAGATGGTCGGGAGCGAACCGGCCCCCGGCCACCGTGAACTCGTGGAAGACAGTCGTCAGGGCACAATGACGTGCAGGCAACGGAGCTCCATAACAGCAGACGGTCTTGGCGGACTACCTGCTCCAACGGGGCTCCCTTGCTCATGTTCGCCCCGGCGCCGAACTCCCATCAACTCGCTTGCCACCAGCACGAATGCCTTAACTACCCGGGCCTTGGGTCAAGGCCCTACTGCGACAAGAAGATCGCCCAGGGAAAGCACCACACCCAACCCCTCCTCTGCCTCGCGAGCCGACGAGCCGACGTGTTCTTCGCGATGCTCCGCGACGGCACCTTTTACGGCCCCCAACCCGCCCCCTATGGGTTGACGAAACCCATAGAGGCACCCCCTAGGGGCCGGTGTGGCACGCGTCACGTCGCCGGCGACGGGACCGGTACGGGGCCGTACTTGGGGAACGTTCAGAGATGGTCCCAACTGCCCGTTCAGAGCCTCTCAGGTGAGCGGCGTCCTGCTCTCCGACAACGACAGACCAAGGCAACCTTTGGGCTAGGCTTGGCGCACTGTTGCACGAGGGGAACAGGTCCATGACTGAGCCGTTCTTGACAGTGACTTACACAGGTGAACCCGACATCGTATTCGAGTTCGCCAAGGAGGGCGATTCCCGTTTGTTCGGCAGGGACGACACCTCGTGCGACATAGTGATCTGGTCAGCGCTCAACGGCCGCGAGCTCTCCCGGGTCGCCGGAAGAATCTGGCGGATGGAGGGCGAGTTGTGGTTGCGGAACCTGTCCACGACTCACGAGCTCCATCTGCGGATACCTCATATGCCGCCGGAACAGCCACTGCGACGCCGCCGTGACGAGCTGGCACGCGGAGACGCCCGCAGCATTCCCAGGCCCGTGTGCACCGTGCTGGGTCCGGACGGTTGCGAACTTCAGGTACGCCAGGTGAACCAGCCGGAACCGGAGATGTTCACCTACGGCCTGGACCACCCCACCCTCTCCAGGATCCCCGAAGTCCCAAGCCATCTGCGGCACATAGCCGCGGCTCTGTGCGAGCCGCTCCTTGCCGGGGGGTATTTGCCGGCTTCGTACCGCGAAGTGATGTCACGCATCGGTGAACCGAGCCTCAAGAAGGTCCGCATGCTGGTCGGCGAGCTGTGCACGCACTACACCGATGCCTCTCCCGAGCTGAAGGACCGTTTGCTGGTGCGACTGGTCCGGGAGCAGGAACAACTCGGCATACCCTCGGATCCGCAGTTGCGCCGCGGGCTGTGGACGTTCGGACAGGCCCGGGCGGGAACCACCGAAGACCGGGGCGCGGAGGAGGGCAACCGGCGGCGGGCACTTGCTCTGCCTGACTACTACGAGGTCGCGCAGATACTCGTCTCGCACTTCCGGATCACGGCCGCCGATGTGGAACGGCTCCCGGCGGAGGAGTTCAGGGATGACTGAGCGTGCCATACCAGGGCAGGATCGTCATGTGCCCCTGTGGCCCGCCAATTTCGTGAGTCTGGGCGTTTTGGGCAGGGGCTCTTCCTCGGTCGTCCACCGGGCAAAAAGCACAACATTCGACGATGTCGTCGCGCTCAAGGTCTGGCAGCGGTCGCTCACCGAGGACGAACGCATCAGATTTCGGCAAGAATGCTCCCTGCACCGTAGGCTGTCAGGCCATCCGAACATCGTTCGCTTTCTGTGGGCTGATGCACCGGCCGATGGGTCGGCGTGGATCGCAACAGAATTGTGCGACGAGTCGCTCGACGATCGACTGCACCGCAGCCCTCCCCTGTCGGGCGAGGACGCATTCGAACTCGCCGAGGACGTGCTGTCGGGCCTGGCCGAGATCCACCGGCAGGGTCACATTCACCGCGACATCAAGCCCGGCAACATTCTCCTGCGGCAAGGAAGGGCCGTCCTGTGCGACATGGGAATTGCCAAACCTGTCGACCGGCACACGCTCAACGCGCCGGCGGGGTCACCGGGCTACCTCGCCCCGGAATTGGGCCGGGGTCGGCAACCCGACCGCCGAAGTGACGTCTACTCAGCGGCGGTCACCCTCTACGGAATCTTCGGCGAGAACCCACCAGATGGCGTCGAACGTCTGCTGACGCGTGCCACCTCCAGCGAACCCGCGGACCGGCCCCCGGACGCCGGTGTCTTCCTGGATCGCCTCCAGGCGGCGCGCGCCAAGTGCGCCGCCCCCTCCGCGGAGGACACCGCCCCCCGGCCCGGAGAGCACGGCGACCGCGGGGCGAAACCGACCGAGGTCGACACATCCACCACCGAGCCACTCACCAGGCCGTGGGAGCACCGCCCAGGCGACAGCTCTCCCCCGCGTTCGGTCCGTCGCGCACTCATGATGCTCGCGGTGATCGCGGCCGCGGCCGGATCCATGGCCTTTCTGGAATCCAGGCTGGACAACCAGAACGCCAGCGCGGGAGTCGGCACGAAGTCCCCGACGATTCAGGCGAGTTCGCCCGCAAACTCCAGCTCCCCCGTTCCGTCGACGACACGAACAGCCACCACACCGGCTTCATCCGCGACCGCCACGATCACATCTCAACTACAAAGTCTCTATGCGAGCAAGTGCATGACCGTCCACGGTCCGTCGTTCGACAACGGGACGGGGTTCCAGCTGTGGGATTGCATCAACGTCCTCGAAGAACGATGGGTGTTGACCGGTGACGGGCACATCAAGGGATTGGCCGGCAAGTGTCTCGAGGTGCGACGCGGCCCGCGAACGGAGGAAGCTGGTACCCCGGTGCAGCTCTGGTCCTGCGCGGACACTCCGGCCCAGCAATGGAGTCTCACGTCCGACAGCAGACTCGTCGGGTACCAGGGCATGTGCCTGGACGTGAGAGGTCCTGAGACCGCGAACGGAACACCGATCGAGATGCGGACGTGCAGCGGAGTTCCTCAGCAGGCATGGCGCTTCTTCTGATGCCGGGCCCGGCACAGGTGCCGCAGTTGCAGCCAGAGCACGAGGCGTTCGTCGGCGTCAGAGAGATTCAGGCCGAACAGTTCGGTGATCCGGCGCAGGCGATACCGGAGGGTGTTCTGGTGCACATGGAGCCGGTCCGCGGCGACGGCGATGTCACCGAACGCCTCGAGGTACGTCAGCAGGGACTTGGCGTACTCTGCCTGCTTCTCCGTGTCGTGGCGCAGAATCGCGGCCACCGAGCCCAGCCGCAACCGCGGGTCGTGGACGGCGTTGTCGCCGAGCTCCAGCAGGATCGCCTGGCAGCGTACGTCCTCGATGGACGCGATCCGGCAGCCGTGATGCCCTGTCGCGAGCACGGACAGCACCCGGTCGGCATCCTGACGTGAGCGCGGTACCTCCGTGAGGTGGGCCACGGCCGAGCCGATGCCCGCGCGCAACCGGATACGCAAGGACGCCTCTGCCCGGCCCAGGACGGTCCTGGCCAGCGCAACCGCCCCGTGCGCTTCGGGCAGCTCGTCCGGCAGCGGAAGCAGGGCGTAGACGACGTCGCCCTCCACCACACAGGAGGAGCGGGGTGCCATCGTCTCGGCACAGGCGGCAACCAGGTCGGCCGCCTGAAGGCCGACGACATCGGCGGGGGTCTCCGGCGAGGACGGCAGCCAGAAGGCGAGTACGGTCATGCGGCCGCGCTCGATGCCGAGCCTGGCCGGCGGCGAGGAGTCGAGCTCACCGGCCATCAGGGCGCGCAGCAGTTCACCGCGTGCCTGGCGTTCCCGGTGCGTGGCACGGCGGAGCCTGAGCAGCTGCAGTGCCGCACTCTGGGCGGCCCCGCACAGAACTCGCTCCGTCTCGGGACTGAACCGTGTACCCGGGGACTGGAGCGCCCAGATGGAACCGAGCAGATCCGTTCCCGCCCGCACGGCCACCGCGAGGCGGGGCAAAGGGGAGAGGTCGTCGATCCGGATCACGCCCTGGGTGACCTGGACTCGTCGCCACGCCTGCAGAAAGTCATCGGAAGCCTGCCGCCTGAGGATGGCTTCGCGGCGCAGGTCGTCGATCGGCTGGCCGGGGAGATTGGAGTAGGCGAGCACCCGCCTCTGCGGGTCCTCGATCGTGACGGCACCGCCCACCCTCGCCGCCACGGCATCGGCCAGCGCCGCGAGGTCACCGACCGCGTCAGCCGGGGAGGAGCTGGGTGTGCCATGCCGGACCTCGCCCATGGCGGCGCCCAGCAGGGCGTCGACATGCCGCCAGGGGATCTCCTCGGCGATGTCCACCACGGCGACTCCCGCCGCGGTGGCGGTCTCGACCAGCGGCTCGGCCCGTGAACCACGTGTTTTCAGCGCGATCGCCGCAACACCCGCGTCGGCGAGAGCGGGCAGTGCGTCGAGCAGTGCGGTGTCGGCGGGAGAGATTCCGACCGCGATCAGAAGAGCGCCCCGGTGCAGGGGCCCGGCTTGCTCCGTTAGATCCAGGACCGCGTGTGCGGTGACCTGGACGTCGGCCTGCGGCTCAGGGGTGAGGAGTCTGGCTTCGTAGGGTTCGAACAGAGCGAGAATGCCCTTCAGGGACAACTGAGCGTACTCCTCTGTCATCTGACCCCTCTTCTCTTCCGACGCACCGCACGTGAGCGGAGTCCCGCCCCCGCCGGGATTCCGGATCGAAGAGGATTCGGCTGCGTCCGGCAGAGGCGGGAGTTCACATGTGGCAGGTAGCTGCCAGAATGATGAACACGGCGGATCCGGCCGCAACCGTGAAGACGAACGCGCCCCAGGCTCAGGCGCCGAGAATGCGTCCCACCGCTGCACTGTCCCATTCAGCGGCCCAGGCACTGCGACCGTCGGCCTTCGGCACTGTTCTCGTCCGGGGTTCCTCGAACGGGCTGTGCTGCTCCCAGGCGTATTTCGATCGATCGTCATGGAAACCGTCCCAGGTCTGAAGGATCTTGTCCTTCGGTCGCCATCCCCTCAATCGCCATCATTGAGCGGTTTCCGTCATCGAGCCACGGCAGGGCTGTCCTGGCCGCCGCCGCGGACATTGTGAGTTGGGGGTGTGGTGGCTGGCGTTGGTGGGTTGTCGGCCTGGTACGACGCGGCTCCTACTGCTCCTGAAGCTCGATCGTCCCCCTAAGCGATCCCAAAATCACGTGCGCCCTTCACTCACAGTGTGGAGCCCCTACCCATGAATCTCAGTCAGCCCACCCGCCGCACGATCCGCACCGTCGTGCAGACGGTGCTCGCCCTCGCCGCCGGACTTCCGCTCATCATCGACGCCGTCGGCATTCCGCAGACCGCGGCCCGCGTCGGACTCGCCCTCGTCGCTTTCGCCGTCGCCGGCCTCGCCCTCACCCTGTGGCAGCTCGCCAACCCATAACGCAACGCGCCCCCGTCGCCGGCTTCGTGCCGGTGGCGGGGGCGCATTTGGGCGTTACGCAGCGGCGACCAGATCGCGCGCCCGCTCGCTGAAATCAGCGACGAGTCGGTGATTCCCGAACGGCTGCATCCGCCGTTGCAGGTCCTGCACGGCCTCGACGCACCGAGAACTCTTCACCTGTCGCGACAGGGAGAGCGTACGGAGCCCGGCGGCGTGTGCCGCCTCCAAGTCCCTGCGCTGCAAGTGCGAGACGGCGAGCGCCGCCTGCGACATCGCGCCGCGCCGCGCGCGGCGCTGCTTGCGCGCGTGGCCGATCGACTGGCGTGCGTGCTCCTCCGCCGCGTCGGCCTGCCCCAGGTCTCGGAAGGTGTTGGCGTGCTCACCATGCAGATAGGCAGGGTCGATGAAGGCTGCCCACTCCTGCTCATCTTCCAGCCGAACACGACCGTACGCCGTCTCGGATTGCCCAACGGCGCGTGCCGCTTCGGACTTCTCGCCGAGCTTGGCCAAGGCGCGAGCTTCAAGCGCCCAGAGGTCCGCGAGACAGGCCGGCGACGTGTTCGAGCCGAGCCCGGCGCGGCCGGCCTGCGCGAGCCTGCGCCCCTCGGTGGGGTTTCCAAGCAGGGTCGCTTGGTCAGCCATGCCCGCGAGCACATGCGCCCCGAGCGCCCGGTTCTTGGACTCCTCGGCCAGGCGTAGCGACTGGATCAAGTACCGCTGCGCGGCTCCGTGCTCGCCATTGTCGTAGGCCATCCATCCGAGCAAGTACGTCTGCTCCGCGGCAGCCTCGCACAGTGCCTGTCGCACGTCCTCGGTGTGCGTCCGTCGCAGCAGCGGAAAAACGTGCTGATTCATGTACTCGGCGAGGATGAGCCGACCCGAGCCGCCACCCTGTAGTACGTCCATCTTCTGGAATTCGCCGAACATGTTCCGCACTGCGGTCACGTCTTCAAGACGGACGCGAGGGCCCGCTTCGGGCTGCTGGTCAAGGGTGTTGAGAAGCCAGTCACGCGACGGACCCACTGCTGCCACCGCAGCAAAGGGTGCCGCTGCCAAGAATGCTCGACGGTCCACGTCCGCTCTCCCCAAGTCGGCGACAGCTTCCACGGTAACGGCGAAAGACGCGTTGTAGACGAGCGAGCGTTCGGCGGAACCGCTCTCACCGAGCCCAAGGTCGTAGGTCGTGACCCGATAGCCGACTGCCGCCGAGATCACGTCGGCGAGAATCTCAGGCAGTGGTGAGCGAGGCATGTCGCCCTCCAACCACCGCCGCACGGTTGACGCGTTCGGGGAAATGTGAGGCTGCCCCCACGTCTGAGCTGCGGCTTTGACGCGACGGGCCAACTCCGTCCGGCTCAGGCCCGACCGCGCAAGCCACGTTGCGAGATCACTGTTCGGCGTCTTCATGTTGAGCCCTTACCCCTCAGCCACGGGCGGTAGTGGAAGTAACACCCTTTGACACCCTCTCCGACGGTACCCGTGCTGCTGGCTCCGCGGTTGCCTAGTTGCTCGAACCAACGGCGCAGGCAAGGGGGTTGCACTCATGCCGAGATCGGTGGCGCAGCGGTTCCCGCGAGCAGGTGGCGCGGTGCCCGAGGCGCGTTCCTTCTTAGGCAGCGTATTGGAGGAGTGGGAGGTTACCGACAGCTCCGAAGATGCGGTGCTCTTCCTCTCCGAGCTTGCGACCAATGCGGTACGCCATGGCGCGCACGGTGACTTCCTTGTCGAGGTCTCCCTCGACGAGGGGTGCCTGCGCGTCGAGGTGCACGACACGGGGACGGGTGCCCCCCGTGTCGGGAAGCCGAGTGAAGACGACACCGATGGGCGGGGGCTGCTCATCGTGACGTCGCTGGCGGACGGATGGGGGGTGACGCCGCACGACTCGTGCGGCAAGACCGTATGGACGGAGTTCAAAACGACCGAGGGCGGGATGCAAGTCGGGGTGATCCCATGCTGATGGAGACCACGCCCCCGCCGACCGCCGGATTGCTGGCATCCCTCGGTGTCTGGTTCTGGATCGACCTCACCGAGGCTGGTCACGTTGCCTTCCTGCTGCTCGCCCATCCACCTGCCCGCCGAGAAAGCGAGTCGCCCGAATCCATTGAGGGCGACATGCGGGGTCTCGCTGCGGCTCTGAATCTCGCCGATCCATCGGCCCGACTTCCCGACATCGGTCCCCGACTCGTCGTTCACGGGCGTTCCGCGCTCCTGAGCCTCGACGGTTGCCAGGCTGCACTCCACGTGCCCGTCAGCGCCGAGTGGTCAGGGTTCGTCTCCGCCGGCGCACCAGTGGCGGTCGCGGTCGGCCTCGATCCCCTGAAACCGAGGACGCCGTTCGCCGACGTCAGGCCGTACGTAGCGGAAGGGGCGCAGCGCGGGCGGCTGTTCCTCGGCACGACCCGCGCTGAGCCTGCCCGAAGGTTCATCGGAGTAGGCGGCCCGCCCGTCTGACGGTGCCGGACCGGCTCTCACACTTCTACGCCCAAAGACCCGACGGCCGCGGACACGGCCGCCGGGCAGCGACGCCAACAGCTGACACATTGCTAGGAGCTGATGACGACATGCGCGACCTTATCGCCTGCCTCTGGATCTGGTTAGGGCCAGGCATCGCCCGGACGCTACGCGCCACGCACCGGCGGTTATCGAAGCGCCGCAGGCGGCCCGCACCCTCGATTCGGCCTACATCGGCCATTCCCTCGGCCCCGCCCTACGCCCGCCGACCGCTTCCCGCGCACGTACGAGCCCGACTTCTGCCGATCAACGGTCACGCCTTCCACGTACGGCCGTACGTGCCGCCCTACGCCCCGGCGGTGCATCGTGGGTAGCGCCGCCGTACTCGTGCGCTGCGGGATCTGTGAGTCGCTCGTACCACTCGACAGCGTGGAAACCGGATCGTTCATCTGGCGCGATGGTGACGGTCGAGAGCGAACCGCCAAACGGCGATCTTGCAGTGACGGCGCCGCATGCTGCCTCCGGACTGACAACCCTCGCACCTGGCAGCGCCTCGGGGCCACGCTCCCCGTAGGCGTCGAGCCTCCCCTCGGCGCCCCTGTGGCCAAGTGCACCGTCTGCGACATCGCGGCGCGAGTGGACGATCTCGACATCGCCCGCGTCCTCGATGACATCGATGATGTCTGGTACTCCTCCGTGGTCTGCGCGGATGAGGACGCCTGTTACGACCGACAGATGCTCTACCCGTACCGGCCGGAGCTCCCCGAGTGAACCGCCTCCCGGACAGCCGTCGGTCAAGCGAACACCCGCCGTCCGGGCAACGCTCCATCCTTCGCCGCGTTCGCGGCGCCCATGGCGACCATCCGGGTCAGGGTCGCACCAACACTCCCGCGTCGGGCAGAGGCGACTCGTTCACCTCGCCGCCCCGATGCGGGCACCGCCTCGGGGCGGCCTTGTCGCTGATCCGAGGCAAAGCGCACCGTATGCAACTCAAGGCACGTGACTGTCAACCACAGAAGGAGATCGGATGGCCACCGCAGTACAGCCCTGGGGCACGAGCCGTTTAGCCCTCTACCCGAACACCGTTGAACTGCCGTACACCCGGACCGAGCTCGACGCCGCGAGCCAGACGACGCGGTACTTCGACAGGAGCGGCCAGCCCGTCGAGATGGGCGGGCACGGCACCAGCCAGTCGACCGCGTCCCCGACCGCGACCGGCGCCGACGGCGGGGGCGCGCAGCCGCCCGCGCCGGCCGACGCGGACTCGCTCGAAGACAACGTGCCCGACTGACATGGATAACTCACCGGTTCTCGTCGTCACCGCGCTCGGTGACGCGACGGCGGATCTGGTGCTCGACGAGCTGTACGGCCGGGGTGTCCCGGCCGTACGGCTCGATCCGGGCATCGACTTCCCACACCCCACCCGCATGAGCGCTCGGATCGAGCACGGCGCGTTCACCGGCGACCTCGACACGGCAACCCGCCACGTCGACTTGTGTGCCGTTCGTTCGGTCTACTGGCGGCGCCCCACCCCGTGGGGCGATCCTCGGACGACCGAGACTCCCGGGCAGCGATTCGGTATCGAGCAGTCCCGGGCCGGCTACACCGGGATGCTGACCGCACTTCCCAGGGCACTGCACGTCAACCACCCCATGCGGAATCGTGCCGCCGACTACAAGCCCGGACAGCTCGCCACGGCCGCACGCCTCGGTCTGCCCGTTCCCGCTACCTTGTTCACGAACGTTCCGGAGGACGCCCGCAAGTTCGCGGCCGACCATGGACCCGTGATCTACAAGCCAGTTCACGGCGTGCAGCTGGCAGGCGAGGACGGACGCAACCGAACCATCTGGGTTCGCGCCGTCGAGGCCGACGAGCTCGACGATTCAATCGCGCTGTGCCCTCACCTGTTCCAAGCCTGTGTGCCGAAGATTGCCGACATACGCCTCGCCGCGGTAGGCGACGAGTTGTTCGCAACCCGCATCGACACCGACGGCGATCACCTCGACTGGCGCCAGAACCAAAGGTTGATCACCTGCTCTCCGGTGACGGTCCCGGGCCCCGTCCGCGAGGCTGTGCTCTCCTACCTTCGTACGTTCGGGCTGACCTTCGGCGCTTTCGACTTTGCTCTCGACGCCGCCGATCAATGGTGGTTCCTCGAATGCAACCCGAATGGGCAGTGGGCGTTCGTCGACGAGTCCACCACTCGCGCAATCGCATGTGCTCTGGCCAACACCCTTGAGAAGGGCGTACCCGCATGACCACCGAAACCGCCGCCGCCCTGCGCCGGCACCTCGTTGAGCAACTCGTCGAGGAAGACCTGCTGCACGATCCAGAGTTGCGCCGCGCCGCCGAAACCGTTCCGCGCGAGACGTTCCTCGGCAGCGCGATCTACAAGCCGAGCGACCCCCCGGGTGTCACGGTGTGGACTCCCACTCGCCGCGACGACGTCCCCGCCGACGAATGGCTACGTCTCACCTACCAGAACACGACGTGGGTAACTCAGATCGACGGGGTGCTCGCCGAGGACGCTACCGACTCGGTCACCGGTGGCACCCCGACGTCATCCTCGACCCTCCCCGGGGTGATCCTGTGGATGATCGAGCGGGCCGGAACCGTCCGAGGTAAACGCGCCCTGATCATCGGCGCCGGCACCGGTCTGTCAACCGCGTACGTCTGCGAGGTGCTCGGCGAGGACAACACGACCGCGATCGAGACCGACCCCGCCGCAGCCGAACGCGCCCGCAAGGCCCTGGCCGAAGCCGGGTACGCCCCCACCCTCATCACAGGCGACGGGCTGCGCGGTCACCCCGAAGGGGCTCCGTACGACATCGTGATCGCGTTCTGCTCCATGCGGCACATCCCTTACGGCCTGCTCCGGCAGGTCAAGGAAGGCGGCACCGTCGTTGTCACGCTCGCCGGCTGGGGATTCGGGCACGGCCTCGTGCGCCTCACCGTCGACGACGAGGGTGGAGCGTCCGGCCGCTTCCTGCCCGGATACACCTCGTTCATGATGGCCCGCACGCACGACCTACCACCGCACGGCCCCTTCGAGCTTCTGCCCGGCGAGCAGCGGCCGAGCCGGATCGACCCCGCAACTCTGGACGACTGGTCCGGCCGATTCGTCGCTCAGCTCGCCGCCCCCTCGGCCGAACGGCTCGGCCTGGGCGCCGAGCAGATCCTGCTCGACGTCGCGACCGGCTCCCAGGCGCGAACGCGTCCGGCGGAGAACGGCGACGGGTGGACCGTTGTGCAGCGCGGTCCGCTCAAGCTGTGGGACGCGGTCGAGGACGCCGTCGAGACGTGGCAGAACGCCGGCTCGCCGCACCTGTCGGAATTCGGTCTGACCATCACTCCCGACGCCCAGCGCGTCTGGCTCGGCACCCCGGACGGCCCTAGCTGGGTCCTGCCCGTGTGAGCCACTTCAGTCGTCCTTCCCGCCTGCCGACGATCCAGCTGCGTGCAAGGTCGAAGGTGGGACAGACGAGAGCGAGGGCCGGTCACCGCTGCGGGATGCTGTTGGCGAATTGCCTATCCGCCGGTCGACCGCGTCTCACCTCAGGGGAGAGCCGTGACGCGGCGAGGTTCATCCCCATGAGTGAGGTGCAGGGAGGATGGAGGATTTCGCCGCGGCGGGAGGAAATGATCAAGTGCCGGAGTCTACTCGATCGGGCTGCGGCCGGGGCGTCAAGGCGCACCGTGGCACCGAACGAAGGACCGGACCGATGGCAACAGGCACTGTGAAGTGGTTCAACTCCGACAAGGGGTACGGCTACATCAGCCAGGACGATGGCGGCGCAGACGTGTTCGTGCACTTCTCAGCCATCCAAACCAACGGATACAGAAACTTGGAAGAGAACCAGAAGGTGGAGTTCGAGGTCACCCAGGGGCAGAAGGGCCCGCAAGCGGAAATGGTCCGCCCCTAGTAGCCCCTTCCTCGTTCCGCCTGCGCTCTCCACCCGATGGCCAGTGGAACAGAGCGCAGTCCCGGATTCGCCAACAGCGTCCCGCCGCGGTGACCGGCCCTTGTTGTTGCCCGGCGCCTATCGGCGTGGCCTGTGCTGCTGGTTGACGGGTGTGGTGGCCCGGTGCGGGCTGGGTGCTTGACGGCTGTTGCGCGGGGACCGAGGACGTCGTGGTCGAGCGTCGCCAGGAGGCTGCGGCGCGGCGGTTGGGTGCGGGGTTGCGGCTGGTGTGTGGGATGCGGGTGATCAGGACGTGGGGGGCGTGCGGTGGCGAGTTCGAGGAAACGGCTCCCGAAGCGGAGGCTGGGCCCGACGAGGCGGAGGAGCCCAGCCCGGAGCCCGTGCCGAATGGTGCTGATCAATCGGGAGAAGTATCGGGGCCTGGCGGCCCGTCCGCTCACGCACCGCTCATGCAAACGGCCCCGGACCAGGAGTCCGAGGCCGAATAGACCGCCTCTCTAGGGGAGAAACCCCAGGTCAGCGGCTTAGCGCGTTGTGCCCCCGGCAGGATTCGAACCTGCGACACCCGCTTTAGGAGAGCGGTGCTCTATCCCCTGAGCTACGGAGGCCTGAGCTGCTGTTGAAAGCAGCCCTGGACAGGGTAGCGGATGGGGACACGGCGGTGCGGCGGACGGGTCGGCGGTGATCGTTCCGGGGGGTGGCGAGGCGGCTCGGCGGGGTCCGCTCGGGCACGGCAGCCGGGGCGGCTCCCTTGATCGCGGGCACCGGCCACCCGTATCAGAGGGGTGTCAAGGGCAGCTTGAAATCCTTGAGCCGGTGTCCGCGAGCCACTTGGATGGGCAGCGTGAACAGCGAGTGGCTCCTTCTCGACCGGCCGCCTCATCCGGCGCCCTGTCGTGTGCCTCGCTGCCCGGACCCGCTCGCCTTCGGCTGACGCGCAGTCCGTAGTCCCCGGGGCGCCGTGACCCAGTCCGGCGCCCCTTCGTCGCGTCCGTTTCCTCGTATCCGTACGCCCACATCCTTGGATGCATCATGTCCGGCTCAGACTTTTCCTCCCTTAACGGCCGCACTGTCCTCGTCACCGGAGCTACCACCGGCATCGGCTATGAGACGGCGCGGCTGCTCGCCGAGCGCGGGGCCACTGTCCTCGTGCACGGTCGTACGGCCCAAGAGGCGCGGGCGGCGACCGACCGGCTCGTCAGCACCGGGGGCCTCCCCGCCGAGCGGCTCTGCCCCTTCGGCGCGGACTTCTCCCGCCTCGAAGAGGTCGAGCTGCTGGCCGGCCGTGTCGTCGTCGAGCACCCGCACCTGGACGTCCTCGTCAACAACGCCGCCCTCGCCGCGCCCGAGCGTCACACCATCACGGTGGACGGAAACGAAATCGCGTTCCAGGTCAACTTCCTCGCGCACTACCTGCTCACCAACCTCCTGGAGCAGGCGCTCACCAGTGATCCGGGCGGCCGGGTCGTGAACGTCTCCTCCTCGCTGCACCGCACCGCCTCGATCCAGTGGAGCGACCCCAACCGCGCCCGCCGCTACTCGCGGCTCGCCGCGTACGCCCAGTCGCAGCTGGCGCTGACGGCATTCGCGGCCGACCCGAGGGTGACGGCCGTCTCCGTCCACCCGGGCATCTGCGAGACCGCCCTGCTGCCGCTCTACGGCCACAGCGGAGCCACGGCCACCGACGGCGCCGTCCATGTCGTACGGCTCTGCGACCCGGCCGTGGAGATCGTCAACGGCGCGTACTACGACCGCGACGAGCGCGTCGCGCCCGCGCCCGCCGCCACCGAGGAGCGCACGGTCAAGCGCCTCAACAAGCTCGCCGACGTCCTCGTCGGCCACACCGCCTGAAGGGACGGCCAGGACACATGTCGAAGCGCGCACGCAAGAAGAAAGCCCGCCGCAAGAAGAAGGCGAACCACGGCCGCAGGGCCGGACAGCGCTGAACCCCGTGGGGCGGCCCGCCGAACCCCGGGCCCGGCGCGCCGCCTGACGGGACACGCTCCTGCGGATCAAGCCGCCAGGCGGTCGGCGACGACCTTGGCCGGGGTGCCCATGAGGATCGTGTAGTGGTTGCAGTCCGGGACCGGCTCGGCGGTCAGCAACGGCACCCGGGACGTCCACAGGGTCACCATGGGCTCCGGGTTCATCCCCGGTTCGGTGTCCATCAGGCCGCGGGGCGCGTACAGCAGGTGGGCAGGCGGGGTGAGGTCCGCCAGGTCCTGCTCGAACGCGGCCGCCGAGGTGAGCAGCTCCCGGCCGTCGTGCATGACAGCCGCCTCCTGGGCGCGGGAGCGCCGGGCGCCCGCCGGGCCGGTGAGGTCGTAGCGTACGTAGGCCTCGATGTCGTCGCTCCAGTACGGGCCGAGGCCGGGGTGGGCGCGGAAGTAGTCCACGTACGCCTCGTCGGTCTCGTACGTCATCGACAGCCGGGCGATCGCCGGGCCGAGCGTGGCGTCGAGCATGTCGTCCGGGTCGATGTCGGCCGGCGGGTGGAAGGGCAGACCGCCGTCGATGAGCAGCAGACGGCCGAAGAGCTCGGGTCTGCGGGCCGCGGCGCGCAGGGCGATGTACGCACCCATCGAATGGCCGGTGAGGGCGACGGGTGCGCCGGCTCCCCAGCGTTCGGCCGCCGCGCAGATGTCGGCGGCGTGGGTGTCCATGCCGCAGCGGCCAGGGGTCGCATCGCTGCCGCCCCTTCCCCGTAGATCGAGGGCGAACAGGCTCCAGTCGCCGGGCAGTTGGCGGGCAACGGCGCGGAAGGACATCGCGGAAGCGCTGAGTCCGTGGGCCGCTACGGCGGTCCGTGGGCCGGTGCCGAAGCGCAGGACGCGCAGCGTCCCGCCGTCGACCGGGAGGTCGAGCTCAACTGGGTCGGTCATCTCTCTCCAGGGGTGTCGGCGGTCTGCTCAGAGCGTATGTGACAGGTGGCGTTCGGTCACGGCCAGCGCCGCCGCCATGATGCTCAGTTGGGGGTTGACCTCGGGACAGCCGGGCAGCACCGATCCGTCGGCGATCAGCACGCCCCGCACACCGCGCAGCCGTCCCTCGCCGTCGGCGGGGAAACGCTGTGCGTCGCCGCCCGCGGCCACCGTGCCGGTGGGGTGGAAGGCGGAGAGGTGCAGCTGACGGGCGTTCACTTCACCGAGCAGTAGGTCGAGTTCGGTGAGGCTGCGGGCGCGTGGCGCGGTCGGCACACCGGTGAGTACCTCCTCGGCCCCGGCGGCGAAGAGCAGCTGCCCCATCGCCCGTACGGCCGTCATGAGGCGGCCCGCGTCGCGCGGATCCAGGGCGTACTGGATCAGTGTGCGGTCGCGGCCCCGGACCCGGCCCGAGGGGCGGTCGGCGATCATCGCGCCGAGCGTGGCGAGGCGCCCGGCGTCGTCGAACTCGCGGCGCAACTCGCGTCCCAGGCCGGGCAGTACGAAGCTGCCCATGCCGGGCGGGGTCGCGGTCGCCTCGATGAGGACCCCTTCGCTGTGCAGCTCCTCGATCCCGGCGCTCTGCAACACCCCTTCCCAGGCGGTGACCTGCTGCGGGAACCGGCCCGCCACACTCGTCGCCGGATGCACGCTGAGGTTGCGGCCGACCCCGGGATGGGAGCCGAGTCCGGAGCGCCGCAGCAGCGGCGGCGACTGGAGGGCGCCCGCCGCGACGACGACCAGCGGGGCGAGGATCTCCAGCTCGCCGCCGTCCGCCGACCGGACGCGTACGCCGGCGACCGCGGGGCCGCCGGGCCGGTCGCTGTCCACCAGGATGGCGCGCACCCGGGCTCCGGTGACGATCCGGGCTCCGGCGGCGCAGGCATCGGGCAGCACCGACAGCTGGACACTCTGTTTGGCACCGGTCGGGCAGCCGACGACGCACTGGCAGGACCCTTTGCAGCCGGGGGCGTTACGGCGCAGGGGCGCGGCCCGCCAGCCCAGCCGCTCGGCGCCTGCCAGCGCGAGGAGACCGTTGTTGCCCAGCACGTCGAGGGGCTGGGTGGCCACGCGCAGGGTGCGTTCGGCCTCGTCGAGGAGGTCCGGGAAGCCCTCCGCGAGTCCGAAGCCGAAGGTGGCGCGCCAGCGGTCCAGGACATGGTCCGGAGTGCGGTAGCAGGTACCGGAGTTGACCACGGTGGTGCCGCCGACCGCGCGGCCGGTGGGCAGCAGCAGCGGTGGCCGGCCGACGGCGACGGTCGCGCCGCCGTCGCGGTACAGCTCGGCGAACCGGTCCAGCGGGGCGCGGCGCCCGAAGGACGCGGTGGTGTGGTGGTGCCCCTCCTCCAGGACGAGGGTGCGCAGCCCGGCCCGGGCGAGGGTGCGTGCCGCCGTCGCGCCGCCCGCGCCGGAGCCGATGACCACGGCGTCGGCGGTCGTACGGGCGGGCCAGTCCTCGGCCGGTACGCAGTCGAGCGGCGGATCGTCGGGCGGTGCGAACGACAGCGCGAGCGGCGTCGCGGACCGCCCTTCGAGCGGCCCCCCGACCGGCGGCTCGCGTACGCCGGGTTCGAGCATCCGCTCCGTTCCCGCGGCGAGCAGCACCGGCACCTTCAGCAGATCGAGCAGCGGCGCCAGGGCGGTGCGTGCGCCGAGCGCCGCCATGACGTCCTCGCGTTCGCCCGGACTGAGGGCCGCGAGCCGCCGTCCGGTCCGGGCCAGGGCGTACGCGTCCACGGCCGCCGCGGCGCTCCGAATCCCGGCGCGTGCGGGCGCGGGCATCGAGGCGAGGACGGCGTCCAGCCGCCGTGGCACCTTCGCGGTCCAGGGGTGGCTGCCGTCGTCGGCGAGCAGCGCGGCGACGAGTCCGGGGGCGGTCATCGGCTGCCCACCTCCGCGTGCGCGGTGCCGTCCAGCGTCCACTCGGCCTCGGGGCGCCACCGCCCCCACCACCGTTCCAGGCGTACGACGGCGTCCGCCCTCTCGCTGTTGCGGCACACGGCGGGGCTGCCGTCCGGATCCGCGTAGTCCAGGGTCAGGGTGCGCGCTTCGGGCTGGGTGACCTCGACCCGGATGCGCCGCAGCCCGGCGCGTCCCTCCACCGTCCACGTGGGGAGTCCGACGGCGGCGCGGAACCGGCCGATACCCGCCCAGCCCACGGCGGCACGCTCCGCCCGCCGGGGCCAGGTGCGGCCGTTGCGGCGCAGCCGCAGGAAGACAAGCGGCGGAAGGCCGCGCAGCACCGGCCGGGTGGACACGGCCGCGACGATTTCCAGCACGTCCCCGCCCCCGAGGTCCGCGTGCAGCCAGGCCCAGCGGCGGGCGTTGCCGTGTCCGTAGATGCGGGCGGACGCCCCGGGCGCGCCCTTCAGGGTCAGGGTCCGCCCGCCGTGGCTGACGGTGCCGTCGTACGAGGCGCGGGCGGCCGGCAGGATCTGTGCGGCCGGCAGCAGCGGTCGGCGCCAGGACCAGCGGGGGAAGGTGAACAGCGGTGTGTCCTCGGCCCGTTCGGTCACATCCCAGCCGAAGTCGCCTGCGACGCCCGTGAGATGTCCGGGCCTGGCCGTGATCCCCTTCGCGGTGAAGCCGTCCTGGCAGCCGCTCCATGGCTCGGGGCCGAAGCGGGCGTGCTCGACGGGTCCGTCCTTCGGGAAGACCGCCACCCAGCCGTGCGCGAAGGCCGGTGCACCGTCGGAGGGTGCGGTCACCTCGTGGTGCAGCCACAGGCCGGCGCCGGTGACCGGGTCGGTCGCGGTGGTGTACCAGACCTCGGTACGGCCGGGTTCACCGTTCCAGCGTGGCGCGGCCAGTGCGCCGGTGTCCTGCCGGCGCGGAAAGCGGAAGCTTGTCAGGAAGGGTGCGAGGCCGGTTGCCAGGGGGAAGCGCAGGGTGCCCCGGCCGACCCGCACCCCGTCCTCGTACAGCGTGCAGGGCAGCACGGTCATCGACCGCACCGGCCGGAACGGGGTGATCGACTTCCAGCCGTCCAGGGTCAGCCGTCGGCCGTCGGCGGTGAAGCTCAGCCGGTAGCGGATGCGCCGCCGTGCGAGCGGGGATATTTCCAACTCGCCTGTGGCGTACGGGTCGTCGGCCCAGTCGGCGATCCGTATCCGCCCGGTGACCCGGGCCTCGGTGGTCCCCGCCGGCCGCAGCACGGTGTCCGCGGACACCTTCAGGTCGAGCCGGGCCGGGCGGGTGCGGCCTTCCCCGTCGAGCCGCACCGTACCGAGCATGGTCTCCCGGAACTCCGTACCCCGCCCCGTCCTCTGCCCGCTCATGCGAGGTCCTCCAGCATGATCCGCTCGGTGGCGGTCAGATACGCGTCCGCGGCCGCGTGTGCCGCAGCCCTGTCGCCCGCCGCCACCGCCTCGACCACCGGCGCGAGCCGGGCGTGGGCGGCCGCCGGGTCGGTGAACGGTCCCACCAGCGCGGCCCTGACCGGGAGATACGCGTTGAACAGGGTGTTGGTGAGCAGCACATAGACGCGGTTGCCGGTGGCCCGCGCCAGCGCCCGGTGCACCTCGGCGTCGGCGAGCTGCACGGCGTCGCCGCCCTCCGCTTCCCGTACGGCACCGAGCAGTTCGCGCAGCTCGGCCCTGTGCTCCTCGTTCGCCGCGGCCGCGGCCCGCTCGGCGATCAACGCGCCGATGCCGCGCCGGACTTCGAAGATCTCGCCGATCCAGTCCGGGCTGTGCCGCACCAGCATGGGCAGCAGATCGGCACCGCCGAACCGTGCGTAGTCGCGGACCCGCGTGCCCACGCCGTGCCGTGTCTCCAGCAGACCGGACTGTACGAGCCGTCCGAAGGCGTGCTTGAGCGTGGTGCGGGTGACGCCGTAGCCGTCGGCGAGCCGGCGCTCGGGCGGCAGATAGCTCCCGGCCGGGTGACGGCCGGTGAGGATGTCCTCGCGGAGCCGGTTCTCCAGGACGTCGACGATGGTCTCGCGGGGCAGCGTCTCCACGAAGTCCCTCCCCAGGGCGATGGATTGCGTCAAGTGGCTCAGTGGCTGAGCCACTCAACCAGCGGGCGAGTTCGGGCGTCAAGGTTTCGGGGGTGGATCGGGTGCTCGTTGTGAGATACACGGATCTTGACGGGGTCCGGACGCGGGCATAGCGTCGCAAGCGCTGGTGAGCACGTGCTGAGAGAGGGTCGATCGTGCCGCACAACGATCCGTCCACCCGGTCCGAGGCGGTGCTGACGGCACTGACCGCCCCGGGCGCTCCCTTCGCCGTCGTACGCGGCGAGGACGGCGGGCTGCTGTACGCGGACGGGCCGCGGACCCTGCGCGAGTTCGTCGAGGCCACCTGGGCGTTCGGGGACCGGCCGTTCCTCGTGGCCGCGAGCGGCACGTACACCTACCGGGAGTTCTTCGCCGCCTCCTCCGCGCTCGCGCGGCGGTTCGTCGAGGAGTACGGGCTGCGGCCCGGCGACCGGGCCGTCATCGGCATGCGCAATCACCCCGAGTGGCAGATCGCCTTCTGGGCGGCTCAGTTGGCGGGTCTGGTGGCCGTGCCGCTGAATGCCTGGTGGACCGAGGACGAGTTCGAGTACGCCCTCGACGACTGCTCGCCGCGGGTGCTGCTCGTCGACGGGGAGCGGCTGCCGCGGGTCGAGGCCTGGCGCAAGCGGGCCGGCGTACGGGCGGTCGTCTTTCACCACGAGCTCCACCGCGAGCTCCATCACGATGGCGGGACCGGGGAAGGCGGGACCGCGGAGGGCGTCGAGCGGTACGAGGACCTGCCGGCGGCCGATCCTCTCGCCGCGCCGCCCGCCGTCGAGGTCCGGGCCGAGGACGACGCCACCATCATCTACACCTCAGGGACCACCGGGCGGCCCAAGGGCGCTGTCGCCACGCAGCTCGCGCAGGCCGGGGCCGCGGTCCACCCGCGCTTCCACGCGGCCGCTTCCGCGCTCGCGCGCGGGGTGATGCCGGGGCAGGGGCCCGCGCCCGTGGCCCTGATGACGTTCCCGTTCTTCCATGTGGCCGCGTTCACCACGCTGTACTCGACGATGGCGGCCGGCGGGACCCTCGTACTGATGCGGAAGTGGGACGCCGAGCAGGCCCTCGCGCTCATCGAACGGCACCGCGTCACGCACTTCTCCGGTGTCCCGGCCACCGCGCTGCAGCTCCTCGACGCCGCCGAGCGGGCCGGGGACGGCCTGGAGACGCTCACCCATCTCAGTACGGGCGGTGCCGCCGCCCCGCCCGATCTCGTGGGGCGGCTGACGGCCCGCTACGGACAGCGGATCGAGCCGCGCAACGGCTATGGACTGACCGAGACCAGCGGGGGAGTGCTCGCCAACTTCGGGGCCGATTACCGCGAACACCCGGGGAGCGTGGGGCGGGCAGCCCCCGCCACCGAGGTGCGGATCGCCGGACCGCACGGCCGGGAACTGCCCGAAGGGCAGGTCGGTGAGCTGTTGCTGCGCGGGCAGTCCCTCGTGCGCGGGTACTGGAACGACCCCGCCGCCACCGCCGCCGCGTTCCACGAGGGCTGGTTCAGGACCGGCGATCTCGCGACCGTGCACGAGGGGCGGGTCAGCATCGTGGACCGGCTGCGGGACATGGTCGTCCGCGGCGGCGAGAACGTGTACTGCGTCGAGGTGGAGGCCGTCCTTCACGACCACCCGGACGTCGCCGACGCCGCCGTGCTGGGCGTCCCGCACCCCGTGCTGGGGGAGGAAGTGGCGGCCGTGGTGCAGCTGCGGCCCGGGGCGAGCGTCACCGTGGACGAGCTGCGGGCGCATGCCGGCAGGACCCTCGCCGCCTTCAAGGTGCCGGCCCATGTCCTCGTGCAGGACGAGCCCGTGCCCCGTAATCCGACCGGGAAGATCCTCAAGCGGGAGCTCCGCGGCCCCGTCCGGGAGTGGCTGCTCAAGAACGCGTGACGCGCACCCGGTAGGTGCCGCCCGGGTCCTCGCGGACCACCGCGATGCTGATGCTGTTCCGGCGGTCAGTGAAGGACTCGCCGGGCCGGTACGGGGCGTCCGAGAGCTCCGCGTGCACATTCGGCCGCCGGGTGCAGCCGCCGCTGTCGCGGTCGCTGTCCGAGATGGTCACCGGGCCCTGCCCGGTGTCCACACCGGACTTCACGCGGTAGATCAGCACGCCCGGCTCGCACACGGCTTCGTCGTTGCCGGCCCGGGTGCGTACCTCCACGGCGTACCCGGAGTCCTGACTCAGCGGCACGATGGTCATCTTGGCCCCGCCGGATGTGGCCAGTGGGGTCAGCGCGTACTCGGTGGAGCCCGGCGCGGACGCGCAGCGGATCTGGTCGGCGTCCAGCCAGCCCAGCTTCCACTTGTGCCAGCCCAGCAGATCGTTGTTGGCCCCCCAGTCCTCGGACATGATGTCCCAGTGGCCGACCGCGCCGCCGCCTTCGGCCGTGTAGAGGTCGGGCAGGCCGAAGACATGGCCGTTCTCGTGGGGCAGGACGCGGTAGCCCGTCTCGGTGTACGAGCCCGAGCCGTCGTCCTGGCGGCTGTAGACGAAGGACGTGTTGGCCAGCGGCACACCGTCCGCGATCGGGGCCTCGTCGTTGCCGGAGAAGGTCACGGACAGCACGGTGTCCAGCGCCGAGGGCCCCGCATTGGGCGTGACCAGTATGTTGACCAGGTCGTACGTGCTGAAGTCGACCTTCGGATCGGCGGTGGCCACGATGTCCTCGACGAGCTTGCGGTAGCCCGGCTCGTAGGGCGAGCCGCGCTCTATCCCGTACGCCGCGAACGGCATCGGCATCCGCAGCCAGTTGGTGACCGGCGCGAGCGGGCGATAGGTGAGCCGGCCGTACGAACTGGTCCTGAACCAGTCCGAGGTCTGCGGGAAGAACTCCGCGAGCCGGTCGAGCGCCCGCCCCGTCCCCGGCGCGTCCGGGAAGTCGATCATCAGGTTGAGGGCGCGGACCTCGCCGGTGGAGCGCGCGTAGCCGGGCGGGGTCGGCAGGCCCTCCGACATCTGCACCCCGAGGGTGGAGCCGATGCGGCACGGGCCGAGCCCCGAGTCCTCGGCGGTGGCCACGGGTCCCGCCGCCGACCGTGTGGCGGCGGGGAGGGTGGCGCTCGCCGTTGTGAGGGCGGCGAGCGCGAGAGCCGCGAAGGCGGCGAGCCCGGTGATGCGGCGGTGCCTGCCGGCTCTGCGTATCCGGTGGCGTGTCTGCTGCATGCAATCGCCTTCAGGGGCCGCGGCAGCAGGCCGGACCCTGGCTGCGCTCTGTGCGATCAGCCTGTGACGGGCTGTGGCGGGGCGCGCGCCGGGTGGTCCGATCGTGGGGTTTCGAGCGACGTGCGGATAACTGTCCGTGTTTGATCCATGTCCCCTTGATGTGTGACTCAGGTCACATCGCGTACGGGAAATAACCGGGGATCGTTTCCCCGTTTGCACCCACGTACCTGCGAAACGGGGAACTGATCCCCGCTTGCACAACGGGCCGGATACCGGGCCTGATGCCGGGCCGGACTGCCGGACACCGAGACGAGGGGAAGTGGAGCTGTGAGCCCCGCCGCCGACACCGAAGCGCGCCGCCTCCCACGGCCGCGGGCAGACGCCCTGCGGAACCGGGAGCGGATCGTGACGGCCGCGCGCGAGATGTTCGTCGAGTTCGGACCCGAGGTCCCGCTGGATGAGATCGCCCGCCGGGCGGGCGTCGGCAATGCCACGCTCTACCGCCACTTCGCCGACCGCAACGTCCTCATCCAGGAGGTCGTCCTCTGCGTTCTGTCCCGCACGACGGAACAGGCATACGAGGCGGCCGCCACCGAGGCCGATCCCTTCGAGGCGCTGCGGCGCTTCACCCACGCGGCCGCCGACGAACGCATCGGGGCGCTGTGCCCGCTGCTGTCCGGCACCTTCGACCAGCACTATCCCGAACTGACCAATGAGCGTGAACGCCTCGAAGACGCGGTCCAAGGCCTCTTCGACCGCGCGCACGAGGCCGGCCGACTCCGCGCCGATGTCGCCGTAGGAGATCTGGTCGTCGCTCTCTCCCAGCTCACCCGGCCGCTTCCGGGCACCGGGTGCCTGGACATGGACCGGTTCGTACACCGCCATCTGCAGCTGCTCCTGGACGGTCTGGAAGCGCCCGCGCGCTCCGAACTGCCGGGCACGGCCGCGACGCTGGAGGACCTGCGGAGCACCCCATGACGCCGTAGCCGACGCCCTGGCTCCGATCACCGGAGATCGCCGCCGATTACTTCAGGCGGCCCCGCCAGTCCTCACCACGACTTCTTGACCACGTCCTGTTGACCACGTCCTGTTGTGACCTCTCCGCATCCTTAGGTGGACAGACCCATGCCAAAATCGGCCGACATTTCACTCCCTGACCCGAGTCGCTGGAAAGCTCTGGTCTTCATAGCCGTGGCCCAGCTGATGGTGGTGCTCGACGCGACGATCGTGAACATCGCGCTCCCCACCGCCCAGCAGGACCTGGGGATTTCCGACGCCAACCGGCAGTGGGTCATCACCGCCTACGCCCTGGCCTTCGGTGGACTCCTGCTCTTCGGCGGCCGTATCGCCGACCTGTGGGGCCGTAAGCGCACCTTCGTCGTCGGTCTGCTCGGATTCGCCGCTGCCTCCGCGCTCGGTGGCGCGGCCACCAGCGAGGCGATGCTGCTCGGCTCCCGCGCACTGCAGGGTGCCTTCGGCGCACTGCTCGCGCCCGCCGCGCTCTCCCTGCTCGCGGTGATGTTCACCGATGCCAAGGAGCGCGCCAAGGCCTTCGGCATCTACGGTGCGATCGCCGGTGGCGGTGGCGCGGTCGGCCTGATCCTGGGCGGCTTCCTCACCGAGTACCTGAACTGGCGCTGGACCTTCTTCGTCAACATCCCCTTCGCGATCGTCGCCGCCGTCGGCGCGTACTTCGTGATCCGTGAGCCGGCCGGCTCGCGCAACCGCTCCTCGCTCGACATCCCCGGTGTCGTCCTGTCGACCCTGGGTCTGGTGGCCCTGGTGTACGGCTTCACCCGCGCCGAGTCCGCGGGCTGGTCCGACAGCCTGACCGTGGGCATGTTCATCGGCTCCGCGGTGCTGCTGGCCGCATTCGTCCTCACCGAGGCGAAGGTCAAGTCCCCGCTGCTGCCCCTGCGCGTCCTGACCGAGCGCAACCGCGGCGGTGTCTACCTCTCGCTGGGCCTCGCCATCATCGCGATGTTCGGGCTCTTCCTCTTCCTGACGTTCTACCTCCAGGTCGTGAAGGGGTACTCGCCGGTCACGACCGGCTTCGCCTTCCTGCCGATGATCGTGGGCATGATCGTGGGCTCGACCCAGATCGGCGCCCGGCTGATGACCCGCGTCGCGCCACGGCTGCTGATGGGCCCGGGCTTCGTCGTCGCCGCGATCGGCATGCTGCTGCTGACGCAGCTGGAGATCGGCACCTCGTACGCCGGTCTGATCCTGCCGGCGCAGCTGCTGCTGGGTCTGGGCATGGGTACGGCGTTCATGCCGGCGATGTCGCTGGCCACGCACGGAGTGAACCCGGAAGACGCCGGTGTCGCCTCGGCGATGGTCAACACCTCGCAGCAGGTGGGCGGTGCGATCGGTACGGCGCTGCTGAACACGATCGCGGCCTCCGCCACGACCTCGTACGTCGCCTCGCACGCGGCGGGAGCCGGCAACCCCAAGCTGCTGGAGATGCAGGCCATGGTGCACGGCTTCTCGTCCGCGATCTGGTGGGCGGTCGGCATCCTGGCGGTCGCGGCCGCAATCGCGTTCACGCTCATCAACACCGGGCGTCCGGGGGCCGGTTCGGCCGTCTCCGGCTCCGGCTCGGGTGAGGGTGTCGAGGACGAGGTCAAGATCCCCGTCGTCGCGCACTGACACGCGCCGACATGGGCTGAGAGGTCATGCGGAAGGGGCCCCGCCCGGGTGGTGAACCCGGGCGGGGCCCCTTCGCGTGCTCCGTGTGGTGCTCGTGCTCCGCGTGGTGCTTCGGATCACCTCAGCCAGGGCAGGTCCGCGCCGGAGTCCTGCGGCTGGAGTCCCTCGGCCATGGTCTTCATGATCTCGCCCAGCTGCCCGACCTGTTCGGGGCTGAGCCGGTCGAACATCGCCTGGCGCACCGCCTCGACATGGCCGGGCGCGGTCCGCTCCAGGACTGCGAGACCCTCCTCCGTCAGTACGGCGTTCTGCCCGCGCTTGTCGGAGGGGCAGTCCTCCCGGTGCACCCAGCCGCTCTTCTCCAGCCGGGCGACGGCGTGCGAGAGGCGGGAGCGGGTGATCTTGGCGTCGATGGCCAGCTCGGTCATCCGCTTGCGGCGGCGCGGGGCCTGGGAGAGCTGGACGAGCAGACCGTAGTAGATGTGCGGCATTCCGGCGTCACGCTGCAGCTGGCGGTCGAGATGGTCCTCGAAGAGAGTGGTGGCGTGCAGATAGGCGCGCCAGACGCGCTGTTCTTCCTCGGTGAGCCAGCGCGGTCCGGGGAGGCCGCCCCCGCCAGTGGATGCCGTGTTCATGTATCCCACTCTACGACCCCCATTCTTGAACATTGAACTAAATGAAGTGAGAGTCGATGGTAGCTTGAAAGTTCAAGTAGGATGAGCTGGAGCCTGGAGCTGTCATGAATGCCACCCCTGTCGCGGAGCGCATGCCCGCCCTCTATCTCTCCCACGGCGCCCCGCCGCTCGCCGACGACCCCCTCTGGCCCGGCCAGCTCGCCGCCTGGTCCGCGGATCTGCCGCGCCCCACGGCGATCCTGATGGTCTCCGCGCACTGGGAGGAGGCCCCGCTCGCGCTCGGCGCCACCGAGGCGGCGCCGCTGGTGTACGACTTCTGGGGCTTCCCCGAGCACTACTACCAGGTGACGTACGCGGCTCCCGGGGCTCCGCAACTCGCCGACTCCGTACGGAAATTGCTGCGCCGAGCCGGCACGCCCGTCCAGGACATCCCGGACCGCGGCCTCGATCACGGCGCGTACGTACCACTGGTGGAGATGTTCCCCGCCGCCGACGTTCCCGTACTCCAGATCTCCATGCCCACGCTCGACCCGCAGCGGCTGCTGGAGATCGGCCGCAGGCTCGCGCCGCTGCGGGACGAGGGCGTGCTGATCGTCGGCAGCGGCTTCTTCACCCACAACCTGGCGGCGCTGCGGCACGAGGGGACTCCCGGCTGGTCGGCGGAGTTCGACGACTGGGGGCGGCGGGCGCTCGCGGCGGCGGACGTGGACGCGCTGCTGGACTTCGAGAACAAGGCCCCGGCCGGCCGGCTGGCTCATCCGCGGACCGAGCACTTCGCTCCGCTCTTCGTCACGCTGGGAGCGTCTCAGGGCGAGCTCGAGAGCGGTCGGAGCGTGATCGACGGCTTCTGGATGGGCCTGGCGAAGCGGTCCGTGCAGTTCGGCTGATCCGCCGGACACGCCCTTAGGGGCCCAGCGTCTTCTCGTGCCGGGCCACGTCCCGGCGCTCGCCGGACTTCCGTCGGAAGGGGCTGCTCGTCGCGTACCCGAGAATGAGGGCAGAACGGACATCACGAGCAACCAAAAGGCGGTGCGGACCGTCTTCAGGGTGAGAGTGCGGTCAGGGGCGGCGCTGCTCGGGTGTGAAGGCAGTCGTGTCACATGTGACGGCCGTCTCGCGCGCGTAGTGGTTGTAGCGCTCCGTGAGGGCCTCGAGATCGGCCTCGGTGCCGACGCTGACCTGCACCTCTGTGCCTTCCCCTGGCATTCGTCCTCCCTGGTGGCGCGACAGGGTACTGCATGATCACGAAAATCGATGGGTGCCAGGGGAATTCTGTCCGGATTCCAGTCGTTGTTTCCATCGGATGCAGGGCACCCGGAAGGGTGTCGCGACCTACTCAGTAAGGGAGCTCGCATGGCAACCCGTGCCGTCGCCCGTCGTACGTCCTCCTCCAGTGGGACCGGCCGGGCAAGCAGCGTTCGCGCCGTGGGCGGGGAGATCGCCGACCGCGACCTGGTCGGCATGTACCTCGATGAGATCGCGCGTACGCCGCTGCTCGACGCCGCCAAGGAGGTCGAGCTGTCCCAGACCATCGAAGCCGGTGTCTTTGCCGGACAGATCCTCGCCGGACAGGTGGAGAGCGATGCCGGCGGTGCCACGCGCGAGGAGCTCGAGGCGCTGGTCGCCGCGGGTGAGCGCGCGAAGGACGTCTTCATCCGCTCGAACCTCCGGCTTGTCGTGGCCGTCGCGCGGCGCTATCCGCGCAGCGGACTGCCGCTGCTCGACCTGATCCAGGAAGGCAATGCCGGACTGGTCCGCGCGGTCGAGAAGTTCGACTACGCGAAGGGCTTCAAGTTCTCGACGTACGCGACATGGTGGATCCGCCAGGCGATCACCCGCTCGATAGCCGACCAGTCCCGCACCATCCGGCTCCCTGTCCACCTGGTGGAGGAGCTCGGGCGCATCCGCCGGGTGCAGCGCGAGTTCAACCGGGAGAACGGCCGGGACCCGGAGGCCGCGGAGGTCGCGAAGGAGCTGGGCTCGACGCCGGAGCGGGTCATTGACGTCCTGGACTGGGCCCGCGACCCGGTCAGCCTGAACATGGCGGTGGACGACGCGGGAGAGACGCAGTTCGGTGACCTGCTGGAGGACACCTCGGCGGTGTCGCCGGAGCAGTCGGTGATGACGCTGCTGCGGAGCGAGGAGCTCGAAGACCTGATCGGGAAGCTCGACAACCGTACGGCGTCGATCATCAAGATGCGGTACGGCATCGAGGACGGCCGGGAGCGGACGCTGACGGAGGTCGGCAAGGAGCACGGCCTGACGCGTGAGCGGATCCGCCAGATCGAGAAGCACGCGCTGCTGGAGCTGAAGCGGATGGCGCGCGACACGGGCTTCGACGCGGCGGCGTAACCCGCGCCCGTACTCGCCCCACCCCCAAAAGCGGACCTCGGCACCTCCCCCCCGGTGTCGGGGTCCTTTCCTGCGCGGGTGCGAGCGGGGCTCCTGGACGTCAGTGAACCGCCGTCGCCCGGGACAGCCTCGCTCCCAGGTCGGTGACGTGGTCCACCAGCCGGCTCGGGCCGTGGACCGTGAACTCGCAGTCCACCAGGGCGAGTCGGAGCGCCAGCCACTCCAGTGAGTCCGCCGACCGCGCCCGCAGCCGGCATCGCTCCACGCCGGAGCCGGAGCCCGAGCCGGAGGCCAACGGCACCGGCGCGCCCAGCGACTCCGGCAGCCTCGCCGTCACAAAGGCCACCGGGGCCTCGAACGTCACGTCGACGTCATGCTCCGACTGGAGCCGCGACAGCGAGTGGCCCAGCAGCTCCGCCGCCCCCGCACCCTCCGGCAGCTCCCGCGGTGCGAACCGCGCACCCGTCGCGAACGGCTCCGTCACCCGGTCCACGCGGAACGTGCGCCAGTCCTCCCTCCCGATGTCGTACGCCACGAGGTACCACCGCCGCCCCGTCGACACCAGCCGGTACGGCTCGACCTGCCGCTTCGTCTCCGTCCCGTCCCCGGAGCGGTAGCCGAAGCGGAGGCGCTCCCGCCCCGTCACCGCCCCCGCGATCACCGTCAGCGTCTGCGGGTCGATCGTCGCGCCGTCGCCCCGCGTCAGCGGGATCGTCGCCGCCTGGAGCGTGGTCACCCGGTGCCGCAGCCGCGACGGCAGCACCTGTTCCAGCTTGGCCAGCGCCCGTACCGACGCTTCCTCGATGCCTTCGATGGCGTGGCCCGCCCCCGCCCGCAGGCCCACCGCGATCGCCACAGCCTCCTCGTCGTCGAGGAGCAGCGGCGGCATCGCGGCGCCCGCGACCAGGCGGTATCCGCCGACCGCGCCCTTCGTCGCCTCGACCGGGTAGCCGAGATCCCGCAGCCGGTCGATGTCCCGCCGGATCGTGCGCGGGCTCACCTCGAGGCGCTCGGCGAGCTCACTGCCCGGCCACTCGCGCGGAGTCTGGAGGAGGGAGAGCAGATTCAGGAGTCGTGCCGGGGTGTCCGTCATGTTCATCAGGATGCCCGCCATCTAGGACATGACCTGACCTATATCCACCCTAGATTCCTCGCATGAGTTCACAGCCCGCCGTACCGGGTACGGCATCAGACCGTCGTCGCTGGATCGCACTCGCCATCGTGATGACCGCGGCCTTCATGGATCTGGTCGACGTCACCATCGTCAATATCGCGATCCCGAGCATGGAACGGGACCTCGGCGCCTCGTTCGGCGCGATCCAGTGGATAACCGCCGGATACGCGCTCGCCTTCGCCGCCGGTCTGATCACGGGCGGCCGGCTCGGTGACATCTACGGCCGCAAGCGGCTCTTCCTGCTCGGCATGACCGGCTTCACGCTCGCCTCCGCGCTCTGCGGATTCGCCGCGAACGAGGAGATGCTGGTCGCCTCCCGACTGCTGCAGGGCGCGACCGCCGCCATGATGGTGCCGCAGGTGCTGTCGATCATCCATGTCACCTTCCCCGCGCACGAACGCGGCAAGGTCTTCGGCATGTTCGGCGCGATCATCGGGCTCGGCGCGGTCTCCGGACCGCTGCTCGGCGCACTGCTCACCCAGTGGAACCTCTTCGGTCTGGAATGGCGGCCGATCTTCCTGATCAACCTGCCGGTGGGCATCGCCGGGCTGATCCTGGGCCGGAAGTACATCACCGAGTCCCGCGCCCCCAAGGCGCTCAAGCTCGACCTGGTCGGCGTCGCGCTCGTCACGCTCGGACTGCTGATGCTGATCTATCCGCTGACCCGCGGTCGTGAGCTGGGCTGGCCGCTCTGGGGCCACCTGTGCATGGCCGGCAGCCTGCTCGTCTTCGCCGCGTTCGTGGCGTACGAGAAGAGGAAGACCCGCAAGGACGGCTCCCCGCTGGTTGAACTGTCCCTGTTCAAGGTGAAGAGCTTCGCCGCCGGTATCGCCGTGCAACTCACCTTCGGTATAGCGTGCGGCATCTTCTTCCTGGTCTGGACGCTGTACATGCAGATCGGCCTCGGCTGGAGCCCGCTGCGGGCGGGTCTGACAGGTGTCCCGTTCTCGATAGCGGTGTCCGCGGCGGCCGGTCTTTCCGTACAGAAGCTGGTGCCGCGCTTCGGGCGGAAGGTGCTGCAGGCGGGCGCGGTGACCATGGCCGCGGGGCTGCTGCTCTACATCTGGGAGGCCGGGCGGTACGGCTCGGCGATCCACTCCTGGCAGATGGCGCTGCCGCTGGTGGTGATGGGCGTCGGGATGGGCCTGATCGTGGCGCCGCTGACGGACGCGGTCCTGTCGGACGTGCCGCGCGAGCACTCCGGCTCGGCGTCCGGGCTGATCAACACCACCATGCAGATGGGCAATGCGCTGGGGCTCGGGCTGGTCTCGGTGGTCTTCTTCGGGTCGATCGACGACCGGATCGCGCCGAGCGCGGTGGGGAAGGCGTTCGGGGAGGCGTTCCAGAACTCGCTGTGGTGGGTGGTGGCGGTGCTGGCCGTGATCTTCCTGGTGATGTTCGCGCTGCCGACGCGGCCGAAGCAGCATGTGGAGGGGGCGGAGGTTCTGGAGGAGCCGGAGCCGGCGCTCGCGCACTGAGGCGGTCGAAGGACTCGGATACGGGGCCCGGCCCGGGATGTCTCCCCGGGCCGGGCCCCGGCGCTTGAGCGACATGATCACCGCGGGCATCAGGCGGGTGCGACTCCCGCACCGAAGGTACGGCGGTCCCGGTCACAGATGGTCTGGAGTGGCAGGCATTGCACAGCGCTCCTAAGGTGAACTCAGTGTAACCGTCGCGAACCTGACCCCTTCCGACATCTGGCGGATCCGGCTGAGAGATGACCATGGATGCTCCCCATGTCCTCGTAGTTGAAGACGAACAGGACGTCAGTAATCTGCTCAGTCAGCATCTGCGCGGCCTCGGCTGCCGGGTGGACGTGGCCGCGACTGGCGAGGGCGGCATGGAACGCGCATTCGCAGACCCGCCGGATTTGGCGATTGTCGACATCCTGCTCCCAGGCATCGACGGTCGCGAGGTTATTCGCCGGCTGCGCGCGGACGACCGCACCAGCGGCTGCCGTATCGCCGTCTTCTCGGTGCTGGATCCGCAGGATCTGACCGACCTGGCGGCCGACGCGATGCTGGCCAAACCGTTTCGGCGGGCCGCCGTGGCGCAACTCGTCGACTCCTTCGCCCGACGCCCCGAGGAGGACTGATGGCGACTGTCCTGGTGGCCGACGACGATGTCGACATCCGCGACCTGGTGACCTTCAAGCTGACCCAGGCGGGGCATGAAGTGATCGCGGTCGAGGACGGTCCGTCCGCGCTCGCGGCGGCGCGCGAGAACCATGTGGACATCGCTCTGCTCGACATCCGCATGCCTGGGATGTCAGGCCTGGATGTGTGCCGCGAACTGCGCGCATCGCCCGCGACGGAGTTGCTGCCGGTCATCCTGCTGACCGCCCGCTCCCAGGAGGGTGACGTGGAGACCGGCTTCGCTGCCGGCGCCGACGACTACATCATCAAGCCGTTCAGCCCGCGCGAGCTGACCAGTCGTCTGCAGGCGATACTGGTCCGGGCCAAGCGATGAACGGCACGGCCCTGGTCACCGACGCGCTGCTGTGTGGTTCCCCGTGAAGATTCTCCGGGGCCGACGGCCCACGGAGACCCTGCGGGCAGGTGAGACCGGGAGGCCCGAGGCGACCGGAAAAGCGCAGCGCACCGTCTCCGTGGCGCAGCGGCTCCGGATGGCCTTCGGACTGCTGGTCGGGCTCATCGCCCTGGTCGGGGCAGGCGCGATGACCGCCCGTCTGTACGGGGACGCGACGGTGGACGAGCTCACCGAGCACGTGCAGCCGACACGGACCGCCAATCTGCTTCTCCTTACCGACATCAACCAGGTACGACGTTCCCTGCGCGGCTATCTGCTGAGCGGCGATCACACTCAGCTCGCGGAATACCTGAAGGCGCGCCGCGCTTACCCCGCGCTGCTTGCCGACGCGCGCGGGCACAGCACGCCGGGCACCCTCCCGTATCTGGCGACCGAGCAGCGCCAGATCGACGCCTACCTGCGTACCGCCTCCCAGCAGGAGAAGGCTGTGCCGGGCAGCGCGCAGGCCCACCAGTTCGCCCGGACCACCAGCTCCTCGTTCCTGAGGTTCGAGGCCACCAACAAAGCCCTGGACGCACACCTGGCAGGCCAGGCCAATGACTTGCAGGAACGTGCCGACCTCAACATCCGGTTCACCATCCTCGCCACGGGCATCGTGACCGTCGTATTGGTGACCGCTGCACTGATCGTGGCGGTGCGGACCACTCGCGCCCTCACCCGGCCGTTGGGGCACGTGCAGGCAACGCTGGCCGAGCTGGCCGCCGGCGAGCACTCGGCGCGCGTCGGGGAGAGCGGCCCCTCCGAGATCCGCGTGGTCGCGCACTCGGTCAACGCCCTCGCCGACGAGAGCGACCGGCTGCGCACCATCGAAGCCGAGCACGACCGGCTGTCCGCGGTCTCGCGGAAGGTGGGCAGGAAGATCCGCGAACGCCTCCAGGTCGGTGCCGTGCTCGACGAGGTGGTCTCCGGTGTGGGCGAGGGGCTGCGGGCGGACTATGCGATCGTCCTGCTCGTCGAGGGCGACAAACCGTTGGTCCCCGCGGTCCGCGCGTGGAACGCGGAACGCGGCATCCTCACCGAGGAGGAGGCGCGCGGGCTCCCGCCCGTCCCCGCCGAGGTGGTCCGCGGGTACTACGACCGCGGAGGCAGCTGGCACATCGACGACATCCGCGACTATCTCGTCGATGCCCGGCCGCTGCCCGACGCCCCTGCCCAGTTCGGCACGGAGGGCATGCCGTCCGAGAACCGCTCCGCCGCCGCGGAGCTGAACGCGGTCGCGGTCATGGTGTCCCCGTTCGGGGTCGGCTCCGAGGCCATGGGTGCCCTCGCCCTCATCCGCTGCCGGCCTGGGGACGTCTGGCGCCCGGTCGAGATCGACGCCGCCCAGTCGGTCGCATCCGGCCTCGGCCGGGCATTTCAGCACTCGAGGCTCTACGAAAAGGAAGCCCGGGTGGTCGAGGATCTGCGAGCCCTGGACCGGGCCAAGAGCGACTTCCTGTCCACCGTCTCCCATGAACTGCGCACCCCGCTCACCAGCATCGCCGGCTATGTCGAGCTGCTGATGGACGAGGACGCCGGACCGCTCACCCCGGAGCAGCACCACATGCTCAGCGTGGTGGACCGCAACAGCACCCGGCTGCGGAGCCTGATCGAGGACCTGCTGACCCTCTCCAGGATCGAGTCCGGCGCCTTCACCTCCGGCAGGCAGCCGGTGGACCTGTGCCGACTCATGGGATCCACGACGGACGCGATCCGTCCCGCTGCCTCCGCTGCGGAGGTCGATCTGGAGACGGACTGCCCCGCACAGCCTCTTCTCGTGCAGGGCGACACCGAGCAGCTCGACCGCGTGCTCATGAACCTGCTGTCCAATGCGGTGAAGTTCACCCCGAAGGGCGGCCGGGTCAGCGTACGCGCCGCCGCCGAGGACGGCGAGGCTGTGCTCAGCGTGAGCGACACCGGTATCGGCATCCCCGAGGAGGAGCAGAAGGATCTGTTCACGCGCTTCTTCCGGGCCTCCAATGCGACCGCCCTCGCCGTCCCCGGCACGGGGCTCGGGCTCACCATCGTGCGGAAGATCGTGGCGAACCACGGTGGCGACCTGGGAATCCGCTCACAGGAGGGGAAGGGCACCACGGTCACCGCCCGCATGCCACTCCACCAGGGCGATACGCCTGAGTAGGGTGCGTCGGAAAGATCGTGTACGCAGCAGCCCGAGCAGGGCCCGCCGCGGCCGAGACCACTGAGCAGAAGGTGCCTGTCGCCGCCTGTGACGGAAGGCGCGGACGGTCAGCGAACCTGGGCGCGCAGCTCCATCGCCTCGCGCGCGATGTGCTCCGCCGCGTACACCTCGCACATATGGCGGCCGTCGGGTGTCGCAGTGTGCTCGACCTCCCACAGACTCGTTTCGGTCCCATCGAGCAGCAGGAACGCGTGCTCGTACAGCGTGAAGCCCGCGCCCTTCCCCTCCACCTGGCACTGGCGGCCGAAGACCTGCGTGATGTGGTGCGCGAACGCGGCCCGCAGCAGGCGCGCGGTCTCCTCGCCCGGCCCGTCGGCATTCTCCGCGCGGCGCAGCACACGGCGGGCGTGGTCCGCGGAGTCGTCCGGGACGTACATCCGGGGGAGCGGGGCCGGGGGCGCGGCCAGCAGCGAGGTGAGCAGCTCCAGATCGGCGTCGAACTCGTCGGCCGGGGCGGCGTCGGGGTTGGTGCCGGAGGAACCGGCGAAGCCCGGGAAACCGGCGGGCAGCCGGGAGGCGGCGAGGCGGACCTCCGACTCCTCGGTGTAGAGCTCGTGCTGCTCGGCGCCGTCGCGCGCGGTGTTGTGCACCAGCTCCCACAGGACGAGCGAGCTGCCGTCGCTCAGCAGATAGGCATGCTGGTACGTGGTGCGGTGGAGCGCCGCGCTGTGGTGCGAGGAGTGCAGCGAACTGGCGTGGGCCAGCGCGGAATCGAGCCGCTCGATCGTCGCGTCGGGCAGATCGAAGGAGTTGAGTGCCCGACCCAGGAGTCGCTCGAGCTGCGTCGCGGTTGTCTCGTACGGATCGTTCAAGGTGGGTCTCCAGGCCGTCGCCGCAAGTCACTTGGTGATTGCTAAACGTAGCCCCTGGGTCTGACAACGTGTCCTGTGTTCGGCAAAACGAAGGGGGGTACGCGGGAAGTTCCCGCGCACCCGGCCAACTCGGCTGTCCTGTACGTCAGTCGATGTCGTACAGGTCCCGGTACGAAGGGAAGACCCCGCCCGGCCCCTCGATGCTCCGGGCCGTGAGGACGGCCCGCATGATCGCCCGGGTAACCGTGTCCGCGCCGGCCGAGAGCACCTCGTTGAGGGCGAGGGGGTTGGCGGCGTCGAGCGGTACGACGCCGGTGGCGAGCGTGAAGACGGTGTCGCCGTCGTTGAGGAGGTG
Organism: Streptomyces lunaelactis; assembly: GCF_003054555.1. Lineage (NCBI taxonomy): Bacteria > Bacillati > Actinomycetota > Actinomycetes > Kitasatosporales > Streptomycetaceae > Streptomyces > Streptomyces lunaelactis. Next base: position 3,677,047 of record NZ_CP026304.1, on the reverse strand, counting down.
GACCGGGCGTACGGCCCGCGCGATGCCGTCGTGCGCCGTGCCCGCGAGCTTCTGCGCCTGGGCGCGGGTGAGGCCGGCGTCGGTCGCGACGACGGCGAGGGTGGTGTTCAGCGGGGGCGGGCCGTTCTTCTCGTGGGCCTCGGCGAGGCGGAGCTGGGCGGCGGCGTGGACCGCGGGGGAGGGGTGTTGCGTACGGCCCGCGATGTACTGCCCGTACAGCGCACCCGTCAGTGGATCGACCGCCGAGCCCGCGGCGTTGGCCACGACCAGCGCGGCCACCGTGATGCCGGAGTCCAGGACGGTACTCGCCGTGCCGATACCGCCCTTGATCTGCCCGACGACAGCGCCGGTCCCCGCACCCACGCCGCCCTCGTCGACCGGTGCGCCCTCTTCCGTACGGGCTGCGGCTTCGACCGCCGCGCGTCCGGTCGCCGCGTCCGGCCGGGCCCGCCAGTCGCCGCCGCGTCCCAGATCGAAGATGCAGGCCGCCGGGACCACGGGCACCACGTGCGTGGGTTCGGGGCCGACCCGGACGCCGCGGCCCTGCTCCTCCAGCCAGGCCATCACGCCGGCGGCGGAGTCGAGGCCGTACGCGCTGCCGCCGGTCAGCACGACCGCCTCGATGCGCTGGACGAGATTGCGGGGGTCGAGGGCGTCGGTCTCCCTGGTGCCGGGGCCCCCGCCCCTTACATCGACGGCGGCGATCGCCCCGCCCTCGGGTGCGAGGACGACGGTGGTCCCGCTGAGCGCGCGCTCTCCCGGCACGCGCGCGTGGCCCACCCGGAGGCCGGTCACGTCCGTCAACGCGTCATTCACTCCGACTGCTGCCATGACCCTTGCGTATCACGCGTCGGGCCACTGCCCGACGATCGGCCTCACGCCGGTGCTGTCGGCCTGTTCGCGAGCGTGACGCCGACCGCGACCGTCGCCGCGGCGACCAGACCGGCGGCCAGGACCGCCCAGCCGCCTGCGAACGTGCACGCGAGGATCGCCAGCGCCGAGACGGGCAGGGTGAGTTGCTGAGCCCTGCCGCGTTTGAAGTGGCGCGCGTGCAGCAGCCAGACGGTCAGCAGGAAGAGCGCGGCCGGGACGGTGACGGACGCATTCGCCGCGAACGCGGAGATGTGCGCCTCGCCCACCGCGTGCTCGACCGCCACCTCGATGCCCGCGCCGATGGCCGCGGCCGATCCGAAGATCAGGATGTGACCGTAACCCCAGGGAATGGCCTGCCGGTTGGAGATGAGCCGTTCGTGCGCGGGCACGGCGAAGTAGATCCACCACGCGGCGAAGACGATCAGCAGCCCGCCGGCCGCGATGGGCAGCAGTTCACCCAGGGCCTCGTTCTCGTCGAGCGCGGACTGTACGGCGACGGTACTGGCCGCCATCGTCTCGCCCAGCACGATCAGAGTGAACAGGCCGTAGCGCTCGACGATGTGGTGCGCGTGCCAGGGGGTCTGCTGATTCCGCTCGGCGACGAGCGGGATCAGCAACTCGGCGGCGGCCAGGACCAGGAACAGCCACCGTTTGGCACCGTCGGGCACGAACAGCAGACCCACCCAGCCCGCCTGGCAGATGACCAGGCCCGCGGCGTACTCCAGCGCGGTCCTCCGGCCCGGTCCCGTCTCCGCGAAAGCCGCCCGCAGCCACTGGGTCGTCAGGGCGACCCGCATGATCAGATAGCCGATGACAGCGATGGTCCAGTCGTTGTCGTTGAAGGCGCGCGGCACTCCGGCCGCGTAGACGAGCACTCCGGAGATCTGGACGAAGGTCGCGATCCGGTACGGCACGTCGTCGCAGTCGTACGCCGAGGCGAACCACGTGAAGTTCATCCAGGCCCACCACGCGCCGAAGAAGACGTACAAGTATCCGACGACACCAGTGCCCGGGTGGCCCTCGGCGAGCGCGTGCACGAGCTGAAGTCCGGCCTGGGCGACCGCGACGACGAAGCACAGGTCGAAGAAGAGCTCCAGCGGCGTCGCGGCGCGGTTCGCCTCGTCGCGACTGCGGGGGGTCATATGGCGCAGCGGCCGCGTGTGGCCTGCGGCGGGTGTGGACGTCATGAGCCCAGGACAGCAGAGCGGGCGCGGCCACACGGCAGGACGCGCGCTGCCGCCCGCCGGCCCGCACCCCGCGGGCCGGGGCCCTGCTCGACGCGCCTGGTCCGGCACTTCGCCGACGAGGCGCCGGACCGGGCGGCAGGGACCGGATGGCGGCTCACCCCGAAGGGCCGCCGACCGGGCCAGGTCCCGGTGCCGCAGCACGCAGGGCTCCCGCCGCCGTACCCTGGAGGTATGAGCACCGCCCCCGCCCCCGGACCGCGTGATGCGGAGCAGCCGCAGCAGCAGTCTCCGAAGCCAAAGCTGAACTTCGACGATCCGCTGGACCAGCAGTCCTCGGACGATACGGACCGTGGGTGGGGTGAGCGGCCTCTCGCGAGCGGCGACAGCGCCGCCGATCTTGCGCGCTTCCTCGACGAGAAGCCGCCGCACCACATCTGAGCCCTGGCTGTCTGAGCCCTCGCTACTGGTCGTGCCCGGAGCCGCGCTGCGCCACGACCGCGTCGCGGATCTCCTTCAGCACCTCGAGCTCGGTCAGCTCGACCACCTCCTTCGCGCCTTCCTTCGCCGCCTCCCGGTCCGCACGCCTGGCCAGGTACTTGGCCATGGGCAGCACCATCAGGAAGTAGACGACCGTCGCGGTGATGAGGAAGGTCAGGGTGGCGCTGAGGACCGTGCCCCACATGATCTGGATGCCGTCCACCTCGCCGTCCACCACCTTGCAGTCGCCCTTGATGCAGGAACTGTAGGAGTCGAGTTCCCTGGTCCCGAACGCGCCGACCACCGGGTTGATCACGCCCTTCACCACGGCGTTCACGATCTGGGTGAACGCCGCGCCGATGACCACCGCGACGGCCAGGTCGATCACATTGCCGCGCATCAGGAAAGCCTTGAAGCCCTCCAGGACGCTGACCTTCTTCTCGCTCACCACTGAGCCTCTCGTCGCATGTGCAGGACACGGAGTCAAACGCTCCGAAACCTACGTCAGCGCGTAACCGCACTGTCCAGTCCGCACATGCGAAGTGGTGACGTGACGACACGTGAGTACGGTCAGCGACAGCCCGCGTCAGCACACCGTCACCGCCAGTCGCGATGTCGCCCCCGCGCCCGCCAGCGCCGCCGCGGTGGCGCGCGGGACCGTCAGGACGACCAGCGCGCCGCTGTCCGAAGCGCTATCGCCCATTCCGGGGACCTCGGCCACCCGAGCGCCCGATGCCACCACCCGGGCCGCAGACCCTTCCCCCGCAGGGGAGTTGGCCGCTGCGATCACATCCACCCGGTCTCCGGGGCGCAGCAGCCGGACCGTAGCGGCATCCGCGATACGCACCGGGGCCGACACCATCTCGGCCACGGGCCGCCGCTCGCGCTGCGGCGGAGCCCCCGGCGCCTCGGCACCGTCCGCCCCACGCGCACCCGAAGCGGCAAGCGCCGCCGCCGTCATGGCGAGGCCCGCCGCCATCGCACGCCGTCGACGCAGCATCGCCCGGCGCAGCCGGTGCGCCCCACCGCGCACCCGCAAGGGAGCGAAGGGCGGCACACCCAGAGGTTCCGGTGCGGGCGAAGAAGGGCGAGGAGGGAGAGGAGGGAGAAGCGACATGACATACACCGCCTGCCGTGAGGAGTGGAGCTGGACCGACCGCTCCTCACGATCCACTCCGCGCACGCATCCCGCTGACGCCTGTGGACGGCCCCCGGCTTGTGGACAACTCCCTCACCCTCAGGAGGTGTTACGGCCTGCCCGACCGCTTGGCCCGTGGCATGCCTTACTGCTTGGCCTACGGCAGCTGAAGCCCGGAGTCGACGCCGTCCAGCGCATGCGAGCAGAGGCACTCCCGCGCCCCGTTCGCCGGCAGCCCCGCCACCGCGTCGAAGAGCACCGCCCGCAGCCGGTCGACATTTGCGGCGAAGACCTTGAACACCTCGTCGTGGGACACGCCCTCACCGGTCCCGGCCCCCGCGTCCAGGTCCGTCACCAGCGTCATCGACGTGTAGCAGAGCGCCAGTTCACGCGCGAGCACCGCCTCCGGGTGCCCGGTCATGCCGACCACCGACCAGCCCATCGCCCGGTACCACAGCGACTCCGCCCGGGTGGAGAAGCGCGGTCCCTCGACCACCACCAGCGCCCCGCCGTCCACCGGCTCCCAGTCCCGCCCGCGCGCCGCCGCCAGCGCGGCCTTGCGCCCGTCGGGGCAGTACGGGTCGGCCGTCGACACATGCACGACCTTCGGCACGGTCCCGTCCGGCAGCGGGTACCCGTCGTAGAAGGTCTGCACGCGCGCCTGCGTACGGTCCACGAACTGATCCGGTACGAGCAGCGTCCCAGGCCCGTACTCCGGCCGCAGCCCGCCCACCGCGCACGGCCCCAGCACCTGTCGTACGCCCACCGAGCGCAGCGCCCACAGATTGGCGCGGTAGTTGATGCGGTTCGGGGGAAGATGGTGGCCACGTCCGTGCCGGGGCAGGAAGGCCACCTTCCGTCCCGCGATCTCGCCGAGGAACAAGGAGTCGCTCGGGCTGCCGTACGGAGTGTCCACCTGGACCTCCGTCACGGCCTCCAGGAACGAGTAGAACCCCGAGCCGCCGATGACACCGATCTCTGCGGTGGCACCGGTCCCTGCGTTCGCGTTGGTCGCCATGGCGATCACAGTATCCGTACGGGAAAACGCCAAGAACCCCGCCGTACGCAACGGCAGGGTCCCGGAAAGCGGGCGTCAGGCGGCGGAACTGCCGCTGGAGCTGGAGCTGGAGCCAGAGCTGGACGAGCTCGAGGACGAGCTGCTGCTGGAACCGGAGCCGCCGCTGCTCGACGACGTGGAAGCCGCGGGCTTGGACTCCGACGACTTCGTGCCCGTGGACGAGCCCGCCGAGCCCGCCGAAGCGGGCGAGCTGCTCGACGACGAGCCACGGCTGTCGTTCCGGTAGAAGCCGGATCCCTTGAAGACAATGCCGACCGCTGAGAACACCTTCTTCAGGCGTCCATCACAGCTGGGGCACACGGTCAGAGCGTCATCGGTGAACTTCTGCACCGCCTCGAGGCCCTCGCCGCATTCGGTGCACTGGTACTGGTAGGTCGGCACTTGTCTTCCTCCTGGCACTCTCACTCAATGAGTGCTAACGACGGTCCATAGTGACGTATTCCGCTGGATCAGTCCACCGCCACAGGCACGCGGTGACCCATCCCACGTGCCGCGATCCGTCCGCCGGCCCTCGGCGACAGCCGAGAGCGCAGCGAAATCAGGGTGACAAGCGCCAGCACGGTGCCCACCAGGGGCACCACGAATCCGGCGCTCGCACCGGATTCGTCGGCCAGCCGTCCGGCCACCGTCACGGCCGCCGCCTGGCCCAGCGCCACGGCGCCCGTCAGCCAGGTGAAGGCCTCGGTACGGGCCGAAGCCGGCACCAGCGACTCGACCAGTGTGTAGCCGCCGATCAGCGCAGGCGCGATGCAGAGGCCGACCAGCAGTCCGAGCCCCGCGAGCAACGCCACGGAGTGCACGGCCCACAGCGCGGAGGCCGCCAGCGTCAGCCCGGCGTAGCCGAGCACCAGCCGCCGGCGCGGCCCGCTCTTCCAGGCGATGGCACCGCAGGCGATGCCGGCCAGCATGTTGCCGGCCGCGAAGATGCCGTACAGCAGTCCGTTGGCGCCCGGGTTGCCGATCTCCTCGGCGAAGGCGGTCAGCGAGACCTGCATTCCACCGAAGACCGAGCCGATGCCGAGGAAGGCCACGGCCAGCACCCGTACACCGGGGATGGACAGCGCGGAGACGTGCGGCCGGTCGGCGCTCGCAGCGGGGCGGACCGCCGGCTGCGTACGGCTCTGGGCCGCGAAGAACAGACCGCCGGCGAGCGTCAGCGTCGCCTCCGCGATCAGTCCGGCCGCCGGGTGCACGCCGGTGCAGAGCGCGGTGGCGAGCACCGGTCCGACGACGAAGGTGAACTCGTCCGTCACCGACTCGAAGGCGGCCGCCGTGGACATCAGTTGTGAGCCCTCGAGCTTGGCGGCCCAGCGGGCGCGCACCATCGGACCGATCTGCGGTACGGAAGCACCCGTGGGCACGGCGGCGACGAAGAGCGCCCACAGGGGCGCGTTCGCCAGCGCGAGCGCGGTCAGCGCGGATACGGAAGCGACGTGCACCAGCACGCCGGGGAGCAGTACGGCCCGCTGCCCGAAACGGTCGGCGAGCTTGCCGCTCTGCGGAGCGAAGAGCGCCATGGAGACGCCGGTGAACGCGGCGACGGCGCCGGCGCTGCCGTACGAACCGGTGGTGCTCTGCACGAGCAGCACGATGCCGATGGTCAGCATCGCGAAGGGCTGCCGTGCCAGGAAGCCGGGGAGCAGGAATGTCCAGGCGCCGGGGGTGCGCAGCAGCTGCCCGTATCCAGGACGGTTCTTGACCGTGGATGCCACGGTCCGTGCCTTTCTGCCGCCTGGTAGCACTTCCCTGGTACGCGTCGTACTTGTGGTACGAGACGCACGGAAGCTGCCGAGAGCTGTCCTCTTGCGCGGATCTGCGGTAGATACCGGGGCCCACTGCGAGGGCTCCGCGGCCGCCATACGGTCGCGCCAGCTCTGCGTCAGGCAGAGTTGGTCGATCAGTGTGCCTTCATGGTACAGGGAATTTCCCACGTTGTGCCTGGGAAATAGCCCACACTCTCCGAGATCCGCCTGTGATTAACCGGATCTTCTTTCGGTGTTTCCGCCCGGCCCGCCTGTCCCGTTCCCGCCCGTCCCCAGCCAGTCCGCCAGCTTTCCGCCCTGTCCGACCGCCCGCAGCCGCCGCTCCGCAGCGTCCCGCACCGGATCCGTCGCCACCACCAGGAGCTCGTCGCCCCGCCGCAGCACGGTCGTCGGCAGTGGTACGAAGCTCGTCCCGTCCCGTACGACAAGGGTGACCGCGGCCCCCGCCGGCAGCCGCAGCTCCGCGACCTCCACGCCGTGCATCCTCGACCCGTCGGGGATCGCCACCGACAGCAGATGCCCGCGCAGCCGCTCCAGCGGCGCCGACTCGATCCCCAGGTCGGAGGCCTCGGGGGAACCGCCCAGGCGCAGTGCTTTCGCCAGCCACGGCAGCGTCGGCCCCTGGACCAGGGTGTAGACGACGACGAGTACGAAGACGATGTTGAAGACCCGGTCGCTGCCCTCGATCTCGGAGACCAAGGGGATGGTGGCGAGAATAATCGGCACGGCGCCGCGCAGCCCCGCCCACGACATCAGCACCTGTTCCTGCCAGGGGATACGGAAGGGCAGCAGGCTGACGAAGACCTCCAGCGGCCGCGCCACCATGGTCAGCACCAGACCCACGATCACCGCCGGCCAGAAGTCGTCGACCAGCTCGTGCGGGGTCACCAGCAGACCGAGCAGGACGAACATGCCGATCTGGGCGATCCAGCCGAGGCCCTCCGCGAAGCCGCGGTTCGCCGGTGCGTGCGGCAGCCTTGAGTTGCCCAGGACCATCGAGGCGAGATAGACGGCGAGGAAGCCACTGCCGTGCGCCATGGCGCCGGCCGCGTACGCCACCACCGCGATCGCCATCACCGCGATCGGGTACAGACCGGACGCGGGCAGCGCCACACGCCGCAGGCCGAAGGCGCCCAGCCAGCCCGCCGCGAGTCCGATGCTCGCGCCGATCAGCAGCTCCAGCGCGATCTTCCCGATCAGTACGTACCAGTCGTCGACCGGACCCGCCGCCGAGAAGGCCACCACCAGGATCACCACCGGGGCGTCGTTGAAGCCGGACTCGGCCTCCAGCACACCGGTCACCCGGGACGGCAGCGGCACCTTGCGCAGTACCGAGAAGACCGCCGCGGCGTCCGTCGACGACACCACCGCGCCGATGATGAGCGCCTGCCGCCACTCGAGCCCGACGAGATAGTGCGCTCCCGCGGCCGTGATGCCCACGCTCACCGCGATACCGACGGTCGACAGCACGACCGCCGCGGGCAACGCGGGTTTGATCTCCTTCCACTTGGTGCCCAGGCCGCCCTCGGCCAGGATCACCACAAGTGCGGCATAGCCGATCACCTGCGTCAATTCGGCGTCATCGAAGGTGACGCCGAGGATGCCGTCCTGCCCGATGGCGATCCCGATCCCGAGATACAGCAGCAGGCTTGGGAGCCCACTGCGGGACGAGATGCGTACCGCCGCGACGGCGATGAGCAGAACGAGCGAGCAGATGAGCAGGAGTTCGTTGAGCTGGTGGACAGTCAGTGGCCGATCCTTCCCCTCGCGCCTCAGCGCCGGATCGTCGCTCCGGCGGGGCAACACTTCGTTACCTTACCTAATCTTTAACGTTTCCTTGATGTGGTCGATCACCTGTGCGAGCCGGGGGTCCGGCTGCTGCCTTACGGATACCGCGTCCGGACGGGTGGAGTGCTGCGCCTATGGTTGCTCCAGCACTCCAGGACCAGCCTGCGCCTCGAAGGACAGCGATGCCCGCCAACACAACCGCCTCTTCCCCCAAGAAGAAGAAGGGGCGACGCGCCCGCCTGCTCGTGATCGTCCTGGTGCTGGCGCTTGTCGCGGGTGTCGGATATGCGACGTACTGGAGCATCAGTACCGTGCGCGCCTCGTTCCCGCAGACCACCGGAACAATCAAAGTCGACGGCCTCTCCGGCACGGTCGAGGTCAGACGCGACAGCTATGGCATCCCGCAGATCTACGCGGACAGCGACGAAGACCTGTTCCGCGCCCAGGGGTTCGTCCAGGCCCAGGACCGCTTCTGGGAGATGGACGTCCGCCGCCATATGACGGCCGGCCGGCTCTCCGAGATGTTCGGCTCCGGACAGGTCGAGACGGACGCCTTCCTGCGTACCCTCGGCTGGCGCCAGGTGGCGCAGCAGGAGTACGACACCCTCCTCACGCCCGAGACGAAGAAGTACCTCCAGGCGTACGCGGCCGGTGTCAACGCCTACCTCAAGGGCCGCGAGGGCAAGGAACTTTCCGTCGAGTACGCGGCCCTCTCCTTCACCAACGACTACAAGCCCGAGCCGTGGACGCCGGTCGACTCGGTGGCCTGGCTCAAGGCGATGGCCTGGGACCTGCGCGGCAACATGCAGGACGAGATCGACCGCTCGCTGCTGACCAGCAGGCTCACCGAGAAGCAGATCAAGGAGCTGTACCCCTCGTATCCGTACGACCGGAACAAGCCGATCGTCGACGCGGGCGGTATCGACCCCGTGACCGGCAAGTTCGACCCGGACGCTAAGCCGTCCGACCTGTCCGACGGCAGCGGCAGCAGCAGCGGCAGTGGCGGGAACAGCCCGGCGGGCGCCGCGCAGGGACTCAACTCCCAGCTCGCCGCGCTCTCCAGGACCCTCGACACCATCCCGGCGCTGCTGGGTCCCAGCGGCAGCGGCATCGGCTCCAACTCCTGGGTCGTCTCCGGCACGTACACGACGACCGGCAAGCCGATGCTGGCCAACGACCCCCATCTCGCGCCGTCGCTGCCCTCCCTCTGGTACCAGATGGGTCTGCACTGCCGGAAGGTCACGGCCTCCTGCCAGTACGACACCGCCGGCTACACCTTCTCCGGCATGCCCGGCGTGATCATCGGTCACAACCAGGACATCGCCTGGGGCTTCACCAACCTCGGTGCGGATGTCACCGACCTCTACCTGGAGAAGCTCAGCGGCAACAGCTACCAGGTGGGTGGCGAGGAGAAGGAGCTGAAGATCCGCACGGAGGTCATCAAGGTCGCGGGCGGACAAGACAAGACGATCAAGGTCCGCTCCACCGGCCACGGCCCGCTGGTCTCCGACCGCAGCACCGAGCTGGAGAAGGTCGGCGAGAAGGCCCCCGTCTCGACCGCGCCGGACCGCGGCGCCGGATACGCCGTCGCACTTCAGTGGACGGCCCTGCGGCCCGGCAAGTCGATGGACGCGGTCTTCGGGCTCGACCGCGCCAAGGACTTCAAGACCTTCCGCGCGGCCGCCAAGAACTTCGAGGTTCCCTCGCAGAACCTCATCTACGCCGACTCCAAGGGCCACATCGGCTACCAGGCCCCCGGCACGATTCCGGTCCGCGCCGAGGGCGACGGCACGACGCCCGCGCCCGGCTGGGACCCGAGGTACAAGTGGAAGGGCACCATCCCCTTCGATGAGCTGCCCTACGAGTACGACCCCGGCCGCGGCTACATCGTCACCGCCAACCAGTCGGTCATCGATGCGAAGAAGTACCCGTATCTGCTCACCAAGGACTACGGCTACGGCGCCCGCAGCCAGCGGATCAACGACCTCATCGAGTTGAAGATCCAGGGCGGCGGCAAGATCTCCACCGAAGACATGCGCACCATGCAGATGGACAACACCAGCGAGATCGCCAAGCTGCTGACTCCCTATCTGCTGAAGATCGACATCTCGGACCCCTATGTCCGCGAGGCTCAGAAGCTGTTGGAGGGCTGGGACTACTCGCAGGAGCCGGACTCCGGTGCCGCCGCGTACTTCAACGCGGTCTGGCGCAATGTCCTCAAGCTCTCCTTCGGCAACAAGCTGCCCAAGGAGCTGCGGGTCGAGGGCGAGTGCCTCAACGTCCGCCCGGCCGACAGCTCGGCCCCGGACGACGAGCTCAGCGAGCGGGTGCGGGAGTGCGGCGAGCGGGACACCGAGTCCGCGCAGCCGGACGGCGGCGACCGCTGGTACGAGGTGGTCCGCAACATCATCAAGGACGAGGACAACGCGTGGTGGCGGTCCCCGGCCAGCCGTACGGAGCCCGCGACCGCCACGCGCGACCAGCTGCTCGCCCGGGCCATGGACGACGCCCGCTGGGAGCTGACCGCCAAGCTCGGCAAGGACGCCTCCAGCTGGAGCTGGGGCCGGCTGCACCGGCTGACACTGAAGAACCAGACGCTCGGCACCGAGGGTCCCGGCTTCCTGCAGTTCGTACTGAACCGCGGCCCGTGGAACCTGGGCGGCGGCGAGGCGGCCGTCAATGCCACCGGCTGGAACGCGGCAGGCGGCTACGGCGTCATCTGGGTGCCGTCGATGCGGATGGTCGTCAATGTCGGCGACTGGGACAAGTCCCGCTGGATCAGCCTGACGGGTGCGTCGGGGCACGCGTACAGCGCGCACTACGTCGATCAGACCGACAAGTGGGCCAACGGCGAGCTGCTCGACTGGGCCTACAGCGATCAGGCCGTGAAGGCGAAGGCCACCGACACTCTCAAGCTCACGCCGTAGGGCCTGTCTTCCGGATCAGCCGGTGAAGCGCCTGACGGCCGTGGGTGTGATCACCGCGTGTACGGGGTGGTCGTGCGGTTCCTCCGGGACCCGTGCGACCACCTCGTTCGCGTACAGCAGGACCACCAGCGCGGGGTCGGCGCCGGCCGCCGCGAGCCGGGCGAGGACCCGGTCGTACGAGCCGCCGCCGCGGCCGAGCCGCATACCGCGACCGTCCACGGCGAGCCCGGGAAGGAGTACGGCATCGGCCTCCACCACGGCGTCCACGCCGAGCCGCTCGCCGTCCGGCTCCAGCAGCCCGCGGCCGGCGCGCACCAGATGCTCCGGGCCCCGGTACACACCCCAGTCCAGATCGTTGTCCGCCCTCAGGACCGGCAACAGGACGCGTACGCCCCGCGTGTGCAGCGCGTCGAGCAGCGTGCGCGTCCCGGGCTCGCGCCCCACGGAGACATATGCGGCGACTATGTGCGCTTCGGTCAATTCCGGGAGATCCAGGGCCTGTCGCGCAAGAACTGCGGCTGCCTGCTGGACGTCCTCGGGGGACAGTAGGCTCCGGGCGTCGAGGAGTTCACGCCGTACCGCATTCTTTGCGGACAAGTCATCGCTCATTGCGCTTTCGTAAACCTCTCGTATGCGTCTTTATGAGACGGAAGTTAACCGGAGGCTCATCTTCAGCCCATAGTCACCGGCTAGTCTGCGGCGCATGACTCAGTCGCACCCCAGGATCAGCAAGGCTGTCATCCCCGCCGCAGGTCTGGGCACCCGGTTCCTGCCTGCCACAAAGGCCACTCCCAAAGAGATGCTGCCTGTCGTCGACAAGCCCGCGATCCAGTACGTCGTCGAGGAGGCGGTCTCGGCCGGTCTCTCCGACGTGCTCATGATCACCGGCCGCAACAAGCGTCCCCTCGAGGACCACTTCGACCGCAATTACGAGCTGGAGAGCGCGCTCACCCGCAAGGGCGACGCCCAGCGTCTCGCGAAGGTCCAGGAGTCGAGCGACCTCGCCACCATGCACTATGTGCGCCAGGGCGATCCGCGCGGGCTCGGCCACGCCGTGCTGTGCGCCGCCCCGCACGTCGGTGACCAGCCCTTCGCGGTCCTCCTCGGCGACGACCTGATCGACCCGCGCGACCCGCTGCTCGCCCGCATGGTCGAGATCCAGGAGCGGGAGGGCGGCAGCGTGATCGCCCTGATGGAGGTCGACCCCTCGCAGATCCATCTGTACGGCTGCGCGGCCGTCGAGGCCACCGGCGAGTCGGACGTGGTCCGGGTGACCAACCTGGTCGAGAAGCCCGACCCGTCCGAGGCGCCGAGCAATCTCGCCATCATCGGCCGCTATGTCCTCGACCCCGCGGTCTTCGAGATACTGCGGAAGACCGAGCCGGGCCGCGGCAACGAGATCCAGCTCACCGACGCTCTCCAGAAGCTCGCCGAGGACGAGAAGGCGGGCGGCCCGGTGCACGGCGTGATCTTCAAGGGCCGCCGCTATGACACCGGCGACCGAGGTGACTACCTGCGGGCGATTGTCAGACTCGCATGCGAACGTGAAGACCTGGGCCCGGAGTTCCGGACCTGGCTTCGCAGTTATGTGAACGAGGAGATGTAGCACGTGAGCAGCACGATCTGGTCGGTGGACGACCATCTGGAGGACATCCTCGGGGCGATCCGCCCGCTGGACCCGATCGAGCTGCAACTGCCGGACGCCCAGGGCTGTGTTCTCGTCGAGGACGTCACGGTGTCCGTCGCCCTGCCGCCCTTCGACAACAGTTCCATGGACGGTTACGCGGTCCGTACGGCCGATGTCGCCGGAGCCACCGAGGAGTTCCCCGCGGTCCTCACGGTCATCGGCGATGTGGCGGCCGGCAGCGGGGGACAGCCCACCGTCGGGCCGGGCCAGGCCGCGCGCATCATGACCGGCGCCCCGCTGCCGCCCGGCGCCGAGGCCGTCGTCCCGGTCGAGTGGACCGACGGCGGCACGGGCGGGGGAGCGGCGACGGCCATGCGCCCGGCCGGCGAGGCCCCCGAGGGCGCGAGTGGCGAGGTCCGCGTCCACCGCCCCGCCGAGGCCAGGGCCCATGTCCGCGCGCGTGGCAGCGATGTCCAGGCGGGCGATCTGGCTCTGGAGGCGGGCACGGTCCTCGGCCCGCCACAGATCGGCCTGCTCGCCGCGATCGGCCGCGCCACCGTGCGCGTACGGCCCCGTCCGCGCGTCGTCGTGCTCTCCACCGGCAACGAACTGGTCCAGCCCGGCGAGGAGTTGGGCGAAGGCCAGATCTACGACTCCAACAGCTTCGCGCTGTGCGCCGCCGCGCGCGACGCGGGCGCCCTCTCCTACCGGGTGGGCGCGGTCACCGACGACGCGGAGACGCTGCGCGCGACCATCGAGGACCAGCTGATCCGCGCCGATCTGCTGGTCACGACGGGCGGGGTGAGCGTCGGTGCGTACGACGTGGTCAAGGAAGCCCTCTCGTCGGTGGGCGACGCGGACGTGCCCGGCAGCGGGATCGACTTCCGCAAGCTCGCGATGCAGCCCGGCAAGCCGCAGGGCTTCGGCTCGATCGGCCCCGAGCACACCCCGCTGCTGGCGCTCCCGGGCAATCCCGTCTCGTCGTACGTCTCCTTCGAGCTGTTCGTACATCCCGCGATCCGGGCCCTGATGGGCCTGAAGGACGTCCACAGGCCGAAGGTCCGCGCCGTCCTGAAGGCCGACAGGACCCTGTCGTCGCCCTCCGGCAAGCGGCAGTACCTGCGGGGTGCGTACGACCGCGCGTCGGGCACCGTCTCCCCGGTCGGCGGCTCCGGCTCCCATCTGATCGCGGCCCTCGCACATGCCGACTGCCTGATCGTCGTCCCGGAGACGGACACCTCGGTGGAGCCGGGCGCGGAGGTGGAAGTGGTCCTCATCGGCTGACCTGCTTACGGTGGCGGTACCGTGTCTGCCCACACAGGCCCCGCCGGGCCCTGACCGGGAGCGCAGCACCAGATGAGTACGCAAGGCAGGCTGACGCACATCGACGAGGCGGGGGCGGCCCGTATGGTCGACGTCTCCGGAAAGGACGTCACCGCACGCACCGCCAGCGCCAGTGGCCGGGTGCTGGTCTCACCGCGGGTGGTGGAGCTGCTGCGGGGCGAGGGCGTTCCCAAGGGCGACGCCCTGGCCACGGCCCGCATCGCGGGGATCATGGGCGCCAAGCGCACCCCCGATCTCATCCCGCTCTGTCACCCGCTGGCGGTCTCCGGCGTGACGCTGGATCTGTCGGTCGCCGATGACGCGGTGGAGATCACCGCCACGGTGAGGACCACCGACCGTACGGGTGTCGAGATGGAGGCCCTGACCGCGGTCTCGGTCGCCGCGCTGACCATCATCGACATGGTCAAGGCCGTCGACAAGGGCGCGGTGATCACCGACGTGCGGGTCGAGGAGAAGACGGGCGGCAAGTCCGGCGACTGGAGCCGCTCATGAGCCCGCGTGGCGGAGAGGTCTACAGCCACAGCCACCGGCCCGGCGCCGACGTATCGGATGCCGCGACGGGCGGGGCGTTGCTCGCGCCGTACAGCGCGCTGGTCGTCACCGCCTCCAACCGCGCCGCGGCCGGTGTGTACGAGGACAAGGGCGGCCCGCTCCTCGCCGAGGGGCTGACGAAGTTGGGCTTCGCCATCGACGGCCCCCAGGTCGTCCCCGACGGTGACCCGGTCGAGCGGGCCCTGCGGGACGGGGTGGCCGCCGGCTACGACGTCATCCTCACCACCGGCGGCACCGGCATCTCGCCCACCGACCGCACTCCCGAGGCCACCCGCCGGGTCCTCGACCACGAGATCCCCGGCATCCCCGAGGCGATCCGCGCGTACGGTCGAGAGAAGGTGCCCACCGCGGCGCTGTCCCGCGGCCTCGCCGGTGTCGCGGGAGGGACCCTGATCGTCAACCTCCCCGGCTCCACCGGCGGAGTGCGCGACGGACTGGCCGTACTGGAGCCGCTCCTCATCCATGCCGTGGACCAGATCCGCGGCGGCGACCACCCCAGAACCGCCGGGAGCCCAAGCTGAACGCCCCGTCCTGGCCGGTGATCCTGGTGGACGGCGATATCGCCCTCCGCCCGATAAAGCTGCGCGACCAGCGGTCCTGGCGCGAGGTCAACCGGCGCAACCGCGACTGGCTGCGGCCGTGGGAAGCGACGATTCCGCCGCCCGCCCCCGGCGGGCCCCACGCCCAGCGCCCCACCTACCGCCAGATGGTCCGCCATCTGCGCGCCGAGGCCGGCGCGGGGCGGATGCTGCCCTTCGTCATTGAGTACCAGGGGCAGCTCGTCGGCCAGCTGACGGTCGCCGGGATCACCTGGGGCTCGATGTGCTCGGGCCATGTCGGCTACTGGGTGGACCGGCAGGTCGCGGGCCGCGGCGTCATGCCGACGGCCGTCGCCCTCGCCGTCGACCACTGCTTCCGTACGGTCGGACTGCACCGCATCGAGGTCTGCATTCGCCCGGAGAACGGCCCCAGCCTCCGGGTCGTGGAGAAACTCGGATTCCGCGAAGAGGGACTGCGCCCCGGTTATCTCCACATCGACGGTGGGTGGCGGGACCATCTGGTCTTCGCGCTCACGGCCGAAGAGGTCCCGGAAGGACTGCTCCACCGCTGGCACCAGGCACGACCCGGAACGTCACGGGAAATAAAATAAGTGTTCGAAACTGATCGCTGCTGGCCACGATTGATCTGAACAATCACAAAAAAAGTCCGTGATATCAGCCAGATCGTGCGACACACCGGGCCAATTGGCGGATGCCCTCAGGCGAACCCCTCTACGGTGTGAAGCGTGAGCAGCAGCGGCCTCATCTACGCAGTCATCGTCGGGGCCTGGGCCGCCTACTTGGTGCCGATGTGGCTCCGCAGGCAGGACGAGCTCAATGAAGCCCGTCCGACGGAACGCTTCTCCACCGCCATCCGGCTACTGTCCGGACGCGGGGCGATGGAGCGCCGGTACGCCAGGGAGCTGCGGGAGCGCACCGCCGAGGAGGCGGGGCCCGACGGGGACCCGGACGCGGCCACGGACCGTTTGAGTTCCGTGGACGTCCGGGCCTTCGCCGCGCCCCCGGCACGTACGGAAGCCCGGATGGATGTCCCGGCCCGGCAGGCGCCCGCAGCCCCGGCCGTACCGTCACAGGTGCGGCCCCCGGCCCCGCGCCCGCGGCCGAACGGTGCCGCGGCCGAGCGCGCGCGGCGCACCAAGGTCCTGGCCCGCCGCAGACGTACGACCGTTGTCCTCTTCTTCGCCTTCACGCTGGGCGCGATCGTCGCCGCGGTCGGCGGGCTCGGTTTCCTGTGGGCCCCGGCCGGCCCGGCGGTGCTGCTCAGCGTGTACATCGTGCATCTGCGCAGCCAGGAGCGACGGCGCTTCGAGTTCACCATGGACCGGCGCCGGGCCGAGGCCGCGGCGCAGCGGCTGCGCGAGAACCGTCCCCGCCGGCACCAGGCCCCCGCGGCGTCCGCCGCCGAGCCGGACGAGGAGCCCGAGGCGCGCCCCGAGCCCGAACCCGCCGCCGCGCTCTCGCCCCAGGAGGCGGGCCGCCGCGCGCTGGTCGAGCAGACGGACCATGCGGAGTGGGTCGACCAGCAGCGCGAACGCGGCCCGGCGCGCGGCGACAGCTGGGACCCCGTCCCGGTCCCGCTGCCGACGTACGTGACCGCGCCCGTCGCCCCGCGCGCGACGAGCGGCGTGGACTTCAGCGACCCGGAGACCTGGAGCTCGGCCCGATCGTCGACCGCGGAGCCGACCCCGGAACCGACGCCGGCCGCGGACTCGCCGCCGCGTCAGCGGACCGGGCCGCCCCGCCGCATGCGTGACCGCGGCCGCACTCCGCTCTTCGACCAATATGAGGACGAGGACCGGCCGCGCGCCGCCAACGAGTGAGCCCGCGCACGTCCGGCCGGGCTCCGCTCGGCTTCCGTGACCAGCGAGGGAACGGATTTCCAAGCACCCCGATGGGGGTGCTAAGGTTTCACTCGTTGCAAGGGCCTGTGGCGCAGTCTGGTAGCGCACCTCGTTCGCATCGAGGGGGTCTGGGGTTCAAATCCCCACAGGTCCACAACAGCTCAGAGCCCCTACCGGGGGAATCCGGTAGGGGCTCTTTGGCGTCGTCCAGCAGCGAAGTACAGCAACTACGTCTGATCTTGCCCGTCCAGGTGCTTGCCCAGCTTCCGCAGAGCTTTGCGTGTGGCCTCGGACGGGATGTGCGTGTAGATCTCCATCGTCACGGCGATCTTGCTGTGTCGGAGGATCTGCATCGCGACGCGAGGGTGCACGTCGAGAGCGGCAAGCAGTGATCCGCACGTATGGCGGGTGTCGTGCAAGCGGATCTTGGGACAGTTGCGCCGGAGCCTTGGCGAGGAGCGTTGGAAACAGGTGGTCGCCTGGTGCCGCCTGACGGTCGCCGACCCCGGGGTGGTGCTGGCGCACGGCGCGGCCGGTCTCGGGGCGTTCGTCGTCGAACCCGGCTCCGGACGCTCCGACCTGCTCGTCGGCGAGGACGCGTGCGCGGCGCCGTGGTACTTCGATCTCGGCTGGGTCGTCGGCGAGCTGGTCGAGTTGCAGTGGCAGTTGGGCGGCGACAAGGAATCGTGGCAGGCCCTCACCAGCGCGCTGTTCGAGGGGTACGGCCGCGAGCTGGGACAGGAGTGGAAATCGATGGCGGCGCTGCGCATCCTGCTCCACGTCCATGACATCGCCGCCTACGTCGACGACTTCGACCGCGGCTTCGACCACTACTGCGACTTCCTGAGGTTTCTCGTCGACCTCCCGCAGAACGAGGATTCCGAGGACTCCAAGGATGAAGCACAAGGTCAGTAGGGCAACCCTCGGCAACGGTCTGCGGGTCGTCGTCGAGCGGCAGCCAGGCGCGTCGCGCACAGCGGTCTGCGTCCACTACGGGGTGGGCTACCGGTCGGAGCGGCCCGATCGGGAAGGGTTCGCCCATCTCTTCGAGCACTTGATGTTCCGGGGCAGCGCGAGCCTTCCCGAGGGTCGTTTCTACGACCACATCCACTCGCTGGGCGGCCAGGCGAACGGCACCACCCACCAGGACTACACCGACTACCACCAGGTGGTCCCGGCCGCGGCCCTGGAACAGGCGCTGTTCAGCGAGGCCGATCGGATGCGGGCGCCCCGGTTCACCGAGCAGTCGCTGGCCGGTCAGCTGGACGGCATCGAGGTGGAGATCCACGAGGCGGTGGAAGCCCGGCCGTACGGAGGGTTCCCCTGGCCGCTGCTGCCCGGTGTGGTCTTCGAGAACTTCGCCAACGCCCATGACGGATACGGCCGTCTGGAGCAGCTCCGCACGGCGACGGTCGCTGAGTGCGAGGAGTTCTTCGAGGCCCATTACGCTCCGGGCAACGCGGTGCTGACCGTGGTCGGTGACCACGACCCCGAGGAGCTGCTGGCCCTGGCCGAGCGGTATTTCGGCGGCATACCGGCGCGCTCGTTCGCCCCGTCACCCGATCTGCGCGAGCGGGACCTCACCGAGGACCGGTGGGCGACCTGCACGGAACCCGAGGTTCCCGCGACGGCCGTGGCCGTCGGCTACCGGCTGCCCGATTCCCGCGCGGACATGGCGGGTTATCTGGCGCATGCCGTACTGGCCGAGATCATCAGCCAGCAGGGACTGGAGGGCGTCCAGGCGGCGTCGGCCGGCTGCGGCGTTTTCGGTCCGCTGGACGCCAGGGACCCCGACCTCCTGGTCATCACCGCTCTGGTGCCCCCGGCGGTCTCGCCGCGGCAGGCGGTGGAGGCGATGACCGGGCGGTGGTCCTCCTGGGCCGACGACCCCCGACTCGAACGGATTCAGGCCCAGGCGGTCCGACGCATGATCACCGAACACCACCGGCAGCACGTCGAGGTGTACGTCCGCGGCCGCGCCCTGGGCCGGCTGGAACTTCTGTTCGGGCGGGCCGAGCTGCTCGACGAGCTCCCCGCCCGGCTCGGCGAGATCGGCCCCGGTGACGTCGCCGCCGCCGCTCGCGGCCTGCACGCGGCGGCCAAGGGCGTTCTGGTGATGGCCCCTGGCGCTGCCAGGACCCGCCCGGCCCCGGCCCGCGATACGGGTCCCGCGCCCGCCGCGTTGGAGCCCCCCGGCACGCCCGGCCCGGTGGCGGGGCCGCCGACTGTCCCGGCGCCGGCCCGGCCGGTCCCGCCGCTCGGCGCGCAGCCCACGCCGTACTACGGCCCCCGGCGTGATGTCACTCTCGTCGGCGGTACGCGCGTCGTGGCGGTCAGGGACGGACGCATCCCGTTGGTGGAGCTGCGGCTGCGGCTGCCGCTGGGCGCGTCAGGGTGGCGGCGCCCGGAGGATGTCGACGCGCTGGTCCATGTGCTGGCCGGGCGTACCGGAGTGACAGGCCGTGCGGAGGAGCGGGGTGGCTCGTTCCACCTGTCCACCGACGGCCAGTGGCTCGACATCACCGGTTTCACGCCCCCGGACGGGGTCACGGACTGGCTGGGACTACTGGGCGAGCTCGCGGCCCCGGTGGGCGCTGTGGTGCCGCTGCGTACACCGTCGCGCCGCCGTGACCCCGGGGCGGTGGCCGATACCGCGTTGCGCGGGCATTGGCTCGCCCACACCGCCCCGTCGCGCGAACGGACCGGGGAACGCCCCGGCCTCGACATGGTGCACCACGACATCCTGCGCCGGGGCGGGGGCTGGCTGGTGGCCGTCGGCGACATCGACCCCGACCGGTTCGCCGCCGACGCCGAACGGGCCCTGTCCGGCTGGAAGGCGGCCGCGCCTGGGGAGGCGGGCGCGTACGCGGAAACGGGCGCGTACGGGGAGGCGGGCGCGTCGCTGGGCACCAGCACACTGGCGCTCCATCACGACGCCATGGCGGACGTGCACCTGACGCTGAGCGCGCCGGAGCCGACGGGGGACACCGCTTCGGCGGCCCGGTACCTGGCCACCGCGGTGGCCGGTGCCCACTACCAGTCCCGGATGGCCGCCCACAGCCTTCGCGCGGGTCTTGACCATACGGTGTACTCCGCGCGCGACATCTGCCTCGGCACCTCCCGGGCCTACGTCAGGGCGACGTTGCCCGAGCGGCACGCGGCAGGCGGCGTGGCGGGCATCGCGGAGGTGTTGGGCGAGCTCCGGACCGTCCCCGTCACCGCGGCCGAACTTGAGCCGATCCGCACCTTCTGCGCCGCCCAACTGCTGGGGGTTTTCGACTCCCCGGCGGCCAAGGCCGACCTGCTTCGCGACACGGTCTCCGCGGGCAGGCGGCCCGAATGGGCGGAGCGGTTGCCGGAACTTCTGCGGCAGTCGACCCCGGCCGAGGTCGGGACGGCGTGCGCCGACCTCTTCGCCGCGGACCGTATGACCATGGTCGTGCTGGGCAGGCCAGGACTGGCCTCGGAGACGGCCGATCGGTGGACCGCGCTGCTGGAAGGCAGCGGCACACCGCCGGCTCCGGTCCCTCGCCCGCACGCCGGCCCCCTGGCGTGACCTTCCGCTGTCACCCGCCTGTCCGCCCGGCCTTCGAGCCGGGCGGGCAGGCGGCGCTTTGGCTGGTCACCCCGGGCGGGACCGGAGTCACTCACCGGGCGATACCGGATCCCGTCGGACCAGGTCCCCCAGTTCGACGATGCGGCGGAGTTCGGCGATATGCCCGGAGAAAGCCTGTCGGCCGTCCGGAGTCAGCGCGATCCAGGTGCGGGGGTAGGACGCGCCCCGGGCCTTCGTGACGTCCAGATAGCCGGCCGTCTGGAGGATCTTGACGTGCTTGCTCAGTACCGAGTCGCTGACGTCGAGGGCATCGCGGAGCGTGGAGAAGGCCATCGTCTCAACAGCGGCGAGCATGGTGCAGATCTGGAGGCGGTTGGGTGCGTGGATCACTTCGTTGAAGCGGGACCCGGTCACAGCCCCGCCCGCAGGTCTCGCCGCGCGGCCGCGTCGATGCGGTAGCCCATGCCCGTGGTGAGGGCGCCGATCAGGACCCCGGCGCCCGCGATGGCCCACCGTACGTCCGCGCCCCACTCCAGGTACATGCCGGTGGCGGCCAGGCCGAGCAACGCCACCACGTAGGCCATGGACAGCTGACTGGCGCCAGGGGTGCTCATGTAACGGTCCATGGAAACGCCCGTTGAGCGCTGAAGTGTCCAGCCGAGCCCGAGCACCACGAGTATGAAGGGCCCGACGGCCCAGTTGGCCATGCGCAGGCTCATGGAGACGAACACGAGCGCGAACGCGACTCCCAGCCCCACGTGGTACCACCACGGACTGGTAATGCGGTCCGCCACCCGGGCGCGGGACTCGGCGGCGGCGTTCAGAGCGGCGAGGGCGTGGGCGGCGTCGGGCGTGCTGGGAGTGGAGAAATTGTTTTCCATGTTGGAAAGTATATGTGGATTGCTGTCCATTGCCATCCGATCGCAAGATCGGGCGGGATCTCGTCGTTTTGCGCATGCCGCGCGGGCGAATCCGGCTTTTAATGCTGAATGTCCACTGTGTCTCTCTCTGGATCACTGCCAGACCGATGCCGGTCGATGCCGGGTTGATGTCACAGAGAGCACGTCCAGACTCGGCAGCCGTAGGCGTGCCGGTTCTCGTCGGGAGAAACGCATGTCGTTGGCTTCGCCGCTGCCGGACTCCCGTCCCCCCGGGCCCGCGGCCCGCAAAAGTCTGCTGCGCAGGCTCGGTGAATGGTGCGCCCGCCGCTGTGTGATCGTCCTCGTCCTCTGGCTGGTCGCCCTCGCCGGTCTTCAAGTGCTGCATCGCACATATGGCGGCGAGTACTCCGACGACTTCTCGCTGTCCGACGTGCAGTCGACGGAGGGGCTTGACGTACTGAAGGAGCACGAGCCCTCCGCGGGCGGCTACAGCAGCCAGATCGTGCTGCACGACACCGCCAAGCCGCTCACCGACCTCGGCTCGCAGATGTCCACGGTGGTCGGGAATCTGCAGAAGCTGCCAGATGTGATCTCGGTGCAGAATCCGCTGCCTCCCCCCGGATCCACGCCACCGGCCCAGCCGTCCGGACAGAACGTCGGTCCGCTGTCCACGGACGGCTCGACCGCGTACATCACCATCAGTTTCAGCAAGCAGCCCTCCACCCTGGAGGAGTCGTACCTCGACGGGGTGGACCAGGCCGTCCAGCCTCTGCGGTCCGCCGGAGTGGATGTGGAGTACGGCGGTGCGCTGGGTGAGCTGGACCGTCCAGCGGCCGACGACCGGATCAGTGAACTGATCGGTTTCGCCGTGGCGATCGTGGTGCTGCTGATCGGCTTCGGCAGTGTGATCGCCGCCGGTCTGCCGCTGCTGACCGCGCTGATCGCCGTGATCTGCGGGCTCGCCGTCCTCGGGCTGGTCGCGGCCGCGTTCACCTTCGCCACGGTCTCGCCGACGCTGGCCACCATGATCGGCCTCGGCGTGGGCATCGACTACGCGCTGTTCCTGATCACCCGGCACCGGCAGAACCTCATCGACGGCGCCGACCCGGTGAGCGCGGCCGGCCGGGCGGTGGCCACCAGCGGCAGGGCGGTGCTCGTATCCGGATGCACGGTCATCGTCGCCCTGTGCGGCCTCTGGGTCTCCGGGGTCAGCTTCATCGGCAAACTCGGAGTGGCCGCCGCCATCACCGTGGTCACGGCGGTCATCGGCGCGCTCACGCTGGTGCCCGCGATGCTGGGGCTGGTCGGCAGGCGGATCGACAAATACCACGTGCGCAAGACGGTCGCCGAGACGGACGCGGAGCCCGGTGCCGAGGCGCACGGAACCTGGCACCGGTACGCGCAGCGCGTCGAGCGCCGCCCCTGGTGGTTCCTGACCGGCGGGGTGGTCGTCATCGCCGTGCTCGCCATCCCGCTGTTCTCGATCCAGCTCGGCCATATCGGGGACGGCGCGGATCCGAAGTCCTTTACGGACAGGCGTGCGTTCGACCTGATGTCCGACGCCTTCGGGCCCGGATCCAACGGTCCGCTGACCCTCGTCATCGACCAGACCTCGGTGCCGTCGGGCGACCGGTCGGCGCTCTCCTCGCAGGCCCAGAAGGCGCTCACCAATGTGCCGGGGGCCGCCACGATCACGCCGCTCAAGCCGACTCAGGACGGTGACGTCCTGGTCGCGACCGCGTACTCGAAGCAGGCGCCGCAGGACGAGGACACCACCCAGCTGGTCAACCGGCTGGTGGACGACACCCTGCCCGAGGCCGTCTCCGGCACCGCCGCGAAGGGCTATGTCACGGGCACGACGGCCGCGCAGGTCGACTTCCTGGACATCGTCTCCGAGCGGCTGCCGCTGATCATCCTGGTCGTGATCGGCCTCGCCTTCATCATCATCCTGATCGTCTTCCGCGGGCTGCTGGTCGCGGTCAAGGCGGCCGTGCTGAACGTCCTTTCCATCGCGGCCTCGTACGGAGTCGTGGTCGCCGTCTTCCAGTGGGGCTGGGGCGGTCCGGCGCTGGGGGTGTCGGGCGACGTGCCCATCGAGAGCTATGTGCCGATGATGATGTTCGCGATCGTCTTCGGCCTGAGCATGGACTACGAGATCTTCCTGCTCTCCCGTGTCCGGGAGGCGTGGCTGCGCACCGGCGACTCCAAGGCGAGCGTCGCGCACGCGTTGGAGATCACCGCGCGGGTCATCACCTGCGCCGCGCTGATCATGGTCAGCGTCTTCGCCGCCTTCATCATCAGCGACAACATCGTCGTGAAGATGCTGGGTCTGGGCCTCGCCGTGAGCGTGCTGATCGACGCGACGGTGGTGCGGCTGCTCCTGGTCCCGGCGGTGATGACGCTGCTCGGGTCGGCGGCGTGGTGGCTCCCGCGGTGGCTGGACCGGATCCTGCCGCATGTGGACGCGGAGGGCGAGAACGAGGAGGCTGCTGCGGCGGGCGGCGGGACCGGCGGGAGCTGAGTGCCCCCGCCGGCCCGGCAGGCTCAGGACACCTGGGCCTTGTCGTACACCGACTTGGCGTCATTGCCGAAGTACGGACCGAACATCCTGTTCGGCAGGAAGGTGTAGCCGAAGCTGTTCACCGAGGCCTGCAGCCCGGTGCCCGTGGCCTCGCTGAACGAGGTGAACCAGGGGCCGCCGCTGGAGCCGCCCGTCATGTTGCAGCCCAGGCTGTGGTCCTGGGAGAACAGCCAGTCCTTCGAGGAGTTCCCGCTGCAGTAGATGAGCTTCGTGCCGTCGTACGGGGCGGCCGCGGGGAAGCCGAAGGCGTACATGGCCTTGTTGTAGCCGCCGTTGAAGCTCAGGCCCTGCGCGCCGACCGTCGCGGTGAGTGTCCTGCCGTCCAGCGGGGCGACGACCGCCGCGCCGACGTCGTAGTTGATGTCCTCGCTCGCCACCCACTGGGTGGTCGAGAAGGTCTTGGTGGCCGACCACTGGCCGTACGGGGCCTGGCCGTTGTTGTAGCCGGGCACGAAGACCCAGTTGGTGTGCCAGGCGCCCTGGTACTTCACGCAGTGGCCCGCGGTGATCACCGTGCTGCCGTTCTGGCTGGTGACCGAGTCGCCGGAGCAGGAAGCCGTACGTCCCTGGAAGCTGAAGAACACCCGGCCGGAGGTTTTGACCACGGCGCCGCTGCCCGTCCAGGGGCCGCCGGCCTGCGGAAAGGCCATCGGTGACAGGGCAGTTGACGCGGCGGTCGGGGATATGACCGTCTCCTTGCCGCCCGGCCTCGGGGCCTTGACGGAGCCGGGGGCGACCCGGATCACGTCGAGCGGGGTGGCGTCGCGCATCCGCTCGGCGGTCCAGAAGCCCTGCGTCTGGCGCTGCTTGAAGACGGTGGGCGAGGTGTCCGGTAAGGGGGCGGCGCCGGCGGTGGCGGCGGAGAGTGCTCCGGCGAGCAGGGTGCCGACGGCCAACAGGATCCCGGCGGCGGTGCGATGGCGTCTCACGCATGTCTCCTTCTGCCGTGCCCGCGCGTGGAGTCGCGCGGGCAGGGTGGGGGATGAGGCGGTGCGGATCGGCGTGCGGATCGGTGCGGATCGGCGTGCGTGAGGCAGAGTGCCACGGGGATCTTGGTTATGTCAGGGGCGCGACAAAGGCTTGGCGAAGCAGCGGCTGTTCTCGTACTCGCGGTAGTGGCCGAATTTGTTCGCGCAGAGTGTGTAGCCGCTGGAGGTGTAGAGGGCGATCGCCTCCGGCTGCTTGGTGCCGGTCTCCAGCACCATGCGGGTACGGCCGGCCGCGCGGGCGTCGTCCTCGAGGGCGGCCAGGATCCGGCGGGCAAGCCCCAGGCCGCGCGCCTCGTGGATCACGTACATGCGCTTGAGCTCGGCGTCTCCGTCGGAGTAGCCCTCGTCGTTCGCGTCCTGGGAACGCCAGCCGCCGGTGGCGACGGGCCGGCCCTCGTCGTCGTACGCGAGGAGATAGAGACCGCGCGGCG
This sequence comes from Streptomyces lunaelactis, assembly GCF_003054555.1. NCBI lineage: Bacteria > Bacillati > Actinomycetota > Actinomycetes > Kitasatosporales > Streptomycetaceae > Streptomyces > Streptomyces lunaelactis. The sequence goes on along the minus strand of NZ_CP026304.1, from coordinate 3,651,454 downwards.
GCACGAACATCGAGGCGTCGAGGGGTGTGATGTCACCCTCACCCTCGGTCTCGCCCTCGTCCCGGTACCGCTCGCCGTATTCGAGTTGCACCTGGTCGTTGAGTTTGACGGCATCGGGGTGGTCGAAGGCGACGGTTCGGAACTCCATGGGCGGAAGCGTACGTGGATGCGAATACCTGTCGGGGGTGAGGTGCTCGGTGCGGTGCTCCGCAGGGGGCTCGGTAGGGTGCCGGGATGCTCACCGTGACGACCGTGAATGTGAATGGCCTCCGTGCCGCCGCCAAGAAGGGCTTCGTGGAGTGGCTGGCCGGCACCGCCGCCGACGCGATCTGCCTCCAGGAGGTACGGGCCGAGGCGCACCAGCTCCCGGACGAGGTGCGCGAGCCGGAGGGCTGGCACACGGTGCACGCCCCGGCCACCGCGAAGGGCCGTGCGGGCGTCTCGCTCTACACACGGCGCGAGCCGGACCGGGTCCGGATCGGCTTCGGCTCGGCCGAGTTCGACGCGAGCGGGCGGTACGTCGAGGCGGACCTGCCGGGCGTCACGGTCGCGAGCCTGTACCTGCCCTCGGGTGAGGTGGGGACGGAGAAGCAGGACGAGAAGATGCGGTTCATGGCCGAGTTCCTGCCGTACCTCGCCGAACTGAAGGCGCGCTCGGCGGCGGACGGGCGCGAGGTGGTGGTCTGCGGCGACTGGAACATCGCGCATCAGGAGGCCGACCTCAAGAACTGGAAGGGCAACAAGAAGAACTCCGGCTTCCTGCCCGAGGAGCGGGAGTGGCTGACCCGGGTCCTCTCCGAGGCGGAGTACGTGGATGTGGTGCGGGCGCTGCATCCGGACGAGGAGGGGCCGTACTCCTGGTGGTCGTACCGGGGGCGGGCTTTTGACACCGACACGGGCTGGCGCATCGACTACCAAGTGGCGACGCCGGGTCTCGCGCGGCGCGCGGTGAAGGCATGGGTGGAGCGTGCGGCGACGCACGGCGAGCGCTGGAGCGACCACGCGCCGGTGACGGCGGTCTACGAGCTTTAGCGGACGCCGGGAAGCCCCGCCCGAATGGCCTTGCTCGCCGGAAGGGTGAACGGCATGGCACGGACCGGGTAGAGAAGTCGCCTGCTGCTACCAGCAAGCCGTGACGCTGCCGGCTAGGACCGGAGTTCGTCCGGGGCCGGGGCCGGGGCGACGGCCGGGCTCGGGCCCGCGGCCGCGGACCTCGGCGGCGAGGTGTCGCGCAGGCGGCGGTCCAGGGCCATCGAGAGTTCCGCGTCCACCACGCTCTTCGCCAGCGGGCGCAGTCGTTCCGACTCGCCCTCCGGGGTGTGGGCGCGCAGTACCTCGACGAAGAGTTCGGCCAGTGCCTCCGCGTGGGTGCGGACCCGGCGGCCCGCGTCCAGGACCACCGAGAGTGGTACACCCTCCCGTACCAGCGCCGACGAGACCTCCAGCAGGCGGCGGCTGATGTGGACGATCTCCTCGCCGTCCGTCGCCAGGTAGCCGAGGTCCAGGGCCGCGGCCAGGTTCTCGGCGGTGACATCGCCTTCGAAGTAGTCCGCGAGCTCCTCGGGGCTGAGGCGGACCGGGGTCTCCTCGGTGGGTTCGCCGAGGCCGAGTACCTCGCCGACGTCGCGTCCGCTGTCGAACGCGGTGGCGAGGTCCGCGATGCCGTTGAGTGTGTGGCCGCGTTCCAGCAGGGCGGCGATCGTACGGAGCCGGGCCAGGTGGTGCTCGTCGTACCAGGCGATTCGGCCTTCGCGGCGGGGCGGCGGGATCAGTCCCCGCTCGCGGTAGAAGCGCACGGTGCGCACCGTGATGCCGGCCTCCTTGGCCAGCTCCTCCATGCGGTACTCGCGTCCGTCTGCCACAGGGGAAGCCTATGTTGTACCGCGGGTAACTTGTCGGGTCCGACCCCTACCGCTGGGTATGCGGCTGCTCTACCCTCCCAATCATGCCAGTGATTGCTGGCAGCGTTGGGGCGTTCAGTGGGAGGCTGCGGCATGAGCCAGCACGAGCATGTACGAGTGGCGGTGATCGGATCCGGATTCGGCGGCCTGGGTGCCGCCGTCCGGCTGCGCCGCGAAGGGGTCACCGACTTCGTCGTCCTGGAGCGGGCCGACTCGGTCGGCGGGACCTGGCGCGACAACAGCTATCCGGGGTGCGCCTGCGACGTACCCTCGCACCTCTACTCGTTCTCCTTCGCGCCCAACCCCGACTGGCCCCGCACCTTCTCCGGGCAGCAGCACATCCGCGCGTATCTGGAGCATGTCGCGGACACCTTCCGGCTCCGCTCCCACATCCGCCTCAACCATGAAGTACTGATGATGCGTTGGGACAGAGACGAGCTGCGCTGGGAGATCGAGACCTCGCGGGGCACGCTGACCGCCGATGTCGTCGTGTCCGCGACCGGCCCGCTGTCGGACCCGAAGATTCCCGAGATTCCGGGGCTGGCCGACTTCCCCGGCAAGGTCTTCCACTCCGCCCGCTGGGACCACGACTACGACCTGCGCGGCAAGCGCGTGGCGATGATCGGCACCGGTGCCTCGGCGATCCAGATCGTGCCGGCGATCCAGCCGGAGGCCGCGCATGTGACGCTGTTCCAGCGGACGCCGCCGTGGGTGTTGCCGCGGATGGACCGGGCGATCAGCGGGCCGGAGCGCTGGCTGCACCGGCAGCTGCCGTTCACCGGCGCCGCGCGCCGGGGGCTGCTGTGGGGGATCAGGGAGCTGCAGGTCAGCGCCTTCACCAAGCGGCCCAACGAGCTCGGGCTCATCGAGTCGATCGCCAAGCGGAATATGAGCCGCTCGATCAAGGACCCGGCGCTGCGGGCCAAGTTGACGCCCTCGTACCGCATCGGCTGCAAGCGGATCCTGCTGTCGAGCGAGTACTACCCGGCGCTCGCCCGGCCCAATGTGGATGTGGTGGCCTCGGGTCTGGCGGAGGTGCGCGGGTCGACGGTCGTCGCGGCCGACGGCACTGAGACCGAGGCCGACGCGATCATCTTCGGTACGGGCTTCCATGTGACGGACCTGCCGATCGCCGAGCGGGTGGTCGGTGCCGACGGGATCACGCTCGCCGAGGCGTGGAAGGACGGGATGGAGTCGCTGCGCGGCGCCACCGCGGCCGGCTTCCCCAACTGGATGACGATCATCGGCCCGAACACAGGGCTCGGAAACTCCTCCATGATCCTGATGATCGAGTCGCAGCTGAACTATCTGGCCGGCTACATGCGGCAGTTGAACGTCCTCGGCGAGCGGGCGGCGCTCGCGGTCCGGCCGTCCGCGGTGGGGGCGTGGAACCGGCGGGTTCAGGAGCGGATGGAGCGGACGGTGTGGAAGTCCGGCGGCTGCAACAGCTGGTACCTGGATGCGAACGGGCGTAACACCACGCTGTGGCCGGGGACGACGGGTGAGTTCCGGAAGGCGACGCGAGAGGTGGATCTCGCGGAGTACGAGGTCGTGCGGATGCCGGTCGGGACGGCCAAGTCCGCTGAGGCTGCGGAGACCGCGGAGGTCGTGCGATGAGCCGTACGCTGACGGCCGTCTCGGCCGACGGGTCGCCGGTCCATGTCGAGGTGCACGGGCCCGAGGGCGCGCCCGCGGTGGTCCTGGCCCACGGCTGGACCTGCTCGACGGAGTTCTGGGCCGCGCAGGTACGGGAGCTGGCCGCCGATCACCGGGTCGTCGTCTACGACCAGCGGGGCCACGGCCGTACGGCGGCCGCGGCCGTCGGTACGGATGTGCTCGCCGACGACCTGGAGGCGGTGCTCGCATCCGTACTGGCTCCGGGCGAGAAGGCCGTGCTCGCCGGGCACTCCATGGGCGGGATGACGCTGATGGCCGCGTCCGGGCGGGCCGCATTCGCCGAGCACGCGGCCGCCGTCCTGCTGTGCAGTACGGGCAGTTCGCGGCTGATCGCCGAGTCGCTGGTGCTGCCGATGCGGGCCGGGCGGCTGCGGACCAGGATCACCCGGCTGATTCTCGGGGCGCGTGCCCCGCTGGGCCCGGTGACGCCGCTCTCGAAGCGCATCCTCAAGTACGCGACGATGGGCCCCGGTTCGGCGCCGGAGCGGGTCGCGGAGTGCGCTCGTATCGTGCACGCCTGCCCGCGGAAGTCCCGGGTGGCCTGGGCGCATGTGCTCGGCGAGCTCGATCTCGACGCGGGTGTACGGGAGTTGAGGGTGCCGGCTGTGGTGGTCGCGGGCACGGCGGACCGGCTCACGCCGATCGTGCTCGCGCGGCGGCTGGCCGCGGAGCTGCCCCTGTGCGTGGAGCTGGTGGAGCTCGCCGGGATGGGTCACATGACGCCGGTGGAGGCGCCGGAGGTGGTCACCGCGAAGATCCGCGAGCTGGTGGGTGCGTACGTGAAAGCGAAGTCGGGCGTGGAGTCGGGCGTGGAGTCGGTCGCGAAGTCTGGCGCGAAGGAGGAGGCCGCATGAGCAGGACGAGCCTGGAGGGACAGGTCGCGGTCGTCACCGGCGCGGCGCGGGGCGTGGGCGAGCTGTTGGCCCGCAAGCTCTCGGCGCGCGGCGCGAAGGTGGCCCTGGTGGGTCTCGAGCCGGACGAGCTGAAGAAGGTCTCGGACCGGCTGCACACCGAGAGCGACCACTGGTACGCGGATGTCACCGACCACGAGGCGATGGCCCAGGTCGCACAGGAGGTCAAGGCGCGCTTCGGCAAGGTCGACATCGTCGTCGCGAACGCGGGTGTGGCGTCGGGCGGGCCTTTCGTGGACTCGGATCCGGTCGCGTGGCGGCGGGTGATCGAGGTCAATCTGATCGGGGCCGCGGTCACGGGCAGGGCGTTCCTGCCGGTGCTGATGGAGAGCCGGGGGTACTTCCTGCAGATCGCGTCGCTGGCGGCGATCACGCCGGCGCCGATGATGACGGCGTACTGCGCGTCGAAGTCGGGCGTCGAGGCGTTCGCGCACAGCCTGCGCGCGGAGGTCGGCCACCGGGGCGTGCGGGTCGGGGTCGGCTATCTGTCCTGGACGGATACGGACATGGTGCGGGGCGCGGACCAGGACGCTGTGATGCGGGAGTTGCGGCAGCGGCTGCCGTGGCCGTCGAACAAGACGTACCCGCTGGGCCCGGCGGTGGACCGGATCGTGGCCGGGATCGAACGGCGGTCCTCACATGTGTACGCGCAGTGGTGGCTGCGGGGGATGCAGTCGGTACGGGGGTATCTGCCGTCGCTGATCGGGGCGGTGGGCCAGCGGGAGATGCGGCGCTTCGAGCCACGGCTCGAGGGGGTCTCGAAGGGGCTCGTGGGGGCGGGCGGGGCGGCGGACGAGGCGGCGCGTACGGAGCAGGCACCGCGCGATTGATCGACATGCGAGGTATGTCCCTGAGTGGCAAGCTGGTCGGGGGCCGGGGGGTCTAGAGGCTGCCCCCGGCCGCTCACACCCTGAGGAGTGAACTTCCATGGGCACGAAAGACCAGTCTCAGGACATGGCGAAGCAGCGCAGGGAACAGCCGAAGCCGACGCCGCCGGGCAGTAAGCACGACAAGGCGTGGGAGCGGACTATGCAGGGGGATGAGCTGGACCGGCCCACGGAGGAAATGATGCGCGAGGCGGAGGACAAGCTCCACCAGGACTACCGGGACTGAACGCAGCGGTTCAAGAGGGGCGCACCTGTGACGACGGGTGCGCCTCTCTTGTGTGTGTGGGGGTACGGAGCACCCTGCCCCGGGGCTCCGCTCCGGACCCCCGGTCTCAGCGATCCTCAATCGCCGGACGGGCTTGATTTCCGCGGCGGCAGCTTCGGGCGGCGGAGGTCAGGGGCGCCCGAGTAGTCCGGGGGCATCGCCGGGGGCTGGGTTTTCAGCAGGTCCAGGGCCAGTTGGATCGCGTCGTCCATCTGGGCGTGGCGGCCCTCCGCCCAGTCCAGGGGGGTGCGCAGGGCGTCCAGGTCCGGCTCGACTCCGTGGTTCTCGATCGACCAGCCGTACGCGTCGAACCACGCCGCGTTCATCGGGACCGTGATCACCGTGCCGTCGCCCAGGCGGTGCCGGCCCGTCATGCCCACCACACCGCCCCAGGTCCGGCTGCCCACCACCGGGCCCAGGCCCAGCAGTTTGAACGCCGCTGTGATCATGTCGCCGTCCGAGGACGTCGCCTCGTCCGCCAGTGCCACCACCGGACCGCGCGGCGCGTTCGACGCGTACGAGACCGGCTGCGCGTTCCTCGTCAGGTCCCAGCCCAGGATCTTCCGCGTCAGCTTCTCCACCACCAGCTCGCTGATGTGGCCGCCCGCATTGCCCCGTACATCCACGATCAGCGCCGGCCGCGACACCTCGAGGCGCAGATCGCGGTTGAACTGCGCCCACCCCGACCCGCCCATGTCCGGGATGTGCAGGTAGCCGCACTTGTCGCCGCTCAACTCCCGTACGACCTCCCGGCGTTTGGCCACCCAGTCCTGGTACCGCAGTGGCCGTTCGTCCACCAGCGGGACCACCGCGACCCGGCGCGGGCGGCCTTCGCCCTCCGCCGGCCGGAAGGTCAGCTCGACCGTCGTGCCGCCCGCCGCCGCGAGCATCGGGTACGGGCCGGCCACCGGGTCCACCGGTCGGCCGTCCACGTGGGTGAGGATCGCGCCCTCGCGGATACCCGTACCGGCCAGCGGCGAGCGCGCCTTGGAGTCCGACGACTCGCCCGGCAGGATCCGGGCGACCGTCCAACCCCCGTCCCGGCACACCAGATTCGCGCCCAGCAGCCCCATCGGCCGCTGGTAGTGCGACGGTCCCTCGTTCCGGCGAGCCGGGGTGACGTACGCATGGGACGTGCCCAGCTCGCCCAGCACCTCGCGCAGCAGATCCGCGAACTCGTCCGGCGACGCCACCCGTTCGACCAGCGGACGGTACTGCCGCAACACCGCGTCCCAGTCGATCCCGCACATCCCCGGCTCCCAGAAGTACGCGCGGATGAGTCGGCCCGCCTCCTCGTACGCCTGGCGCCATTCGGACGGCGGGTCGACCTCGTGCAGGATCCGGCGCAGGTCCAGATAGACCGTCGAGTCGCTGTCGCCCGACTCGGTCGCCGGGACGGCGCGCAGCTCCCCCTCGTCCACGACCACCAGCCTGCTGCCGTCGCCGCTGACCGCGAACCAGTCGAGATGGCCTACCAGTTCGGTCCTGCGCGCCTTGGTGATGTCGAAGTGCTCCAGCGTGGGGCGGCCCGAGGTGTCCGCCGGATTCACGAACGTCTCACCCAGCGCGCCGGAGATCGGCCAGCGCAGCCAGACCAGGCCTCCGCCGCTGACCGGACGGAGCGCCGAGTACTTGGAGGCCGTCACGGGGAACGGCGTCACCCGGCTCTCCAGCCCCTCGATCTCGACCGTCGTGCCGCCTCCGGCGTCGCCGGAGTCGTCCAGCGGGTCGAGCCCGCCCGCCGCCGGCCGGCCGTCCGGCGACAGCGCGAAGGGCGACGGCGTCGCGGAGGACAGCGGTACGAGATAGGGACGGCAGCCCAGCGGGAACGACAGGTCCCCGGTGTGCACGTCGTACACCGGGTCGAAGCCCCGCCAGGAGAGGAAGGCGAGGTAGCGGCCGTCGCTGGTGAAGACCGGATTCTCGTCCTCGAAGCGGCCGTTGGTGACGTCGACGATCGTGCGGTCGCTGATCCGGGCCATCTTGATCTGCCGCAGCGAGCGGCCGATACCGGGCTGCGACCAGGTCAGCCACGTCCCGTCCGGCGAGAACGACAGGTCGCCGACCGGCCCGTTGATGGAGCGGATCAGCTCCGTCACCTCGCCTCCCCCAGAGCCTTCGGCCTCGGAGGTGCCCCCGGACTCCTCAGTCCCCGCAGCGGCAGCCGCCTCTTCGGACACAGTGATCACCAGCAGGCGCCCGTCGTGCGCGGCGATCGCGATCCGCTCGCCGTCGGGGTCCGACACCAGTTCCTGGACGCGGCCCAGCTCCCCGGAGGCCAGCCGCCGGGGCTCCGGCTCCCCGCTCGCCCGCGGCAGATACGCGATCTCGACGGCGTCCTCGCCGTCCGCGTCCGTGACATAGGCGACCTGGCCCCCGATGCCGAGCATCTCCGGCATCCGTACCCGTACGCCCGGGGTGTCCGCGATCGTGCGGGCCGGACCGTCGCGGTGCGTGAGCCAGTACAGGCTGCCGCGTACCGTGACGGCGCTGGCCCGCCCCGTCGGGTCGACCGAGATCCCGTCGACGTGGCTGGCGGCCGGCACCTGGTAGCCGCGGCGTCCGGCGCGCGGGCCGCCGAGGCGTACCTCCAGCTTGCGCGGCTTCGCGTCCGGCGCCGTCAGGTCGTCGACGATCCACAGGTCGCCCGCGCACTGGTACACGACCCTGCGACCGTCGCTCGAGGCGTGCCGGGCATAGAAGGCGTCATGGTCGGTGTGGCGCAGGAGACCGGTTCCGTCGGGCCGGCAGGAGTAGAGATTGCCGATGCCCTCGTGGTCGGAGAGGAACGCGATGCGTCCGGAGACGAACATGGCGCAGTCCAGATGGCCGTCGAGGTCGGCGAGCAGTCGCTCGCCGTGCAGCCACAGCCGGCCCGTCGCCCCGCCCCGGTACCGCTTCCACGCGGCCGGTTCGTGCGGCGGCTTGCCGGTGAGCAGCAGCGTGCGCCGTTCCCCGTCGATGTCGGCGACGGCGATGTCGGCGACCGGGCCCCACGGCAGTTTTCCGCCGGGGGAGCCGTCGGTGGGCACGCTGTAGGCCCAGGAGAAGTACGAGAAGGGCTGGCCGTGCGAGGAGACGGCGAGGATGTGGCCGTCCGGCGCCCAGCCGCAGACCCGGGTGTCCGTGGAGCCCCAGTAGCTGAGCCGGCGCGCGGGCCCGCCGGCGACGGGGGCGAGATGGATCTCGGGGTCGAGGCTGCGCCAGGTCGTGTAGGCGATCTGGTCGCCGTCGGGGGAGAAGCGCGGGTGGCCGACCCTGGTCCGGTCGACGGTGATCCGCCAGGCCCGTCCCGGCCGGTGTCCCTCCGGCACCAGGGGCGCGACCCAGAGGTCGTCCTCGGCGGCGAAGCACAGCAAGTCGTCGTGCAGATGCGGGAAACGGAGATACGCGACGTCGTCACTCACCCCCCAATGCTTTCCGTGTCAGGGGGGTGCGGCAACTTGTGACGCAGAACACGACCGAAACGATTTCGTTTCGCCGGCGATCCGGGTTACCTTCGTACGGTACGAAACCGTTTCGTTCAGGAAGGAGGTCGACCATGGCACGCAGCCGGATCACGCCCGAGCGCGAGGCCGAGCTGTACGAAGCCGTGCTCGACCTGCTGCGCACGGCCGGCTACGAGGGTCTCACCATGGACGCCGTCGCCGCCCGCACCCGGTCCAGCAAGGCCACCCTCTACCGCCAGTGGGGGAGCAAGCCGGAGCTGGTCGCCCGCGCACTGCGCCACAACAAGCCGGTGAGCATCGCGGAGATCGACACCGGCTCCCTGCGTGGCGACTTCCACGCGATGGTCGATCGCATGGACGACTGCCAGATGGAGAAGGACTCCGCGCTCATGCGGGGTCTGGCCCATGCCATCCACGAGAATCCCGATCTCCACCAGGCGCTGCGGGACCTGCTGATCGACCCGGAGATGACCGGGCTCGACACGCTGGTGCAGCGCGCCGTGGACCGGGGTGAACTCCCCGCGGACAACCCTGCGCTGAAATACGTCCCGCACATGCTGGTCGGCGCTTTCATCGCACGTCCGCTGATCGAGGACCGGTCGGTCGACCGGGACTTCATCTCCTCCTACCTCGATGCCGTGGTCCTCCCCGCCCTCGGCATCTGATCTCCCCGCACCACCCAGCACCTCCTGACGCGCGCCGCTCTCGTCGTCGGGCCGGCTCCCCATGCCCTGTTCACCTCACTCACGGGAGTACGCCCTCGTGGCCACGTTTCTCTATAAACTCGGACGGTTCGCCTTCCGGCGCCGCCGTCTCGTCGCCCTGCTGTGGGTGGCGTTGCTGGCACTCGCCGGAGTCGGCGCGGCCTCCGCGTCCACCGCCACCTCCTCGTCCTTCTCGGTCCCGGGCACGGAGGCCCAGAAGGCCTTCGACCTGCTGGAAGAGCGCTTCCCCGGGGCCAGCCCCGACGGTGCGACCGCCAATGTCGTCTTCCAGGCCCCCGACGGCCGGAAGATGACCGAACCGGCCAGCAAGGCCGAGGTGAACAAGGCGGTCGCCGAGCTGAAGGCCGGCTCCGACCAGATCGCCTCCGTCACCGACCCGTACACCGCCAACGCGGTCTCCAAGAACGGCGGGACGGCGTACATATCCGTCTCGTACAAGGTCAGCTCGATGGAGCTGACCGACGAGACCCGTGAGGCGCTGGAGAAGACCGGCACGGCCGCGCGTGACGCCGGGCTGACCGTCGAGATCGGCGGCGACGCGCTGCAGGCCGTCCCGGAGACCGGGGCGGGCGAGATCATCGGTGTCGGCATCGCCGCGGTGGTCCTGGTCATCACCTTCGGCTCGCTGGTCGCGGCCGGACTTCCGCTGCTGACCGCGATCATCGGCGTCGGCATCGGGATCTCCACGATCACCGCGCTGGCGAACGTTCTCGACCTCGGCTCCACCACATCGACGCTGGCGATGATGATCGGCCTGGCGGTCGGCATCGACTACGCGCTCTTCATCGTCTCCCGCTACCGCGCCGAGCTCGCCGAGGGCCGGAGTCGCGAGGAAGCGGCGGGACGGGCCGTCGGCACCGCGGGCTCCGCGGTCGTCTTCGCGGGCCTGACCGTGGTCATCGCGCTCGTCGGCCTCGCCGTCGTCAACATCCCGATGCTCACCAAGATGGGCTTCGCGGCCGCCGGCACGGTCGTGATCGCGGTCCTCATCGCGCTCACCCTCATCCCCGCCCTGCTCGGCTTCGCGGGCAAGCGGGTGCTCGGCCGCAAGGCGCGCAAGGGTCAGCCGGCGGGCGACAAGCCGAACATGGGCACCCGCTGGGCGCGCTTCGTGCTGCGCCGCCCGGTGATGGTGCTGCTCGTCGGTGTCATCGGCCTCGGCGCCATCGCCCTGCCGGCCGCGTCGCTGGAGTTGGGTCTGCCCGACGACGGCTCGCAGCCGGTCAGCACCACCCAGCGCAAGGCCTACGACACGCTGTCCGACGGCTTCGGCCCCGGCTTCAACGGTCCGCTGCTGGTGGTCGTCGACGGCGACAAGGGTGCGGCCGACCGTACCGTCACGGAGATCAAGGGCCTCGACGGTGTCGCGGCCGTCACCCCGCCGACCCTCAACAAGGCCGGCGACACCGCGATGATCACGGTCATACCGAAGGACCGTCCGTCCTCGGCCGAGACCGAGAGCCTCGTCCATTCCATCCGGGCGGACAGTGGTGACGACGTACTCATCACCGGTGCGACCGCGATGAACATCGACTTCTCGCAGAAGATGAACGACGCGCTGCTGCCCTATCTCGCGCTCGTCGTCGGTCTCGCCTTCCTGCTGCTGATGGTGGTCTTCCGCTCGGTGCTGGTACCGCTCAAGGCGGCCCTCGGCTTCCTGCTCTCCGTCGTCGCGGCGCTGGGCGCGGTCGTCGCCGTCTTCCAGTGGGGCTGGCTCGGCTCGCTGCTCGGCGTCGAACAGACCGGCCCGATCATGTCGATGATGCCGATCTTCATGGTGGGCGTCGTCTTCGGTCTCGCCATGGACTACGAGGTCTTCCTGGTCACGCGGATGAGGGAGGCGTACGTCCACGGGGAGCGGCCCGGCGAGGCGATCGTCACCGGCTTCAAGCACGGGGCCCGGGTCGTCACCGCGGCCGCGGTGATCATGATGGCGGTCTTCTCCGGCTTCATCGGCTCCAGTGAGCAGATGATCAAGATGATCGGCTTCGGCCTCGCGATCGCGGTCCTCTTCGACGCCTTCGTGGTCCGGATGGCGATCGTGCCCGCGGTGCTGGCGCTGCTCGGCCACAAGGCGTGGTGGCTGCCGCGCTGGCTGGACCGGCTGCTGCCCAATGTGGACGTGGAGGGCGAGCAGCTCCGCAAGGAACTCGCCGTCGGTCCCGAGGATCCGGACGCGGAGCGAGAGTTGGTACGCGTCTGAGCCCAGGCACGTACTCCGGGGGCGTCGCTTCGAGCGGTGCGCGCCCCCGGCAGCGCGACGGCACCGTGGGGACGGGGGCCGCCGCGGAATCCGGTGGCCGTATTCGTCAGCTTGCGCCGGCGGGTGCGGCCACCGCGTATGTGTGGCTCAGGAAGCGGATGAGCACCTTGGAGTCGAACTGGACCACCGCTACGCCGTCCGGGGTATGGAACTCCACCACTGCCTGGACCCGGCCGCACGGCCATACCTCTATGTCACCGCGGCGGACGGGCCCGCGAAGTCCGGTCTCCAGCAGCTCGCGGGGGAAGGTCCAGTCCCGGCCGCTGGGGAAGGCGAAGCTCACCGCATCCGGGTCCCCGTCGGGGTCGTAGCGGAGGGCGACGTGGACGGAGCGGTACTGCGGTGCGTCCGTGACGATCCGGCCCAATGCATGATCTTCGACGACTGCGGTCATTGGCCGACTCCTTACGATCGTCGTATATGCCCTCTAATGTCCCATATTTTTGGGCAATGGGGCGCGTTCATTTGTGACAGACCCGCTCTTGCAACTGGTTTGCAACAAGGCACTATCCTTGAGCAGTTATTCGTCTGTCCGAAGCGGAGTCCTCCATGCATGTCCCAGACGGATTCATCAACGCGCCGGTGTCGGTGGCCGCAGGAGTCGTCGCCGCCGGCGCCGTCGCGGTGAGTCTGCGTGGCGCCCGCCGTGAGCTGGGCGGTTCGGCAGTGGCGCTCGCCGGCGCCGAGCGCACCGCGCCGCTGGCGGGCCTCGTCGCCGCCTTCATCTTCGCCGTGCAGATGCTGAACTTTCCCGTCGCGGCAGGCACCAGTGGCCATCTGCTGGGCGGCGCGCTCGCCGCGATCCTCGTCGGTCCGTTCACCGGAGTGCTCTGCATAGCCGTCGTCCTGCTGATGCAGGGCCTCCTGTTCGCGGACGGCGGCCTCACCGCGCTCGGCGTGAACATCACCGTCATGGGCGTGGTCACGGTCGTCGTCGCGTACGCGCTCTTCCGCGGACTGGTCACGGTGCTGCCGCGCGGACGCCGCTCGATCACCGTCGCCTCCTTCGTCGCCGCGGTCGTGTCCGTACCGGCCGCGGCCGGCGCCTTCACCCTGATCTACGCGATCGGCGGGACCACCGACGTCCCCGTGGGCAAGGTGCTGACCGCGATGGTCGGCGTCCATGGCCTGATCGGCATCGGCGAGGCCGTGATCACGATGCTGACGGTGGGCGCCGTCGTCGCCGTACGGCCCGACCTGGTCCACGGCGCCCGCGGGCTCTCCACCCCACTCAAGCTGCGCATCGGCGGCGAGCTGGTCGACGCCGAGCCCGCTGCCGCCCCCGCCCCGGTCGCCGCCCGCTCGCCCCGCAAGCTCTGGCTGACCGGCCTGGTGACCGCGCTCGTCCTCGCCGGCTTCGTCTCCTTCTACGCCTCCGCCAGCCCCGACGGCCTCGAGAAGGTCGCCGCCGACCAGGGCATCGACAAGAACACGGAGGAGCACGCGGCGGCCGGCTCGCCACTCGCCGACTACGGAGTCGAGGACGTCTCCGACCCCCGGATCTCCGGCGGACTCGCGGGCGTCATCGGCGTCGGCGCCACGGTCGTCGTGGGCAGCGGGATCTTCTGGGCCGTACGCCGCCGCCGTACGACCGACGCCGGGCCGACCCGCGTGCCGGAGTCGGTCTGACATGGGCGCGGGCCACTCGCACAAGCTCTACCGGCACGGGCACTCGCCGGTCCACGACCTGCCGCCGCACTGCAAGCTCGTCGCCGTCTTCTGCTTCGTGCTGGTCGTGGTCTCCACGCCGCGCGAGGCGGTCTGGGCCTTTGCCCTGTACGCGGTGCTGCTCGCCGCGGTCGCGGCCGCGGCCGCAATCCCCGCCCGGTTCCTGCTGCGCCGGCTCCTCATCGAGATCCCGTTCGTGGCCTTCGCGCTGCTGATGCCCTTCGTGGTGCCCGGCGAGCAGGTCTCCGTACTCGGCATCCCGATGAGCGTCCCCGGCCTCTGGGGCGCCTGGAACATCCTCGCCAAGGGGACGCTGGGCGTCGCCGCGTCCGTCATCCTCGCCTCGACGACCGAGCTGCGCTCCCTGCTGCTCGGCCTCCAGCGGCTCAGACTGCCGCCGCTGCTGGTCCAGATCGCGTCCTTCATGATCCGGTACGGCGATGTCATCACCGACGAGATGCGCCGGATGTCCATCGCGCGCAGGTCACGCGGGTTCGAGGCGAGCGGCGTGCGGCACTGGGGCGTCCTCGCCAAGTCCGCGGGCGCCCTCTTCATCCGCTCCTACGAGCGCGGCGAGCGGGTGCATCTTGCGATGGTGAGCCGGGGGTACACCGGGACCATGCCGGTCATCGACGAGGTGACCGCGAGCCGCGCGCAGTGGACGTACGCCGCCGCACTCCCGCTGACCGCCCTCGCGGTCTGTCTGCTTGGCTGGACGCTATGACCGACCCTCTGGCCGACTCCTCGGCCGCCCCTTCGACCGCCGCGTCGCTGGAAGTCTCCGGCCTCGCCTACGCCTACCCCGACGGCCACCAGGCCCTCTTCGGCGTCGACCTGACCGTCGGGCGCGGTGAGCGGATCGCCCTGCTCGGCCCCAACGGAGCGGGCAAGACCACGCTCGTCCTGCACCTCAACGGCATCCTGGCCGGCGGCGCCGGCTCGGTGTCGGTCGCGGGCCTGCCGGTCGCCAGGGCGAACCTCGCGGAGATCCGCCGCCGGGTCGGCATCGTCTTCCAGGACCCGGACGACCAGCTGTTCATGCCGACGGTCCGGGAGGACGTGGCCTTCGGGCCCGCGGCCTCGGGCATGCGCGGCGCGGAGCTGGAGGCGCGGGTCCGTAGGGCGCTGGAGCAGGTCGGCATGGCGGAGTTCGCGGACCGGCCGCCGCACCATCTCTCCTTCGGTCAGCGGCGCCGGGTCGCGGTCGCCACCGTGCTCGCGATGGAGCCGGAGATCCTCGTACTCGACGAGCCCTCGTCCAACCTCGACCCGGCGTCGCGGCGTGAACTGGCCGACATTCTGCGGTCGTTGGACGTCACGGTGCTGATGGTGACGCACGATCTGCCGTACGCGCTGGAGCTGTGCCCGCGGGCGGTGATCCTCAGCCAGGGCGTGATCGCGGCGGACGGACGTACACAGGATCTGCTGAGCGACGAGGAGCTGATGCGGGCGCACCGCCTGGAGCTGCCGTTCGGTTTCAGTCCGAAGTCCGTCATGCTGAGCTGACCCGTGCTGAGCTGACCCGTGCTGCGCTGAAACCGTGCTGAGCTGACCCCTGAGTCAAATCCGGCGGGCCACCCTGCACCATGGGTGGATGAGCGGCAGCGGGAGAGCAGGCACGGTGGACGTCCGGGGCACGGTGGCGGAAGGCTTCGAGCCGGTCCGGGACGCCTTCGCAGGCAACTTCGAGCGGCGTGGCGAGCGCGGGGCGGCCGTCGCCGTCTACCGGGACGGGCGCAAGGTCGTCGATCTGTGGGCCGGCACCAGGGACGCGGACGGCCATGAACCCTGGGCCGTGGACACCGCGCAGGTCGTACGCTCCGCGACCAAGGGCCTCGCCGCGGCCGTCGTTCTGCTGCTCCACCAGCGCGGCCAGATCGACCTGGACGCCCCGGTCGGCACGTACTGGCCGGAGTTCAAGGCCGCCGGCAAGGAGCGGGTGGTCGTACGCCAACTGCTCTCGCACCGCGCCGGGCTGCCCGTCCTGGACCGCCCGCTCACCCTGGCCGAGGCCGCCGACGGCGTCAGCGGCCCGGCCGCACTGGCCGCGCAGCGCCCCGCCTGGGAGCCCGGCACCGACCACGGCTACCACGCGCACACCTACAGCTGGCTGATCGGCGAACTGGTGCGCCGGGTCACCGGCAGGACCATCGGCCGCTGGGTCGCAGAGGAGATCGCCCGCCCGCTCGGCCTGGACTTCTGGATCGGGCTGCCGCAGGAGGAGGCCCGCCGGATGGGCCGGACCGGCCCCGTCGAGGAGTCGGCCGCGGCGGACGGCGGCGGCCTCAAGCTGCGCCCCAAGCGCGCGGTCTCCGAGGCCTATCACGACCCTGAGTCCCTCACCCGCCGCGCCTTCGGGGCGATCGACCCCGCCCCGGACCAGAACGATCCGCAGTTCTGCGCCGCCGAACTCGCGGGCGCGAACGGCATATCCACCGCCCGCGCGCTGGCCCGCTTCTACGCCGCGACGATCGGCGAGGTCGACGGCGGACCGCGGCTGTTCGCCCCGGCCACCGTCACTCTCGCCCGCACCGAGGAGTCGTCGGGCCCGGACCGGGTCCTGATCGTGCCCACCCGCTTCGGCCTCGGCTTCATGCTGCACAGCGCCTCCTCGCCGCTGCTCGGCCCCGGCTCCTTCGGCCACCCGGGCCGCGGCGGCCCGCTCGGCTTCGCCGACCCCGAGTCGGGCATCGCGCTGGGCTACACAACCAACGGCATGCGCAAGGGAGTTACGGCCGATCCCCGCGCCCAGGCGCTGATCAGGGCGGTACGTTCGGTCATATGACACGTTTCGAGGGGTACGCCGTACTGATCACGGGCGCGGGGCGCGGTATCGGCGAGGCGAGCGCGCGCAGGCTCGCCTCCGAAGGAGCCCGCGTCCTGGTCACCGATGTGGACGAGGAACGCGCCGCGAAGGTGGCCGGAAGCATCGAGGGGGCCGCGTCCTTCCGCTGCGACGTGAGCGACCGTGCGTCGGTCGAGGCGGCCGTCGCGTACGCCGTCGAGCGCTTCGGCGCCCTGGACGTCCTGGTCAACAACGCGTACTCCTGCGGCCCCGACACCCCGCTCGTCGAGGATCAGCCGGACGACTCCTGGCAGCGGGACCTGGACGTCACCCTGACCGGCGCCTTCCGCTGCGCCCGCGCGGCCCTTCCGCACCTGGCGGCGAGCGGCCGCGGTGCGATCGTCAACATCGGCTCGGTCAACGGCGAACAGGACTTCGGCAACCACGCCTACAGCGCCGCCAAGGCCGGCCTTGCCTCGCTGACCCGCACGCTGGCGGGCGACGCGGCCCCCCGCGGCGTCCGGGTCAACCAGGTCACCCCGGGCACGATTCGTACGCCCGCCTGGTCGGGCCGCGAGGCGAGCCTCGACGCCCTGAGCCGCGTCTACCCGCTGGGCCGGGTCGGCGAGCCGGAGGACATCGCAGGGGCGGTGGCCTTCCTGGCCTCGAGCGACGCGGCCTGGATCACCGGCACGACGCTGCGGGTGGACGGCGGACTGCTCGCGGTGAACGCGGCGTTCGGCCAGGTCATGGCGGCGGAGTGAGCCGCGTTCCGTAACGCGGGGCCCGCCCGTTTACGCGGGGCCCGCGGTCTGCGCCGGGCCCGGGGTCTGCGCCGGGCCTGCGGCCACGCAGAACTCATTGCCCTCCGGGTCCGCCATCACGACGTGATGGCCGTCGACTTCCTCCAGGACGCTCCCGCCCGCCTTCACCAGCCGCTCGGAATTCGCCCGGATCCGCTCCCACCGCTCCTCGGGGCTGCCGTGACCGGGCACCCGGACATCCATATGGAGCCGGTTCTTCGCGGTCTTCGGCTCCGGCACCTTGAGGATCGAGAGCCGGGGTCCCACGCCGTCCGGATCGCAGAGCCACGCCCCGTCGTCCTCGGAGTCGTCCTCCGGCAGGTCGAACTGCGCGAGCCACTCCTCGCGGGTCTTGAACGGCGGGGGCGGTGGCTCGTCGATGTACCCAAGCGCCGACTTCCAGAACTCCGCTAGCAGCTGGGCGTCCGTGCAGTCGAGCGTCAAATCGATTCTGGCTGCCATGAAACGACCGTACGCCCCGCCTATGACAGCCGGGGTGCCGCGCGGCGCTGCCCGGCCGCCAGCACGAAGGTCACGGAGATCAGCAGCGCCCATGCCCCGAACTTCGCCACCGAGACCGGCTGCCAGCCGGTCAGTTGGTCCGGATAGCTCCAGGCGCCCGCGTAGGTCGCTGCGTTCTCCGCGACCCAGAGGAAGAACCCGATGAGGACGAACGACAGGGCGAGCGGCATGCGGTAGTGCCGCGCCCCAACCTGGTAGCGCACCCACGTCCCGGCGGTCGCGCACAGCAGCAGCGCGGCCAGCGCCCAGCGGAGGTCGGGCAGCCAGTGGTGGCTGAAGAAGTTCAGATAGACCGCGCCGGCGAGCGCCGCCATCATCCGGGGCCGGTAGCCGTCCAGGCGCAGCTCGAACAGGTGCCAGGCGCGGCAGACGTAGCTGCCCACGGCCGCGTACAGGAAGCCGCCGTACAGGGGCACCCCCGCGACCTTCGTCAGCGCCTCCTCCGGGTAGCTCCAGGACCCCATCCGCACCTTCACCAACTCGAAGAGCAGCCCGATGAGATGGCAGCCGGCGATCACCGCGGTGTCGCGTGCGCTGTCCCAGCCGAGTTTCCTGGCCAGTACCGCGAGCAGGATTCCGTAGATCAGCACCAGGTCGTAGCGGGCGACCGGCAGTTCGGGCAGCAGGCCCGAGACCGCGATTCCGCCGATGAGCGCGACGGCGAAGGCGCAGCAGCGTGCCTGCAGCCAGCCGAAGCGGAGCAGCTGATGTGTCCAGTGCCTGATCATCCCCATGCCGGGAAAGACGCTCGACATGGCCGCACGGTTCGATCGGCGGTTCTGGTGGGCTGGGCTCAGCGGGCGCGCAGCACCTGGGCGACCACGGGGCCCGCCGCGTCGCCGCCGTGCCCGCCGGACTGCACGACCGCGGCGGCGGCCAGGTCGTCGGCGTATCCGGTGAACCAGCTGTTGGACTTGCCCTGTCCGTCGACCTCGGCGGAGCCGGTCTTGGCGCCCTTGTCGCCGCCGACCCCCGCCATCGCGGCCTGGCCCGTGCCGTACTGGGCGGTGGCGCGCATCATCTCGCGCAGGGCCTGGGCGATGGAGCCCGGCAGCCGCTGCGCCGTGGCCAGTTCACGGTCGTCGAGGGACTTGGGGACGATGACGGGCTGGTGGAAGCCGCCGTTCTTCGCGGTGGCGGTGATGGATGCCATGTTGAGCGCGTTCATCGTGATCTTGCCCTGTCCGATGTACGAGGCGGCGGTCTCCGCTCCCGCCGACTCCGGCACGCTGCCGTCGACGGTGGCGATACCGGCCTGCCAGTCGAGCCCGATGCCGAAGTACTTCCGGGCCGTGTCACCCAGCGCCGTACCGGCGTTGCCGCGCTCGGTGAGGGGCTTGACGGCCTTGATGAACGCGGTGTTGCAGGAGCGGCGGAAGCTTTCCTTGAAGGTGTCGTTCTTGATCTCGAAGCGCTCGAGATTCTGGAACGGCACGCCCTCCCACGCGACGGTCGAAGGACACTCCACCTTCGCTCCCGGTCCCTTGACGACACCGTTGTCCATCATCATCGCCGCGGTCACGATCTTCATCGTGGAGCCGGGTGCCTGGGCCCCCTGCAACGCCGTGTTGTAGCCGCCCGCCGGGCTGTTGGCGACCGCGCGGATCTCGCCCGTACTGGGCTTGATCGCGACCACCGACGCGTGCCCGTACTTCTGCACCGCCTTCTCGGCGGCCGCCTGCACATCCACGTCCAGGGTGGTCGTCAGCGTCCCCTCCTTGCCCTTGGTGAGGGTCAGCAGGGTCTGGTCGGGCGTGGCCTCGTTCGCCGACGCGACGACCAGTTCGATGCCGGCCGTACCGCCCGCGTCGTCGCCGTATTTCTTGCGCAGCGAGTCCAGGACGGCGCCGAGCGAGGGGTACTTCTCCTTCGTCAGCTCCCGGCCCTCGCGGTCGACGGCCTTGATCGGCGGGGCCGAGGCCTTGTCCGTCTTGAGGGTGGTGTCCTTCGTCAGCTTGGGGTGGACCACCGTGGGCGCCCAGTCGACCAGCGCCCTGCCGGTGGTCAGCCCGCGCACCACGCTGAGCTCGGAGGCGTACGACCAGGGCTTGCTCTGCCCCTCGAACGTCACAGTCGCCCTGACGGTGAACGGCACCGTCGCGCCGACCGCCTCGCCCGGCGTGATCACGGCCGCGGAGACATGGGCCCGGTCGCGGTAACCGGCCAGCAGCGGCTCGGCATCGGCGGCGTTGTTGGTGAGCTGCGCGGCTTCCGCGGCGTTGCCGCCGGCCCACGCCGCCAGGAAGTCCTTCGCGGCCCTGTCGACCTCGTCGGCACTGGGCGGCCCGGTCTCCTTCGGCGCCGAGGCCGACTTGGTGTCGCTGCCTCCGCCGTCGCCGCCGGTCAGCCCGCTGTACAGGTTGTAGCCGCCGTAGCCCACGCCACCGGCGACCACCAGGAATACGCCGCCGACGACGGCGACCTTCGCTCCACTGCGCATCGCTGCAGTCCCCTCCCCAGGAGTGTCCTCGTCCGCGCTTGTTGAAAAGCGTGTTCAAGGACGTGCATCGCGTGCACTCTACGGGACAGGGGTGACGAGGGGTTCGGCCGTTATCGGACCGCGACGATGAGGCCCGGCCCAGGCCCGGCCCAGGCCCCGGTTCAGGTCGGCCCAGGCCCGGTTCAGACCCAGGTGTCCAGCCACATCCTGTTCCGCCAGTCGTCCAGCGGGATCGTCGTGCCCGTGTACAGCGGCCAGAAGTAGATGAAGTTCCAGATGATCAGCAGCACCAGCACCCCGGCGCCGATCGCCCCGATCGCCCGCCGCCGTTCGTCCGAGCCCGGTGGTCCGAGGATCGCGCCGATCATCATCGCCACCGCAAGACACAGGAACGGCACGAACACGACCGCGTAGAACAGGAAGATCGTGCGCTCCTGGTAGAAGAACCAGGGCACCCAGCCCGCCGCGATCCCGCACGCGATGGCGCCCGCCCGCCAGTCCCGGCGGAACAGCCAGCGCCACAGGATGTAGCAGATCGCGAAGCAGGCCGCCCACCACAGCAGCGGTGTGCCGAGGGCCAGCACCTCGCTCGCGCACTTGTCGGCCGCGTCCGCCGGGCAGCCGCCGGTGCCCGCCTTCGGGTCCTCGTAGTAGTACGAGACCGGGCGGCCCAGCACGATCCAGCTCCACGGATTCGACTGGTAGGTGTGCCCGGAGGTCAGATTGACGTGGAACTGGTAGACCTCCGTCTCGTAGTGCCACAGGCTGCGCAGCCAGTCCGGCAGCCAGGTCCAGTTGCCGCCCCTGCCGTCCTTCTGGGCCCAGTCCCTGAAGTAGCCCTTGTCGGTGACGATCCAGCCGGTCCAGGTCGCGATGTACGTGACGATGGCGACCGGCACCGTCGAGACGAAGGCCGGCAGGACGTCCTTCTTCAGCACCGCCTTGTACGGCTGCACCGCGCCCGCCGTCCGGCGCGCGCCCACGTCCCACAGGACGGTCAGCAGACCGAACGCGACCATCACATAGAGGCCGTTCCACTTGGTGCCCGCGGCCAGGCCCAGCATCAGGCCCGCCGCCAGCCGCCACGGGCGCCAGCCGAGGCGCAGTGTCTCCGCGACCGTCGCGTCCGGCCGCAGCACCCCGTCCTCGTCCGTGGGCAGCGCCGCCGCGAGCCGTCTGCGCGCCCAGTCCCGGTCGATGAGCAGACAGCCGAAGGCGGCCAGCACGAAGAACATCAGCACCTGGTCGAGCAGCGCTGTGCGGCTCATCACGAAGTGCAGGCCGTCGAAAGTGAGCAGTGTGCCCGCCAGACAGCCCAGGAACGTCGAGCGGAACAGCCGCCGGCCGATCCGGCACAGCATCAGCACCGACAGCGTGCCGAGCACGGCGACCATGAAGCGCCAGCCGAAGGGCGTGAACCCGAAGAGCTGCTCGCCGAGGCCGATGACCCATTTGCCGACCGGCGGATGCACCACATAGCCGGGGTCGGTGGGGATCGGGACGCTGGAGGGATCGCGGAGGATCGACTTGTCGATGTCCTTCGGCCAGCTGCCCTCGTACCCCTGGTTGATCAGGGCCCAGGCGTCCTTGGCGTAGTACGTCTCGTCGAATATCACCGCCTTGGGCTTGCCCAGGTTCCAGAACCGCAGCAGGCCCGCGACGAACGCGACCAGCAGCGGCCCGGCCCAGGCGGCCACCCGCAGCAGCCCGTCCGCGGCCGCGGGGCCGATGCCGAACACCGGCCACAGCCGCGCGGACGGGCGCGTGTAGGGCGGCACCAGGCGTTCGCGCAGCCCGGTCACGGGCCGGGGCGCGTAGCCGAATCTGCGCAGCCTGTGCTGCCGGCCGGGCGGCTGCTCATCGGCGTCCTTGCCCTGCAGGGTCTGTGGCGCGGTACTGGTCACCGCGCCATCGTAGGGAACGCGACTGTGCGAGTCGTGCGTCCGGGTCCTGCGAGGATGGCCTGTGTGACAGGAACACTGGTACTCGCAGGGACTCCCATCGGTGATGTCGCGGACGCGCCGCCCCGGCTCGCCGCCGAGCTGGAGCGTGCCGACATCGTGGCCGCGGAGGACACCCGGCGGCTGCGCCGGCTCACTCAGGCGCTGGGTGTGCACACCCAGGGGCGTGTCGTGTCGTACTTCGAGGGCAATGAGTCGGCCCGTACGCCGGAGCTGGTCGAGGCGCTGGCCGGCGGCGCCCGGGTGCTGCTGGTCACGGACGCGGGGATGCCGTCCGTCTCCGACCCCGGCTACCGGCTGGTCGCCGCCGCCGTCGAGAAGGACATCAAGGTCACCGCGGTGCCGGGCCCGTCCGCCGTACTCACCGCACTGGCCCTGTCCGGGCTGCCCGTGGACCGCTTCTGCTTCGAGGGCTTCCTGCCGCGCAAGGCGGGCGAGCGGCTCGGCCGGCTGCGCGAGGTCGAGGGCGAGCGGCGCACACTCGTCTACTTCGAGGCGCCGCACCGGCTCGACGACACGCTCGCCGCGATGGCCGAGGTGTTCGGCGCCGAGCGCCGCGCCGCCGTGTGCCGCGAGCTGACGAAGACGTACGAGGAGGTCAAGCGCGGCGGCCTCGGTGAGCTGGCCGCCTGGGCGGCCGAAGGCGTACGGGGCGAGATCACCGTCGTCGTCGAGGGCGCGCCGGAAGCGGATCCCGGCGATCTCGACGCCGCTGAGCTGGTGCGCAGGGTGCGGGTGCGCGAGGAGGCGGGGGAGCGGCGCAAGGAGGCCATCGTGGCGGTCGCCGCCGAGGCGGGGCTGCCCAAGCGCGAGGTGTTCGATGCGGTCGTGGCGGCAAAGAATGCGGATCGGCCGGTCCCAGCTGACGGTAAAGGACTATCGTAAAAAGCAAAGCGCAGACCGTGTCCTGCGGCCTTTCTGCATCGGAAGACCAAAGACCAGACCATTAATCGACAGGCGCTGATGCGCTCCCGCCTGAACGGGCGTCCACTGGATCGGTGGAGAGGAGTCGGCATGAGTGAGATCACAGGTGCCGCCAAGGCCCACGAGGCGTATGCGTTCGCCTGCATGCGCTGTGGGCACGGCTGGGAGCAGGCCTACGACATAGAGCACCACATCGACGGGTCGGGCCGGGAATTCGTTGTCTACAAGGCCGGCGGTCTGCGGGTGCCGTCTCCGCTCTCGAGCCCGACCTGCACGAACTGCGGCGGGCATGTCGTGCGGATCATGAAGGCGGGACAGGTCACATCGGTGCACAACCTGATCGGGCAGTCCGTGTCGATCACAGGTCCGTTGCCGAGCGAGCCGTACCTGCATTCCGAGCCGGCGAGGAAGCCCAAAAAGGCGCACAAGCCCGAGCAGGCCGAACCCGGACAGTCCGCGGAAGCCGGACAGGCCGCAGAACCCGGACAGTCCGA
The DNA here is from genome assembly GCF_003054555.1 of Streptomyces lunaelactis. Lineage (NCBI taxonomy): Bacteria > Bacillati > Actinomycetota > Actinomycetes > Kitasatosporales > Streptomycetaceae > Streptomyces > Streptomyces lunaelactis. The sequence goes on along the minus strand of NZ_CP026304.1, from coordinate 3,627,779 downwards.
GGTACAGAACGAACCGGGCGAGCCTCACCACTGGCACCTCTCCGATCTCATGCATCCCTTCCACCGCAAGTGAGGCTCTTCCACCGCACGTGAGGCCATGGGTGCGAGCCTCGTAGGATCGCGCCCATGAGCTCGAAGTCCGCCCCACCGCCGCTGCCCGACCCGCTCGGAGTACCGGTCGCCGATTCGCACACCCACCTGGACATGCAGGAGGGCACCGTCGAGGAGGCGCTGGCGAGGGCCGCCGCGGTCGGGGTGACGACCGTCGTCCAGGTGGGCTGCGACATCAAGGGCTCCCGTTGGGCGGCGGAGACGGCCGCCGCCCACGAGGGCGTGCACGCCGCGGTCGCCCTGCATCCCAACGAGGCCCCGCGGATCGTTCTCGGGGACCCGGACGGGTGGTCACGGCAGGGTGCCCGCGAGGGGGGCGGCGACAGCGCGCTCGACGACGCGCTGACCGAGATCGACCGGCTGGCCGCGCTGGACCAGGTGAAAGCCGTCGGCGAGACGGGCCTGGACTACTTCCGTACGGGCCCCGACGGCATCGCCGCCCAGGAGCGCTCCTTCCGGGCCCATATCGAGATCGCCAAACGGCACGACAAGGCCCTGGTCATCCACGACCGTGATGCGCACGCCGATGTCCTGCGGATTCTCGCCGAGGAGGGCGCACCCGAGCGCACCGTCTTCCACTGCTATTCCGGCGACGCGGACATGGCCGAAGTGTGCACGGCCAAGGGCTACTTCATGTCCTTCGCCGGCAATGTGACCTTCAAGAACGCCCAGCCGCTGCGCGACGCGCTCACCGTCGCCCCGGCGGAACTCGTACTCGTGGAAACGGACGCGCCCTTTCTCACGCCGGCGCCGTACCGCGGACGGCCTAACGCGCCGTACCTCATTCCGGTCACGCTGCGCGCGATGGCCGCGGTGAAGGGCCTCGACGAGGACACGCTGGCCGCGGCGATTTCGGCCAATACGGCGCTCGCGTTCGGTTACTGAGGGATAACGCCGCGCAGGGTACCGTCGCGACGCTGTGCAGTCGAATCGCTTTGGAGAGTGACCGGGGCTCCGCTAGTCTCCCCGGCGCCGCGGTCGTGGTCACCCTGGGCCGCAGGCGTTGGTGGTGCTGCTCGTGGTGGGTTCGTCCCGGGTACTCCGGGGGGCCCGCAACGCCATAGGGCGGACCGGACCTTACGGAGCGTCGTGAGCAATTCGCAGGGCAGTCACCGTGCCGCGCGCGGCGGGCGCCGCGCCGCCGCGCGGACAGCAGAGCCGTACGAGACCTACGCGCCCGGGTACGAGGCCCGGACGCCGTCGTACGAGCCCCCTGCCCCGGCGCCCGAGGCGTCCGTGGGCTACACGCCGACCTACGTCCCCGGCGCGCCGTCGCTGCCGCGCCAGGGCCGGGCTCCCAAGGCGTCCGCAGGGGCAGGGGCAGAGGCGGGACCCGGGGCCGGGGCCGGCGGCCGCGCCGAGGCCCGCCGGGCCGCACGCCGCCGCCGGACCGGCGACAAGCCCGACACCCTGCGTCGCCTCGTCCCGCAGGCCCTCGTCGTCGCCTTCCTGGCCGGCGGCACCTCCGCCTTCGTCGCCAGCGACAAGGCGGTACGGCTCAGCGTCGACGGTGTACCGCGCACCATGCACACCTTCGCCGACGACGTGGAGGAGCTCCTCGAGGAGGAGGGGCTCGCGGTCAGCGCCCACGACATCGTCGCCCCGGCCCCCGGCTCGGCCCTCGCCAGCGGTGACGAGATCGTCGTCCGCTACGGCCGGCCCGTGATGCTCACCCTGGACGGGCAGCGCCGCCGGGTGTGGACCACCGCCCGTACCGTCGACGGCGCGCTGCGCCAGCTCGGGGTCCGGGCCGAGGGCGCGTATCTGTCCGCATCCCGCTCGTCGGGGATCTCCCGCAAGGGCCTCGCTCTCGACGTATGGACCGAGCGGAACGTCACCTTCATGGCCGACGGGCGCGAGCACACCATCCGTACGAACGCGGCGACCGTGCGCGAGGCGCTGTACGAGGCGGGCATCGCGCTGCGCGGGCAGGACACCACATCCGTGCCTCCCGCGAGCTTTCCGCGGGACGGCCAGACCATCACCGTCATGCGCATCACCGGCAGCAGGGAAGTCCGCGAGGAGCCGATCCGCTACGCGATCGAGAAGACCAGGGACTCGTCTCTGTTCGCGGGCACCGAGGTCGTCGTACGGCAGGGCGGGCCGGGCGCGCGCCGGGTCACGTACGCCCTGCGGACGGTCAACGGCGTCAAGCAGAAGCCGAGGAAGCTCGCCGAGGAGGTGGTGCGGGAGCCCGTCACCCAGCGGGTGATGGTGGGCACCAAGCCGCTGCCGGACTCCGTAAAGGGCGCGGACGGGCTGAACTGGGACGCCCTCGCGCAGTGCGAGTCCGGCGGGCGGCCGGGGGCGGTCGACCCGTCGGGGAACTACGGCGGGCTGTACCAGTTCGACCGCGGGACCTGGCATGCGCTGGGCGGCAGCGGGCGGCCGCAGGACGCGTCCGCGGCAGAGCAGACGTACCGGGCGAAGAAGCTCTTCGTGCAAAGGGGGGCGAGTCCGTGGCCGCACTGCGGCCGTAGGCTGTATCAGTGAGCACCACTGAGCCCGACGCACTCCTCGGCCCCGCCGACATCCGTGAACTGGCCGCAGCGCTGGGCGTACGCCCCACCAAGCAGCGCGGCCAGAACTTCGTCATCGACGCCAATACGGTCCGCCGGATCGTACGGACGGCCGAGGTGCGGGAGGACGACGTCGTCGTCGAGGTCGGCCCCGGGCTCGGGTCGCTGACCCTGGCGCTGCTCGAAGCCGCCGACCGGGTCGTCGCCGTCGAGATCGACGATGTGCTCGCGGGTGCGCTGCCGTCGACGATCGCGGCCCGGATGCCGGGGCGTGCCGACCGCTTCTCGCTGGTCCACTCCGACGCGATGCTCGTCGAGGAGCTGCCGGGACCGCCGCCGACCGCGCTGGTCGCCAACCTCCCGTACAACGTCGCCGTGCCGGTCCTCCTCACCATGCTGGACCGCTTCCCGACGATCGAGCGGACGCTGGTCATGGTCCAGGCAGAGGTCGCGGACCGGCTCGCTGCCAAGCCGGGCAACAAGGTGTACGGAGTGCCTTCGGTGAAGGCGAACTGGTACGCGGACGTGAAGCGGGCGGGCTCGATCGGCCGGAACGTCTTCTGGCCGGCACCGAACGTCGACTCCGGTCTGGTGTCCCTGGTCCGCCGCACCGAGCCGGTGAAGACCACGGCATCGAAGGCGGAGGTCTTCAGGGTGGTGGACGCGGCGTTCGCGCAGCGCCGCAAGACGCTCCGGGCGGCGCTCGCGGGCTGGGCCGGATCGCCGGCCGCGGCGGAGGCGGCGCTGGTCGAGGCCGGGATCTCGCCGCAGGCGCGCGGGGAAGCGCTGACGGTCGAGGAGTTCGCGCGGATCGCGGAGGCCAAGGCGTGAGCGTGACGGTACGGGTCCCGGCGAAGGTCAACGTTCAGTTGGCGGTGGGCGGTGCGCGCCCCGACGGCTTCCACGACCTCGCGAATGTGTTTCTGGCGGTCGGCCTGTACGACGAGGTCACCGTGACGGCGGCTCAGGCGCTGACGATCACCTGCTCGGGTCCGGACGCGGACCAGGTCCCGCTGGACCGTACGAACCTGGCGGCCCGCGCGGCCGAGGCCCTGGCCGCGCGCCACGGCCTCTCCCCGGACGTCCACATCCACATCGCCAAGGACATCCCGGTCGCGGGCGGCATGGCGGGCGGCAGCGCGGACGGCGCGGGGGCGCTGCTGGCGTGCGACGCGCTGTGGGGCCTTGGCTCATCGCGCTCCGAACTCCTCGACATCTGCGCGGAGTTGGGCAGCGATGTGCCGTTCAGCCTGGTGGGCGGGGCGGCGCTGGGCACGGGCCGGGGCGAGCGGCTGACGGAGCTGGAGGCCGGCGGGGAGTTCCACTGGGTGTTCGCGGTGGCGGACGGCGGTCTGTCGACGCCGGCGGTGTACGCGGAGTTCGACCGCCTGCACGCGGGCGCGGCGGTCCCGGCGCCGGTCGCCTCGCCCGCGCTGCTCGCGGCCCTGCGCACCGGCGACGCGACGGCGCTCGCGGGCGCGCTCACGAACGACCTCCAGCCCGCGGCGCTCTCGTTGCGCCCCGTGCTGTCGGCGACGCTCGAGTCGGGGATGGCGGCGGGGGCACTGGCGTCGCTGGTGTCGGGCTCGGGACCGACGACGGCGTTCCTGACGAAGTCCCCGGAGGGGGCGCGGCAGGTGGCCGACGCGTTGCTCCGCTCCGGGACGTGCCGGGCGGCGAGGGTGGCGGCGTCGCCGGCGCGGGGTGCGGTGCGCGTGTAGCCGGACCCGTACGGCCTTCGGCCGTGTCCTCAATCGCCGGACGGGCTCGAGTTTCGTACTCACGCCCAAGTTGAGTACGAACCCCCTCACCCGCCCCCACACACCTGCGGCACCGTACCCGCATGGGATCAAGTGTTCGTGAGCTCGCCGCCGCCACCCCGGGGACGCGGGACCGGTACATCGACCTGTTGCGGGTCGCCTCGCTCGGGACCGTCGTGGGCGGGCACTGGCTGATGGCCGTCGTCACCGGCGACGGGGTGGGGAATCTCCTCGCCGTCGTGCCGGAACTGCAGCTCCTCACCTGGGCGCTGCAGATCATGCCGGTCTTCTTCTTCGTCGGCGGCTTCTCGCACGCCCTCTCCTACCGCTCCCTCTCCCGCAGGACCGACGGCTCCGTCTACGCCGCCTTCCTGCGGGCCCGGCTGCAGCGGCTGCTCCGGCCCACCATGGTCTTCATCCTGGTGTGGGGCACCGGCGCGCTGATCGTTCAGCTCATGGGTGGCGATGGCGGGCTGACCGGTGTCGCTCTGCGGCTCGTCGCCCAGCCGCTCTGGTTCATCGGGATATACCTGGCGATGGTCGCCTTCACCCCGTCGCTGCTGAAGCTGCATGAGCGCTACGGCTGGGGCGCCTTCGGTGCGCTCCTCGCCGGCGCCGCCGCAGTCGACGGGCTCCGCTTCATCGGCGGCGTGCCGTTCGTCGAGTTCCTCAACTTCGCCTTCGTCTGGCTCGCCGTCCACCAGCTCGGCTTCCTCCGCGCCGACGGCATGATCAAGATGCCCTCGGCGCTCGCCGCGGCCGGACTCGTCGGCGCCGCCGGGCTGGTCGCCCTCGGCCCGTACCCCCTGAGCATGGTCGGGATGCCGGGCGAGAAGGTCTCCAACATGGCCCCGCCCACTCTCGCGCTCCTCTTCCACGGCCTGTGGCTGGTCGGCGCGGTGGAGCTGCTCCGTGCGCCCGGTACGCGCTTCGTGCAGCGGGCCGCGGTCTGGCGGGCCGTCGTCGCCGCCAACGGCATCGCGATGACCGCGTTCCTGTGGCATCTGACCGCGATGCTCGGCGTGTACGGAGCGATGCTCGCGCTCGGCGTACCGCTGCCCGCCCCCGCCTCCGCCGCCTGGTGGGCGCAGGTCCCGGTCCGTATCGCGGTCGCCGCCGCGCTGACCGCGCTGCTCGTCGCCGCCTTCCGTACGTTCGAGCGGCCGGTCCGGGCGGCCCCGGCCACCGGCTCCGGGCCCGCCGCCGCCCTCGGGATCACGCTCTGCCTCTTCGGCGTGCTCGGCCTGTCCATGGTCGGCTTCGGCGGAATGCTGGAGGGCAGGTCCGCGATGCTGGTCGCGGTACGCGTCACCGCGCCCGCCGCCGTCACCATGGCTCTGGCCGGCTGGCTGCTCGTCGAGACCGCGGGCAGGGGCCGGCGCTCCTGACAAGTAGGCTGGGGGGTCGATCGTTCCCCCTGTCAGGAGAGTAATGGCCGTCAACCTGGTCAATGTCGAGGCAGTCAGCAAGGTGTACGGAACACGTGCCCTGCTCGACGGGGTCTCCCTCGGCGTCTCCGAGGGGGACCGCATCGGCGTCGTCGGCCGCAACGGCGACGGCAAGACGACCCTCATCCGCATGCTCGCCAAGCTCGAGGAGCCCGACACGGGCCGGGTGACCCAGAGCGGCGGACTGCGGCTCGGGGTGCTCACCCAGCACGACTCGCTCGACCCCGGGGCCACCGTCCGGCACGAGGTCATCGGCGACATGGCCGACCACGAGTGGGCGGGCAACGCCAAGATCCGTGACGTGCTCACCGGACTCTTCGGCGATCTGCACCTGCCGGGGTTCGAGCAGGGCCTGGACACCGTCATCGGACCGCTCTCCGGCGGTGAGCGCCGCCGTATCGCGCTCGCCAAGCTGCTCATCGCCGAGCAGGACCTGATCGTCCTCGACGAGCCCACCAACCACCTCGACGTGGAGGGCATCGCCTGGCTGGCGAAGCATCTGCGGACGCGCCGCTCGGCGCTCGTCTGCGTCACACACGACCGCTGGTTCCTCGACCAGGTCTGCACGCGGATGTGGGACGTCCAGCGCGGCGCGGTGCACGAGTACGAGGGCGGCTACAGCGACTACGTCTTCGCGCGCGCCGAGCGCGAGCGCATCGCGGCGACCGAGGAGTCCAAGCGGCAGAACCTGATGCGCAAGGAGCTGGCCTGGCTGCGGCGCGGCGCCCCCGCCCGTACCTCCAAGCCGCGCTACCGCATCGAGGCCGCGAACGAGCTGATCGCCGATGTGCCGCCGCCGCGCGACACCTCCGCGCTGATGAAGTTCGCCAACGCCCGCCTGGGAAGGACCGTCTTCGACCTGGAGGACGTGACCGTCCAGGCCGGACCGAAGGTGCTGCTGAAGCACCTCACCTGGCAGCTCGGCCCCGGCGACCGCGTCGGTCTGGTCGGCGTCAACGGCGCGGGCAAGACCTCGCTGCTGCGCGCGCTCGCCGAGGCGGCCCGCACCGGCGGCGACGTACAGCCCGCGGCCGGCCGGGTCATCGTCGGCAAGACGGTGAAGCTGGCCTACCTCTCGCAGGAGGTCGGCGAACTCAACCCCGCCCTGCGGGTGTTGGAGGCCGTCCAGCAGGTACGGGACCGGGTCGACCTCGGCACGGGCCGTGAGATGACCGCGGGCCAGCTGTGCGAGCAGTTCGGCTTCACCAAGGAGAAGCAGTGGACGCCGGTCGGTGACCTGTCCGGTGGTGAGCGGCGCAGGCTCCAGATCCTGCGGCTGCTGATGGACGAGCCGAACGTCCTGTTCCTCGACGAGCCCACCAACGACCTCGACATCGAGACGCTGACCCAGCTCGAGGACCTGCTCGACGGCTGGCCGGGCTCGATGGTCGTCATCTCCCACGACCGTTTCTTCATCGAGCGGACGACGGACAAGACGTACGCGCTGCTGGGCGATGCCGCCCTGCGGATGCTGCCGCGCGGCATCGACGAGTACCTGGAGCGCAGGCAGCGGATGATCGAGGCGGCCGTTCCGGCGCCGGCGCCCGCGCCCGCCGCCAAGGAGAAGCCGGCGGGCGACGCTCGCGCGGCGAAGAAGGAACTGCAGCGGATCGAGCGGCAGCTGAACAAGAGCTCCGACCGGGAGACCAGCCTGCACGCCCAAATCGCCGACAACGCCACAGACTTCGAGAAGGTGGCGAAACTGGATGCGGAACTGCGTGAACTCATCCGTGAGCGCGACGAGTTGGAGATGCGCTGGCTCGAGCTGGCCGAGGATGCGTAGAGGCGGCGTGCAGGTCTCGTAACAACGGCATCACGGGCCGGTCCTCCCTTGGGAACAGGGGCGGACCGGCCCCTTGTTCGACACATCCCGAGTGATAGAAAGAAGCTCCGCTCGACCAATGTGAGACAGCGGAACCCGTGTCCGAAAAGCTCCCTTACGGAGCAGACGCCCGCCGCAGCCGCGAGGGAGACCGGCTCGGGCAGCGGGACCGCACAAGGGGGAAGCACCAGATGACTCAGCCGCCCGGCCAGCAACAGCCGCAGGGGGGCTTCGGCGTTTCTCCGGGCACGCGGCAGGGGATTCCGCAGCCACCGGCCCAGCCGCCGCAGATACCGCCCACGCAGCCGCCGTACTCCCGGCCCGGACCGTACGGTCAGCAGCCGGGGCCCTACGGTCAACAGCCGGGCCCCTACGGGCAGCAGTCCGGACCGTACGGCGGCTACCAGCCCCAGCCCCCGACGCAGTACACCGGCGTGCCCACCCCGCCCGGCGGCGGTGGCGGCCTCTTCAAAGGCAAGCCGGGCGTCGTCATCGGCGCGGCGGTCGCAGGCCTGTTGGTGATCGGCGGCGGTACCTGGTTCGTGCTCAGCGGTGACGGCAAGGACGACAAGGCCGGCGTCAGCAGGAGCAGTGACAGCCCCAAGCCCTCCGGCCCGGCTTCCGCGGACGAGGGCAGCGGCACCGCCGGCGGCGAGGGCGACCTCAACGCCGGGCGCAGGCCGGGCGAGGCGAACATCCTTTTCCTGAAGCAGAACGACATCGACGTACCGGGCAACGGCGCCGAGATCTTCGGTCCCTGGGTCGAGGGCGACACGATCGTCAAGGCCATGTCCCGGGAGGTCGCCGGCTTCTCGGTGACCGACGGCAGGAAGAAGTGGAGCGTGAAGCTCGGCGCCGATGCGTGCCTGGCCGCTCCTCAGGTTTCCGCCGAGGGAAAGATCGTCATCGGGGTCAAGAGCGGCCTCACGGCGAAGGCCGACTGCAGCGAACTCCAGATGATCGATGCGAAGACCGGCAAGGCGGGCTGGAAGACGTCCATACCCAAGCCGAAGGACCTGACCGGTTTCTCCGACTTCATCCTCGCCATCGGCGGGAACACGGTCACCGCGGCAGGCCTGGACACCTCCTACGGCTTCAGCCTGAACGACGGCAAGCAGCTCTTCGGCAAGCCGTCGTCCGGCTGCCTGCCCTACGGCTTCGCCGGCGGTACCCGACTGATCGCCGCCGCGAACTGCCCCACCAGCGCCGCCGAGAACGTCAAGCAGGAGATCCAGAACGTCGACCCGGCCACCGGCAGGGCCACCTGGACGTACGCGCTCCCCGCCGACTGGGAAGTCGACAAGGTCTACTCGGTCAGCCCGCCCGTCGTCTCCATCAAGCTGCAGGCCGACGACTCCGACGAGAACACCCAACGGCGCGTCATCGCCCTTACGGACAGCGGAAAGCTGCGCTCGCAGCTCCAGCTCGGCAAGGACAAGTTCAAGCCGCGCTGCTCCAGTTCACTCCTCGCCTTCCGCGGGGACATCCAGGGGTGGTGCACCGGTGTCGCCGCCGACGCGTCCACGCTCTACCTGTCCACGGAGCCGACCGGCACCAACGACGTCGTGGCGTTCAGCCTGGACACCGGCAAACCCAAGTGGCGCTCACCGGCGGGAGGGGACCGCACGATGACGCCGCTGACCGTTCAGGACGGCAGCGTCGTGGTCTACATCGCCCCGACGTACAGCGTGGCCGGCGCGGTCGCGACCATCGCGCCGGCGGGCGGTGCGCCGAAGGTCGTGCTGAAACACCAACTGGCGGCCGTCGAGGCTGAGTCCGGCTTCATGGAGTCGCGGACGGTATACGCGGACGGCCGGTTCTTCCTCACCGCCACCCGTATCAACGGCCTCAACGACGCGGAAGAGAGGGAGACGAAAACGATGATGGCCTTTGGCAAGTGACCGCGCTCTGAGTCATCCGAGTCATTCGGACATCCCAACTCCTTCTCCCATCTCTCCACTTCCAGAGGTAAACACCCCATGACACAGCCGCCGAACCAGCCGCCCCAGCCCCCGAACCAGCCCCCGCAGGGAGGCTTCGGAGCTCCGCAGGACCCGCAGTACGGAGCCCCTCAACCGCCCGCGCAGCCGCCGCAGATGCCGCCCGCCCCGCAGGGGCCGCCGCCCGCGGCTCCCCCCGGCGCACCCGGCTACGGCTACCCGCAGCAGCAGCAGCAGCCCGCCCAGCCCGGCTACGGCTACCCGCAGCAGGCTCCGGGCCAGCCGGGTCCGTACAGCCAGCAGCCCGGCCCGTACAGCCAGCAGCCAGGTCCCTACGGCGGCTACCCGACTCAGCCGCAGTACCCCGGCGCACCCATCCCGCCCGGCAGCGGCGGCGGCAGCTTCTTCAAGGGCAAGCCCGGCGTCATCATCGGCGCGGCCGTGGCCGGACTGCTGGTGATCGGCGGCGGAACCTATCTCGCCGTCAGCGGTGGCGACGACACGAAGGACAAGAAGAACGTCAGCAAGAGCAGTGACGACCCCAAGCCGTCCGGCTCGGAGTCCGTCGACCAGGGCGACGGCAGCGGCGACGGCCGCGAGGCCAACGACGACCTCAACGCCGGACGACAGTCCGGCGAGGCGAAGGTCCTGTTCCTGGCGAAGAACGACGTCGACCTGCCGCGCAACGGCGCCGAGGTGTTCGGCCCGTGGGTCGTCGGCGACACCGTCGTCAAGGGCATGTACAAGGAGGTCGTCGGCTACTCGGTGACCGACGGCAAGAAGAAGTGGAGCCTGCCGCTCGGCACCGAGATCTGCTCGGCTCCCGCGCAGACCTCCACCGACGGCAAGATCGTCGTGGGGGTCAAGGACGGCCTCACCGAGAAGGCCGACTGCACCGATCTGCAGATGATCGACCTCAAGACCGGCAAGGCGGGCTGGAAGAAGCCGATTCCGAAGGCCACCGGCGCCTTCGGCTCGCTCTCCGACTTCACCCTGTCGATCAGCGGCAGCACTCTCGCCGCGGGTGGTTCCGGCAACTCCTACGGCTTCTCGATGGCCGACGGCCGACAGCTCTTCAAGGGCCCCACCGAGGGCTGCAAGCCGTTCGCCTTCGCGGGCGGCCCCAAGCTGCTCGCCGCCGCGAGCTGCCCCACGTCCGACTACAACAAGCCCAAGCAGCAGCTGTCGGAGGTCGACCCGACCACCGGCAAGGCCAAGTGGACGTACAACGCTCCGGTCGGCTGGGAGATCGACAAGGTCTACTCGGCCAGCCCGCTGGTCATCTCGCTGACGCAGCGTGAGCCGAAGAAGCGGTCGATCGTCGCGCTGAAGGACAACGGCACGCCGCGCGCGCAGATCGACGGCGGCAAGGACAAGTTCCAGCCGCGCTGCGGCGGCAAGTTCGTCGTCTTCGGCCAGAACCTCGAGGGCTGCACCGGCGTCGCCGCCGACGCGAGCAACTTCTACATGTCGACCGAGACGGCGTACGGAACGCCGAACGAGGTCATCGCGTTCAGCCTCGACACCGGCAAGGCGAGGTGGCGTTCCAAGGCCGGCGGCAAGGGTCAGATGACGCCGCTGCGCATGGAGGGCGGGAAGGTCCTCGTCTACACGGAGGCGTCGTACGACAAGGGCGGTTCGCTCGGCACCATCGCGCCGACGGGTGGCGCGCCCAAGGTGCTGCTGCAGCACCCGGCCTCGACGGCGCAGATCGAGAGCTCCTTCTACTCGTCGAAGACGGTGTACGCGGACGGGCGGTTCTTCATCGCCAGCAGCCGGGTCAGCGCCAGCAACGACGCGGAGGAGAAGGAGACGAAGACCATGATGGCCTTCGGCAAGTGACGCGTCCTGAGCCCCTCAGACCACACTCCGTTTCTCCTTCTCCAGAGGTAAGTACGCCATGACGCAACCACCCCAGCCGCCGAACCAGCCCCCGAACCAGCCCCCGCAGGGCGGGTTCGGCGCTCCCAGGATCCCCGCCCGGCGGCTGGAGCCCGACGCCGCCCCGCCCGCGCAGGATCCCTCGTACGGCTACCCGCAGACACACCCGCAGGCGCAGCCGCCACAGGCCCCGGGCCAGCAGCCCACCTACGGCTATCCGCAGGCCCCGGGCCAGCAGCCCGCCTACGGCTACCCGCAGACCCCTCCGCCGGGACAGCCGCCTGCCCAGCCGGGCTACGGCTATCCGGGCCAGCCCGTGCCGGGCCAGTACCCGCAGGGTCAGTACCCGCAGGGGCAGTACATGCCGCCCCAGCCCGGTGGCGGCGGTGGTGGCGGTGGCAAGAAGCTGAGCACGCAGATGCAGATCATCATCGCGGCGTCGCTCGCCGTCGTGCTGATCGTGGGCGGCGGCATCTGGTTCGCCTCCAAGGACGACGGCGGCGGCAAGAAGGACGAGAGCAAGAACAGCTCGGCCGGCACCTCCGGGGGCTCCACGGGCGGTGCCACCGGGGGCACGGCTGCCGACGGCCCGGGCAAGGAGAAGGCGCCCGCGAACATCAACTCCAAGGTGGCCTTCCAGCTGCCGGAGCCCGCGCGCGCCGACATCACCAGCGTCAAGGGCTCCTGGATTACCGACAAGGCGTACGTCAAGCCCGGCATCAACTCGCTCGTCGGATACGACGCGGCCAAGGGCACGCCGCTGTGGACCCTCCCGCTGCCGGGCCAGATCTGCGCGTCCTCGCGCCATGTCTCCGAGGACAACAAGGCCGCGATCGTCTTCGAGGCCACCAAGCGGGTCGCGCCGAAGTACTACCAGCCGTGCACCGAGGTCGGCGTCGTCGACCTGAGCACCGGCAAGCTGCTCTGGAGCAAGTCGGTCAAGGGCACGACCGGGGGCGACGAAAAGATCAGGTTCACCGAGGTCACCCAGAGCGGCACCACGGTGGCCGCGGGCGGCACCGACGGCGGCGCGGCGTTCGACCTCACCAGCGGCGCCGTCCGCTGGAAGCCCACCGTCAACGCCGAGCGCTGCTACGACATGGGGTACGGCGGCGGCCCGGCGCTGGTCGCGGTCCGCAAGTGCGGTTCGTACGACAACCCACAGGTCATCATCCAGGGCTTGAACCCGGCCAACGGTGCCCCGGCGTTCTCGTACAAGATGCCGGCCGGTGTCGAGTACGCGGCCATCGTCTCCACCAAGCCGCTGGTCGTCGCCGCCGATGTCGGCGACACGGGCTCGCGCGGTATCTCGGACTTCTTCTCGCTCGACGAGAAGGGCACGCTGAAGGCCAAGATCCCGGCAGCCGGCGACAAGTTCCAGGCCCGCTGCGGCTCCACCGAGGTCGAGACGTGCCAGAAGGTCGTCGTCGGCAACGGCCGGATCTACCTGCCGACCGCGGACCACGAGGGCGGCGGCGACTACGGCGACACCAATGAGATCGTCTCCTTCGACCTCGCCACCGGAAAGCCGGCCAGCGGCCGGGCCGACGCGGGCGACCGGTACACGATGTTCCCGCTGCGCATGGACGGCGGCAATGTCATCGCCTACAAGTGGCCCCCCTACGACAAGGGCAGCCAGGTCGTCAGCATCGACGGCAGCACCTTGAAGCAGACGGTGCTGATGGCGAGCCCGGCCGACAAGCCGGTGCACGAGGCGGAGACCAGCTTCTCCTCTGACTACGCCGAGTACCGCTACGCGAACGGCCGGCTGTACATCGGGGCGACCCTGATGAGCAAGCCCTCGTCGTCCTCTTCGTCGTTCGGGAAGAAGTACCTGGCTGTCGCCTTCAGCACGGCCGACTGATTCCGCAATTCCGGCCTGTGGCCCGGCACATCGGTACTCCGATGGGCCGGGCCACAGTCATGAGCAGTCCTGTTGTAGCCCTGTTTGGCGAAGAATTCGGCATTCTGGGGGACTTCTGCCGGGTTAAGGGCGCGCGATCTCGAACAAGCGTGTAGCTTGCCGGGTCAGGAGGGCCGGGGGGCCAGCTCCGACGGGGAGGGTTGCTCGATGGGCGTGCGGCTCATGGTGGTCGACGACCACAGACTGCTCGCCGAGGCACTCGCCTCGGCCTTGAAGCTGCGCGGGCACCGGGTGCTCGCGGCGGCCGCTCCCGCGGCCGGCGCGGCCGAGCTGGTGGTGGCCAGGGCGCCCGAGGTGTGCCTGCTGGGCACGGCGACACCGGCGGAGCCGGGCGCCTTCGACCCGATCGTGAGGATCAAGCGGGAGCGCCCGCAGGTGGCAGTGGTGGTGCTCGGCCCGGTGCCGAGTCCGCGCGGGATAGCCGCGGCCTTCGCGGCCGGCGCCTCTGGTTACGTACGCCACGACGAGCGCATCGAGGGCGTCGAGCGCGCGATGGTCAAGGCGCGGGCGGGCGAGGCGGTGGTGGCTCCGCAGCTGCTGCAGGGCGCGTTCGCCGAGTTGCTCAACCCGGCCGCCCAGCCGGACGACGAAGGGCAGCGGCTGCTGCAGCTGCTCACCCCGCGTGAGGTCGAGGTGCTGGTCAGGGTCGCGGAGGGCGAGGACACCCGGCTGATCGCGGCCGGGATGGGGATCGCGCCGAGCACGGCCCGTACGCATGTGCAGCGGGTGCTGATGAAGCTGGGGGTTGGCTCCCGGCTCGAGGCGGCGGCGCTGGCGGCGCGTACCGGACTCCTGGACCGGGCGACGATCGTGTCGGCGATCGTGTCGGCGTCGCCCGGACCGGCGGCGGAGTAGGACCGGACCAGCACCGGACGCCGCGCACCCCGCCCTGCGGGCGGACGGCGCCATTTGTCAGACACGGCCTAGCTGCTTCCCTGCGGGGGTACAGCCGATACCGGCGCCCCATGTCTGCCTTCATGCCACGCAACGCAGCCCTGGCCCCTCTGTGTGCAAGCGCTCTCCGTACGCGCCTGCCCATTGACGCGTACTGTTGGCTGGTGATTTGTTATGTGCGGTTCTGTTGGGAGGCTGAGGGAGCCCCGGAGTGAAGAAGACATCGACCCGGCTCGCCGACGGTCGCGAGTTGCTCTACTACGACTCCCGCGACGACGCCGTGCGTGACGCCGTCGACCGGCGGCCGCTCGATCCCGTCTCCACCACCTCCGACATCCGCCACGACCTGCTGCTCGGCGACTCCGTCGCCATCGCCTCGCACCGCCAGGGGCGCATCTACCATCCGCCGGCCGACGCATGCCCGCTCTGCCCCTCCAGGGACGGGCGCCTCAGCGAGATCCCGGCCGCCGACTACGACGTCGCCGTCTTCGAGAACCGCTTCCCCTCCCTCGCGGGTGACTCCGGCCGCTGCGAGGTGGTCTGCTTCACCTCCGACCACGACGCCTCGTTCGCCGACCTGAGCGAGGAACAGGCCGCGCTGGTACTGGACGCCTGGACCGACCGGACGGCCGAGCTCGCCGAACTCCCGCAGGTGGAACAGGTCTTCTGCTTCGAGAACCGCGGCGCCGAGATCGGCGTGACGCTGGGGCATCCGCACGGCCAGATCTACGCGTACCCCTTCGTCACCCCGCGCACCGCGCTGATGCTGCGCTCGGCCGCCGAACACCTGGCCAGGACCGGCCGCAACCTCTTCGACGACCTGGTCGCGCGGGAGCGTGCGGAGGGCGCACGGGTGGTGCTGGAGGGCGAGCACTGGGTCGCGTTCGTGCCGTACGCGGCGCACTGGCCGTACGAGGTGCATCTGTATCCCCTGCGGCGCGTGCCGGACCTGCGGGCGCTGGACGACGCGGCGCGCACAGAGTTCCCACAGATCTATCTGGAACTGTTGAGGCGCTTCGACCGGATCTTCGGGGACGCCGAGCCGCCGACGCCGTACATCGCGGCCTGGCACCAGGCGCCCTTCGGGGAGAACAGCCGTGATGACTTCGGGCTCCATCTCGAGCTTTTCACCATTCGCCGGACTTCCGGCAAGCTGAAGTTCCTCGCGGGTTCCGAGTCCGGTATGAGCGTGTTCATCAACGATGTGCCGCCGGAGACCGCGGCCGAGCGACTGCGAGAGGTAGCGAGCGAGTGAGCAAGAAGTACCTGGTCACGGGCGGCGCGGGATACGTCGGCAGTGTCGTTGCCCAGCATCTGCTGGAGGCCGGCCACGAGGTGAGCGTCCTCGACAACCTCTCCACCGGCTTCCGCGAGGGCGTGCCCGCGGGCGCGGCCTTCATCGAGGGCGACATCCGCGACGCCGCCAAGTGGCTGGACTCCTCGTACGACGCGGTGCTGCACTTCGCGGCCTTCTCGCAGGTCGGCGAGTCCGTCGTCAAGCCCGAGAAGTACTGGGCGAACAACGTCGGCGGGACGATGCAGCTGCTGGCGGCGATGCGCGCCGCCCACGTCCGTAAGCTCGTCTTCTCCTCGACCGCGGCGACGTACGGCGAGCCCGTCTCGACGCCGATCACCGAGTCCGACCCGACCGCGCCGACCAGTCCCTACGGCGCGTCCAAGCTGGCCGTCGACCACATGATCACCGGCGAGGCGGCCGCGCACGGTCTCGCGGCGGTGTCCCTCCGGTACTTCAACGTGGCGGGGGCGTACGGACGTTGCGGCGAGCGCCACGATCCCGAGTCGCATCTCATCCCGCTGGTGCTGCAGGTCGCCCTCGGCGAGCGTGAGGCGATCTCGGTGTTCGGGGACGACTACCCGACCCCGGACGGCACCTGCGTACGCGACTACATCCATGTCGCGGACCTCGCCGAGGCGCATCTGCGCGCGCTGGACGCGGCGACGGCCGGTGAGCATCTGATCTGCAATCTCGGCAACGGCAACGGCTTCTCGGTCCGCGAGGTCATCGAAACCGCGCGCGAGGTCACCGGGCACCCGATCCCGGAGGTCGTGGCCGCGCGCCGGGGCGGCGACCCGGCGGTGCTGGTCGCCTCGGCGGTGACCGCGAGGGAGCGGCTGGGGTGGACCCCGAGCCGTGCGGATCTGTCCGGAATCGTGTCGGACGCCTGGGACTTTGTCCGCGGGCTCCGTGGGCTCCACGGGCTGCATGGGCTCGATGGGCTCGATGGGCTCCACGGGAGGGAGAACGCGTCGTGAGCGAAGGTGTGTGGGCGGCCCCGGGCCGGGTGAACCTGATCGGTGAACACACCGATTACAACGACGGTTTCGTGATGCCCTTCGCGCTGCCGCACACCACGGTCGCGACGGCGTCGCGGCGCGACGACGGCGTACTGCGGCTGCACTCGGCGGACGTCCCGGGCGGCGCGGTGGAGCTGCGCGTCGACGACCTCGCGCCGGCGCGGGGGCCGGGCGGCTGGACCGACTACCCGGCGGGCGTGGTCTGGTCGCTGCGCGAGGCGGGCCACGCGGTGGGCGGCGCGGACCTCCACTACGAGTCCACGGTGCCGACGGGGGCGGGCCTCTCCTCGTCCGCGGCGCTGGAGGTTGTCACCGCGCTGGCGCTGAGCGACCTGTACGAACTGGGCCTGGAGCGGCGGTGGATGGCGCGGCTGTGCCGGCGCGCCGAGAACGTGTACGTCGGCGCGCCCACCGGGATCATGGACCAGACGGCCTCGGCGTGCTGCACGGCGGGCCATGTGCTGTACCTGGACACCCGTGACCTCTCCCAGCGCCAGATCCCCTTCGACCTGGCCGCGCTGGGCCTGGAACTTCTGGTGGTCGACACCCGCGTCGAGCACGCCCACAGCGAGGGCGAGTACGGCAAACGCCGCGCGGGCTGCGAGGCGGGGGCGGCGGCGCTGGGCGTCCCGGCCCTCCGGGACGTCCCGTACGCGGCCTTGGGGGAGGCCCTGTCCCGGCTGGACGACCCGGAGGTCCGCGCCCTGGTCCGCCACATCGTGACGGAGAACCACCGGGTGGAGCGGGTGATCGCGCTCCTGGAGGCGGCCGAGGTCCGCGCCATCGGCCCGGTCCTGACCGAGGGCCACGCGTCGCTGCGGGACGACTTCCGGATCTCCTGCCCGGAACTGGACCTGGTGGTCGACACCGCGCTGTCGGCGGGCGCGCTGGGAGCGAGGATGACGGGCGGCGGCTTCGGCGGTTCGGCGATCGTCCTGACGGAGCGGTCGACGACGCCGACGGTGACGAAGTCGATCGTGTCGTCGTTCGCGTCGGCGGGCCACAAGGAGCCGAGGATCTTCTCGGCGATCCCGTCCGAGGGCGCGAGCCGCGTGTCCTGAGGGCAGGTCCTGTCCTGTCCGGTCGGTCAGGCCGGATCCGGCAGCGGGGCGAGCCCAGCAGGATGGGCCGGACAGGCCCTGGTCGCGGTCAACTCCCCAGCCGCTTCGTCAGGATGAATTCCGTCGCCCCCGGCGGATACTCCTCCACCGTCCCCACCACCTCGTACCCTCGCCCCCGGTAGAACTCCGGCGCCTGGAAGTCCCACGTCTCCAGCCGCGCCCATCCGCACCCCCGTTCCTCCCGGGCCACGCGTTCCGCCTCCGCCAGCAGGCGGGTGCCCAGGCCCGAGCCGCGGTGGGTGTCCGCGACCCAGAGCAGGTCCACGTGGAGCCAGCGGCCCCATGTCAGCGCCGTCAGGCCGCCCGCCAGATCCGGCGAGCCGTCGGCGAACGCCCAGATCTCCAGCGGCACTTCGTCCCCGTGCGGCGTACCCCGCAACTTCCCTTTCGCCGGCGACCGTTCCATGTTGCTGTTCTCCAGCCGCTCACCGAGCAGCATCCGCCGATCTTTGTCGACTTCTGTCTCCATACGAAACATGTGGCACACCCTAAACACCCTGGCCAATCAGTTCTGCAAATAGCCTTCCGCTCCGGCCCCCCGCCCGTACGCTGATGCACAACACCGGTGGGGGCCGGTGCTGATCAGGGGGCGAGACAGTCGGGTACGACGCCCGGGGCGGGGTATCAGTGACAGCACGGCGGCGGCCGAGCGACCGCTGCAGTACCCCATTTCTCCGGGCGCCGTACCCGCGCCGGTCCGTCCTCCGACACTGGGGGTGTCTGTGGTTCGTATCCGGGTCCTGGTGGTGGACGACCACCGCATCTTCGCCGAGTCGCTCGCTGCCGCACTGGCGGCCGAGCCCGATGTCGACGTCGCCGCGGCCGGCAGCGGTCCTGCCGCGCTGCGGTGTCTGGAGCGGGCCGCCGCCGAGGGGCGCAGATTCGATGTGATGCTCGTCGACGCCGACCTCGGCACCCTCGCGGTGCCCGGCGGCCGCGCCGTGACCTTCGCCCGTGCGGTCTGCGACAACGGTGACGAGGGCCTCGTCGACGGCATCTCCCTGGTCGCCGGCGTCCGTTCCGGCCAGCCCGCCGTGCGTACCGTCGTGCTCGCCGAGAAGGACGACCCGCGCCGCGCCGCGCTCGCCCTCCAGGCCGGCGCCTCCGGCTGGGTCGCCAAGGACTGCTCGCTGCAGCGGCTGCT
Source organism: Streptomyces lunaelactis (assembly GCF_003054555.1). Taxonomy (NCBI): domain Bacteria; kingdom Bacillati; phylum Actinomycetota; class Actinomycetes; order Kitasatosporales; family Streptomycetaceae; genus Streptomyces; species Streptomyces lunaelactis. Next base: position 3,608,899 of record NZ_CP026304.1, on the reverse strand, counting down.
GTCGGTGATACGGGGAGTGCTGCGGGACGAGACGCATCTGCCGCCAGCCCTGCTCACCGGCGTACTGCGGGAGCTGACCGCCGCCCGCAAGCACCGCACCGAGAGCGAGCGGCTCGTCGAGTCGCTGACCCCGCGCGAACGGGAAGTACTGCGCTGCATGGTCGCGGGCCTGGGGCGCAAAGCCGTGGCCGAGCGCCTCTTCCTGTCCCCGCACACCGTCCGTACGCACATGCAGAACGTCCTGGGGAAGCTCGGCGTGCACTCCACGCTCGCCGCGGTCGCCCTCGCACGCCGCGCCGGAGTCGGCCCTGTCGACCTAGCCGGGGACGTTGTCGAACGGGGCGGTCAACTGGCGTAGCAGCGCGGCCAGTTCCGCCCGCTGCGCCCGTGACAGCTCGGCGAGGATCGCGCGCTCCTGCGCGAGCAGCCCGGCCAGCGCCTGGTCGGCGCGGTCCCGGCCCTCGGGGGTCAGGCGTACCAGCACCCCGCGCCGGTCGCTGGGGTCCGGCAGCCGCTCGACCAGGTCCTTTTTGGCCAGCCGGTCGATGCGATTGGTCATCGTGCCAGAGGTGACCAGCGTCTGGGTCAGCAGCTGTCCGGGCGAGAGCTGATACGGAGCCCCCGCGCGCCGCAGCGAGGTCAGCACGTCGAACTCCCACGGCTCCAGATTGTGCTCGGAGAACGCGAGCCGCCGGGCCCGGTCGAGATGGCGGGCCAGCCTGGAGACGCGGCTGAGCACCTCGAGTGGTTCCACGTCGAGGTCGGGGCGCTCACGGCGCCATGCTGCGACCAGTCGATCGACCTCGTCCTCCATGTCGATCAGTGTAGAGGGTCCCTCGATGTGAAGTCTCTTGACATCAAGATATATTCGGACGCAGGCTTGGGCATGGTCGGGCTGGAACTTCGTTCCGCTTCGGCGCACCGTTCCTGAAAGGGGGCTCGAGCATGCATTCCGCACCAACGTGGGATCCACACCAGTACTTGCGCCACGCCGGGCATCGCACCCGGCCGTTCCTTGATCTCCTCACCCGGATACCTCAGCTGCCCCATAGCGACCGACCCGCCCGCATAGCCGACATCGGCTGCGGACCCGGCAATGTCACGGCACTCCTCGCCGACCGCTGGCCACAAGCCCGCATCACCGGCTTCGACCTCTCGCCCGAGATGCTCGCGATCGCAGAGAAAGAGCATGCCGGCACGACACCCGGCGGCGGCCGGCTGGACTTCAGGGCCGCCGACGCCGCGCACTGGACGCCCGACGAACCGTACGACCTGATCGTCTCCAACGCGGCACTGCAGTGGGTGCCGGACCACCCCGAATCCTTTGCCCTGTGGATCGAGGGCCTCGCCCCGGGCGGCACCCTCGCCTTCCAGGTCCCCGGTAATTTCACGTCACCCAGCCATGCCCTGCTCGACGAGCTCTGCGACACCGCGCAGTGGCGCGGCCGGCTCGGCGATCACGGGCGGCGCTACGTCCACATCCTGGATCCTGCCGACTATCTCGGCCGCCTGATGAACCTCGGCTGCGAGACGGACACCTGGGAGACCACCTACCTCCAGCTCCTCGCCGGGGACGACCCGGTGCTGGACTGGGTCAAGGGCACCGCCCTGCGCCCGGTCCTCACCGAACTCGCGGACGACCCGGATGCCGCGACCGAATTCCTGGGCCAGTACCGGGACCTGCTCCGCAAGGCCTACCCGCCGGGCCCGCACGGCACGGTGTTCCCGTTCCGCCGGATCTTCGCCGTCGCACGAAAGGCTTCCTGATGCTCGCCGCAGTCGACCAAAAGGACGGGGGCGGGCTGAGCACGCGGGAGCGCCCCGTCCCACCGGATGCCCGGTGAGGCGGGGCGCTCCGTGTCCGGGAACGGGCCTGTGGAAAGCGAGCGGGAAGAGGACGGGAAACGGACGGGAAACGCGGGGGAACTGAACGGCCCTTCAGTGCCGGATCAACTCTTGCGGTGCCCTATCAACCGCGGCTTCGCCTCCAGGCTGCCCAGCCCGTGCCACGCCAGATTCACCAGATGGGCGGCGACCTCCGCCTTCTTGGGGCGGCGGGCGTCCACCCACCACTGCCCCGTCAGCGCGACCATACCGACCAGCGCCTGTGCGTACAGCGGGGCGAGCTTGGGATCAAAGCCACGGGCCTTGAACTCCAGGCCCAGAATGTCCTCGACCTGGGTCGCGATATCGCTGATCAGCGAAGCGAACGTACCGGTCGACTGGGCGACCGGGGAGTCGCGGACCAGGATGCGGAATCCGTCCGTATACATCTCGATGTAGTCGAGCAGCGCGAATGCGGCCTGTTCCAGCAGCTCGCGCGGATGGCCCGCGGTCAGCGCGCCCGTCACCATGTCGAGCAGCTGGCGCATCTCGCGGTCCACCACGACGGCGTACAGGCCCTCCTTGCCGCCGAAGTGCTCGTACACCACCGGCTTGGAGACGCCCGCCTTGGCCGCGATCTCCTCGACGGAAGTGCCCTCGAAGCCCTTCTCCGCGAAGAGGGTGCGGCCGATGTCCAGCAGCTGCTCCCGGCGTTCCGCCCCCGTCATACGGACGCGGCGGGCGCGCCGGCTCCCGGAGGGCCGGCTCTTGTCCGTGCTGCTGGTACCGCCGTCGATCGCCACAACGTCAATCATGCCGCCTCGGCGGACGCACTCTTGCGCCGGGCGGCGATACGTGACGCATCCGGCCACCGCACGTCGTACGCCCAGCCCAGCTTTTCGGCCCAGCGGATCAGCCGGGCACTGGAGTCGATCTGGCCCCGCAGCACGCCGTGCCGCGCGCTCGTCGGTTCGGCGTGGTGGAGGTTGTGCCAGGACTCGCCGCAGGACAGCACCGCGAGCCACCACACGTTGCCGGAGCGGTCGCGGGACTTGAAGGGGCGCTTGCCGACCGCGTGGCAGATGGAATTGATGGACCAGGTGACGTGGTGCAGCAGGGACACCCGGACCAGCGAACCCCAGAAGAAGGCCGTGAACGCGCCCCACCAGGACATCGTGACCAGGCCGCCGACCAGCGGCGGGATCGCGAGGGAGAGGATCGTCCAGTAGATGAAGTCACGGGAGATCCGGCGGAGCGCAGGGTCCTTGACCAGATCCGGGGCGTACTTCTGCTGCGAGGTCCGCTCCTCGTCGAACATCCAGCCGATGTGCGCCCACCACAGGCCCTTCATCAGCGCGGGCACGGTCTCGCCGAACCGCCACGGCGAGTGCGGGTCGCCCTCCGCGTCGGAGAACTTGTGGTGCTTGCGGTGGTCGGCGACCCAGCGCACCAGCGGACCCTCGACCGCGAGCGATCCCATGATCGCGAGTCCGATGCGGAGCGGGCGCTTCGCCTTGAAGGAGCCGTGCGTGAAGTAGCGGTGGTAGCCGATCGTGACGCCGTGGCAGCCGATGTAGTACATCACCACCAGCAGGCCGAGATCGAGCCAGCTCACGCCCCAGCCCCAGGCCAGCGGCACGGCCGCGAGCAGTGCGACGAAGGGCACCATGATGAAGAGCAGCAGGGCGAGCTGCTCGAGCGACCCCTTCTTCTCCCCGCCCAGCGTGGCGAAGGGGCTGTCGTCGGCCGCCGACGGCTTGGGGACGTCGTCCAGCACATCCGGGCTTGTGGTCATGAGGGTCCCCTGTGGGGTGAGAGAGGGCAGAAACAAGGCTACGGACGCGTAACCTACGCCGACGTAAGTATGGCAGTGCGCGGGCCGGCGGCAAGTGACCTGTGGATAACGTCAGGGAAATGGACACCTATCCTGGGTGTCGTCGGACAGCGCGGTCCGCAAGCCTCCAGTACCCCTCCAGACGTGCTCAAACACTGCAAGGAGCCGCACCTGTGAGCAGTGCCGACCAGACCCCCACCGCCAGTGCCGAACTGCGCGCCGACATCCGCCGCCTGGGCGATCTGCTGGGCGAGACCCTCGTCCGCCAGGAGGGGCCCGAGCTCCTCGAGCTCGTCGAGCGGGTCCGCGCGCTGACGCGCAGTGACGGTGAGGCCGCAGCCGAGCTGCTCGGCGACACCGACCTGGAGACCGCGGCCAAGCTGGTGCGCGCCTTCTCCACGTACTTCCACCTGGCCAACGTCACCGAGCAGGTGCACCGCGGACACGAGATGCGCGAGCGGCGCGCCGCCGAGGGCGGGCTGCTGGCCCGTACCGCGGACCGGCTCAAGGACGCCGACCCCGAGCATCTGCGCGAGACCGTCAGGAATCTGAACGTACGGCCCGTGTTCACCGCGCACCCCACCGAGGCCGCGCGGCGCTCCGTACTGAACAAGCTGCGCCGTATCGCCGAGCTGCTGGAGAGCCCGGTCATCGCCGCCGACCGGCGCCGGCACGATCTGCGGCTGGCCGAGCACATCGACCTGATCTGGCAGACGGACGAGCTGCGTGTGGTCCGGCCGGAGCCGGCCGACGAGGCACGCAACGCGATCTACTACCTCGACGAGCTGCACGCGGGCGCTGTCGGCGACGTCCTGGAGGACCTCGCCGCCGAGCTGGAGCGGGTCGGCGTCGAACTGCCCGCGGGCACCCGGCCGTTGACCTTCGGCACCTGGATCGGCGGCGACCGCGACGGCAACCCCAATGTCACCCCCGCCGTGACCTGGGAAGTGCTGATCCTCCAGCACGAGCACGGCATCACCGACGCCATCGAGGTCATCGACTACCTGCGCGGACTGCTCTCCAACTCCATCCGTTACGCGGGTGCCACGGAAGAGCTGCTGACCTCCCTGGGGACGGATCTGGAGCGGCTGCCCGAGATCAGCCCCCGCTACAAGCGGCTCAACGCCGAGGAGCCCTACCGGCTGAAGGCGACCTGCATCCGGCAGAAGCTCGTCAACACCCGCGAGCGCCTGGCCAAGGGCACCCCGCACGAGGCCGGCCGCGACTATCTCGGCACCGCCGAGCTGGTGGAGGATCTGACCCTGATCCAGACCTCGCTGCGCGCCAACCGCGGCGGGCTCTTCGCCGACGGCCGCATGGACCGGGTGATCCGTACGCTCTCGGCCTTCGGGCTGCAGCTCGCGACGATGGACGTACGCGAGCACGCCGACGCCCACCACCACGCCCTCGGGCAGCTCTTCGACCGGCTCGGCGAGGAGTCCTGGCGGTACGCGGACATGCCGCGCGACTACCGGCGGAAGCTGCTCGCCAAGGAGCTGCGCTCGCGGCGGCCACTGGCGCCGACGCCCGCGCCGCTGGACGCGGCGGGGGAGAAGACCCTCGGGGTCTTCCATACCGTCAAGGAAGCCTTCGAGCGCTTCGGGCCCGAGGTCATCGAGTCGTACATCATCTCGATGTGCCAGGGCGCGGACGACGTCTTCGCGGCGGCGGTGCTGGCGCGCGAGGCCGGTCTGATCGATCTGCACGCGGGCTGGGCGAAGATCGGCATCGTGCCGCTGCTCGAGACGACCGACGAGCTGAAGGCCGCGGACGTCATCCTCGACGGGATGCTCGCCGACCCCTCGTACCGGCGACTCGTCTCGCTCCGTGGCGATGTGCAGGAGGTCATGCTCGGGTACTCCGACTCGTCGAAGTTCGGCGGCATCACCACCTCGCAATGGGAGATCCACCGCGCGCAGCGGCGGCTGCGCGATGTCGCGCACCGGCACGGCGTACGGCTGCGGCTCTTCCACGGCCGCGGCGGCACGGTCGGGCGTGGCGGCGGCCCCTCGCACGACGCGATCCTCGCGCAGCCGTGGGGCACGCTGGAGGGCGAGATCAAGGTGACCGAGCAGGGCGAGGTCATCTCCGACAAGTATCTGATCCCGTCGCTGGCCAGGGAGAACCTGGAGCTGACGGTCGCGGCCACGCTGCAGGCATCGGCGCTGCACACCGCGCCGCGCCAGTCGGACGAGGCGCTGGCGCGCTGGGACGCGGCGATGGACACGGTGTCGGAGGCCGCGCATGACGCCTACCGGCGGCTGGTCGAGGACCCGGACCTGCCGGCGTACTTCTTCGCGGCCACCCCGGTGGACCAGCTCGCCGACCTCCACCTGGGCTCCCGCCCGTCCCGGCGGCCCGACTCGGGTGCGGGGCTCGACGGGCTCCGGGCCATTCCGTGGGTCTTCGGCTGGACTCAGTCGCGGCAGATCGTGCCGGGGTGGTTCGGCGTCGGGTCGGGTCTGAAGGCGCTGCGCGAGGCGGGTCTGGACACGGTTCTGGACGAGATGCACGAGCAGTGGCACTTCTTCCAGAACTTCATCGCGAACGTCGAGATGACGCTCGCCAAGACCGATCTGCGGATCGCCCGCCACTACGTGGACACGCTGGTGCCCAAGGACCTGAAGCATGTCTTCGCCACGATCGAGGCGGAGCACGCGCTGACGGTCAGCGAGGTCCTGAGGGTCACGGGCGGCGAGCGGCTGCTGGGCTCGAACCCGGCGCTGCAGCAGACGTTCGGCATCCGGGACGCGTATCTGGACCCGATCTCCTACCTGCAGGTCGCGCTCCTCAAGCGGCAGCGTGACGCCGCCGAGCGCGGCGAGGAAGCGGACCCGCTGCTGGCGAGGGCGCTGCTGCTGACGGTGAACGGTGTGGCGGCGGGCCTGCGCAACACGGGCTGACGCCGTACGGGGCGCCATACGAAGCGGCCTCTTCCCCGCGCGGGGAAGAGGCCGCTTCTTGGTGCTCAACAGCGCTCAAGCGCGCTCGTCAGCGCCCGTCAGTGCTGAGCCTTGCGGCGGCGCGCGGCCAGGTAGCCGCCCGCTCCGAACAGGGCCGCAGCGACCACCGTGATGGTCCCGAGCGGGGCGCTCGAACCGGTCTCCGCGAGATCACCGTCGCCGTTGGCGGACGGGGACGGCGCGGCCGTCGGGGCCGTGGAGGGGGACGTGGAGGGGGACGTGGAGGAGGTGGGTTCCTCCGTCGGCGCCTCGGAGGGCTTTCCGGACGGCTCCTGCGACGGCGTGCCGGTCGGCTGCCCGCTCGGCTCTCCGTCGTCCTCGCACTCGGTCCAGAAGACCTTGTGCTTGGCCTTGCCGTGCTCTCCGTCGAAGTTCCAGATGAGCTTGTAGTGCCCGTCGGGCAGGGTCCTGTCGTCCGTACGGCCGTGGCCCTCGCCGTCCAGGGTCAGCGAGCCGTTGTCGGCGACCTTGCCCTTGGTGCCGGTGGGCGGCATCTCGACGATCTTCCAGTCGACTTCCTGGCCGCCGTCGAAGCCGAAGGCGTCGAGGTAGAAGGAGCAGACGTGCGGCTCGTTCTTGCGGAGTTCCTCGCCGGTGGTGGCGTCGTGGATTTTCACGGTGCCGTTGTCGCCGGGAGGCGTTGCGTGTGCGGCGGGAGCGGTCAGGAGCGAGAACGCCGCTGCTGTCATCACTGCGCCGGTGGAGATGAGGGTGCGCATGGGCAATCCAACGTTAGAGAGGGACGGGTGCCATGGGGGGCTGCTCAGCGTCCTGTGAACTCGCGCGCCGGTCAAGATATGTGATGCCGCATCCGCACCAAGAGTTGTCAATTGCCCCAATAGTCGTGGATAACGATCAGGTGAATACGTCGTTCCGGTAAGCCGGTTGGGGACTCGGAGCGGGCTCAGGGGCGCGCTCAGAGCGCGAGGAACGCTCCCACCAGCAGCGCGCCGCCCGCCGCCGCCGTCCCCCACGCGAGGCGCGTCAGGCGCAGGCCGCCGCCGATCACCAGGCCGGCCAGGACGAGGGCACCGCCCATCGGGACCCAGGCGTGCAGGACGCCCGCCGTGCCCGTGCGTACCACCTCGTCCGTGCCGGGCTTCACGACGACCGGGAGCCTCGCTGCCTTCTTCACCGCGACGGACTTCTCGATCGTCATCCCGCTCCGGGGCGGGGGAGACCCCTCGGGGTCGTAGGGGCCGGTGCACGTGTCGTCGCCGCAGCCGGCGACGGTGAGCGTGCCGTGTTCGCGGCCCTTGGCGAGCAGGACGTGCTGGGCCGTGTCCCAGGACGACCAGAATCCGGCCAGGAGCAGCAGAAGGGCGACACAGCCCATCGCGGCACGGTGGGCGTAGAGGAGCAGGTCGGTCCGCTTCATAGGGCGCGATCCTTGGCCATAGGGCCGCGCTCGGTCAACTACGGCCCCCGCCTTATCAGGAGTTGTACGTACTTTGGGCCCGCTCGAGCCCCTCGGTCACCAGACACTCCACCGCGTCCGCCGCCCGGTCCACCACGTACGCGAGCTCCTTGCGCTCCGTGGACGAGAAGTCCTTCAGCACGAAGTCCGCCACCTGCATCCGGCCCGGCGGCCGGCCGATCCCGAACCGCACCCGGTGATAGTCCGGGCCCATCGACTTGGTCAGCGACTTCAGACCGTTGTGCCCGTTGTCGCCGCCGCCCAGCTTCAGCCGCAGCGTGCCGTAGTCGATGTCCAGCTCGTCGTGGATCGCGACGATGTTCGCCGTCGGCACCTTGTAGAAGTCGCGCAGCGAGGTGACCGGACCGCCGGAGAGGTTCATGTACGACATGGGCTTGGCCAGCACGATCCGGCGGTTCTCCGGACCCGGCGCCCCGATCCGGCCCTCCACGACCTGGGCCTGCGCCTTCTGCGCGCGCTTGAACTTGCCGCCGATGCGCTCGGCGAGCAGGTCGGCCACCATGAACCCGACGTTGTGCCGGTTCGCGGCGTACTCCGGCCCGGGATTGCCGAGGCCCACGACCAGCCAGGGGGCGTTCGCGTCGGACATCTGCGCGTCTCCATGTCAACGGGCAGCCGCCGCCCGCGCCTTGACGGCGCGGGCGGCGGCTGAAGAAGGTTCTCCGGGGCTGCGCCCCGACCCACGGTACCCGCGGGGCCGGTCACCGCATGCGCGGCAAGCTCCCCGGAGGGGATCAGGCCTCGGCGCCCTCTGCGGCCTCGGCCTCGGCCTCGGCCGACGGCTCCTCGGCCTGCGCGGCCAGGATCTGCAGGACGACGGTGTCGTCCTCGACGGCCAGGGTCGTGCCGGACGGCAGCGGGATGTCCTTCGCGAGGATGGAGTCACCGGCCGTCAGGCCCTTGATGGAGACCGTGACGGACTCGGGGATGTGCGTGGCCTCGGCCTCGACGGGCAGGGCCTTCAGCACGTGCTCGAGCAGGAACGCACCCGGGGCCAGTTCGCCCTCGGTGTTGACGGGGATCTCGACGTTGACCTTCTCGCCGCGCTTCACGATGAGCAGGTCGACGTGCTCGATGGAGCCACGCAGCGGGTCACGCTGGACCGACTTCGGGATGGCCAGCTCGTTCTTGCCCTCGATGTCCAGGGCGAGCAGAACGTTGGAGGTACGCAGGGCGAGCGTCAGCTCGTGGCCCGGCAGCGTGATGTGGATCGGGTCGGAACCGTGACCGTAGAGAACACCGGGAACCTTGTTCTCGCGGCGGACGCGACGAGCCGCACCCTTGCCGAACTCGGAACGGATCGCGGCGGCGAGCTTCACCTCGGACATGTGCACTCCTCGTATTGCAGAAAGATCTGGTGGCGGTCACCCGGCCACGACAGGCCTGCTACGAAGAGCGCGTCGATAACGGACCGCCGCACCAGAAGTGCGGTCTCCCTCGCCGAGCAACTTCGACAGTCTACCCAGCGCCGGCCCAACCCCCAAAGTGGATCATGCGGGGCCCTGGGAGTGGGCTTGAGCGCGGGCATGAGAAAGGGCCGCTCCGTACAGACAGAACGGCCCTTACTCGTACGTCCTAGCCCTGCTCCTCGAAGAGGCTCGTCACCGAACCGTCCTCGAACACCTCACGCACCGCGCGCGCGATCGTCGGCGCGATGGACAGCACCGTGATCTTGTCGAGCTCCAGGTCGCCCGGGTCGGGCAGCGTGTTCGTGAAGACGAACTCGCTCACCTTGGAGTTCTTCAGACGGTCCGCCGCCGGCCCGGACAGGATGCCGTGCGTCGCCGTCACGATCACATCCTCCGCGCCGTGCGCGAAGAGTGCGTCCGCCGCGGCGCAGATCGTGCCACCGGTGTCGATCATGTCGTCGACGAGGATGCAGACGCGGCCCTCGACCTCACCCACGACCTCGTGGACGGTCACCTGGTTGGCGACGTCCTTGTCGCGCCGCTTGTGGACGATCGCCAGCGGGGCGTCGAGGCGGTCGCACCAGCGGTCGGCGACGCGTACCCGGCCGGCGTCGGGGGAGACGACGGTGAGCTTGTTGCGGTCGACCTTCGCGCCCACGTAGTCCGCGAGGACAGGCAGCGCCGACAGATGATCGACCGGGCCGTCGAAGAAGCCCTGGATCTGGTCGGTGTGCAGATCGACCGTGAGGATGCGGTGCGCACCCGCGGTCTTCAGCAGGTCGGCGACCAGTCGGGCCGAGATCGGCTCGCGGCCGCGGTGCTTCTTGTCCTGCCGGGCGTAGCCGTAGGACGGGACGATCACGGTGATGCTCCGGGCGGAGGCCCGCTTCAGAGCGTCGATCATGATCAGCTGTTCCATGATCCACTTGTTGATGGGGGCCGTGTGGCTCTGCATCAGGAAGCAGTCGGCACCACGGGCCGACTCCTGGAAGCGGACGTAGATCTCGCCGTTCGCGAAGTCGAAAGCCTTCGTCGGCACCAGGCCGACACCCAGCTGGTGTGCGACCTCCTCGGCCAGCTCGGGGTGGGCGCGGCCGGAGAAGAGCATCAGCTTCTTCTCGCCGGTCGTCTTGATCCCGGTCACAGCACTGTCTCCTCAGACGTGTTCTCTGGCCACGGGCGTACTGAGCGTGAGCCAGCCGAATTTGTGTGCACGTATCACGGTACGCCGAGTTGGACGCACCTGTTTCCGGTCAGTTCCCCTCGGCGACCTGTTCCGTTGACTCTTGGGCCGCCTGGGCGGCGGCGCTTCCGGGGCGCTTCCGGGCCACCCAGCCCTCGATATTCCGCTGCTGGCCGCGGGCGACGGCGAGCGAACCGGCCGGCACGTCCTTCGTGATGACCGAACCCGCCGCGGTGTACGCGCCGTCCCCGACCGTGACCGGAGCCACAAACATGTTGTCCGAGCCGGTCCTGCAGTGCGAGCCGATCGTGGTGTGGTGCTTGGCCTCGCCGTCGTAGTTCACGAACACGCTCGCGGCGCCGATGTTCGTGTAATCGCCGATCGTCGCGTCACCGACGTAGGAGAGGTGCGGGACCTTGGTGCCCTCACCGATGGCCGCGTTCTTCGTCTCGACATACGCCCCGATCTTGGACTTCACGCCGAGCTTCGTGCCGGGCCGCAGATACGCGAACGGGCCGACCGCGGCCCCCTCGCCGACCACCGCGGTGTCCGCGACCGTGTTGTCGACGCGGGCACCCTCGCCCACGACGGTGTCCTTCAGGCGGGAGTTGGGGCCGACCTCGGCGCCCTCGGCGAGGTGCGTCGCGCCCAGCAGCTGCGTACCCGGGTGCACGATCGCGTCCCGCTCGAACGTGACCGTCACATCCACGAGCACCGACGCCGGGTCGACGACCGTGACACCGGCCATCATCGCCCGGTCGAGGAGCCGCTCATTGAGCAGCTTGCGCGCCTCGGCCAGCTGTACGCGGTTGTTGATGCCGAGGATCTCCCGGTGGTCGCCCGCGACGGACGCCCCCACCCGGTGACCGGCCTCGCGCAGGATCCCCAGCACATCGGTGAGGTACTCCTCGCCCTGGCTGTTGTCCGTACGCACCTTGCCGAGCGCGTCCGCGAGCAGCTGCCCGTCGAAGGCGAACACCCCGGAGTTGATCTCCCGGATCGCGCGCTGCTCGTCGGTGGCGTCCTTGTGCTCGACGATCGCGGTGACAGTGCCGGTGGCGCTGTCGCGCACGATGCGGCCGTAGCCGGTGGAGTCCGGGACCTCGGCGGTGAGCACGGTGACGGCGTTGCCGTCGGCGGCGTGCGTGGCCGCGAGCGCGGTCAGTGTCTCGCCGGAGAGAAGGGGAGTGTCGCCGCACACGACGACGACGGTGCCGTCGGGCGTACGGCCGAGCTCCTCGAGCGCCATCCGGACGGCGTGCCCGGTGCCGTTCTGCTCGGCCTGGTAGGCGGTGCGGGTACCGGCGTACTGCTCGGTGAGGTGCCCCTTGACCTGCTCACTCGCATGGCCGACAACCACGACGAGGTGCTCGGGGTCCAGCTCACGAGCGGCGGAGACGACATGTCCGACGAGCGAGCGCCCGCAGATTTCGTGCAGGACCTTGGGGGTCTTCGACTTCATGCGGGTGCCCTCACCCGCTGCGAGGACGACGACGGCTGCCGGGCGGTTGGCGCTCACGGGAATGCCCTTCGGCTTCGGGTGGTGGACATCCGAAGGATACCGGGGGGTTTCGGGAGCGAAATTCGGGAGCGAAACAAGGGCGGGTCCCGACCGTGAAAGCCGGAACCCAGGTGAGAAGCTCCCCCGCCAGGACTCGAACCCGGACTAATGGCACCAAAAGCCACTGTGCTGCCGATTACACCACGGGGGATAGCTGGGTCGACTATTACCGACATTCCGGCAGGCCGTCGACCGGGCTCCCCACACTATGCCGTACCACCCGCCTTCGACGCGACGGGACTTAGACAGCACCTGGGCGACGGGACTTAGCCAGGACCTGGGCGACGGGACCTGGACAGGACCTGAACGGGACTCGAGCGCGGGCTGTCCGCACTCCCCGGAAAATGAGTCGCACCCGCCCGTAGGCTGGAAGACATGACCACAACGGGGGCACAGCAGGACGGCACGGGTACGACCACCCGTAGCCTCCTGTGGTGGGGACGGCGGCGAAGTGTCGCATTGGATGTGGGGCTGGGGCTCGTCTCCGCCTTCGAGTGCGCTCTGGAGGGTGTGGGGTTCGCGGAGAAGGCCGCGATTCCCGTGCCCATCGGGGTGCTGTTCGGGCTGGTCGTCGGGTCCGTGCTGGTGCTGCGCAGGCGGTGGCCGATCGCCGTGGTGCTGGTGTCGATCGCCACGACGCCCGCCGAGATGGGCTATCTGATGGGCGTCGTCGGGCTCTATACGCTCGCCGCGTCGGATGTGCCGCGCCGGATCACCGCGACGCTCGCCGGGATGTCGCTGGCCGCGACGCTCATCGTGACCTTCGTACGGGTACGCCAGGACGTTGCGTCCGCGGACTTCGACCCGGAGCCCGGGGCCTGGTACGTACCGACGATGGCGGGCTTCATGTCGCTCGGGCTGACCGCGCCGCCCGTGCTGTTCGGCCTCTATATAGGGGCCAGGCGCCGCCTCATGGAAAGCCTGCGGGAGCGCGCGGACAGCCTGGAGCAGGAGCTGTCGCTGCTGGCCGACCGGGCCGAGCAGCGGGCCCAGTGGGCGCGCACCGAGGAGCGGACCCGGATCGCGCGGGAGATGCACGACGTCGTGGCGCACCGGGTGAGCCTGATGGTGGTGCACGCGGCGGCCCTGCAGGCGGTGGCGCTGAAGGATCCGCAGAAGGCCGTGCGCAACGCCGCGCTGGTGGGGGACATGGGGCGCCAGGCGCTGACCGAGCTGCGGGAGATGCTCGGGGTGCTGCGCGCCGGGGAGAACGACGCCCGTGCGGCGAAGCCGGTGCCGCTCGCCGCGGTGGGGGTCGCCGCTGCCGCGGCGGCCGCGGCCGCCGCCGACGACGGGCCGTGCCTCGCGGACCTGGAGGGTCTGGTCGGCCAGTCCCGGCAGGCGGGGATGGTCGTGGAGCTCGCGGTGCAGGGCGAGGCGCGGGAGTACGCGCCGGAGGTTGAGCAGACCGCGTACCGGGTGGTCCAGGAGGCGCTGACCAACGTGCACAAGCACGCGGCCGGCGCGAAGGTGCTGGTGCGGCTCGCGCACCGCGCTGCCGAGGTCGCGATGCAGGTGGAGAACGGCGCTCCGGACGCGAGCGGCGGGGGCCCCGCCGCGGAGCTGCCGAGCGGCGGCAACGGTCTGGTGGGCATGCGGGAGCGGGTGCTGGCGCTGGGCGGGGTGTTCGTGTCCGGGCCGACGGACGCGGGCGGCTTCCGGGTGTCCGCGGTGCTGCCGGACCGGGACGGATGGGGCGAGCAGCAGCTCTGAGCGGACCACCATGGCCGCTCGGTTCACCGGCCCGGTTCAGGGTCTTGGTCCAGAGGCTCGGCGCGGGGGCTCAGTTCAGGGTCAGACGCGCCGGCTGTACGCCTGTGACCAGCGTGCCCAGCGCCTGGTCGATGTCCTGCCCCAGGTACCAGTCGCCGGTGTGGTCGAGGCTGTAGACCCGGCCCTCGCCGTCGATGGCGAGTACGGCCTGGCTGTCCCCCTCTTCCCCCAGCGGGGACATCTCGGTGTCCAGCGCGCGCCCCAGATCCGCCAGGGTGCGTGCGAGGTGGAGCCCGGCGAGCGGGTGGAAGAGCACGGGCGTGGGTGCGGTCTGCCGGCCCGGACCCGGAGCCGTGAGGCGCAGCCCGCCGAACTCCGCCCACGCCTCGACGGCCGCGGGGAAGACCGCGTGCCGGTGGCCGGCGGGCGAGGCGTACGCGCGCAGGGTGTCGGCCCAGTGCTCGGCCTGTTTGATGTCCCAACGGCCGGGCTGCCAGCCCGCGTCGCGCAGGGCGGCGTCGACGGCGACCGGGAACCGGGTCGTGCTGAGGTGGTCGGGCATCGGTGCGGGTTCAGCCGTTCTGGGTCGCGGTGGGGTCGACGGGGCGTACGCCGAAGTGGTCGAGCATCGCCGTGCAGGAACGGCAGGGCGGCGCATAACTGCCGTGCAGCGGATCGCCGTCCTCACGGATACGGCGTGCGGTCAGTTTCGCCCCCTTGAGCGTGCGCCGTGCCTCGCTGTGCGTCAGCGGCTTGCGCTGGGCCCGCTTGGAGCGCTGGGTCTCCGCGGCGCCGAGTTGGCGCGAGAGCAGGATCGCCTCGGGGCAGCGGCCGGTGAAGCGTTCGCGCTGACCGCTTGTGAGGGTGTCGAGGAAATCCTGTACGAGCGGATGGAGTGTGGGCGGCTGGTCGGCCTTCCCCGCGGTGCAGGCAAGGGTCTCGCCACGTACCGAGAGTGCCGCCGCCACGGTGGGCAGAATCCCGTCGCGACGGTGGCTGAGCGCGGGCGGCCGACCGGCCTGTGTACTGCTCCAGCCGAGGCGTGGATCACCTGAAGTACTTGGTTGCGCTGTGTGCATGGTGTGCTCGTCCCCTCCCTGCACTCCCCCGAGTTGCGGGGACAGCCTGCCAAATGCGGCGGGGGGTGCGGAAGCTGGGGCACTGAAACGTGTCGACCCGTCGGCAAACGGTCACTCAGTTGTGACTGTTGGTGATGGAAGCGGAGCGTCGGTCCTCCCTATTGCCCCACCGCTTAGGCTGTCCTGAACCAGCCAGAAGCAGCAGGGGGCATCCGTCATGACGACAGGTCGGCTCGGGCACGCCGCGCCACCGAACGCGGCCTACGCCGGGCAGGTCGTGAACTTCCCGGACCCGGTCCGGGCCTCCCGCCACCCAAGGGGTGTGCGTGTGGACGACAACGGCTTTCCGGACTTTTCGCCGTACGCGCGTGCCGCCGCGGAGATCGCCGAGCCCCCTGAGGGCTTCGGCGTCGACGAGCTGCGGCTCACCGACTACGTATCGGCGAACGCCGCGCTGCACGCCGACGGCCACGCGTTGTGGGACACGATTGCTTCGGTCGCCACTCCGCACGGCTGGACCTGGCACCACGTGCCGGGCACGCGCCGGCTCGAGCTGGTTCCGGTCGAGGTGAAGGCGCTGCTGCGGCATCACGGCGGGCTCGCGACGGCTCCGGTGGACCAGAGCAAGCGGGGTACGCGTCCGCTGCAGGAGACCCGGCCCGCGCACTTCGGTCTGCCGAAGGGTGTCGTGTCGGTCAGCGAGCAGCAGTTGCTGGGCGTCGAGGAGGATCTGGGCTACCGGCTTCCCGGCGCGTACCGCTCCTTCTTGAAGGCCGCGGGCGGCTGCGCCCCGAAGGGTGCCGCCCTCGACGCGGAGCTGGGGCTGCTGATCGACCAGCCGTTCTTCACGGTGCGGGACGAGGCCGCGGTCAATGACCTGGTGTACGTCAACAAGTGCCTGCGGGACCATCTCACCAAGGACTACTTGGGTGTTGCGTTCGTCCAGGGCGGGATTCTGACGGTGAAGGTCAGGGGCTCGGGCATCGGCTCGGTCTGGTTCTGTGCGTACGACGACGCGCGGGACCAGGACGGGTGGAACGTGCAGGAGCGCGTGGAGCGGCTGCTGCTGCCCTGTGGCGAGGACTTCGACGGTTTTCTGCAGCGGCTGGCGGGCAATCCGCCGGAGCTGGAGACCGTGGCGAACCTGATGGTGGACGGCGGCTTCGCGCGCGCCGTCCCGATCTCGGACGAGGGGTGACGGTCCGATGGTGACCTTCGCGCAGGCGCAGGAGCGCGCGGAAGAGTGGGTCAACGGCGACGTACCCGCGTATCAGCACCGTGAGGTGCGGGTGCGGGAGTTCGAGCTGGGCTTCGTGGTGTGGGCGGAGGACCGCGAGGGCGGTGCGCGTTCGGACGGCGGGCAGCAGCGGCTGGTGATCGCCCGGGACAGCGGTGAGGCAACGCTGTGGCCGGGGCTGCCGGTGGGTGAGGTGATCCGCCGGTACGAGGAGGAGTACGGGATACAGGACGAGGCGGCGGCCGCGGCCGCGGCGGAGCCGCCGCAGCGTATCGACCTGAATCAGACGTCGTTCCTGTTGAGCCCGCCGGAGTGGCTCCAGGAGGCGGCGGACAGGATCGGGATCCCGGACAGGTCGGGGGCTGCTGCCGGCCGGCCGTCGGGGGCGCCCGGTCCGACGGATGCTGGCGCGGGTGCCGCTGGTCCTGGTGTTGGTGCTGGCTCTGGTGGTGCCGGTGTGCCGTCGTCGGGGGCCGGCTGGTCCGCCCCCGCCATGAGTGCCCAGGACTCCAACGCCTCGCAGGCGGGCGGGAGTTCGTCCGCGCCCGGCTCGGCGTGGCCCGAGCCCGGTGCGTCCCGCGACAGCGCCTCGCAGGGCGGGTCCGTATGGCCCGACGCGGGTGCGGGCGACTACGAGCCGACGGCTTCCGAGGGTGTGCGCGCCACATCGGCCGGGGCCACTGGGTGGACGGACACCAGCGCGGGGTCCGGCGACGACGCGTCAGTGCCGCTGCCGGCCACGGTGTTCGCGCCGCCGATCTCCGGTTCCGACGACGATGACACTCCGCCGCCCGTCGTGGGCGCGGAGGCGCCGACCGCGCTGATGTCGGGCGGCAGCCAGCTGCCGCGGACCGCTGTCGCTCCGGCACTCAATACGCCGCCGGGCGGGCCTCAGGCTCCCCAGGCGCCGCAGCCACTGCCGCAGTCGCCTGCGCCCGGTGCGCCCGCTCGACCGGGCCCCGGCGCCGGTGACATCGCGGACGCGGCGACGAGCAAGGCATCCGTACCGCCGCGTCGCTCGCGCGGCGGCGGCTCCACGACTCCGCCGCCGCCCGGCGCTCCCGGAACTCCGGGTGCGCGGCCGGGTGCGACGCCGCCGCCGTCGGGTCCGGGTACTCCCGGTGCCCCCGCGGGCGGGTATCTGCCGACGCAACTCGTCTCCCAGCTCGGCCCGGAGGGCTCGCAGCCGCCCGGCCCGCCCGGTCCGCCTGCGCCTCCCGGTCCGCCGGGTGGTGGGGTGCACCATGCCGCGACGATGCTGGCGGATCCGAGCCAGATGGGTGGCCCGGGTGCGCCTGGTGCGCCGCAGCCCCCTGGCCCGCCCGGTGCGCCTGGTGCGCCGGGGGCTCCGCAGCCTCCTGGCCCGCCCGGAGCCCCACGCCCCGGCCCGCCCGGCGGTGGCGTGCACCATGCCGCGACCATGCTGGCCGGACCCGCCCAGATGGGTCCCGGCGCGCCCCAGCCTCCCGGCCCGCCCGGTGCGCCTCCCGGCCCCGTGCCGCATGCGCCGCAGTCGCACGGTGGTCAGCCGCCCGCGTACGGCTATCCGCCGCAGCCGCCGTCAGGCGTGCCGACTGTCGGCCCCGGCTACCAGGCCGTCCTGCGCTACCGCGCGCCCGACGGCTCCGAGGCCCAGCTGATCCGCCGCTCGGCGCCCGGCACTCCGCACCCGGAGTGGCAGATCCTGCATGAGCTGCGCGCCATGAACGTGCCGCCGCAGCAGGTGCTCGAGCTGCACACCGAGCTGGAGTCGTGCGAGCTGCCCGGCGGCTACTGCTCCCGGATGATCCGGGAGACCTGGCCGCAGGTGCGGATCACGTCCGTCGCGCCGTACGGCAGGGATCACGCCAGCCGGCAGCAGGGCATGCAGCATCTGCTCACGCACCAGGGCGAGTTGCACCAGGTCGCGGACGGTCCGGCGCGCCCCGCGCCGGTGCGGGCTCAGCTGCCGCAGGTGCCGCCGGCCCCGCCGATCCCTCCGGAGGCGGTCGCTCAGGAGCTGGTGGGCGCGTTCGGGCCGCAGGGCATCTGCCGGTTCGACCAGCGGGCCGTCTCGCGTCAGGGTGTGCCGGAGATCGTGGCCGCCACGCTGGTGTGGGCGGGTCTGCCGGGCGACTTCAACCCGTTCTTCTGGGCGCAGCCGGCCCAGCCGGTCGTCCCGACGCTGGCGGAACTCGCGGCGCAGCGGCAGGTGCAGGCGGCGGCGGACGCCGGCTCGTACCTGGTGGTGGGCAGCGACTTCGGCCGGGCGATCTGTGTCCAGTACGGCACGGCGCATATCGTGGCGGTGCCTGTGGAGGGGGGCCCGGGCGGTCAGCCGGTGGCGCCGCAGTTCGTCAACAGCGGGCTGCCGGAGTTCGTACGCTGCCTGGCGCTGCTCGGCCGGATGTGGCGGCTGCGTTTCAACCTCAACCCGGAGCAGGCCGGCCGCTGGACGGTCGACTTCCAGGCGCAGCTCGCCGCGCTGGACCCGGCGGCACTGGCCTCGCCGGAGAGCTGGTGGTCGGTGCTGCTGGAGCAGATGTGGGACGGACTGCTCTGACACGCTGATGTCCTGACATACGGATGACCGGGGCGCCCGACCTGCAACGACAGGCCGGGCGCCCCGCCGTTTACCCCAATTCCGACCTCTTTTCGCCATGGGCGCGTCCTTGACCGCTGCGGTTGGGTGGAGTGTCGCGTTATGGGCACTTCACTGCGATCCAGCAGGATATGCGCCATGTCGCGTTGTGTGTCGGAGAGGGGCTTGAAGCATGAGTGCTGCATCGGTGTCACCCCACGGCTTCGCCGCCGTACGTGGCCGGGGCTACCGCGTGGAGGAGACCGACGCCTATGTCGCCGCCCTGTCCCAGGACCGCGACGACGCCTGGGAACGCGCCGCGCGCCTCACCGTCCTCGCCAGGGAGATGGAGGCGGAGGCGGATGAGCTGCGCGGGGTCGTCTCGGCGCTCGCCCCGCAGACGTACGAGAGCCTCGGCCGCCGCGCCCAGACCGTGCTGGCGCTGACCGAGGAGGAGTCCGAGGAGCTGCGGACCGCCGCGCGGGACGAGGCGCAGGGTCTGCGCGACGCGGCCGAGGCGGCGGCCCGGCAGGTGCGCGAGGAGGCCCGTGAGTACGCGGACGGGGTCAGGGCGGACGCCGAGGCGCGCGCCCAGCACGTCTCGCTCACCGCGCAGACCACGGCCGACGAGACGCGTATCGACGCCCGTCGCGAGGTGAAGGAGCAGCGCGGTGAGGCCGTGGCCGCCTGGAAGGAGATGCGCCGCCGTGCCGAGGTCATGCTGGCCGGCCTGGAGGATGGCCAGGCCGAGCGCTGGGACGCGGTGGAGCGTGAAATCGCGTACCAGGAAGCCGAGTTGGACACCCGTCTCGCCGAGCTCGGCGTGTCCGCCGAGGGCGCGCTGTCCGACGCCAAGCGCACCTTCGCCGCCGCGGAGGAGCACGCCCGGCACGGCCAGGAGGACGCGGAGGCGCGGGCGGCGGAGCTGATCGCCGAAGCCCGGGTGCGCGAGGAGCGGATCGAGCGCGACACGGAGCAGGTGCTGAGGGAGCACGACGAGGCCCGCGACGAGATGGACGCGCACATGGCGCACATCCGCAGCAGCCTCACGACACTCACGGGCCGCGCGGCGGCGGAGGGCTGAGACACTGGCTGCTGACGGGGCAATCGCCATCACTCGAACGCCGGAACGGACCGCCGTCCTCGGGCCCTACGCTCCAGGGAACCGTCACCATGGCCTGAACCCTCTATCAGGGGGGTGCCGGTTATGGTGTCGGCTCCAGACAGGTAGGCGGTAGAGGGGCGCGTGGTGTCGGCGGAGCAAGGGCGGCAGGTTGCCGGGAGGTACCGGCTGCTGGAGCGCATCGGCCATGGCGGCATGGGCACCGTATGGCGGGCCGAGGACGAGCTCCTCGGTCGGCAGGTTGCGGTGAAGAGACTGCACGCCTCGCCGCATCTGGCCGACGACGAGCTCGCCACGCTGTACGAACGCACCCGCCGCGAGGCGCGCAGCGCCGCTCGTATCAGCCATCCCAATGTGGTCGTGGTGCATGACGTCGTGGACGACGAGGGGCTCCCTTGCGTCGTCATGGAGTACGTGCCCTCGCTGACGCTTGGCGATGTGCTCAAGAAGAGCGGACCGGTGTCGCCGGTCGAGGCGGCGCGGATCGGGCGGGGCATGGTCGGGGCGCTGCGGGCCGCGCACGCGGCCGGTGTGCTGCACCGGGACGTCAAGCCCGGGAACGTGCTGCTCGGCACCGACGGCCGCGTGGTGCTGACGGATTTCGGTATAGCCGTCGCCACCGGCACCTCCACCCTGACCAAGACGGGCGAGATGGTCGGGTCCATCGACTACGTGGCGCCGGAGCGGGTCAGGGGTGGGACGCCGGGGCCCGCGTCCGATCTCTGGTCGCTGGGCGCGACGCTCTACCAGGCAGTGGAGGGCAGGCCGCCGTTCCGCAGGGCCACCGCGCTCGAGACCGCGTATGCGATCGCCGTCGACGAGCTGGAACCGCCGCGGCGGGCCGCGTCGCTCGCTCCGTTGATCGAGGCGCTGCTGGTGAAGGACCCGGAGCGGCGGCCGTCGGCGGAGGCGGCGGAGCGGGCGCTCCGGGAGCCGGCGGCGGAGGCGGGGACCGCGCCGGTGGACCGCGCGAAGCTGCTGTCCCCGGACGATGGGGCTGGGTCCCCGAGCCCCGCACCGGGGCGCGGCTCCACAGCGGTGCTGCCCGCCTCGGCCGCTTCTCCGAGGCGCCGTCGCCGCGTGCGGGTGTGGGTGGCCGCCGCGGTCGTCGTCGCGGTCGCCGCAGGTGCGACAGCGGCGGCCCTGAACTTGAGCGGCGGGAACACCAAGGGGTCGCACCAGGCGGCGACCGGAAAGCCGACGCCTTCGCCTTCGCCTTCGACTTCGGCGAGTTCAACACCCTCGCCGGTCCCCGAGGGCTACCACCTCGTCAAGGAGAACGAGCTCGGCGTCTCCTTCCCCGTACCGGACGGCTGGACCCGTCGGCTCCCGGCCGGTGCGGACGAGAGGAACGAAATCGCCTACGTCTCCCCGAACGGATTGGTCGGAGTACGGGTCTCCGTGCTCGACTTCGCGAGCTCCGATCCTCTCCAGCACTGGAAGGACGACGAGACCACCTCCGTGAAGGAGGGGAAGCTGCCCGGCTACCGGCGGCTGCGGATGCAGAGCACGAGCTTCCGGGACCTGCCGGCCGCGATCTGGGAATTCACCTGGCAGGGCTCGGCGCGGGAGTGGCGCGGGTGCGACCTCGCGTTCGGCCGCCCTGGCGGGAACGAGTACGCGATCTACCTGTCGGCCCCCAAGGCCGAGTGGCAGCAGCACAAGCACATCTTCGACGACGTCAACGAAGGCTTCCGGCTGCCGGAGGATGACCGGTAGCCGCCCGTTTGAAGCCCCGACGGGCTGAGGCGGGCCGGATGCCTTCCGGTCCCACGACCCGGACGAGGGCTGCCGCGACTGCCGACCCGGGGAGCGGGCTGCGGCTTAGGGTGAGGGCATGCCGTACAAGATCTCTGAGGTGTCGGTCGAGGGCTTCACCTCGATCCGGGCCGCCACGCTGACGCTCGGCGATGTGACCGTGCTGGTGGGCGCGAACGGCGCCGGCAAGAGCAACGTCGTTGGGGTACTGGAGCTGCTCGGTCGTATGGCGGACTCGGAGCTCGGCCTCGCGGTCGGGCTGCGCGGTGGTGCGCAGGCGCTGCAGTATGTCGGGCCTCGTGCGGAGGAGGGGATTCGGCTCCGGGTGACGGCTGATCCGCATAGCTACGAGGCTCATCTTGTGCCGGCCGCCAACGACTCGCTGATCTTCGCGGAAGAGAAGTGGGGACGGCCTCCGGAAGGGCTCGCTCGCGGGCACAAGGAGTCGCAGCTACCGGGGCCGATGCGCTCTGTTCTCGGTGGCTGCCGGGTCTTCCATTTC
Source organism: Streptomyces lunaelactis (assembly GCF_003054555.1). Lineage (NCBI taxonomy): Bacteria > Bacillati > Actinomycetota > Actinomycetes > Kitasatosporales > Streptomycetaceae > Streptomyces > Streptomyces lunaelactis. Next base: position 3,586,715 of record NZ_CP026304.1, on the reverse strand, counting down.
CACGACACCAGCGTCAACGCACCGGTCAAGACGCTCGGTTTCACCGCCGACAACGAGGCGCTGCGTCCGGACGCGAGGAACCTGGCCGCGTTCCTGCTGCGGCTGCGTGAGGGTGAGCCCAAGACGTACCGGCGGATTGTTCGGGCGGTTCAGACCGTGGCGCCGTTCTTCCGGGACTTCCTCCTGGCCGAGGAGCCGGGCGGGAAGATCCGCCTGCGGTGGATGCAACAGGGCGTGGACGCGATTTTTCCTGCGGAGGCGCTGTCCGACGGGACGCTGCGGTACATCTGCCTCTGTGCGCTCCTGCTGCAGCCGGATCCGCCTGCGCTCCTCACCCTGGATGAGCCGGAGTTGGGGCTGCATCCCCATGCGGTGGTGCAGCTCGCGGACCTGTTGCGCTCGGCCGCAGTGCGCAGCCAGGTCGTCATCGCCACCCAGTCGGTGACCTTGCTCAACCAGTTCTCGCTGGACGACCTTGTGGTCGCGGAGCGGGAGGACGGCGGGACGGCACTTCGCCGGCCGGACCCTCGCCCCTGAGCTGTTCGAGGCCGGGATCATTCTCGTCCCCACCATCCTGCTGACCGGGACACGAGCGGGTGGCCCGTCCGGCAGGGGCGGGGTCAGCAAGTGGGCGAAGATCGAGAAGGATGTGAGGCTCCGCCTCGGCACAACCCCGCATTGGGCGGCGGTCACCACGCTCCTCGACTACTACGGACTTCCGCAGGACAGCCCAGGGATGGCCGAACGTCCGGCGGGTTCGGCACGGCGGCGTGTGGAGTACGTCGAGCAGCAGATCGCGGCGAGGATCGACCACCCCAGGTTCCTGCCGTATCTGGTGCTGCACGAGACCGAAACCTGGGTCTTCGCGGCGGCCGGGCAGTTGGGGGAGTGGGTCGAGGACGGCGCGTTGGCGGCGGAATTGAAGCGGCAGGCCGATGCGGCGGGCGGGCCGGAGTGCGTCAACGACGGTGCGGACACCGCGCCGTCGAAGCGACTGCTTGGGCTGTATCCGGCGTACAACAAGACCCAGGACGGTCCTGTGTCAGTCGCCGATCTCGGCTTGGCCGAACTACGGGCCGCGTGCCCGCACTTCGACTCCTGGATCGGCCGGCTGCTGGCTCTTGCCTAGCCCTCCGGCTTGTCGGCGATGACCGGGAAGCGCCGCGGCGCCACGAACACCAGGACCAGCAGGGCGACCACGGCCGCCGCTGCCGCGCCCACGTACACATGGTCCACCGCCGCGTCCACTGCGCGGCGCAGGTGGTCCGCCGACTCCGCCGTCAGCGAGGCCGGGTCGGCCAGTGCGTGCGAGACCGAGTCCAGGTCGCCCGTGCCGCCCAGGCGCGAGGCCAGCACCGTGTTGGCGACGGCGCCGAAGAGCGCGGCGCCCATGCTTTGGCCCACCTGGCGGCAGAACAGTACGGAGGCCGTCGTCGTACCCCGCTCCGACCAGCCCACCGTCGACTGGACGCCGACGATCAGCGGGAGTTGGAAGAGGCCGAGTGCGCCGCCGAGCAGCAGCATGATGAGGGCCGGCTGCCACGGTTCGCCCGGGTAGGGGAGGAGCGGGAAGGCCGCCAGGATCAGGGCGGCGAGTGCGATGCCGATGATCGCGGTCCGGCGGAAGCCGATGCGGTTGTAGACGTGGTTGGACAGGGCGGCGCTGACCGGCCAGCTCAGTGTCATCACGGAGAGCACGAAGCCCGCGGCGATCGGGCCGAGGCCGAGGACCGACTGGGCGTAGGTGGGGAGGAAGACCGTGGGCGCGACCATGAGCAGGCCCAGCGCTCCCAGCGCCAGATTCACCGCCGCGATGGTGCGCCGGCGCCAGACCCAGCCCGGGATGATCGGCTCGGCGGCCCGCCGCTCGATGAGGACGGTGACGGCAATGAGCACCGCGCTTCCGCCGAGCAGGGCGAGTGAGGGCGCGGAGAGCCAGGGCCAGGCGATGCCGCCCTGGACGAGCGCGGTCAGCAGGAGCGTGCCGGCCGCGAAGACGGCGAGCGCGCCCGCCCAGTCGATACGAGGACGGCGCACCGGCTTCGTACGCTGCGGCTCGACCAGGTGGCGGGCGACCAGCCACAGGGCGACCGCGCCGACCGGCAGGTTGATCAGGAAGATCCAGCGCCAGTCGGCGTACGCGGCGAGCAGCCCGCCGATCGCGGGCCCGGCCACCGCCGCGCTCGCCCACACCGTCGACAACTTGGCCTGGATCTTGGGGCGTTCCTTCAGCGGGTAGAGGTCGGCGGCGATGGTCTGCACCGTGCCCTGGAGGGCTCCGCCACCCAGTCCCTGCACCACCCGGAAGGCGATCAGCGACGCCATGTTCCAGGCGCCCGCGCACAGCAGTGAGCCGACGAGGAACACGACGATGCCGGTGATCAGGACCGGCTTGCGGCCGAAGGTGTCGGAGAGCTTCCCGTACACCGGCAGGCTCACCGTCACGGCGAGCAGATAGCCGGAGAAGAGCCAGGAGAAGACCGTGAAGCCGCCGAGGTCGCCGACGATCTGGGGTACGGCGGTGGAGACGATGGTGCCGTCGAGCGCGGCGAGCGCCATCCCGAGCATGAGAGCGGCGACGACGGGCCCGCGCCCCCGCCCCGGAGGGCCGGCGTCCGAGGAGCCGGACCTGGCGCCGGCTCCCGCGCCTGCCCCCGCGGCGTCCGCCGGGGACCCCGTGCCCGCTCCCGCGGTTGCCTCCGCCCCGGGCAGCGCCCGCGCGTGCCCCTCCCCAGGTATCTCGCCCGCACCGCCCCCGCTCGCGCCCACCGCTGGATCCTTTCCCCCTGCATCTATTTCCCGGGACACCCTCTCACTTGAGCCTCACGCAGGGGGAGGGTGCAGGCTCATCGGGTGCCCGTCCACCCGGAGGTGGAGAGCCCCTAGGGGCTTCTCCTTACTCATGACCGGGGGACGTTCGTCCCGGGGGACGACGAGGAGGGGAGGTCCGATTCCTTAGCTTGGTCTTACGGCCGCAGCTGAGGCCCGCACCACCGGGGGTGGGGAAAACCCCCGGCTCAAGACTGCACTGGGCACCAGCGCGCCGGACCGCTTCCGCCGACAGACTCGGACGTACGCGGCGACCACTTGGCGACAGCCCGAAGTTCGACGGCCAGAAGCTCGAACCCCCGCTCGACACCCGCACCTCGGTAACCCATATCTGAACATCACCGACTTAGGAGATATACCGTGACAACGGCTGTGACCATTCCCCGGCACGGGGACACCGGAGGGCGTACGGCCGTCGCCGCGCGAGGGCGGCAGGTCGTCAAGGCGTACGGCTCCGGGGACACCCGCGTCGTAGCGCTCGACCAGGTCGACGTCGACATCGCCCGCGGGCAGTACACCGCGATCATGGGCCCGTCCGGCTCCGGCAAGTCCACGCTGATGCACTGCCTGGCCGGCCTCGACACCGTCACCTCGGGCGAGATCTACCTCGACGACACCGAGATCACCAAGCTCAAGGACAAGCGGCTCACGCAGCTGCGCCGGGACCGGATCGGCTTCATCTTCCAGGCCTTCAACCTGCTGCCGACCCTCAACGCCCTGGAGAACATCACGCTCCCGATGGACATCGCCGGCCGTAAGCCGGACGCCGCGTGGCTGAACCGCGTCGTGGAGACCGTCGGCCTGATCGACCGCCTCAAGCACCGGCCCACCCAGCTCTCCGGCGGCCAGCAGCAGCGCGTCGCCGTGGCCAGGGCGCTCGCCGCCCGACCCGAGATCATCTTCGGTGACGAGCCGACCGGAAACCTCGACTCCCGCGCGGGCGCCGAGGTCCTCGGCTTCCTGCGCCGCTCGGTCGACGAGCTCGGCCAGACCATCGTGATGGTCACGCACGACCCGGTGGCCGCCTCGTACGCGGACCGTGTCCTGTACCTCGCCGACGGCCGCATCGTCGACGAGATGTTCAAGCCGACCGCCGACGCCGTACTGGACCGGATGAAGGACTTCGACGCACGGGGGCGGACGTCGTGACTGTATGGAAGACCTCGATGCGCAACTTCTTCGCGCACAAGGGGCGAATGGCGCTCTCGGCCGTGGCGGTGCTGCTGTCGGTGGCCTTCGTGTCGGGGACGCTCGTCTTCACCGACACGATGAACACGACGTTCGACAAGCTCTTCGCCGCGACCGCGTCCGATGTCACCGTCAGCCCCAAGAGCGCCGGCGGCGCGGGTGACGACGAGAACCCGGAGACCGGCAAGCCCGAGTCGCTGCCCGCCTCACTCGTCGGCAAGGTGGCGAAGGCGCCGGGCGCCGAGTCCGCCGAGGGCGCGGTCACGAGTATGAGCGTGACCGTCGTCAACTCCGCGAACAAGGACATGGGTTCCAGCAGCGGCGCCCCGACGATCGCCGGCAACTGGACCCAGAACGACCTCAAGGCCATGGAGATCACCTCCGGTCACGCACCGCGGGGCCCCACCGACGTGATGGTCGACGCCGACACCGCCGAGAAGCACCACCTGAAGATCGGTGACGAGCTGCGTACCATCGCCGTCACCGGCGACTTCACCGCCAAGGTCTCCGGCATCGCCTCCTTCAAGGTCACCAACCCCGGTGCGACCGTCGTCTACTTCGACACCGCCACCGCGCAGCGTGAACTGCTCGGCAAGGAAGGCCTGTTCACCGGCATCTCCGTCACTGCGGCGGCGGGCGTGAGCGACGAGCAGCTCAAGCAGAACGTCGCCACGACGCTGAGCGACGCGGGCGGCACGGGCACAGGCGGCACGTACAAGCTGCAGACGGCGAAGGAAGCCGCGGACTCAAGCCGCGAGGACGTCGGCTCCTTCCTCGACGTGATGAAGTACGCGATGCTCGGCTTCGCCGGGATCGCCCTCCTCGTCGGCATCTTCCTGATCGTCAACACCTTCTCGATGCTGGTCGCCCAGCGCACCCGAGAGATCGGCCTGATGCGGGCCATCGGCTCCAGCCGCAAGCAGGTCAACCGTTCCGTACTGCTCGAGGCGCTGCTGCTCGGCATCGTCGGATCCATCGCGGGCGTCGCCGCCGGTGTGGGTCTGGCCGTCGGACTGATGAAGCTGATGGGCTCCATGGGCATGGAGCTGTCCACCAGCGATCTGACGGTGAAGGTGACGACCCCGGTGGTCGGACTCGTCCTCGGCATCGTCGTCACCGTCGTCGCCGCGTACGTCCCGGCCCGGCGGGCCGGCAAGATCTCCCCGATGGCCGCCCTGCGCGACGCCGGTACGCCGGCCGACGGCAAGGCGGGCCGGATCCGGGCCGGGATCGGTCTGCTCCTCACCGGCGGCGGCGCGGCGGCGCTCCTGGTCGCGACGCAGGCCGACAAGGCGAGCGAGGGATCGATGTTCCTCGGCCTGGGCGTGGTCCTCTCGCTCATCGGCTTCGTCGTCATCGGCCCGCTGCTCGCGGGTGTCGTGGTGCGGGCGCTCAGCGCGGTCGTGCTGCGGATGTTCGGCCCGGTCGGGCGGCTCGCGGAGCGCAACGCGCTGCGCAACCCGCGGCGTACCGGAGCGACGGGTGCGGCCCTGATGATCGGGCTCGCGCTGGTGGCGTGCCTGTCGGTGGTCGGCTCCTCGATGGTGGCCTCGGCCACGGACGAGCTCGACAAGTCGGTCGGCGCGGACTTCATCATCCAGTCCGGCAAGGGCCAGCCGTTCGTGCCGCAGGTCGAGAAGGCCCTGAAGAAGGCCCCGCACATCGAGCACGTCACCGACTACAAGGGCGTGGTGACGAAGCTGACCTCGCCCGACGGCAGGACGGAGGACGAGGAGCTCGTCGCCGCCGACCCGACGTACGCACAGGATCTGCGCCGCGAGACCGTCGCGGGCGAGCTGTCGGCCGCGTACGGCAAGAACGCGATGTCGGTCGGTGACACCTACGCCAAGAGGCACGGCGTCAAGGTCGGCGACACGATCAAGGTCGCGTTCAAGAATGGCGGGACCGCCGAGCTGAAGATCGCGGCGATCACCTCCGACGACGGCAACGTCGACAAGGGCGCGATGTACACCAGCATCACGACCGCCGCGCAGTACATCCCCGCCGACAGGATGCCGCAGAACCAGATGATGTTCGCGAAGGCCGAGGACGGCAAGGCGAAGGAGGCGTACGCGGCCCTGAAGGCGTCGATCGCCGACTACCCGCAGTACAAGGTGCAGAACCAGACCGACTTCAAGCAGCAGCTGAAGGACCAGATCGGCCAGCTGCTGAACATCGTCTACGGTCTGCTGGCGCTCGCGATCATCGTCGCGGTGCTGGGTGTGGTGAACACCCTGGCGCTCTCGGTGGTCGAGCGCACCCGCGAGATCGGCCTGATGCGCGCCATCGGCCTCTCGCGCCGCCAGCTGCGCCGCATGATCCGCCTCGAATCGGTGGTCATAGCCCTCTTCGGCGCCCTGCTGGGCCTCGGCCTGGGCATGGGCTGGGGCACGGCGGCCCAGAAGCTGCTGGCGCTGGAGGGCCTGAAGGTGCTGGAGATCCCGTGGTCGACGATCATCACGGTCTTTGTGGCGTCGGCGTTCGTGGGGCTGTTCGCGGCACTGGTACCCGCGTTCAGGGCGGGCAGGATGAACGTCCTGAACGCGATCGCCACGGAGTAGGGGTGGCGATACGGTAGGGGGCCCGGCCCCGGGGAGTTCCTCCAAACTCCCCGGGGCCGGGGTTTTTCGTGGGCGCGGTGTGCGCGGTCGCCGCCCCGCCCGACACCGTGCCGCGACGATTCCGGACGCGGCTGTCACAGGAGCGTCGTACGCTGGAGACCCCCGGCCCGTTCGACGTGTCGGGCGGTTCGCGTTGCCCACTCCTCGGATGGAAACCCTTCATGAGCCTGCACGGTCTGCTCGATGCCGTCGTACGTGACCCGGCGCTCGCCGAAGCGGTGAAGGCTGCCGCGGACGGTCACCGTATGCATGTCGACCTGGTCGGCCCGCCCGCCGCGCGCCCCTTCGCGGTGGCCGCGCTGGCCCGCGAGGCCTCCCGCCCGGTGCTGGCAGTCACGGCGACCGGGCGGGAGGCCGAGGACCTGGCGGCCGCGCTGCGCTCGCTGCTGCCCGAGGAGGGCATCGCCGAGTACCCCTCCTGGGAGACCCTGCCGCACGAGCGGCTCTCGCCCCGCTCCGACACCGTGGGCCGCAGGCTCGCGGTGCTGCGCAGGCTGGCCCACCCGACGGACGACGACCCGGCGACCGGACCGGTCTCGGTCGTCGTCGCGCCCATCCGCTCCGTACTCCAGCCGCAGGTCAAGGGGCTCGGCGACCTGGAGCCCGTGGCGCTGCGCACCGGGCAGCGGGCCGATCTGAACGAGATCGTGGACAGCCTCGCGGCAGCGGCGTACTCCCGGGTCGAACTGGTCGAGAAGCGCGGCGAGTTCGCGGTCCGCGGCGGGATTCTCGATGTCTTTCCGCCGACCGAGGAGCACCCCCTGCGGGTGGAGTTCTGGGGCGACGACGTCGAGGAGATCCGGTACTTCAAGGTCGCCGACCAGCGCTCGCTGGAGGTCGCCGAGCACGGGCTGTGGGCGGCGCCCTGCCGCGAGCTGCTGCTGACCGAGGACGTACGGCAGCGGGCCGCCGCGCTCGCCGAGCTCCACCCCGAGCTGGGTGAGCTGCTCGGCAAGATCGCCGAGGGGATCGCGGTCGAGGGCATGGAGTCCCTCGCGCCGGTCCTCGTCGACGACATGGAGCTGCTGCTCGACGTCCTGCCGAAGGGCTCGATGGCCGTGGTCTGCGACCCGGAGCGGGTGCGGAGGCGGGCGGCGGACCTGGTGGCGACCTCGCAGGAGTTCCTGCAGGCGTCCTGGGCGGCGACGGCCGGCGGCGGCGAGGCCCCGATCGACGTCGGCGCGGCCTCGCTGCGGGGGATCGCGGACGTACGGGACCGGGCGCGCGAGCTCGGCATGATGTGGTGGTCCGTCTCGCCGTTCGCGGCCGACGAGGAACTGTCCGACGACACCCTCAAGCTCGGGATGCACGCCCCCGAGACGTACCGCGGCGACACCGCGCGGGCGCTCGCCGACACCAAGGGCTGGCTGGCCGACGGCTGGCGGACGGTGTACGTGACGGAGGCGCACGGGCCTGCCGCCCGTACCGTCGAGGTGCTGGGCGGCGAAGGCATCGCGGCCCGTCTCGACAGGGACCTCGACGAGATCTCGCCGTCCGTCGTCCATGTCACGTGCAGCTCGATCGACTACGGCTTCGTCGACCCGGGCCTCAAGCTCGCGGTGCTGACCGAGACCGATCTGTCGGGCCAGAAGGCGGCCGGCAAGGACGGCCAGCGGATGCCGACCCGGCGCCGCAAGACGATCGACCCTCTCACCCTGGAGGCGGGCGACTACATCGTCCACGAGCAGCACGGTGTGGGCCGCTACATCGAGATGGTGCAGCGGACGGTGCAGAACGCCACCCGCGAGTATCTGCTCGTCGAGTACGCCCCGGCCAAGCGCGGCCAGCCCGGCGACCGGCTGTACATCCCGACCGACCAGCTGGAGCAGGTCACCAAGTACGTCGGCGGCGAGGCCCCGACCCTGCACCGCCTCGGCGGCGCGGACTGGACGAAGACCAAGGCGCGCGCGAAGAAGGCGGTCAAGGAGATCGCCGCCGACCTGATCAAGCTCTACTCCGCGCGGATGGCGGCCCCCGGTCATGCCTTCGGCCCGGACTCGCCCTGGCAGCGGGAGCTGGAGGACGCGTTCCCGTATGTCGAGACGCCCGACCAGCTCTCCACGATCGCCGAGGTCAAGGAGGACATGGAGAAGACGGTCCCGATGGACCGGCTGGTCTGCGGCGACGTCGGCTACGGAAAGACGGAGATCGCGGTACGGGCGGCGTTCAAGGCGGTCCAGGACGGCAAGCAGGTCGCGGTGCTGGTCCCGACGACGCTGCTGGTGCAGCAGCACTTCGGCACCTTCTCCGAGCGGTACTCCCAATTCCCGGTGAACGTGCGGGCGTTGAGCCGTTTCCAGTCCGACACGGAGGCGAAGGCGACGCTGGAGGGGCTGCGGGACGGCACGGTCGACATCGTCATCGGCACGCACCGGCTGTTCTCCGCGGAGACCAAGTTCAAGGACCTGGGACTGGTCGTCGTCGACGAGGAGCAGCGCTTCGGTGTGGAGCACAAGGAGCAGCTGAAGAAACTCCGCGCCAACGTGGACGTCCTCACCATGTCCGCGACGCCGATTCCCCGCACTTTGGAGATGGCGGTCACCGGCATCCGCGAGATGTCGACAATCACGACCCCGCCGGAGGAGCGCCACCCGGTGTTGACCTTCGTCGGCCCGTACGAGGAGAAGCAGCTCGGCGCGGCCATCCGCCGTGAACTGCTGCGCGAGGGCCAGGTCTTCTACATCCACAACCGGGTGGAGTCGATCGACCGGGCCGCGGCGCGGCTGCGCGAGATCGTGCCCGAGGCGCGCATCGCGACCGCCCACGGCCAGATGCCCGAGTCGGCGCTGGAGCAGGTGGTGGTGGACTTCTGGGAGAAGAAGTTCGACGTGCTCGTCTCGACGACGATCGTCGAGTCCGGCATCGACATCTCCAACGCCAACACCCTGATCGTCGAGCGCGGCGACAACTTCGGCCTCTCGCAGCTGCATCAGCTGCGCGGCCGCGTGGGCCGTGGCCGCGACCGGGGTTACGCGTACTTCCTCTACCCGCCGGAGAAGCCGCTCACCGAGACCGCGCACGAGCGCCTCGCGACGATCGCCCAGCACACCGAGATGGGCGCGGGTATGTACGTGGCGATGAAGGACCTGGAGATCCGCGGCGCGGGCAATCTGCTCGGCGGCGAGCAGTCCGGCCATATCGCGGGCGTCGGCTTCGACCTGTACATCCGCATGGTGGGCGAGGCGGTCGCCGACTACCGCGCGGCGGTCGACGGCGGTGTGGAGGAGGAGCCCCCGCTCGAGGTCAAGATCGAGCTCCCGGTCGACGCGCATGTCCCGCACGACTACGCGCCGGGCGAGCGGCTGCGGCTGCAGGCGTACCGATCGATCGCGTCGGCGAACACCGAGGCGGACATCAAGGCGGTCCGCGAGGAACTGACCGACCGCTACGGCAAGCTCCCGGAACCGGTCGAGAACCTGCTCCTGGTGGCGGGCCTGCGGATGCTGGCGCGGGCGTGCGGGGTGGGCGAGATCGTGCTCCAGGGCCCGAACATCCGCTTCGCGCCGGTGGAGTTGAGGGAGTCGCAGGAGCTGCGGCTGAAGCGCCTCTACCCGCGCACGGTCATCAAGCCGACGATCCACCAGATCCTGGTACCGCGCCCGACGGCGGGCAAGATCGGCGGAAAGCCGGTGGTGGGGCGCGAACTGCTCGGATGGACGGGCGAGTTCCTCACGACGATTCTCGGCTCCTAGTCCGGCCGCGCGCATGTTCATACGCCGTGTTACCTTCGAGGTATGGCGAAGACTCGCGTGACGTTCACCATCGACCCGGCGGATGCCGAACGGCTCCGCCGGGCCGCAGAGCGGGCCGGCGTCACGGTGTCCGCGTACATCGAGGCCCGTGTGCTCGCTTCGGTCGAACAGGACGAAGCCATAAGGAAGACATTCCGTGATGCCGATGCGGCGACCAATGCCGCCTATGCGGCCGCCGACGCCGCGATCTGGCCCGAGCCCGAGCCGATGACGGCGGAGGAGAAGGCAGAGGCGGACGCGGTGCTTGAGCGCTTCTTCGGCAAGATGCAGCGCTCCGCATGACGGCATACGTCGTCTACGACAGCGGTGCACTGATCGCCGTGGAGCGGGGCAGCGCGAAATTCCGGTACCTGCACCGGGCGTGGCGGGCCGCCGGAGTTACGCCCGTGGTTCCCGGCCCGGTGGTGGCGCAGGTTTGGCGAGGCGGCGCGCGACAGTACGCGCTGGCCGAGTTCCTCAAGCAGTGCCGGGTGTTCGTGAACTACACCGAGAACGACTACCGGCGTGCGGGATGGATGCTGGGGCAGGCGGATCTTCCGCCGAAGAAGCGGCCGGACGCGGTGGACGCGCTGGTCGTCGTGACGGCCGTTCTGCACTACACGGATACGGTCGTCACCTCCAACCCCGCGGACCTCGTCGCATACGCGGCGACGCTGGACAGAAAGCTCGACGCCGTAGCCGTCTGAGGCCCGGCCGGCGCCACACCGCCCGCGGGGGCCGGCTCGGCTCCGTGGGCGGTGCGTGTGTGTTTGTGTGTGCCTTCCGGAGGGGGTGGGACAGCCTCCGTACCTGGTAAAGGACTTGGCTCAGTAAAGTACGAAGGTGAACAGACTCGGGGTTCGAATATCGCGCGCGCTCGCCGGCGGGCTGACAGCGGTCGTCGCAGGCGCACTCCTCACCGGCTGCGAGGGCGGTCTCCCGGGGGATGCCAAAGCCTCCGACTCGGCCGCCGCGCCCACCGCCCCGGGCTCGGGCGGCGGCACCAGCCCGCTGGCCAACCCCGAGGGTACGAAGCCCGGCCTCGCCGCGATCACCTCCGAGCAGGACCGGGCCGCCGCCCGCCGGCTCATCGAGAAGGTGTCCACCAAGGGGCGCGGCCCGAGGACGGGCTACGCCCGCGACAGGTTCGGCTACGCCTGGATGGACTCGGCCGACGGCGTGCCGCTTGCGAGGAATGGGTGTGACACTCGAAACGATCTTATTCGCCGCGACGGCCTGAACCTCCGCTTCCGGGCAGGCTCCGACTGCGTCGTCATCGCCATGACGCTGCATGACCCGTACACCGGGACGACCATCGAGTGGCGCAAGGAGAATGCCTCCGAGGTGCAGGTAGACCATGTGGTGCCGTTGTCGTACAGCTGGCAAATGGGCTCCTCGCGCTGGCCGCTGAACAAGCGCAAGCAGTTCGCGAACGACGTGCTCAATTTGATCCCGGTCGAGGGCCGCGCCAACTCCGCCAAGCGCGACTCGGGTCCCGCGTCCTGGCTCCCGCCGAACAAGCGGATCCGCTGCTCGTACGCGGTACGTGTCTCCCAGGTGGCGGTCAAGTACGGACTGCCGGTGACCGCGGCGGACAAGCGGACGATGCTCACGCAGTGCGGCGGCTGAGGCCCATCGGGTGTGACGCACGGCTGAGACGCGAAGGAGGCCGCCCTGGGCACCCGGGGGCGGTGGCGTTCGGCGCGGGATGTACCGTACGGCCGTCCTGCCCGTATCCGTACGTACGTTCCCGAGAGGTAATCGATTGTGAACCCCGCCGCTGCCGCCGTGAGTGCAGCTCACGTGATGAAAAGGGCCGTCCCCGGGTTGCTCCCCAGGATGCTGCTGGCGGCCGTGCCGATGGTGAGCCTCGGGATGCTGGGCGCGGTGCCCTCGCTCGTCATCGCCTTCCGCCAGCGCACGCGCGCCGACTGGCTGGGTGCTGCCTTCTTCACCGCCGTCACCGTCGGCTGGGTACTGCAGGCCGTGCTCACGCCGGAGGACACGCACGGCTGGCAGTTCGCGAGTGACGTGCTGCTGCTGTCCCTCTCCACGTTCGGGGCGGCGCTGCACTGTCTGTACGTCCTGTCCGTCCGCAGACCGTCGGCTGGTGAGTCCCGGTGAAGACGGTGAAGACGCGGCGTACGTGGCGTCAGGCGGGGGAGCGTCCCGAGTCCGGGCGCGCGGCACGGCTCGGCAGGTCGCTGGCCGTGGCGGCCGGTTCGCTGCGCGGCCGCGCGGGCTGGGCCGCCGGCAGTGCAGCCGTGCTGGTGCTCGGGCTGGTGGCCGTCTGGCTGTTCCTTGGCGGCGAGAAGTCCGGGCCGCCCGACCCGAGGGCGCGCCAGTACAAGGAGTTCGACGCCTGTCTGCTGACGGATGACAAGGGGATCCTGGCGGGCACGCCCGCAGCGCCGGTGTGGGAGGGGATGCAGCAGGCGTCCCAGGACACCCGGGCCCGGGTCAACTACGTGCCTGTCATGGGGGAGCAGTCGGCTGAGAACGCCCGCCCGTTCTTCAACAGCCTGATGCAGCGTCAGTGCGATGTCGTCCTGGCGGTCGGCACTCCTCAGGTGGAGGTCACCGAGGCCGGGGCGAAGCAACACCCCAAGGTCCGCTTCGTGGTGGTCGACGGCGCGGAGAAGGCCGGAAACGTCACCGTCGCGAAGTCCGGTGACGGGCTCAAGGAGACGGTGGCCGAGGCGATCAGACAGGCCGTCAAGGCGTCGGAAGGGTAACGCGCAAGCGTCAGGTTCCGCGCGTCAGGTAAAGGTCAAACAAAATGATCAATCTGCAGTGGAACTTATGTGCGCCGGTCGGGCAAGCTCGCGAAGCTTCTGTAGGTTTTGTGTAAGTAAAGGCTTCGCTCATGCGCGCTCAATGGGTCCGTAGCCCCCGCCTGTTCCCGCCGGGTCGTACCGGCAGACGCAGAGCGAGGGCTACGGCTCTTTCCGTCCTCGTTTTCTTCTCCTGCATGCTCACGACTGAGACAGCGATGGCCACCGGGGCCACACTGCCGCCGCTGAGCATGCCCGAACTCTCCATGTCCGGCCTGTGGGAATGGGCCGGCAAATCCCCGCTGGACACCCCTGACCAGCAGGGCGGCACCGCCCGTGGCAAGAGCCACCGCGCCTCGGCCGGGGCCACCAGCGCCGAGAACGGCGTCGGCCGCAAGCCCGGCAAGGGCAAGGGTGAACTCGACCCGTACAAGCGGTACGTCGACCAGCCCGAAACGGCCACGACCGGACCGGCCCGCGGTACGGCGAAGAGCTTCAACGCCGAGACCAGCGAGCGGGACGCCAAGAAGTCCACGGCGACGTCGGACTACTACGTCAACGCCGACCGTTCCACCACGGTCCGGCACTTCCCCGGCCGCACCAACTTCAAGGGCGGCGACGGCACCTGGAAGCCGATCGACACCCGGCTGGTCGAGGACAAGGACGGCAGGCTCCAGGAGCGGTCGAACTCGCTCGACGTCGAGTTCGCCCCGAACGCCGCCGACCAGCAGCTCGCGTCCGTCGACTTCGGCTCGGGCCGCAGTCTCGCGTACGCGCTGCGCGGCTCCGCGAAGGCCGAGCCGTCCGTGGCGGCCAACGGCACAGCGACCTACGCCGGCGTGCTGCCCCATACCGATGTGCAGCTCGTGCCGCTCGCCGAGGGCTTCAAGGAGAACCTCGTCCTGCACTCCGCGGACGCGGCGAACTCCTGGACGTTCCCCCTGGACGTCAAGGGCCTCACGCCACGCATCGCGGACGACGGCGACGTGGAGTTCACCGACGCGGACGGCAAGGTGACCGCCACCATCCCGCACGCGTTCATGGAGGACTCCAAGGTCGACCCGCGCTCCGGCGATGCCGCACAGTCCCGGGCCGTCAGCTATGAGCTGACCACCGTGGACGGCGAGTCGTCGCTGCGGATGACCGCCGACCGGGCGTGGCTGGACGATCCCGAGCGCGACTACCCCGTCACCGTCGACCCGACCGTCACCGCGAGCAACTCCACGTACACGCAGAACACGATCTCCGGTGACCACTCGACCGAGAACCAGATCAAGGTCGGCTCGTACGACTCCGGCACCAACAAGACGAACTCGTTCCTGCAGTTCTCCTCGCTGGGCACCACGCTGAACGGCCAGAAGGTCTCCGCGGCCACCCTCAACGTGTACGCGCTGTGGTCCGCGACCTGCGTCGCGCAGGACTTCTCGGTCCACCCGGTCACGCAGTCGTGGACCCCGTCGGGTGTCACCGCCTACCCGGGCCCGGCCTACGGTGCGGCCATCGGTTCGGCGACCCCGGCGCCCGGAGCCTCCTGCTCCAACTCCGACGGCGGCACGGACGTCGGCGTGAAGATGCCGGTGTCCCTCAGCACGAGCTGGTTCACCCAGGTCGCCACCGGCGGCGCCAACTACGGCCTCGCGCTGACCGCGCCGACCACCGACGGCCTGCACTGGAAGAAGTTCCACTCGGACAACTCGGCGACCGCCGCCTGGCGTCCCGCCCTGGACCTGACCTACACGGCCAACACCAAGCCGCAGGTCAACGCCCAGTACCCGCCGGAGAACTTCCAGGCCAACACACTCCAGCCGGAGCTGCTCGTCTACGCCGGCGACGCCGACAAGTGGCCGCAGGCGTTGAAGTACACCTTCGAGGTGTACGACGCGGACAGCGAGAGCACCACCCCGGTCGTCACCTCCGGTGCCACCCCGCTCACCAAGGGCTCCTGGAAGATCCCCGCGGGCAAGCTGAAGTGGAGCAAGAACTACGTCTGGTACGTGGGCGTCAGCGACGGCTACGAGGAAGTGACGCACTCGAGCCGCTTCGCCACCGCGGTCCCGCAGCCGCCGGTCACCTCGGGCCTGGCCCAGAACACAGACGGCCATGAATTCGACCCCAGCGACGGCAACTACACCACCGAGGACACCGACGCGGACGTCCCCGTCGTCGGCCCCTCGCTGGAGATCGACCGCTCGTACAACAGTCTCGATCCGCGCATCGACAGTGCCTTCGGTGCCGGCTGGTCCACCGTCGTCGACATGAAGGCCGCCGAGACCAAGGACGCCGCCGGCACGGTCACCAGCGTGGTGATCACCTACCCCGGTGGTGAGCAGGTCGCCTTCGGCCGCAACAGCGACGGCACCTTCGTGCCCCCGCCGGGCCGTTACGCCCGTCTCCAGTCCGTCACCGGCGGCTACACGCTGACCGACAAGGACTTCACGGCCTACAAGATCGCCACGGCGACCGCGAAGGCGGGAACCTACGCGATCACCAGCATCACGGACTACGCCGGCCGTGCCGAGACGTTCACCTACACTTCCGGCAAGCTCACGAAGATCACGAACACCACGTCCAACCGGTCGCTGACCCTGGACTGGCAGATCCCGTCCGGCACCACCCTGCCGCACGTCTTCAAGGTCACCACCGACCCGTCGACGGCGGGCGACTCCAACACCGCCCAGGAGTGGCAGTACACCTACACCGGTGACCAGCTCACCAAGGTCTGCCCGCCGGCCGACCCGACCAAGTGCACGGTCTACGGCTACGCGACCGGCAACCACTACCGCACCACCGTCCTGGACGCGGACCCGTTCGCGTACTGGCGCCTCGGTGAGGCGGCCGGTGCGACTGTCGCCAACGACGCGATCGATCTCAACCAGGGCAAGTTCAACGGTCTGTTCCGCAATGTGACCCTGGGCGGCACCGGTCCGCTGGCCGGCTCGACGCAGAAGGCCGCGAGCTTCAACGGCACCACCTCGTACGTCGAGATGCCGAGCGCTCCCGGCGCGACGCCGTCGTACATGTCGGTGTCGCTGTGGTTCAAGACCAGCCAGTCCGGAGGTGTCCTCTTCTACTACGGCGACAAGCCGCTGAGCGGCACCGACCCCGTCGGCACGACCACGAAGAACACCCCGGCCGTGTACGTGGGCACGGACGGCAAGCTCCGCGGCTGCCTCGCCATGTCGCCGGGCTGCATGACGACGATCACCTCCACCGCCTCCGTCAACGACAACCAGTGGCACAACGCCGTCCTGACCGGTGTGGCCAACAGCCAGACCCTCTACCTCGACGGCGTTTCGCAGGGCTCGCTCTCCGGCACCATCAACGACTGGGAGCAGCCCTACATCTCGCTGGGCGCCGGTGTGAACACCGACGGCTGGCCGGCGATGAACGCCAACGACAAGCTCGGGCACTTCGCGGGCCAGCTGGCAGAGGTCGCCATCTACTCCGAGCCGCTCGACCCGTCGGTGATCACCGCCCAGCACCGGGCGGCCAAGGGGTCCGCCGGGCTGCTCAACCGGATCACCACGCCGGGCGGCAAGACCCAGTCCTCCGTCGTCTACGGCACCACCGACGACCTGGTCCTCCAGGCCACGGACGGTGACGGCGGCACCTGGAAGCTCACCCCGGCCACCGTCACCGGCTCCTCGCAGGTCTACCGCTCGGCCGTGATGGGCTCCGCCCCGTCCGGCTACTGGCGTCTCGACGACACGCAAGGTGCGCCACAGGCGGCCAACGAGCTGCACACCGGCTTCGGCACGTACAACACGGTCACGCAGGGTGTGACGGGTCCGTTCGGCACCGGCGATGTGACGGCGGCGTCCTTCAACGGCACCTCGTCGTACGCGGAGATCCCGTACGCGACGCTGCACGCCAAGCCCAACCGGTCGGTTGAACTCTGGTTCAGGACCACCGAGGCCGGCGTGATCATGAGCGACCAGGCCCGCGCCCCCAATGACCCGCTGGGCGCCGGCGGCGCCTACTCGCCGCTGCTGTACGTGGCCGCGGACGGGAAGCTGCGCGGTCACTGGTGGAGCGCGTCGGGCAGCGGCACTACCGACTTCGGTTCCAAGACCACGGTCATGGACAACGTCTGGCACCACGCCGTTCTCTCGGCGTCCGGCACCAAGCAGACGATGTACCTGGACGGCGTGAAGCAGGCCGACTACACGGGTGCCGCGGGCGACCAGACGACCGCGCGCACCTTTGTCGGAGCGGGCTTCACCAAGGGCTGGATCAGCTCGCCCTCCGATGTCAGCTACTTCACCGGCTCCATCGCCGAGGTCGCGGTCTACCAGGCCGGGCTCACCGCGGACCAGGTCGAGCAGCACTGGTCCGCGTACAAGGCGTCCTCCGGCATCGCCCCGGTGCGCACGGTCAAGCTCACCGACCCGACCGACAAGACGCTGACGTACGTGTACGACGCGGAGATGGGCAACCGTCTGCTGGCCGCGATCGACACCAACGGCAAGCGGACCACCTACGGCTACGACACGGCGGGCTTCATGCACACCGTGACCGACGCCAACGGCAACCGCAGCATCAGCGGCCACGACATCCGCGGCAACACGGTCTCCCAGACCGACTGCCAGGACACCGCGGCCGACAAGTGCGCGACCGAGTACTACACGTACTACCCGGACGCGACCACGGCGTTCCCGCCGATGGACCCGCGCAACGACCTGCCACTCACGGAGCGGGACGCCCGTTCCTCCGGTCCGACCGACAACACGTACCTCACCAACTACACCTATGACACGGCCGGCAACGTCACCTCGGTGACCACCCCGCCCGTAGCGGGTCACCCGGGCGGCCGCACCGCCACCACGGCCTACACCACCACCGCCACCGCGGCGGCGGAGGGCGGCACCGCCAAGGCGCCGGCCGGTCTGGTCGACACGGTGACGACACCGGGCGGCAAGAAGACGAAGTACACCTACTTCACCAACGGTGATGTCGCCGCGGTGACCGACGCCAACGGCGCCACGGCGAAGTACACGTACGACAACCTCGGCCGGCAGATCAACGAGAACGAGATATCGGACGCCCAGCCGGGCGGACTGGCCACCTCGTTCACCTACGACAAGAACGACCAGGTCGCCACCGAGACGAACCCCTCGGTGACCAACCGCGTCACGGGCGCGGTGCACCAGGCCAGGACGGCCACGTCGTTCGACGCCGACGGCAACGTCCTTAACCAGACCGTCACGGACCTCACCGGCGGCGACGCGGCCCGTACGACGACGATGACGTACGACGCGTACAACCGCATGGCGACCAGGACGGACCCGGGCGGCGACACCACGTCGTTCGAGTACGACGTCTACGGCAACAAGGTGAAGGAGACGGACCCCGCGGGGACCGTCAACACCTACGCCTTCGACGCCGAGGGGCGTCCGCTCACCACCAGCCTGTTGAACTACACCGGCGACCCGGGCAACCCGTCGGCGCCGACCACGCTGGTGCAGGAGTCCCGTGCGTACGACCCGGCCGGCCGGCTCGCGTCGATCACCGACGCGATGGGCTGGGTGACCGCGTACACGTACACCGACGACGGTCTGGCGGCGAGCGTCGTACGCAAGGACCCGGCGAACGGCAAGTCGTTCACCGAGCAGGCCAACACCTACGACATGGCCGGGAACCTGATCAAGCAGGTGACCAACGACGGCGAGACCACGACCACCTTCGCGGTGGACGCGGCAGACCGCACCACGTCGTCGGTGCTCGACCCGAGCGGAGTCAACCGCTCCTCCACGGTCTCCTACGACCCGGACGACAATGTCGTGTCGGAGACGGAGAACGACCAGGCGACGGGTGACGTCAGCACGTCGGACACGACGTACGACAACCTTGGAAACGTCACCGGTACCACGGTGCACGACGGCACCACCGCTCCCGTGGCCCGCTACAAACTGGACGAGACGACGGGGTACTCCGTCGGCGACTCCTCGGGAGCGAACCACACCGGTACCCACGGCACCGGTATGCACTGGAATACCGACCGGGGTGGCAGCGCGGCCCTCGACGGCAACGCCAACTCGTGGGCGCAGACGGACGGATCGGTCGTCAACACCGGCGGCAGCTTCACCGTCTCCGCGTGGGTCAAGCTGAACTCGACGGCGTCGAACTACACGGCGGTCGGCCAGGACGGTGACCACCATTCGGGGTTCTACCTGGGCTATGTCCAGTCGGCGAACAAGTGGGCCATCCGCTTCCCGAACCGCGACGACGCCTCGGGCACCCTCGGTGACCAACTGGTGTACTCCACCGCTGCTCCGGTCACGGGACAGTGGACACACCTGACGTCCGTCTACGACGCCACGACCGCCAAGATCTCGCTGTACGTCAACGGCACCCTCCAGGGCACCGACGACCGCACAGCGCCCTGGTCGGCCAACGGCAATCTGCAGATCGGCCGGGTCAAGTACGCGGGCGCGTACGACGGTTTCTGGCCGGGCGGCATCGACGACGTCCAGGTCTACGGCCAGGCGCTGTCGGCCTCGCAGGTTTCGGGCGTCCACGGCGGCACGCTGCCGGCGGCGGGCAGTTCGGTCCGGTCCATGACGTGGAAGCTGGACGAGCGCGGCCTGCCGGTGTCGTCGACCGACACCAACGGCAACACGACCGACTACGGATACGACGAGGCTGCGCAGCAGACCACCGTCACCGAACCGGCGGTCAACGCGGAGCAGAACGGCGGGACCCCGGTCTCCGTCCGCCCCGTGTCGATGACCGGTTACAACACGTTCGGCGAGGCCACCGAGACATCCGACCCGCTCGGCAATGTCTCGGTCACGGCCTACGACGCCGAGGGCCAGGAGTCCTCGACGACCTCACCGGGCTACACCGCGCCGGGGACCAGCACACCGATCACGGCCACGGCCTGGAACGAGTACAACCGGCTCGGCCAGGTCACGGCGGAGGTCGACCCGCTGGGCAGCCGCACCACCTACGCGTACACGCAGCTCGGCGATCTGGCCTCGGTCACGGAGCCGGGTGGCGGTACGACGACGTACACCTACGACACCAACGGCGACCAGCTGTCGGCGACCCGGCCGAACGGTGCCCGCGAGGAGACCACCTGGGACTACCTGGGGCGCCCGGTCACCAGCACGGACGTCGTCCGCCAGCCGACGCAACGGGCGTTCACGGCGATCAACGAGTACAACGCTCCGGGCGGCGAGCTGTCCCGGACGGTGAGCCCGACCGGTGTGGCGGAGTCGTACAAGTACAACGCGATCGGCGAGACCACCGAGGTCACCGACGCTGCCGGCAACACGTCCACGTTCACCTATGACATGGACGACCAGGTCCTCACCACGAGGGGCCCGGACGGCACCAGCAGCAAGAACACGTACGACGGCTTCGGCCAGCTGATCGCCACCAGCGACCTGGACGCGACCGGCGCGGTGCTGCGCAGCAGCGGCGGCACGTACGACCGCGGGGGCAACCCGCTGACGGTGACCGACTTCCGCGGACACACCACCACGATGACCACCGACGCCACAGGTCTGGTCACCAAGGCGGTGCAGCCGGTCTCCGCGACCGAGTCGATCACCACGACCTTCGGGTACGACGCCGCGGGCAACCGGACGCGCTTCACCGACGGTCGCGGCAACCCGTTCCTGACCACCTACAACAACTGGGGGCTTCCCGAGTCCGTGATCGAGCCGTCCACCCCGGCTCACCCCGATGCGGCGGACCGCACCTTCACCACGGTGTACGACGCCAACGGGCGATCCAAGGAGCAGCGCTCTCCGGGCGGTGTGGTCATCACCAACGAGTACGACGTGAAGGACCGGCTGACGACGCAGACGGGTACGGGTGCGGAGGCCGAGACGGTCGCCCACACCTACGCGTACGACTCCGACGACCGGGTCACGGCTGTGGCGGGTGTCGGTGAGGAGAAGAACACCTTCACCTACGACGACCGCGGTCTGGTGCTGTCGGCCTCCGGCCCCTCGGGCGACTCGTCCTTCGCCTACAACGGCGACGGAGCGATCACCTCGCGGACCGACGCCTCCGGTACGTCGACCTTCGGCTATGACAGCGCAGGTCGGCTGGAGACGGCCAACGACGGCGCCACCGGCTCCGCGATGGCCTACGGCTATGACGTCAACAGCCAGGTCACGTCGGTCGACTACGGCGCGGGGAAGTCCAAGCGGGCGTTCAGCTATGACGCTCTGGGGCGGCTGTCCAACGACAAGCTGACCTCGCCGACCGGCAATGTACTGACATCGATCACCTACGGCTACGACGCGAACGACAACGAGACGTCGAAGACCACGTCCGGATTCGCCGGTGCGGGAACCAACACCTACACCTACGACTGGGCGAACCGTCTGAGCTCCTGGAACAACGGGACCACGACGGAGCAGTACGGCTACGACGCATCCGGCAACCGGACCCGCGTCGGCGGTGACACCTACACGTACGACGCCCGCAACCGGCTCACGTCGGACGGGCACAGCACGTACGCGTACACCAAGCGCGGCACGATGAGCTCGATGACGGCCGAGGACGGCACCCAGACGGCCATCAAGGCCGACGCCTTCAACCGTGTGATCAACGAAGGCGACCGGACGTACACGTACGACGGTCTGGACCGCGTCCTGAACGCCGCCGACGAGACCGGAACCCCGCTGCACTCGTTCAAGTACAGCGGTGCCGGCAACGATGTGGCCTCGGACGGTGTGACGTCCTACAGCCGCAACGCCGACGGTTCCCTGCTCGGTATCAAGACCGCCGTGTCAGCGGCGCTGGTCATGACGGACATGCACGACGACGTGGTGGGGCAGTTCACCGACTCGGGCGAGGCGCTGGCCGGATCGACGACCTACTCGCCATTCGGCAAGGTCGTCCAGTCGGCGGGCATGCTCGGTCAGCTGGGCTACCAGTCCGGCTGGACCGACCCGGACACGGCCAAGGTCAACATGGCCGCGCGCTGGTACTCGCCGGAGACCGGCCAGTTCAACAGCCGGGACACGGTGGGCCTCAATCCGCTCCCGGCCTCGATCACCGCGAACCGTTACGCGTACGCGGACGCCAACCCGATGACGGCGACCGACCCGACCGGTCACTGGAGCTTCAGCGGCGCCTGGAAGGCGGTCAAGAAGAAGGTCAAGAAGACCGCCAAGTCGGCGTGGAAGAAGACCAAGAAGGCCGTCAAGAAGGTCGCCAAGGTCGTCAGGAAGGCCGCCAAGAAGATCAAGCGGGCGGTCAGGAAGACGGTGCGGAAGGCCTATCGGGCGGTCCGCAAGACCGTGCGGTACGTGTCCGACAGCGTCAAGAGGGTCAAGAGATACGTCAAACGCACGTACAAGCGGGTCAAGCGCTACGCCCACAAGGTCGTCAAGCACGTCAAGAAGACGGTCCGGAAGGTGGCCAAGGCCGTCAAACACGTGGCGAAGAAGGTGGTCAAGGCAGCCAAGAAGGTCGGCAGAGCCGTCAAGAAGGCAGCCAAGGCCACAGCCAACTTCGTCAAACAACACGCGGCGACCATCGCCTCGGTCGCGGTCGGCGTCGTCGTCTTCGCGGGCTGCACCGCCGCCACAGGCGGTGTCGGTGTGATCGCCTGCGGCATGGCAGCCGGTGCGGCGGCCAACGCGGTGGGCTACGCGATGAGTGACGGCCCGAAGTCCGTCGGCGGCTTCCTCGGCGCGGTCGCCATCGGCGCCGCGACCGGAGCTCTCGGTGGCGCGGCCGGCGGCATGGCAGCCGGTGCGGTGGGCCGCCTGCTCGCCGGCGTCGGCGGCAAGGCCCTGAACGGCGCCGCGATGGGCGCCGCGGGCGGTGCCGCGGAAGGCGCGGTCGGCTACGGCATCTCCTGCGCGGCCAGCGAGGAGGGATGCAGCGTCAGCGGCGCGGCGAAGGCCACGGCGGTGGGCGCGGCGACGGGTGGCGTCTTTGGCGCGGCGGCGAGCAGGTTCGGCCCGAAGTCGAAGTCCCAGCCGGAGCCGGACGCGCAGCCGTCTGCTCCCAGGCCGGCGTCGTGCCCCATCCGCCGCCACAGCTTTACCGGTCTGACCGGCGTGCTGATGGCCAACGGCATCACGAAGCCCATATCCGAGGTCAAGGTCGGCGACTATGTCCTGACCGCCGAGCCGGGCAAGAAAGAGAAGGAGAAGCACCGCGTCAAGGCGGTGATCGTCACCAAGAACGACAAGGAATACGTCGACGTCGTCGTCGCCACCAAGTCGGGTCGGAAGACGATCCAGACCACCAAGCACCACCAGTTCTACGAGGCCACCCGCAATTCCTGGGCCCAGGCGGGCGACCTCAAGGTCGGCCAGAAGGTCCAGAATGCCTCGGGTACGCTGACCGCGATCGTTGAGCTCAAGTCGTACACGGCGCAGCGCGTCACGTATGACCTGAGCGTCGATGGCCTGCACACATACCATGTGCTGGCGGGCAGTACTCCGATCCTCGTTCACAACACCGACTGCCCTCGCGTCATCGCGGTCGATTCCGGGGGCGTAGCGACACCGCTTCCCGTGCACGAGATCGACTCGGCTGTGCACGGCCCGATGGCGCAGAACCATCTGAAGGCGGTGGATGACGGGGCGCCTGCCATCCTTACCCGGATGCAGGGCGAACCGAACCACAGGAGAAACAGGCGACATGCTCAGGCGCACGCGCCGCGGCCGAGGCAGTTCGGGTCGAACGCGACCTGGGAGGAGTACCCCTTCGCGTCGACGTATGAGGGAGGTCAGGGAGCAACACTCACCCTGGCGCCAGGTCCGGTCAACTCCAGCCACGGAAATACTCTGAAGCAGTTCTACGCGGACAACAACCTCAAGGACGGCGACCCGTTCGCCGTACGAGTGAAATAGGATCGAGTACAGGAAAGGGTGAGTGTTCTCGATGCTTGCGGAATCCATCGAAAACCTCTGGCTGGAGGTAGAGCGACTGAGTCGTCCGGTGGCCTCGCTGCGCGTGCCGGGTGTCGGTGCCGAACAGGTGGAAAACGCCTTTGGCGCGCCGATTCCTAGTGACGTCGTGGAATGGTTCGGCTGGTGCAACGGTGTGAGCTACCGGCCGGGCCAGGTCCAGGACGACGCTGCTCTGATTCCGGGGTACGAACCGCTCTCAGTGCGCGATGCCGCCGGTGTGAAGGCGTCGTACGGCGACGGGGACCCCGTTCTCGGAGATCGATGGATTCCGTTGCTCGGAACCGGCGGTGGCGATTTCTACGCGGCTGTGTACGAGCCGTCATCGCCATCGTCGCGCGTAGCCAGCGTCATGATTGGCGGTGAGTCGAGAATGGCGTACGAGAGCGTCGAACAGATGGTGAATGCTTTCCGGAACTTCTTCAGGACCGGAGTCTTCTTCATCGCCGACGACGGGACCCTGGACGCGGACGACGATCTCTGGATCTCTTCCGAGACCGGGTCCGGGCCAGAGATCGCCTGATTGCGTCGACTCGGTCGATGACCGTGGGGAAGCCCCAGCCGATATGTGGCTGGGGCTTCTCCGTGTGTGGACGACATTCAGGGTTGTCCGGCAGCCGCCCGGGCGGCGGCGTGCGCTCGACCGGCAGCGGCAGTTCCACGGCGGGTAACGGCGGCCGTCGCCGAGCGGTCAGCTCGCGCGCAGATAGGCCGACGTGGCGACCCGCCCCAGCAGGGTCAGCCGCGAGGTCCCGCTTGCCAGGTGCTTGTCCAGGGCGTCCTGTACCCCGGGCCAGGCCTTGTCGCCGTAGTCGTCGAGCACCACGATCCCGCCCGGGGCGACGATCTGCTCGACCCACTCCAGGTCGTCCCGCACCCCGTCCATGGAGTGATCGCCGTCCACCACGATCACCCCGTACTCCCGGTCGGAGACGGCGGCCCGCACTTCCGGATCACCGGAGAGGCCCTGCTCGATGCGCGCATCGAGCACCGAACCGACGCCGCCGAGTGCGAGGTTGGCGCGTACGACGTCCTCGCGCACCGGCGTGCCGGTGGGATCCGCTCCTTGCGGGGCGGCGCCGGGCTGCAACTGCGCACCCGCCAGCGGATCGACGATCGTCAGATGCGGTTCGATCCCGGACCGGTGCAGCATCCGCAGCAGTCCGGCGGCGAACATCCCGTACAGCGTGCCGATTTCGAGGACATTGCCGTTGGGCGGGGCGAGCAGCGGCACCGTCGCGAGCTTTCCGCACACGTTGGAGGTGGAGCCGGCCAGCCTGCCCACGCCGAGTGACTCCAGGGCGATCACCGTGCGATAGGCGACGGTCACATTGCGGAGAGCGTGTTCACTGCCGTCCGCCACGCCCTGGATCTGACGCGTGAGGGTGTCGATCTGGGCGGCGGTGGGCGTCCGGTGGCCGCTTCGACCCGTCCCGTCGACGAGCAGGCCGAGGCCGTACTGCGGGGCCTGCAGCGCGGCCACTTTTCGTTGGAGGGCGTCGAGATCGGCCTGCAAGTCCTGCGTGGCACGTTTCACGTGCTGCTCGATGCGCCGTTCGATCATGGTGAGGGCTGGGCTCAGGACCCGCTTCGCCAGCCGGTTCCGAAGGAGAGGGGGCATGCGGGGACGCTACGCCCGAGCGCCGGGCCGCGGGCCAAGGCCGGATGCTGCGTAGATGAAGTCCTGACGGCCTTGCGGCGACGGAACTGTGAAGTCACTACGACGGAATGCCGCGTGCCCCTTGCGGCAGGCGGCAGGCGGCAGCCGGGCGATGCGGACGGGGCCCGCGCAGCCTCTGTCGCGTGCGCGGGCCCCGGACCTACCTCAGGACTGAGGTGTCAGTGCGTTTGACCTGCCGGTTCGCCGGCCTTCTCAGCGCTCAGCGTGGCATTGGCACCGGTCCTGGTCCCGCTCGCGGTCCCTCGCCCCATACGGGCGCGGAGCCTTGGCAGCAGTGCGATCAGCGCGAGCGCCAGCGCTCCGGCCGTTCCCATCGCCGCGCCCGCCTTCAGGCCGGGCGGGCGGAAGGAACAGTCGACCGACGTCGTCCTCCCGTCCAGCGGTACGGAGACAAGCCCCTGGTAGGAGTCGGCCGGCTTGCCGTTGCAGCTCCAGCCGGCGATCCGGGGCGCGGCGATGACCGCTCGGCCGGTGGCTCCCGGCGGCAGCTCGGCCCGTACACCGCTGTCGGTGACGTCGACCGACACCGCGCCGGTCCGCTTCAGCCGGTCCACGGCGGCGGTGAGTTCGGCGTGGTCCAGGCAGCCGAGGGTCGTGCGCCGGGGGTCCTTGCTGTAGCCGGCCTTCTCGCCGGGCGAGTTCACCGTGCCGAGCGAGGTGAGCGCGGCACGCCGCTTGGGCTGGCCGCCGCGCAGCGTCACCCACGGCCCGTCGCCGAGCCTGGCCTTGCCGGTGTAGTTCGGCGCCCAGAGGAACACCTCGGTGCCGACCGGGCAGGTGCCGTCCACCGGATCGCCGTAGACGTCCGAGCCGAGCAGCAGCTCCTGGTTGCGGAACGGGTTCCAGTTGTATGTGGCCTCCGGTCCCGCCGGCCGTACGGTCACCAGCGGGGGCGTGGCAGCGGCCCGCGTCACCTCCGGGTCCTCGCCGGGCGCGGTGCGGACGCGCGCGCCGACCGAGAAGATCGCGTCGGTGACCGGATTGTCCAGGGACTGCACACTGCGCCCGTTGGACGTCCAGCCGGCGCCGAGCGCGGCCATGGTGCGCGTGAGGACATCCGGTGTGTGGCTGCTGTAGTAGCCGCCGCCCTGTCCGCCGAGCAGGATCGGATCGTTGCCTGTGATCTGGTCGCGGCCCACATCGGTGCGGTAGCGCGGCCAGCCGTCCGCCTTCGCCACGGCCGCCGCCCGCTCGTCGTGCGCCTCGCCCCAGGGCGGATAGTCGTCCAGCCTGCCGAGCTTCTGCCGGTCGGCGTACGCGATGGTCGCCGCGGCCTGCCCGATCAGCGCGCCGCTGAGCAGCACCGCGGCGAGCACGGCGAACCTGCCGCGCCGGGCCAGCAGCAGACCGCCGGCCACCGCGGCGAGCCCGGCCGCGAACAGCGGGAACGTCCACGTGGTGACCAGTTCACTGGTGGAGGCGGTGAGGGCGATCAGGGCCACCACGGCGCCGCCGCCGAGCAGAGCGCGCCACCCGGGCCACTCGTAGGAGATGCCGGTCCAGGCGGCGATCACCACAATTCCGGCGAAGACGAAGGTCTGCCGGTACGGGCTGCCGTTGGGGGTGGCGAAGACATGCCACACCAGATGCGTCGGAGCCCACTGGAGCGACAGCAGGGTCGCCACCGCGAGGCCCGTCCACACGAAGCGCTCACGCCTCGGTACCGCTCCGTTGAAGGCGAGCGCGGCGGCCAGCAGCAGCGCGCCGCCGCCGATGAAGACCGCGGGAGTGAAGAAGCTGTACGTCGCCGGCAGCGTGCGCGCGAACACATCGGCCCAGCCGGCCGGGGCGAACTCCTTCGTCCAGCCCGGGTAGGCGTGCTTGGAACCGAGGAAGACCGGGATCAGTACGGGCCCGGCCAGCGCGATGCCGAGCAGCACGGTCCTGGCGGCCCGCAGCAGCACCCGGATCCGGTCGCGTGCACTCTGCTCCGCCAGCAGCAGCTGGACCACGAGCACCAGCGCCGCCCCGATGGTCGCCATGTACGCGGTGTAGAAGTTCGCGATCCACGCCACGGCGACCAGCAGCGGCCCGAGCACCGGCCGCCTCGCCGTGCGCGCCCACTCGCCGGCCAGGCACAGCACCGGGAAGGCGACCAGGCCGTCCATCCACATCGGGTTGTACGAGGCCTCGACCACGGACCAGCCGCACAGCGCGTACGAGCCGCCGAGCACCGCGGCCATCCACCAGCGGCCCTCCTTGTCCTTGCGCAGCGTGAGCAGCAGCCAGGCCATGGCGGCCGCCGCCGTCGCCATCTTCAGGAGGGTGACCACATAGACCGCGAGATCGATCCGATCCCTCGGGAAGAGTGCGACCAGCATCGAGTACGGACTGGTCAGATACGTTCCGAGGTCGGGCAGAAAGCTGGTTCCGTACCCGGACTGCCAGTTGAGCAGCACTCCGCCGTCCGCGCGCCCATGCAGCAGATCCCACAGGTGTGCGTGAAACGGCACAAACTGATTGCCGAGGTCGTTCACGCTGCGGGTGTGCGGTCCGAAGGGGAAGCTGCGGGCGACGGCGTCACCGGCGCACACGGCACCCACGGTGATCAGCGCGGCGAGGGCGGCCGCACGGCCGCGCACGGATTGCAGAGTCGACATGATTCCTCGAATATGCCAGCGCCGATCGTGAAAACGTCCCGCAGGAAGCCCAGTTCACGGAATAGTCGCCTACGCGTCATGCAGGGAATCCGTACCTGACATTCGCGTGGGATGTTGTTCTTCCGTGCTGATCTCGATAGTTGTTCCGTGCTTCAACGAAGAGGAGATCATCGGCCGCTTCCATGAACACGTGACCGCAGAACTCTCCCTGCTCGGGCAGGAATTCGAGCTGGTCTATGTGGACGACGGAAGCCAGGACCGGACGCTCCCTCTCCTCGAGGAGATCGCCGAGGCCGACCCTCGTACCCGCTATGTTTCCTTCAGCCGCAATTTCGGCAAGGAAGCGGCGATGCTCGCGGGCCTCCAGCATGCGGGCGGTGACGCCGTCGTCATCATGGACGCCGACCTCCAGCACCCGCCGGAGCTGGTGCGGCGCATGCTTCAGCTGCACGACGAGGGCTTCGACCAGGTCATCGCCCGGCGCACCCGCAAGGGCGACCGGGTCACCCGCACGGTCATGGCCCGCGCCTACTACTGGCTGATCAACCGCCTCGTCGACGTGCAACTCGTCGACGGTGTGGGCGACTTCCGGCTGCTGTCGCGCCGCACCGTGAACGCGATCCTCGAGCTCACCGAGTACAACCGCTTCTCCAAGGGCCTCTTCGCCTGGGTCGGATTCCGCACCACGACCTTCGAGTACGAGAATGCGCTGCGTGAGCAGGGCCGCTCCAAATGGAGTTTCGGCAAACTGCTCAACTACGGCCTGGACGGGCTGCTCTCCTTCAACAACAAGCCGCTGCGCGCGGCCGTATATCTCGGACTTCTGCTGGTCACCCTCGCCATGGCGTATGCCGCCTGGATTGTCGGTGTCGCCCTGGTGAACGGCGTGGACACCCCCGGGTATGTCACTCTGCTCGTGGTGGTCACCGCACTCGCCGGTGTGCAGATGCTGATGCTGGGGGTGGTCGGCGAGTACGTCGGCCGTATCTACTACGAGGTGAAGCGGCGACCGCACTTCCTGGTGAAGGCCACCAACGCCGGCCTTCCGCACCAGCAGGAAGGAGAGCGGCAGACACGCGACGGGGAGCTCGTAAGACGATGACGGTCCAGGTCCAGATGGTCAGATTCGCCCTGGTGGGGGTGGTGAACACCGGGACGTACTACGGCCTGTACCTGGCCCTGCTGACCTGGTTGCCCTACGTGGCGGCGCATGTCGTCGCCTTCGCGCTGAGCATGGTCGGGTCCTTCTTCCTGACCTCGTACTTCACCTACCGGACCCGCCCGACCTGGCGGAAGTTCCTGCTGTTCCCGCTCACCAACGCCGCGAACTTCATCGTCACCACCAGCGGCGTCTATCTGCTGGTGGACGTGGCGCACTTCGGCAGCCGCTACGCCCCGCTGATCGCGGCGGCCGCTGCCATCCCGGTCACCTTTGTCGTCTCCCGGACGATCATGCTGCGTCCGGAGCCGGTCCCGGCGCTCGAGAAGGCGGAGCGGGTCCCTCAGGTGTGACACCTGGACGCTCTGGACGAATCGTTGGCCGAATCAGTGGCCCACACCACTGAGACTGCCTACCATCGATCACCGCAGGGTCTTGTGCGCCCGCCCGTCGCCCGACCACCACCCCTTGACGAGGCACTGCGCGCCACACCTTTCGTTGGCACAATCACGCCGGGAGGCTCCTTTGCACCGCCGTCGTCGCACCGCGCTCACCGTCTCCGCCGCGCTTCTCGTCGCCGCGCCCCTCCTCGCCGCCTGCGGCAATGAGGCCCACCCAGGCGCGGCCGCCGTCGTCGGTGGGGAGCGGATCGAGGTGTCCACCGTCCAGGCGAAGGTGAAGGACGTGCGCACCGCCCAGGCGAGCTCCCCCCAGTCCGCCCAGCTCATCAAGGACAGTGGGCAGCTCAGCCGCGCCAAGCTGTACGACCTCATCGTCGGCCAGGTCGTCCAGCGGGCCGCCGACGACGCCGACGTCAAGGTCAGCCGCAAGGAGATCCAGGACGGTCTGGCCGTCCTCGAGCAGCAGTCCGGTGGTCAAGAGCAGCTCGCCGCCATGTATCTGCAGCAGCGCGGTGTCGCTCCCGCCCAGCTCAACGATGCCGTACGCCGCGACATCCTGGTCAACAAGCTCGCCGCATCCCTCGGTGCCACCAACACCCCCGAGGGCCAGGCCACGCTGAACAAGGCTTTCACCGCCGCAGCCAAGTCGCTCAACATCGACGTCAACCCCCGCTACGGCACCTGGGACGACCAGAAGCTCGAGCTCGGCAGCTACAAGGCACCCTGGATCACCCAGGTCACCAAGGAGCCGGAGCCCGTCGAGCCGGGTGCGTAACAGCGCGGGGTAGGTTCGACGGGTGACCACCGAAGCACCCGCACCCGGCCGAATCGTCCTGCTCACCGCCAGCCACCGCGTTGCGCCGGGTCTGCTGTCCTGGCCCGCGTGGCAGACGCTGCACGCCGCCGACCAGGTGCTGTGCGCCGACGACGCCCACCCGCAGCTGCCGTATCTGCGCGAGGCCGGGATCGGCGTGGAGATCGTGGACATCACGGCCGGTACCGCCCGGGAGCTGGTCGACGCCTGCGCCGGAGGCCGCACCGTCGTCGTCCTCCCCTCCGGCGAGGGCGACCAGGCGCTGACCGACGGGCTCGCCCGGCTGGCCGGGTCGGGGCGGGTGCAGATGCCGGATCTGGAGCTGCTGCCCGGCTCGTACGATCTGCCCGGCGCGCGCCTCCTCGACCTCGTCCAGGTCATGGACCGGATCCGCGCCGAGTGCCCCTGGTCCTCGCAGCAGACGCACAAGGGCCTCGCCAAGTACGGCATCGAGGAGGCGTACGAACTCGTCGAGGCGATCGAGGACGGCGACCGCGACGAGCTCCGCGAGGAGCTCGGGGACGTACTCCTCCAGGTCGTCTTCCACGCGCGCATCGCCGAGGAGGACGAGGACGCCCCCTTCTCCGTCGACGATGTCGCCGCCACGATCGTCGAGAAGCTGATCCACCGCCACCCGCATGTCTTCGGCGACGAGAGCGCCGAGACGCCGGAGGACGTGAAGGCGCACTGGCTCCGTACGAAGGCGATCGAGAAGCAGCGGGACTCGGTGACGGACGGCGTCCCGCTGGGCCAGCCCGGCCTCGCACTCGCCGCCAAGCTCGCGAGCCGGGTCCGTAGCGCCGGCCTCGACGTCCCGCTCCCCGCCGGTGAGGGCATCGGCTACGAACTGCTCGCCCTCGCTGCCCGCGCCGAGGCGGCCGGCACCGACCCGGAGGCCGCCCTGCGCGCCGCCGCCCGTGCCTACCGGGACGCGATCCGCGCCACCGAGGGGCAGGCGTGAGCGCTCAGCCCGAGCTGTTCACCTGGGAGTTCGCCACCGACCCCTACCCGGCGTACGCCTGGCTGCGTGAGCACGCCCCCGTACACAGGACGCGGCTGCCCAGCGGGGTCGAGGCCTGGCTGGTGACGCGGTACGGCGATGCCAAGCAGGCGCTCGCCGACCAGCGGCTGTCCAAGAACCCGGTGCATCATGCCGAGCCCGCGCACGCCAAGGGGAAGACGGGGATCCCCGGCGAGCGCAAGGCCGAGCTGATGACGCATCTGCTGAACATCGATCCGCCGGACCACACCCGGCTGCGGCGGCTGGTGTCGAAGGCGTTCACCCCGCGCGTCGTCGCCGAATTCGCGCCGCGCGTGCAGGAGTTGACGGACCGCCTCATCGACGGCTTCGCAGAGAAAGGGGAGGCGGACCTGATTCATGAGTTCGCGTTCCCGCTCCCCATCTACGCCATCTGCGACATGCTCGGCGTCCCGCGCGAGGACCAGGACGACTTCCGCGACTGGGCCGGGATGATGATCCGGCACGGTGGCGGGCCGCGTGGCGGTGTCGCGCGTTCCGTGAAGAAGATGCGCGGCTATCTCGCCGAGCTGATCCACCGTAAGCGGGAGGATCCGGGCGACGACCTCATCTCGGGACTCATCCGTGCCAGCGACCACGGCGAGCATCTGACGGAGAACGAGGCCGCGGCGATGGCCTTCATCCTTCTCTTCGCGGGCTTCGAGACGACGGTCAATCTCATCGGCAACGGGGTGTACGCGCTGCTGCGAAACCCCGGTCAGCGGGAGCGGCTCCAGGCCTCCCTCGCCGCGGGGGAGAGTGAGCTGCTGGCCACCGGTGTCGAGGAGTTGCTGCGGTACGACGGACCGGTGGAGCTCGCGACCTGGCGGTTCGCCACCGAGCCGCTCAGCCTCGGCGGGCAGGACATCGCGGCGGGCGATCCCGTACTCGTCGTACTCGCGGCGGCGGACCGCGACCCCGAGCGGTTCGCGGACCCGGACACCCTGGACCTCACCCGGCGCGACAACCAGCACCTCGGGTACGGGCACGGCATCCACTACTGCCTCGGGGCGCCGCTCGCCCGGCTGGAGGGCCAGACGGCCCTCGCGACCCTGCTCCGCAGGATGCCCGACCTGCGGCTTGCGGGAGATCCGGCCGATTTGCGGTGGCGTGGGGGGCTCATCATGCGTGGATTGCGTACTCTGCCCGTTGCTTGGGGGTCTGGGGGTCCCCCCGGGAGGTCGACTGCGGCACACCCGGACGGATCTGACGAGCTTTCAGGACTGTGACTTTCACGTTATCTCCGCTGTATCGACTTGTGACTTGCGTGTGAATACGGCTACGTTCACCGTCGTCCCACCAGTCACGTCGGTTACGTGAGTCAGGTCCGTAATCACGTCTGCAGTCACGTCTGTAGTCACGCGAAAGGCAACCGCATGCGCTCCGGGAACGGACGGCACCGCCGACCCCGCCAGGCTCCGGCCATCGTCGTCGCGGCAGGGGTGACGGGATCGGCCATCGCCATTCCACTGCTCGGCGCGGGGTCGGCCTCCGCCGCCGACGCCGCCACTTGGGACCGCGTCGCGGAGTGCGAGAGCGGCGGCATGTGGAGCGCCGACCTCGGCAACGGATACTACGGCGGCCTGCAGTTCTCGCCGGAGACCTGGCAGGACTTCGGCGGCACGGCGTACGCGCCCAGCGCCGACCTCGCCAGCCGCTCCCAGCAGATAGCCGTCGCGCAGAAGGCCCTCGACGCACAGGGTCCCGGGGCGTGGGCCGGTTGCGCGGCCCTCGCCGGGCTGACGAACGACGGCGCCGCGACCGGCGTCGACCCGGGCGCCATGCCGACACCGGGGCAGGGCGCCCCCACCGAGCCGGCCGCGCCCACGACGCCGCCCTCCGCCGAGCCGTCCAGGACGGCGAAGGCCTCGAAGCCCGCCACGGCCACTCCGGACTCCACCGAGGCCGGTGCCGACGCGAATGCCGACAGCGGCAACGGCAAGCACCGCGGCACCCCCGTCGAGACGGCCGAACCCGGCAATACGACTGAACCCGGCAATACGGACAACGAGCGCGAAGCCGGCCGCCACGCCTCGCGAGGTGACGGTGCGGCGCGCGACGGAGCGGGCAGTACGGACGAGACAGGCGAAGCCGGTCAGGCCGGCAACGCGGACGCGGCGCCCGGCGACTACACGGTCCGCGCCGGTGACAGCCTGTGGTCCATCGTCGACGAGCAGAAGCTGCCCGGCGGCTGGTCTGCGCTCTACAAGGCGAACGAGAAGACCATCGGCGGCGATCCCGACCTCGTCCTCCCTGGCCAGAGCCTCGATCTCGGCCGGAAGTAGCCGCAGTCCGGGCGCAGTTCGGGCGCGGCGCGGGCGGCGGTTCGCGGGCTTATGTCCGAGTCTGTCCAAGTGAGACAAGGGTCTCTTTGTCCCAACTGCCGCATCTCGCCCGGCGGAACCGTACATTCCGCCCCTCACCTGCGGAAACGGATGTTCCGCAAGGGGCAGGATGGGCGTTTTCTCCCCGATGTTCGCCTTTGAACATCGGGGAGCGCTGTGTCTACGGTCTGAACCGCTCGCCATCGCGGGCACCACTGACCGTCACGCCGAATCCTGCCGTCGGTCGGGGGGAGCAGTCGTCGCGAAAGCGCCGAAGGCAGGAGCGGGGGACCCAAGGTAAGCGCCGGGCCCGGCTGTTGAGAGACGTACGCAACGGCCAAGGACCGGCTTGGGGTGAAGCCGCGCGCTAGGACGCGCGGCCGGGCAACTCACTTGGCCCGAACCCGACAGCTCACCTCGTAGGCGTCGGTGAGGAGAGAGTTCCATGCTGTTTTCCAGCAAGGCAAAGCACCGCCGCCCGTCCAAGGTCACCCGTATCGCCGCCCTCGCCGGTATCACCGGTGCGGCCGTCGCCGTCCCGCTGATGGGCGCCACCTCGGCCTCCGCCGCGACGACCGCCGAGTGGGACCAGGTCGCGCAGTGCGAGTCCGGCGGCAACTGGTCGATCAACACCGGCAACGGCTACTACGGCGGCCTGCAGTTCTCGGCCTCCACCTGGGCCGCGTACGGCGGCACCGCATACGCCTCCAGCGCCGACCAGGCCTCCAAGTCCCAGCAGATAGCGGTCGCCGAGAAGGTCCTGGCCGGCCAGGGCAAGGGTGCCTGGCCGAGCTGCGGCGTCGGCCTGTCCAACGCCGCGAACGACGCCGGCTCCGCCGCCGCGCAGCCGAAGGCGCAGCCCGCCCCGAAGCGCGCCGAGGCTCCCACCACCCGTTCCGAGCGCCCCGCCGCCCCGGCGAAGTCCGCGAAGCCCGCCAAGGCCAAGGACGTCAAGAAGGGCGACGGCGAGTACAAGGTCAAGGCCGGCGACACCCTCGGCAAGATCGCCGAGGCCGAGAAGGTCAAGGGCGGCTGGCAGAAGCTGTTCGACCTGAACAAGGACATCGTCGACGACGCCGACGTGATCTTCCCGGGCCAGCAGCTCCACCTGAGCTGACCCGAGGACCCGAGGACCCGGAGCCCCAGGACTCCGGTGGACCCGGCGGCCCACCGAACCCTGCGGACCCTGCGGACCCCCGTCCCCCACAGCCACCCCGGTCCGGCGCGCATTCCCCCGTACGCGCCGGGCCGGGGTTCTGCCTGTCACGGCCACGCTCGCGCCTGCCGGTCACCCCTCCTCGGCGTTACCGACAGGTAGTTCACCTGCCGTTTGTCCGGCGTCGCGAGTCTTCGGGCCCTTTTTCGTCCCAGCGGGCGGGCATCGGCCGGCCGATGCCCGCCCGCCGGATAGGCTCATGGCGCAAGGCCAAAGAGACCCTGCACTTCAAGCGTCACATCCCAGAAGGAGATGCTCGTGCCGTCCATCGACGTCGTCGTAGCCCGGGAAATCCTGGACTCCCGAGGCAACCCCACGGTCGAGGTCGAGGTTGGCCTCGACGACGGCAGCACGGGCCGTGCTGCTGTTCCGTCCGGCGCCTCCACCGGTGCGTTCGAGGCTCTTGAGCTCCGTGACGGTGACCAGAACCGCTATCAGGGCAAGGGCGTCGAGAAGGCCGTTCTCGCCGTGATCGAGCAGATCGGCCCGGAGCTCGTCGGTTACGACGCCACCGAGCAGCGTCTGATCGACCAGGCGATGTTCGACCTGGACGCCACCCCGGACAAGTCCTCCCTCGGCGCCAACGCCATCCTCGGCGTCTCCCTCGCCGTCGCGCACGCCGCCTCCGAGGCCTCCGACCTGCCGCTCTTCCGCTACCTCGGCGGCCCGAACGCGCACCTGCTGCCCGTTCCGATGATGAACATCCTGAACGGCGGCTCGCACGCCGACTCCAACGTGGACATCCAGGAGTTCATGATCGCGCCGATCGGCGCCGAGTCCTTCTCCGAGGCCCTGCGCTGGGGCGCCGAGGTCTACCACACCCTGAAGAAGGTCCTGAAGGAGAAGGGGCTCTCCACCGGCCTCGGCGACGAGGGCGGCTTCGCGCCGAACCTCGACTCGAACCGTGCCGCGCTGGACCTCATCCTCGAGGCCATCAAGCAGGCCGGTTACGCCCCCGGCCAGGACATCGCGCTCGCGCTCGACGTCGCCGCGTCCGAGTTCTACAAGGACGGCACGTACCAGTTCGAGGGCAAGTCCCGCTCGGCCGCCGAGATGACCGAGTACTACGAGGACCTCGTCGCCTCGTACCCGCTGGTCTCCATCGAGGACCCGCTGTTCGAGGACGACTGGGCCGGCTGGAAGGTGCTCACCGACAAGCTGGGCGCCAAGGTCCAGATCGTCGGCGACGACCTGTTCGTCACCAACCCCGAGCGTCTGGCCCGCGGCATCGAGGAGGGCTCCGCGAACGCCCTGCTCGTCAAGGTCAACCAGATCGGTTCGCTGACCGAGACCCTCGACGCCGTCGAGCTCGCCCAGCGCAGCGGCTTCAAGTGCATGATGTCCCACCGCTCCGGTGAGACCGAGGACGTCACCATCGCCGACCTGGCCGTCGCCACCAACTGCGGCCAGATCAAGACCGGCGCCCCGGCCCGCTCCGAGCGCGTCGCCAAGTACAACCAGCTGCTGCGTATCGAGGAGATCCTCGACGACGCGGCGGTGTACGCGGGCCGCTCGGCGTTCCCGCGGTTTCGCTCGAACTGAATAAGCTCGAACTGAAACAAGAGGAGGCAGGGGCCGTTCGCGCTCCTGACGCCCTGTCGTCCGTACGTCCCCGGCCACGGTCCCGTACCGTGTCCGGGGACGTACGCGCGTAAAGGGGAGGCGAGACCATGGCACGCAAAGGGGACCAGGACCGGTTCTCCACCTCGACCAGGCTGCGGCTGCTCGGTGAGCAGACCGCCGCTCGCGTCTACCGTTCGCAGAACCGCAGGCAGGCCCGCCGCTCCCGGCTCACCGGCCGGGCGGCGTTTCTGGCCCTGGTGGTCTGCTCGCTGGTCGTCGCGCTCGCCTACCCGATGCGTCAGTACGTCTCCCAGCGCTCCGACATCTCCGACCAGGAGCGCCGGATGGACGAGGCCAAGCAGCAGGTCGAGCGGCTGAGGGACGAGAAGGCGCGGCTCCAGGACAACCTGTACATCCAGCGCCTGGCCCGTGAGCACCTGCACATGGTGCTGCCGGGCGAGACCGGATACACCGTGATCGACCCGGAGGCCGCCGAGCAGCGCAGTACCGACGAGGGGACGGCGGACCGCCCCTGGTACTCGAACGTCTGGGACGGCGTCGACCACGCCGACCGCAACAAGCAGTAGCAGCCCGTAGAAGCAGTAGCGGCAGTAGAAGCACCGCTGGAACAAGGCAGGCATGGAAACCCCTCCTCCCACCACCGCACCGACCGAGCCGACCGACGCGGACATCGCCGCGTTCAAGCAGCAGCTCGGCCGCCCGCCGCGCGGACTGCGCGCGATCGCGCACCGCTGCCCGTGCGGACAGCCGGACGTCGTCGAGACCGCGCCGCGGCTCCCCGACGGCACCCCCTTCCCGACGCTGTACTACCTGACCTGCCCGCGCGCCGCGTCGGCGATCGGCACGCTCGAGGCGAACGGCGTCATGAAGGAGATGACCGAGCGCCTGGCGACCGATCCGGAGCTGGCCGCCGCGTACCGCGCCGCCCACGAGGACTACATCACGCGCCGCGACGCCATCGAGGTGCTGCAGGGCTTCCCCAGCGCGGGCGGTATGCCCGACCGGGTGAAGTGCCTGCACGTACTGGTCGGCCACTCGCTCGCGGCCGGCCCCGGGGTCAATCCGCTGGGCGACGAGGCGATCGCGATGCTGCCCGAGTGGTGGAGCAAGGGCCCGTGCGTGGCACCTTGTGAAGAAGGGGACAAGAAGTGACCCGGGTCGCCGCAGTCGACTGCGGTACGAACTCCATCCGGCTGCTCGTCGCCGACGCGGACCCGGAGACGGGCGAGCTGATCGAACTCGACCGGCGGATGATCATCGTCCGCCTCGGCCAGGGTGTGGACCGGACCGGGCGGCTCGCGCCCGAGGCGCTGGAGCGCACCTTCGCCGCCTGCCGCGAGTACGCCGACGCGATCAAGGAGTACGGCGCGGAGAAGATCCGCTTCGTGGCCACCTCCGCCTCGCGCGACGCGTCCAACCGGGACGAGTTCGTACGAGGGGTGCTCGACATCCTGGGCGTCGAGCCCGAGGTGATCACCGGGGAGCAGGAGGCGGAGTTCTCCTTCACCGGCGCCACCAAGGAGCTCACCGGGCGCACCGACCTGGAGAAGCCGTACCTGGTCGTGGACATCGGCGGCGGCTCGACGGAGTTCGTCGTCGGCGACGGCCATGTCCGCGCCGCGCGCTCCGTCGACATCGGCTGCGTACGGCTGACGGAGCGGCACGCCCCGAGCAGCCCGGCGACCCCGGGGCAGATCACCGCGATCCGCGCCGACATCGACGCGGCTCTCGACGTGGTGGAGGAGAGCGTCCCGATCACCGGGGCGCACACCCTGGTCGGGCTCGCGGGTTCGGTGACCACGGTGGCCGGCATCGCACTGGACCTGGAGACGTACGACTCGGCGGCGATCCATCACGCGCGGATCTCCCTGGAGCAGGTCCAGGAGATCACCGGCGCGCTGCTCAACTCCACGCACGACGAGCGCGCGGCGATCCCCGTGATGCACCCGGGCCGGGTCGACGTGATCACCGCCGGGGCGCTCGTCCTGCTCACGATCATGCAGCGGACCGGGGCGCGGGAAGTGGTCGTCAGCGAGCACGACATCCTCGACGGGATCGCCTGGTCCATCGCCTGACGGGCCCCTCGGGGACCGCCTGACGGCCCTCGGGCGACCCTACGGCGACCGCCTCGCGACGAACTTCGTGAAGTTCTTCACAAGGAAAAGGGCCCTGATGGGTGCTGCGGGGGGCCGAAAGCCCCCCGCCGCCCGTCCCTTGGGCTCCGGAGCGCACATTCCGGGCGGTTCCACGGGTGTTACGGCGGCGTGAACCGGGCCCGTGGTCCACTCGGGGCGACCCCTTAGGGCCAGCTCACGAGGGGTGAACAACGTGTGCCACCCCACCGTGGTTCCCCTCGGGCGCCATGACCTCGATCACGGCGGCCGCGCAGTGTAGCAGAGGTGGGTCCATAGCTTGTGAAGGGGCTCACGAGCACCCCCTCCTAGGGGGGTGGATACTCGATGGCATGAGCACCACGGAGCGTCCCAGGATCCTCGTTGTAGGCGGTGGGTACGTAGGCCTGTACGCAGCTCGACGCATTCTGAAGAAGATGCGTTACGCGGAAGCGACCGTCACGGTCGTGGACCCGCGCTCGTACATGACGTACCAGCCCTTCCTCCCCGAAGCTGCCGCCGGCAGCATCTCGCCGAGGCACGTCGTCGTACCGCTGCGACGCGTACTGCCCAAGGCCGAGGTGCTCACCGGTCGCGTCACCACCATCGATCAGGACCGCAAGGTCGCCACGATCGCCCCGCTGGTCGGCGAGGCGTACGAGCTGCCCTTCGACTACCTGGTCATCGCGCTCGGCGCGGTCTCCCGTACCTTCCCGATCCCCGGCCTCGCCGAGCAGGGCATCGGTATGAAGGGCATCGAGGAGGCCATCGGCCTGCGCAACCACGTACTCGAGCAGCTGGACAAGGCCGACTCGACGACCGATGAAGAGGTCCGCCGCAAGGCGCTGACCTTCGTCTTCGTGGGCGGCGGCTTCGCCGGCGCGGAGACCATCGGCGAGGTGGAGGACCTGGCGCGGGACGCCGCCAAGTACTACACGAGCGTCAAGCGCGAGGACATGCGCTTCATCCTGGTCGACGCGGCCGACAAGATCCTTCCCGAGGTCGGCCCGAAGCTGGGCCAGTACGGCAAGGAGCACCTCGAGGGCCGCGGCATCGAGATCTACCTCTCCACGTCGATGGACTCGTGCGTGGACGGTCACGTCGTGCTGAAGAACGGCCTCGAGGTCGACTCCAACACCATCGTGTGGACGGCCGGCGTGAAGCCGAACCCGGCGCTGGTGCGTTACGGCCTGCCGCTGGGCCCGCGCGGCCACGTCGACACCACGACGACGCTGCAGGTCCAGGGCACGGACTACATCTGGGCCGCGGGCGACAACGCCCAGGTCCCGGACGTGGCGGCCCGCAAGGCCGGCGTCGAGAACGCCTGGTGCCCGCCGAACGCCCAGCACGCGCTGCGCCAGGCGCGGGTCCTCGGCGACAACGTGATCTCCGGTATGCGCGGCTTCCCGCAGAAGAAGTACGAGCACGCCAACAAGGGCGCGGTGGCCGGCCTCGGCCTGCACAAGGGCGTCGCGATGATCGTCATGGGCAAGGTGAAGATCAAGCTCAAGGGCCGGCTGGCCTGGTACATGCACCGTAGCTACCACGGCTTCGCGATGCCGACGTGGAACCGCAAGATCCGGGTCTTCGCGGACTGGACGCTGGCGATGTTCCTCAAGCGCGAGGTGGTCTCCCTCGGTGCGATGGAGTCGCCGCGCGAGGAGTTCTACGAGGCGGCGAAGCCGGCCCCGGCGGCGTCGGCCGCGAAGCACGAGGCGGAGAAGGCGAAGGCCTAGGCCCTGTCCGCCTGAGTACGTGTCACCCCCGAAGGGGCCGTCCGCCATCCGTGGTGCGGGCGGCCCCTTCGGCATGCGCGGGACTTTCGCCCGCGCCCGGTACGGGGCTCCGGCACGTGCATGCGGGCATGTATTTTTCCCGGATCTTGCCTGACGCGGGGAAGCGGGCACGGCGGTCGCATTGTTCACTGAATTGCACCATGCGGCCCATTGCGGGCGTGGCGTGGAGCAGTTCTGGGGAAACACCGTCACGGAGGTGTGCGCCATGGCCGACGCCGCGCTGCGGCTGACCACTCTTGCCGAGGAGTTGCTGGGAGCCAGTCTCCCGGTCCGTATCCGGGCCTGGGACGGCAGTGAATCCGGCCCCCCGGGAGCTCCTGTCCTTGTCGTCCGGCACCGGCGCGCGCTGCGCCGGCTTCTGTGGCGGCCGGGGGAGCTCGGGCTCGCCCGGGCCTGGGTCGCCGGGGAGATCGACGTCGACGGCGATCTGTACGAGCTGCTCGACCTGCTCGCCGGGATCGTCTGGGAGCGCGGCGAGCAGGGGAAGAAGACCGTCCACCCCGTCCGCGACCCCCGGCTCCGGGCCGCCGTGCGCGGGCTGCTGAGGATCGGTGGCGTACTGCCCCCGCCGCCCCCGCCCGCCGAAGAGGTCCGGCGGCGCGCCGGGCCGCTGCACACCAAGCGCCGCGACAAGAAGGCCATCAGCCACCACTACGACGTCGGCAACGACTTCTACGCGCTCGTGCTCGGGCCGTCCATGGTGTACTCCTGCGCCTACTGGGAGGACGGCGGGAGCCTCGAGGACGCCCAGCGCGACAAGCTCGACCTCATCTGCCGCAAGCTCGCCCTCAAGGAGGGCGACCGGCTCCTCGACGTCGGCTGCGGCTGGGGCTCGATGGCCGTACACGCCGCCCGTGAGTACGGCGCCCAGGTCACCGGCGTCACCCTCT
Source organism: Streptomyces lunaelactis (assembly GCF_003054555.1). Classification (NCBI taxonomy): domain Bacteria; kingdom Bacillati; phylum Actinomycetota; class Actinomycetes; order Kitasatosporales; family Streptomycetaceae; genus Streptomyces; species Streptomyces lunaelactis. Next base: position 3,545,092 of record NZ_CP026304.1, on the reverse strand, counting down.
CCCGGGAGCAGGCCGCCTATGCCCGCAAGCGCATCGCCGAGGAGGGCCTCACCGACCGGATCGAGATCCGCGTTCAGGACTACCGGGATGTCAGGGACGGTCCGTACGACGCCGTTTCCTCCATCGGCATGGCCGAACATGTCGGCATCGTCCACTACCACGAGTACGCCGACCAGCTCTTCTTCCTCCTCAGGCCCGGTGGCCGGCTCCTCAATCACCAGATCGCCCGCCGCCCCGAGCGTGACGAATCCGCCTACCACGTCGACGAGTTCATCGACCGGTACGTCTTCCCGGACGGCGAGCTCGCCCCCGTAGGACGCACCATCACCACCCTCGAGGAAGCGGGCTTCGAGGTGCGCGACGTCGAGTCGATCCGCGAGCACTACGCCCTCACCCTGCGCCGCTGGGTCGAGAAACTGGAGGCCGACCGGCGCCGGGCGACGCGGCTCAGCACCCCCGGCCGTGCCCGCGTCTGGCGGCTCTACATGGCCGCGTCCGCGGTCTCCTTCGAGCGCAACCGGATCGGCGTCAACCAGATCCTGGCCGTGAAGACCCCGGAGAGCGGTGCTTCCGGGCTGCCTCTGCGAGCCCGTACCTGGAACTGAGCCCCTGGATCCGAGTCCCGCCGTACGAGGGCGCACGCAAGGGGCCCCGCGACCGACTCCCGGTCGCGGGGCCCCGATGCGTACAGCGGGGACCTATTCGGTCTTGATCGCCGTCAGCATGTTCAGCCGCGCCGCACTGCGGGCCGGCCACAGCGCGGCCAGCACGCCGACCACCCCGGCCAGCAGCAGGAAGATCCCGATCCGCTCCCACGGCACGACCAGCGCGTACCCGGGGATCTCCGACCTGATCGTCTCGCCGATCGCCCAGGCCAGGAAGGAGCCGAGTCCGACACCGATCACCGCGCCGAAGAGCGAGATCACCACCGCCTCCAGGCGGATCATGCGCTTGACCTTCCGGCGGTCCAGGCCGATCGCCCGCAGCATGCCGATCTCCTGCTGGCGCTCGAAGACCGACATCGCGAGGGTGTTGATGACACCGAGCACCGCGATGATCAGGGCCATCCCCAGCAGCCCGTACATGATGTTCAGCATGGTGTTGATCATGCCGCCGAACATGTTCCGGATGTCCTGCTGGTCCATGATGCTCATCGCCGGGTTGTCACCCAGCGCGTTCACCAGCGCCTGCTCGTTCGCCGCGCTCGCGCCGCCGTCCATCTTCACCCAGATCTCGGGGATGTACGGCTTCGGCTCGAAGGGAGCGACCAGGGACGTCGACACCACGACCGGCGAGAGGAACTCGTTGTCCTGGTAGACCGCGCCGACCGTCAGGTTCTTCGTCTCCGCCTTGCCGCCGTCGGTGTCGTCGCCGAACTTCACCGGCAGCGTGTCGCCGGTCTTCCAGCCGTTCGACTTCGCGGTCTTCTCGGCGACCGCGATCTGGCCCTGGCCGAGCGTGGCCATGGAGCCGGAGACCGTCTTCAGGTCGAAGACCTTCTCCACATCCCCGGGGGTGACCGCCGAGGCGGAGTGGAACTCGTCCTTGATCTCCAGCGAGGTGGACTGCTGCGGGGAGACCGCGCTGACACCCTTCGCCTTCTCCAGCGCGGTGAGCGCCGACTTGTCGAGGGCGTCAGTGCCGGCCATGGCCACCATGTAGTCGGCGCGGATGTTGTCCGTGGTCATCTTGTCGATGGCCTGGCCCAGCGTGACACCGAGGGTCGTGAGGCCGGTGACCAGGGTGAGGCCGATCGCCAGCGCCGAGGCGGTGGCTCCGGTACGGCGCGGATTGCGGACCGCGTTCTGGCCGGCCAGCTTGCCGGCAACCCCGAACACCCGGTTCAGCAGGGGCCGCGCCAGCGCGATGACCGGACGGGACAGCAGCGGGATCAGCACGATGATGCCGATCAGCGACAGGAACGCGCCCGCGCCGATGAGCATGCGGCCATCGCTGCCGGCCGCCGCCGCACCGCCGAGGATGCCGGCCATGCCGAGCAGCGTGATCACGCCGCCGATGGAGTTCCGTACGACCAGTGACCTGGTGGTCGCCACCGCGTGCACGCTGCTCATCGCCGCCACCGGCGGGATCTTCGCGGCCCGGCGGGCGGGCAGCCACGCGGCGAGCACGGTGACCAGTACGCCGACGGCGAGCGCGGCGAGGACCGCGGTGGGTGAGACGACCAGCGGCCCCGCGGGCACCTTCGCGCCGAAGGAGCCCATCGCGGAACGCAGTCCGGTCGCCAGACCGATTCCGAGGACGAAGCCGATCACGGAGGCGAGCGCGCCGACCACGAGCGCCTCGAGCATCACCGAGCGCTTGACCTGCCGGCGCGAGGCGCCGACGGCGCGCATCAGCGCCAGCTCCCTGGTGCGCTGGGCGACCAGCATGGTGAAGGTGTTGGCGATCAGGAAGACACCGACGAAGAGGGCGATGGCCGCGAAGGAGAGCAGCATCGTGTTGAGGTTGGACAGGCCCTGCTCGATCTCCCTGGCCTGGTCGTCGGCGAGCTGCTTGCCGGTCTGCGCCTCGGCGTCCTTGGGCAGCAGCGGCCCGACCGCGTCCAGGATCTTCTGGTCGGAGGCGCCGGCCGCGGCGGTGATCGTGACGTCCTTGAAGAAGCCGGGCTGCAGATAGAGCTTCTGGGCGACCGGGGTGTCGAAGAGGACCAGGCTGCCGCCCGCGTTGACGGCGCCGTCCTCGGTGGTGAAGACACCGGAGAGGGTGTACTCCTTCACCGGACCGTTGGTGGCGACCCGCACGGTGTCCCCGACCCGGTACTTGCCCTTGTCCGCCGAGTCCCGGTCGAGGGCGATCTGACTGTCCTTCACCGGGCCCGAGCCGTCGGTGAAGCTGTACTGGGCGTCCTTGCCGTCCTTGCCGGGGGCGAAGTTCGCGCCGGTGTTGGACCAGCCGTTGCCGATCAGCTTGCCGTCCTGGTCGGCGACCCCGGCGAAACCGGAGACCCGCCCGGTGGCGCCGGCGACCCCGTCCAGACCCCGGATCTTCTCCAGGGTCTTCGTGTCGACGCCGGCGTTCTTGCCGTCGCTCTGGCTGGTGTGGGTGGTGACGGCGACCGCGACGTTGTCGTAGCTCTTGGCCGACTGCTTGCGGTAGGCGTTGCCGAGGGTGTCGGTGAAGACCAGGGTGCCGGAGACGAAGGCCACGCCGAGCATCACGGCGAGTACGGTCATCAGCAGCCTGGCCTTGTGCGAGAGCACATTGCGCAGGGCGGTACGGAACATGTCTGTGTCAGTCCTGGTGTGAGAGCCGGGGATCCGGCGCCGGAGGTTTACGGGTCAGCGGTCGGTCAGCTGGTCCGGCCCTTGGCGTCGAACTCCTTCATCCGGTCGAGAACGCCGTCCGCGGTGGGGTGCAGCATCTCGTCGACGATCCGCCCGTCCGCGAGGAAGATCACCCGGTCGGCGTAGGAGGCGGCCACCGGGTCGTGCGTGACCATGACGACGGTCTGGCCCAGCTCCCGTACGGAGTTGCGCAGGAAGCCCAGCACCTCGGCGCCGGAGCGCGAGTCCAGGTTTCCGGTCGGCTCGTCACCGAAGATGATCTCCGGCTGCGAGGCCAGGGCACGGGCGACTGCGACGCGCTGCTGCTGGCCGCCGGAGAGCTCGGTGGGGCGGTGGCTCAGCCGGTCCTGCAGGCCCACCATCTCGATGACCTGCTGCAGCCACTGCTTGTCGGGCTTGCGGCCGGCGATGTCCATCGGCAGCGTGATGTTCTCCAGACCGGTCAGCGTCGGCAGCAGGTTGAACGCCTGGAAGATGAAGCCGATCTTGTCCCGGCGCAGCTGGGTCAGCTGCTTGTCCTTGAGCGACCCGAGCTCGGTCTCACCGATCCGTACGGACCCGGAGCTGAAGCTGTCCAGGCCGGCCACGCAGTGCATCAGCGTGGACTTGCCGGAGCCCGACGGGCCCATGATCGCGGTGAACTCCGCCTGCCGGAAGTCCACGGTGACCTGGTCCAGCGCGACCACCTGGGTCTCGCCCTGTCCGTACACCTTGGACAGATCCGTGGCGCGGGCGGCCACTGCGGTGGCGCGGTGAGCGATGGGGGTGGTGGTCACGAGGAGGGCTCCTGTCGCGGGGTTCTGCGGGGGACAACACCATCCTGTCGGCCGCTCGGCCGCGGATCGTCAGCCGCGGTGCCCGTTCCCGGGGCCCTCTTGGGTCGGACCGTACGGCCCGTTCCTCCTCCTTTGGTATGACGGCGTCCCTGAGAAGGGCCGAGGGTGACGGGCGGCGAGTTTCCGTCAATCCGGGGTACGTGGGGCGGTGGCCGTGAGCCGTGCAGGGTGGCTGTGAATACCCGGTTACCTGCACTGACGCACCCTCAGGCGCCAATAGAATAAGACAACATCGGGCCATGGCCCGGCTGATCGGGTGATCCGCACGGATAGGCTCATGTGCCAACGCGGAGCCGCGCGCCATGCCCGGATGGTGGAACGCAGACACGGCGAGCTTAAACCTCGCTGGCCTTCGGGTCGTGCCGGTTCGAGTCCGGCTCCGGGCACCATTTCGCCCGCCGAGCCTGCCTTCCCGGCCCCGGCGGGACGCGATCCGCACTGCGGCGACGGTCACGATCTCGGAAAGATCCTCCCCGAGCACTAGGGTGTTCCTTTTGCCCTCGCATTACTCTTGCCTCAAGGCTGCGCAGGGTGGCCATGGAGGAGTGAGATGAGGAGTAGCAACCCGGTCTTCTCGCGACGGGGGTTCAGCCGCGACAACGGCTACGCGGGGTTCAACGCGCAGCAGCCGCAGGCCGGGGGCCCCGCCGTAGGAACCAGCCCCTACACGCAGGGCGCGGGCAACCCGTACGCGACCAACCCGTACGCGCCCGCGGACACGCAGGCGCCCGCGCGCGGCAATGTGATGACCATCGACGACGTGGTGGCGCGTACCGCCATGACGCTCGGTACGGTGTTCGTCACCGCCGCCCTCGCCTGGTTCCTGCTGCCGGTCGACGAAGCCAATATCGGCAAGTCGTACGGCATCGCGATCGGCGCGGCCCTGGTGGCCTTCGTCTTCGCGATGATCCAGGCCTTCAAGCGCAAGGCGTCGCCCGCGCTGATTCTGCTGTACGCGGCCTTCGAGGGTGTCTTCCTCGGAGTGATCTCCAGCGCGGTCTCGACCTATGTCTCGGCCGGTGCGGTCCCGCAGGCGGTGCTCGGCACCATGTCGGTCTTCGCCGGCGTGCTGATCGCGTACAAGCGGCGCTGGATCCGCGTCAACCGCCGCTTCTACGGCTTCGTGATGGCAGCGGCCGTCGGCTTCCTGCTGCTCATGGTCGTCAACCTGCTGTTCTCCGCCATCGGTGGCGGTGACGGTCTCGGCTTCCGCAGCGGCGGCCTCGGCATCCTCTTCGGTGTCATCGGCGTCATCCTCGGTGCCTGCTTCCTCGCCCTCGACTTCAAGCAGGTCGAGGACGGCATCACCTACGGCGCTCCGCGCGAGGAGTCCTGGCTGGCGGCCTTCGGCCTCACCATGACGCTGGTGTGGATCTACCTCGAGTTCCTGCGGCTGATCTCGATCCTGCAGGGCGACTAGGCCGTGTCTGACGAATAGCGCCGTCCGCCCGCAGGGCGGGGTGCGCGGCGTCCGGCGTCGCGAAGGGCCCGTAGGCAGCAGCCTGCGGGCCCTTCGGCGTTCTCGCGGACCTCGTTCTCGCGGGCCTAGAGCAACTTGCGCGCGGCGCGCCTCAGGTCGTACTCATGAATGATCGCTTTGGCATGTCCGTAAGCGAGGTCGTGTTCGCTGCGGAGCCAGCTGACCTTCTCCTCGAAGCGGAAAAGGGATGGTCCTTCATCGACTGTGCGGAGCCAGTCGGTGATCTCACGACCGGTGCAGTGAGGGATTCGGGAGAGCAGATTTCGATGGGTCTCATCGGAGAAGACTTGGGACATCGGCGCCTCCGGACGCGTTGCGCGTGTGCTCCTTCACGCCACCGTGCCTCAGCGTTCGCGTATTGGCAACAGTGTCGTGGCAGCGCGTAGGGTCGCGGCGTGCTTGATACGACTGAGCTGACAGCCGCCGTGGACCGCTTCGCCGACCGGCTGCGGGCCGCTCCGCAGACCCGGCTGCAGCGCGGCGCCGCCGCCGAAGCACTGGCGCTGGCCCGGGAGTTGGCGCTGCGGGCGCAGCGGATCGAGGCGCCGGACAGCCCGCCGCTGATCATGCCCGACGCGGGCATCTTCGCCGTGGGGGATCAAGTCGCGGTCGCCGGGAATGATTTGGCCGAGGCATTGAGAAAGGCCTCGCCGGAAGATCTGGACGAGGCCCTGGCCCTGGTGCGGGAAGCCGCGCGGCGGGCCCTGGGGTGACGTCGGCGCGCGACGGTCAGTGCGAGGCGATCACGCGGTCCGCGAGAACGTAGACGCTCTCCTCGCCGCAGGCGAAGGTCAGGGCGTACGCGCCGGAGACGCCGGAGCCGCCCAGCAGCACCGGGGTGTCACCCCCGCGCAGGGCGTCGGCGAGCCGCTCGGCCGTCTCGCGGTGGCCGGGGGTCATGCAGAGCGTCGTGCCGTCGGCGAAGACGTACACATCGAGCGTGCCGAGCGGGCCGGGGCGTACGTCGGAGAGCTCGGTACGCGTCTCGGCGAGCTCCTCGAGGCGAGCCACCGTGCGCTCGTGGTCGGTGACCACCGGGGTCTGGACCGGAACGAAGTCGGGGTGCGAGGGGTGCCGGCGGCGGGCGGCGGCCAGTTCGGGGGAGTCCTCGGCGAACTCCGTCACCTCGGGCAGGTCCGCCAGGTCCTCCAGCGCCTCGGCCGCCTCGAAGTCCATTGCCTCAAGGCCCACGAAGTCGGCCTGGCGCGGGACGTAGAAGGGCAGCTCGTCGCCGGGGGCGCTCAGGCCGCCGAGCAGGGAGGCAGAGGCCTCACCGGCGAAGCGGGAGGAAGTGTCCGCGGCGTCGCGGGACTCCTGCGCGGCCCAGAAGGCGCGCGCCTCGGCGAGCTCGCGCTCCCGTTCCTCGGCGAGTGCCTCGGCGACGGCGGCGCGTATCTCGGCGGCGGGGGTGCTTCGGGCCTGCGGTACGACGGCCGTACGGCGGGTGCCGTGCGTGGTCGCGAGCTCGCTGCGCAGGGTGGTGACCTGCTTGCGCAGTCCGTGTGCGGCGTGCAGGGCAGCGGCGCCCACGGCCGTGGCAGCGGCCGTGGTCAGCAGCAGGGCAATAGACATGGCGCTCACTGACGTACTCCCGGTTTCAATCGATCCCCCCGACTTCCTACATCAGCTTGCAGTGAGTCCGCGCCCCCTGTCAGTGCATTACGTCACGAAATGGACAGGACTTTGGGTCTGGTGTTTAACCCGAATGTGGCCCTGACCTGCGTAAATGCCTCTCCCCCAGGAGATAGGTCACATCCTGGGGGAGATTCAGTCACGAACAGGGCTCCACGGAGCCCGAAAGCTGCCTCAGTCTAGGCGCTCGCCCGTCTCTTCCCGGCGCTTCCCGGCCCGGTTCAGCCCGGCGCAGCCCGGTTCAGCCTGGTTCGGCTCAGGCGCAGTCCGGTTCAGCTCAGGCGCTCGATGACCATCGCCATGCCCTGGCCGCCGCCGACGCACATGGTCTCCAGACCGAACTGCTTGTCGTGGAACTGCAGGCTGTTGATCAGCGTGCCGGTGATCCGCGCGCCGGTCATGCCGAAGGGGTGGCCGACGGCGATCGCGCCACCGTTGACGTTGACCTTGTCCAGGTCCAGGCCGAGGTCCCGGTAGGAGGGGATGACCTGGGCGGCGAAGGCCTCGTTGATCTCGGCCAGGTCGATGTCGTCGATCGTCAGGCCGGCGCGCTTCAGCGCCTGCTTGGACGCCTCGACCGGGCCGTAGCCCATGATCTCGGGCGAGAGGCCGGAGACACCGGTGGAGACGATCCGCGCCAGCGGGGTCAGGCCCAGCTCGCGCGCCTTGGTGTCGGACATGATCACGAGGGCGGCGGCGCCGTCGTTGAGCGGGCAGCAGTTGGCGGCGGTGACGAAGCCGTCGGGGCGGAAGACCGGCTTCAGGCCCTGCACGCCCTCCAGGGTGACGCCCGCACGCGGGCCGTCGTCCTTGGAGACGACCGTGCCGTCCGGGGTCGTCACCGGGGTGATCTCGCGCTCCCAGAAGCCGTTCTTGAGGGCTTCCTCGGCGAGGTTCTGGGACCGTACGCCGAACTCGTCCATGTCCTGGCGGGTGACGCCCTTGAGGCGGGCCAGGTTCTCGGCGGTCTGCCCCATGGCGATGTACGCGTCGGGGACGAGGCCGTCCTGGCGGGGGTCGTGCCAGTCGGCGGCGCCGTTCTCGGCCACGGAGGCGGTGCGGGCCTCGGCCTCGGCGAAGAGGGGGTTGTGCGTGTCCGGGAGGCTGTCGGAGTTGCCCTTCACGAAGCGGGACACCATCTCGACACCGGCCGAGATGAACACGTCGCCCTCGCCGGCCTTGATGGCGTGCAGCGCCATGCGGGAGGTCTGGAGGGAGGACGAGCAGTAGCGGGTGACCGTACATCCGGGGAGGTGGTCCATCCCCATCTGCACGGCGATGATCCGCCCGAGGTTGTGGCCCTGCTCGCCGCCGGGGAGGCCGCAGCCGAGCATCAGGTCGTCGATGTCCTTGGGGTCGAGCTCGGGGACCTTGGCGAGCGCGGTCTGGATGATTGTGGCGGTCAGGTCATCGGCGCGCAGGTCCTTCAGGGAGCCCTTGAAGGCCCGGCCGATGGGTGAGCGGGCAGCTGAGACGATCACGGCTTCGGGCATCACGGCTCCATGAGGGGGAGTGGGCAGGACTGTCTGGGAAGTTACCCGTACGTAGGGGCTGGGTCACGGGTCGTGCTGTGTGATGCGGGCCTCTTTTCTAAGCGCCCGCTCAGTTCCCGTACCCCGTTACCCGGGCAGGGGAACCCGCACCGGGCAGGAGTCCGCGCCCCCGTGCCCGGGTCAGGTGCCCCCGGCATCCGATGCTGCCGGTTCCGTCGTGGGGGTCGGGGTGGGCAGGCGCCTCCTTCGACGGTGCTTCAGCAGGGCCCACGGCCCCCTCGCCGCCGTTACCTCCGTGCCCGCCTCCGCCGCCGCCGTCGCCGCAGCCTTCGCCACCGGCAGCATGCCCTCGTGCCGGTCCGCGTCCAAGTGGTCCGATTCCGGCCACAGGCCCAGCACCGCGCACAGCGTCGGCAGCATCGCCATCGCCGCCGTCGCGTACCCCTCCGCCGACGGGTGGTAGTTGTCCGCGCCGAACATCTCGCGCGGGTTCGCCGCGAACTCCGGGCCCAGCATGTCGCCCAGCGAGACGGTACGGCCGCCCTGTTCGACGGCGACGATCGTCTGGGCGGCCGCGAGCTGGCGCGAGACCCGGCGGGCCAGCCACCGCAGCGGCTGGTACACCGGCTCGATCGTGCCAAGATCCGGGCACGTGCCCACCACCACCTCCGCACCCGCCGTACGCAGCCTGCGCACCGCGGAGGACAGATGGCGGACGGACTGCGTGGGCGGCATCCGGCGCGTGACGTCATTCGCGCCGATCATGATCACGCAGACGTCCGGCGTACGGGTCCGGTCCTCGAGCAGCTGCGTAACCTGGCGTTCCAGGTCGTCCGACATCGCGCCCGGCAGCGCGACATTGCGCAGCTGCACCGGCCGCTCCGCCACCGCCGCCAGTCCCGACGCGAGCAGCGCCCCCGGCGTCTGGCCCGCCCGCCGGACCCCCTGCCCGGCCGCCGTCGAGTCCCCGAGCAGGCCGAGACGCAGCGGACCGGTGTGCCCGAAGGCCAGCCCGTACGTCCCGTCACCGCGCGGCGGGACCGGCGCCCTGCCCCCGCCCACCGAGCGTTTCGCCAGCTGGACCTCGGCCAGCACCACCCCTACGGCCGCCGCTCCGAGCAGCCCGATCCCGCCACCGCCGTAGGCAGCGCCCGCGGCGATGCGTCGTGCCACCCTCGCCCTCGACCACCACACAGTCCGAGCCACCTCCTCGTAGCCACCGCGTCGCCGTATTCGGTCATCAGCTAACTGCCCCGTAGCCACAGTCGCCCAATCCCGCGCTCGTCCGCTTACGCTGGCCGCATCACTACGGAGACCCCGGAGAACATTGTGCGCATCCACGACTCGATGATCAGTCTTGTCGGCAACACACCGCTGCTGAAGCTGAACAACGTGACCGCAGGCATCCAGGCGACGGTCCTGGCCAAAGTCGAGTACTTCAACCCAGGCGGGTCGGTGAAAGACCGCATCGCCCTGCGCATGATCGAGGCGGCCGAGCAGAGCGGCGCGCTCCGGCCCGGCGGCACGATCGTCGAGCCGACCAGCGGAAACACGGGCGTCGGACTTGCCATCGTGGCCCAGCAGAAGGGCTACAAGTGCATCTTCGTCTGCCCGGACAAGGTGTCCACGGACAAGATCAACGTGCTCCGTGCCTACGGCGCCGAGGTCGTCGTCTGCCCGACGGCCGTCGACCCCGAACACCCCGACTCGTACTACAACGTCTCCGACCGGCTGGTGACCGAGACCCCCGGCGCCTGGAAGCCCGACCAGTACTCCAACCCCAACAACCCGCGCTCGCACTACGAGACCACCGGTCCTGAGCTGTGGGACCAGACGGACGGGCGGATCACCCACTTCGTCGCGGGCGTCGGCACCGGCGGCACGATCTCCGGTACCGGCCGCTATCTCAAGGAGATCAGCGACGGCAATGTCAAGGTCATCGGCGCTGACCCGGAGGGCTCCGTGTACTCGGGCGGCTCCGGCCGGCCCTACCTCGTCGAGGGCGTGGGCGAGGACTTCTGGCCGACGGCGTACGACCGGACCGTGACCGACGAGATCGTCGCCGTGTCCGACAAGGACTCCTTCCAGATGACGCGCCGCCTCGCCAAGGAGGAGGGGCTGCTCGTCGGCGGCTCCTGCGGCATGGCCGTGGTCGCCGCGCTGAAGGTGGCCGAGGGGCTCGGCCCCGACGACATCGTCGTCGTCCTGCTGCCGGACAGCGGCCGCGGCTACCTCAGCAAGATCTTCAACGACGAGTGGATGGCGGACTACGGCTTCCTCGAGGGCGAGGGCGTGTCCGCGAGCGTCAGTGATGTCCTGCGCGACAAAGAGGGCGGCAAGATCCCGAGCCTGGTGCACATGCACCCGGAGGAGACGGTCGGCGAGGCGATCGAGGTGCTGCGCGAGTACGGCGTCTCGCAGATGCCGATCGTGAAGCCCGGCGCGGGACACCCGGACGTGATGGCCGCGGAGGTCATCGGCTCGGTCGTCGAACGGGAGCTGCTGGACGCGCTGTTCACGCAGCGCGCCGCGCTGACGGACCCGCTGGAGAAGCACATGTCCTCGCCGCTGCCGCAGGTCGGCTCGGGCGAGCCGGTCGCCGACCTGATGAAGGTGCTCGGCGAGGCGGACGCGGCGATTGTGCTGGTTGAGGGCAAGCCGACGGGTGTGGTGAGCCGTCAGGACCTGCTGGCGTTCCTCGCCAAGGGCGGCAAGTAGCCGCGGGAAGACGCCCTTTCTCGAAAACGGTACGAGCGCGACACGTACGCGCAGCACCCGCTTAACACGCGTCCGGCACATTGGTGGATGTCGGCAGGGGGACCGGGCAGGTAACCCGGCCGGCACCCACAGCGGCGTCTAGGACAACCGGAGCGGCTCCCGGAACTCCCAAGACGCCCTGGACGCGGCGACCGGCCCTGACCCGGGACCGTGTCCCACGCGGGGACCGCCGTCGTCCCGCCCCCCGGTTCGCCGGGGGTGCGGCGGTTCCCGCGCACAGCCTTTTGCCGGGGCTCCGCCCCGGACCCCGCTCCTCAAACGCCGGAGGGGCTGAACAAGAGGGCTAGTCCTCCCAGTCGGACTTCTCCGACCGGTGGCGGCGCATCCAGGGCCAGCCCTTCGCCGCGTGGACCGCGTTCACGCCGACGATGCCGATCCAGGCCACGATCAGGCCCTCGAGGTCGGCGTTCACCACGGCGATCGCCGACAGCGGGATGGCAAGGATCATCGAGATGATGCCGAAGCCGAAGCGCTCCCCGAAGTTCGCCTCCCCGGACTGCGGCGAGCGGGCGCCGCGGGCGACCACCATCTGCTGTTCGGCGAGTTGGCGCCGCACGCGGCGGTCCACCGAGCCGTCCAGGCGCTGTTCGACCTTCTCCAGGAAGGACTCGACGAGCGCTGAGTCGTAGTCTTCGCCCAGCTCACGGCGGGCATGCAGGGTGGCGGCGAGCTCTTTCTCGAGCTCAGGGTCGCGGGCTTCCATAACCGTTCACGCTACGGGCGCGGGGGCAGCGCGTCAGTGGGGCTAGCCCCACTGTTCTCCCCCCTGGGTGCACCCCCCGGCCACCCGTCAGCTTCCCTTGTTGGCGGTCCTGACGATGCCGTGCTGCTTCGCCCGGTCGTTCGCCACGTCCTCCGGGTCCTTCTCGCTTGTTCACTGCGTCGAATTTGATCATCGGTCGTCCCTTGCCCGGCCTGCATATCGTCATGCAGAGTTCTCGGTGACTGAATAAGTTGTCAATGCCCCGGGGTAAACACTGGTTACAGATGCTCGGAAGGCAAGACAAACCGTCCGAAAGGAGGGGTTTGCGCGTGATGCCGTCCGAGAAGCTTGCTGACCGGCCGCTGACCGATGATGTGACGGGGGCGGCGGCGCTGCTCGACCGGTTCACGGACCTGATGAGGGGGATGGCATGAGCGACAGCCCTGCCGCACGGCTGCAACAGCTCTTCGAGAGTCACCGGCTCACGCCCACCCAGCGGCGCATCGCGCACAGCATGGTGCGCAGGGCCGCCGACGCGCCGTTCCTGTCCAGCGTGGAGCTCGCCGAACTGGCCGGGGTCAGCCAGCCCTCCGTCACCCGCTTCGCCGTCGCGCTCGGCTTCGACGGCTATCCCGCGCTGCGCCGCCATCTTCGGGAGGTCGCGCCGGCGGAGAGCGAGGCCGGGAAGGACGCGTACAACGAGTACCAGCAGGCGGTGCAGGCCGAGATCGAGAACCTGCGCCACCTGTCCGAACTGCTCGCCGACCCCGCCGCGGTCGAGCGCGCGGGCCGGCTTCTGGCCGCCTCCCGCCCGCTGCCGGTGCTCGGTCTGCGCGCCGCGTCCTCGCAGGCCCGCGGCTTCGCGTACTTCGCGGCAAAGGTCCACCCGGACGTACGGCTGCTCGACGAGGGCGGCACGATGCTCGCCGACCGCATCGACGCGGCCCGCCGGGCGGGCGCGAGCGCGCTGCTGTGCTTTGCCCTGCCGCGGCACCCCAAGGAGGTCGTGGAGGCGCTGGCGTACGCGCGGTCGGCGGGGCTGACGGTGGTGACGGTCGCGGACTCGGCGTTCGCGCCGGTGGCCGGCCACAGCGACCTGCTGATCCCGGCGGCGGTCGGCACGGGCCTGGCCTTCGACACGGCGTGCGCGCCGATGCTGCTGGGGCGGGTGCTGCTCGAGGCGATGTGCGACGACCTGCCGGACGCGCAGGCGCGACTGGAGGAGTTCGACGCGAGGGCCGCGGCGCGGGGCCTGTTCGTGGAGTAGCCGGAGGGGCTCCGACGGAGCCCCTCCGGCTGTCCGGCCGCGGGCGGTCAGATCTCCAGCTCGGCCTCGATCTTCTTCAGCTGATGCCGGGCCATGGCGAGGTTCGCCCGCTCCTTGTCGAGCGCCAGGTAGAGGAACAGGCCGTTGGCTCCCCGGCCCTTGAGCAGCCGGATCAGGTGGTACTGCCCGCCGAGGGTGATGAGGATGTCCTCGATGCCGTCCTTGAGCCCGAGCTGCTCCATGGTGCGCACCTTGGCGCGCACCACATCGGTGTTGCCCGCCGCGGCGACCGTCAGGTCCAGGTCCTTTCCGCCTCCGACAGTGCCGAGGGCCATTCCGCTGGTGTAGTCGACGAGTGCGGCGCCGATGGCGCCCTCGATGACAGTGGTGGCTTCCTTGAGGGCGCGTTCGGTGTTGGCCATGAGATGCGCACTTCCTTTCCGTCTGGGTGTCCGTGATGGTGTGTCGGTCATGGGTCAGGTGTTCTCCGGTCGTTCGAGGGCGCCGTCGACCAGCTCGCCGATGCGGGTGCCGGAGCGGCGTGCCTCGAGATGGAGCCGTCCCACGTTGATGCGTGGCTCGGCCAGGAGGGTGAGGACGGCCGAGGTCCCCGCCGCGTAGGACGCGACGTAACCCTGGTCGCCCCGGACCAGCAGCTCGAGGAAGCCCCCCTGTCCGGTGGCCTCGGTCAGCCGCACCGCGACGCCGAGGGCGGCGGCGGTCAGCGCCGCCACGCCCTCCGCCTCCCCGGTGTCCGCCGCCAGCACGAGACCGTCCGTGCTGGCGGCGAGCGCTCCGGTCAGCTGGGGCAGTCGTATGCGCAGTCGTTTCAGTTCGGCGAGCACATCGGCCTCGGCCGTCATGAGCTGTCTCCTCTCGGCGCGCTGCCGCAGTGCGCGCCTCATGAACATGAAGGCGGGCACAGGACCTGGTGGATGGAGCGGTGGGTCACAGGGTTGCCTCCAGTGCGTCGCGGAGCCGGCGGAGCATGGCGGAGTCCAGGACGGACGGGGGTTCGCCGGTCCCGGCGTTCTCACGATCGGTGTCGGGCCCTGAGGGCGCGGCCGGCTCGGCGGGCGTCTCGATGAGCCCCTCCGCGGCCAGCCTCCGCACCTCGACCAGGGTGTTGAAGGCCGGACGCCCCAGCGTCCGGGCGATGGCGGCCGGGGTGCGTACGCCGTCGGCGAGATGCAGCAGCCCCTGCCGCCGGGGCCCGAGCGCCCGCCCCGCGGGCTCCGGGCGGCGCTTCACCGGAGCCGTGTCGACCGTCGGATGGGGCCATACCGAGTCCAGCAGCAGGCTGCGCCGCTGGGCCTCGCGTTCGACGACCTGGGTGGGTACCGGTCGCACCCGGCCGATCCAGTGGGCGACCCCGTAGCGGAAGCGGGTCGGACCGCTGGCGGGCGAGAGTGCGAAGAAAGCGGCGTCGAACAGCGCACCGAGATGGCAGATCTCCAGCTCGCCGCCGCCCACCTGGCCGCTGTCGACGAGGAAGCGTGCGACCTCGCGGCGCGAGCCCGCTTGTGCGACCGCGTCGGCCCAGCTGTCGTGCGGCAACCGGCCGCTCGCGGTCAGCAGGACGTCGAGTCCGGGAGCCGCGGGGCTCTCGGCGTGCACGACCTGACCGTCGGCCAGGTACAGGGCGCCGTGGTCGCGTACCAGCACGCCCGTGGCACGTTCTTCCGCGAGTCTGACGAGCATCGGGGAAACGGCGGCTCTCATCCGAGCACCAGCCCTTCGGAGAGATGGCGAAGACGCAGCCGGGCCAGTGCGAGATTGCCCAGGTCCCGGTCGAGCCACAGATGCAGGAGCACGCTGCCGTCGAAGGCGGTGTCCACGAAACGCACCAGGTGATAGCCGGTACGGGTGGTGACGATGAGGTCCTCGACGGGCGTGGGGTCCTCGGGCGCGTACGTCGCGAAGGTTGCGTACTCCGTGGCCACCCTGGCCAGTTCGGCTGTCTCCGCGGCGGCGGCCTCGTGGCCGCTGTGCGCCGACTCACCGACCGTGCCGAGCGCGAGGCCGCTGATCCAGTCCACGATGGCTGCTCCACGCGCGCCCGGCACCAGCATGACCTGAAGCAGACACTCGTCGATTCCGGGCACGCGGACTCCCCTCCCCACCTCGGCGTGCCGCGCACTGAAGTGCGGCAGTGACGGGGAGATTACGCAACGTGGCTTCTGTTGAGGGGAGTTGGGGCATTATCCATTGGTACATGCCCCCGTCCCGGTAGGGTCCGCACACCACCGCCTGCTCCTGACGCGTCGCGACCAGGCGGTCCGGCCTGCCCGCGTTCAGGCGGCCTGCTGTTTCAGCGCGCCCCCCGACATGGACCCCGCGTATCAGGGGGTGAGCAGGGTGTCCGGGTGGGCGCCGCCCGACTCGGCGACGATCTCGGCCAGGCTCTGCGGGCTCCGCACGGTCGCGAACCGCACCGCCGTCCCGTCTGCCGTCTCCGCGCCGGTGACGAAGCCGTAAATGCCGGGCCGGGGCAGGCTGTTGTAGCCGTAGTGGTTCGAGAAGCAGTACGCGCCGGTGTCCAGCGCCGCGATCACATCGCCCTGCTCCAGCAGCGGCAGCGGCCGGTTCTCGGCGAGCAGGTCGCCCGCGAAGCAGGCGGGTCCGGCGATGTCCTGCGGCACGGCGGGCCCGGCCTTGGGGCTGCCCTTGGGGTCGTACGCGGCGATGCGCAGCGGCCAGGAGGCCGGGTCGTAGACGGTACGGGTGGCGACCTGGACGCCGGCGTGGGTGACCGCGATGGGGCGGGATCCGGCGGTCTTGGCGTACTCGACGCGGGCGAGGACCGTGCCGTGCTTGGCGAGCAGGGAGCGGCCGAACTCGGTGACCAGGCCGTAGCGCCCGTCGAGCACTCCGGGGACCCGCTCCTTGAGCAGCCGGGCGTAGTCGGCGAAGGCCGGTGACTGCTCGTCGGAGGTGAAGTTGACCGGGAGGCCGCCGCCAATGTCGAGGGTGTCGATCTGCTGCCGGCCGGCCGCGGTGTTGATCTCCTCGGCCAGTTCGTACAGGACCTGGATGCCCTGCGCCATCAGGGACAGTGGCAGGCCCTGGGAGCCGGAGTGGGTGTGCAGCCGGGTCAGCCAGGGGCGGTCGAGATACGCGCGTACGACCCAGTCGCGGGCGCCTTCGTCGCGCAGCGCGACACCGAATTTGGAGGTCGCGGTGGCGGTGGACAGGGCCCCGATGGCGCCCCCGCCGACCTGCGGATTCACGCGCAGACCGAGCGGCGAGCGGGAGGACGCGGACGCGATGAGGGCGTCGATGCGCGCGAGCTCCTGCGGGTTGTCGGCGTTGACGGCGATCCCGAGGGCGAGAGCCTCGCGCAGCTCGGCGGGCGTCTTGGCGGGGGAGTCGAGCACGGTGCGCCCGGGCTCTACGCCGGCGGCCCGGGCCAGGGCCAGCTCGCCCGGACTCGCGACCTCCGCGCCGATGCCCTCGGCGTGCAGCAGAGCGAGTACGGGGACGAGGGGCGCGGCCTTCACGGCGAAGGCGTGCAGCACGGGGGCGTCGGTGACGGCGGCGAAGGCGGCCCGCAGGGCGGCCGCGCAGGAGCGGATGCCGGCCACGTCCAGGAGGGCGGCGACGGGCTGCGCCTCGCCCAGCAGACCCTGCTCCACCGCCGCTCGTACGGCCTGATCCCGACGGTCTGCAGCACGCTCTGAAGCCATGTACGCCAGCCAATCATCCGGTGGGACGCACCGCAGCTGTTGACTAAGACTATTCAGGCAGCCAGGATGTGAATAGATAAGCCAACAGTCATGGTCGCAGTCGCGAGGAGGCATTGCCATGTCAGGACCCCGCCCCGTACGGGCACCGCGCGGTACGGAACTGAGCGCCCTGGGATGGCAGCAGGAAGCCGCCCTCCGCATGCTCCAGAACAACCTCGACCCCGAGGTCGCCGAGCACCCCGACAAGCTCGTCGTCTACGGCGGCACGGGCAAGGCGGCCCGCGACTGGCGCTCCTTCGACGCGATGGTGCGCACGCTGCGGACGCTGAAGCAGGACGAGACGATGCTCGTCCAGTCCGGCCGCCCGGTCGGCGTGATGCAGACGCACGAGTGGGCACCTCGCGTGCTCATCGCCAACTCCAACCTGGTCGGCGACTGGGCGAACTGGGAGGAGTTCCGGCGCTTGGAGGCCCTCGGCCTGACCATGTACGGCCAGATGACGGCCGGCTCGTGGATCTACATCGGCACGCAGGGCATCCTGCAGGGCACCTACGAGACGTTCGCCGCGGTGGCGGCGAAGAAGTTCAACGGCACGCTCGCGGGGACGATCACGCTGACCGCCGGTCTGGGCGGCATGGGCGGCGCGCAGCCGCTCGCCGTGACGATGAACGACGGCGTCGCGATCTGTATCGACGTCGACCCGCGCGCGATCGAGCGCCGTATCGAGCACCGCTACCTGGATGTGCGCGCGGACTCGCTGGAGCACGCGCTGTCCCTGGCCGTCGAGGCGCGGGACGCGCGCAAGCCCCTGTCCATCGGCCTGCTCGGCAACGCGGCGGAGCTGCTGCCGCGGATGCTCGCCGAGGGCGCCCCGATCGACATCGTGACCGACCAGACGAGCGCCCACGACCCGCTCGCGTATCTGCCGCTGGGCGTCGAGTTCGACGAGATGGCCTCGTACGCGGCCGAGAAGCCCGCGGACTTCACGCAGCGCGCGCGCGAGTCGATGGCGAAGCACGTCGAAGCCATGGTCGGCTTCATGGACGCGGGCGCCGAGGTCTTCGACTACGGCAACTCGATCCGCGGCGAGGCCCAACTGGCGGGATACGAGCGGGCGTTCGACTTCCCCGGCTTCGTACCCGCGTACATCCGGCCGCTCTTCTGCGAGGGCAAGGGCCCGTTCCGCTGGGCGGCGCTCTCGGGTGAGGCGTCGGACATCCACAAGACCGACAAGGCGATGCTCGAGCTCTTCCCGGAGAACGAGTCCCTGCACCGCTGGCTCAAGATGGCCGGCGAGCGGGTCCACTTCCAGGGCCTTCCGGCGCGTATCTGCTGGCTCGGCTACGGCGAGCGGGACCGCGCGGGCGAGCGCTTCAACGACATGGTGGCGAGCGGTGAGCTGGCGGCCCCGCTGGTTATCGGCCGCGACCACCTGGACTGCGGCTCGGTGGCGTCCCCGTACCGCGAGACCGAGGCCATGCTGGACGGCTCGGACGCGATCGCCGACTGGCCGCTGCTGAACGCGATGGTCAACGTCGCGTCGGGCGCGTCCTGGGTCTCGATCCACCACGGCGGCGGCGTCGGCATGGGCCGCTCCATCCACGCGGGCCAGGTCTCGGTGGCGGACGGCACGAAGCTGGCGGGCGAGAAGATCCGCCGGGTGCTGACGAATGACCCGGGCATGGGCGTCATCCGGCATGTCGATGCCGGGTACGACATCGCGGAGTCGGTGGCGGACGAGAAGGGCGTGCGGGTTCCGATGAGGGAGGGCGACGCGTGAGCGAGGAGGCGTTTCCCCACCGGGGCTCCGCCCCGGACCCCGCGCCTCGAACGCCGGCGGGGCTGGATTCGCCGGCCCGTCCGGCGGACTCCTTCCACCAGATGTGGCAGGACCTCGCGCCCATCGGGCGCAACGCCGAAAGCGGCGGCTACAGGCGCTACGCCTGGACCGCCGCCGACGCCGACTGCCGCGCCTGGTTCCAGGCCCAGGCCGAAACCCGCGGCCTCACCTGCGAGGTCGACCGCAACGGCAACCAGTGGGCCTGGCTCGGCGACCCCACCGCCCCCGGCGCCGTCGTCACCGGCTCGCACCTCGACTCCGTCCCGGACGGCGGCGCCTTCGACGGGCCCCTCGGCGTCGTCTCCTCCTTCGCCGCACTCGACGAACTCCGCCGCAGGGGAGCGGAGTTCAACAAGCCCCTCGCCATCACCAACTTCGGTGACGAGGAGGGAGCCCGCTTCGGTCTCGCCTGCGTCGGCTCACGCCTGGCCGCCGGGCAGCTGACGCCCGAGAAGGCGGCCGAACTCCGGGACGCCGACGGCATCACCCTGCCCCAGGCCATGGAGCGCGCCGGGTACGACCCGTCGCTCATCGGCCCCGACCCCGAACGCCTCGCCCGTATCGGCGCGTTCGTCGAGCTCCATGTCGAGCAGGGCCGGGCGCTCGACCTGTCGGGCAACCCCGTCGGCATCGCATCCGCGATCTGGCCGCACGGCCGCTGGCGGTTCGACTTCCACGGCGAGGCCAACCACGCCGGCACGACGCGGCTCGTCGACCGCCGCGACCCGATGCTGACGTACGCCGAGACCGTCCTCGCGGCCCGCCGCGAGGCCGAACTCGCGGGCGCGGTCGCCACGTTCGGCAAGATCTCCGTCGAGCCGAACGCCGTCAACGCCATCCCCTCGCTCGTGCGCGGCTGGCTGGACTCGCGCGCCGCCGACCAGAGCACCCTCGACACCGTCGTCGCCGCGGTGACGCGGGCGGCGAAGGACCGGGCCGAACGGGACGGCGTCGATCTGCGCGTCGTACGGGAGTCCTTCACGCCCGTGATCGAGTTCGAGCACGCCCTGCGCGACGAACTCAACAAGATCCTCGGCGGCGCGCTCCCGGTGCTCGGCACGGGCGCCGGACACGACGCGGGTATTTTGTCCGGATCGATCCCGACCGCCATGCTGTTCGTACGGAACCCCACCGGCGTCTCGCACTCCCCGGCGGAGTTCGCCGCCGAGGACGACTGCGTGGCCGGGGTGATCGCACTCGCCGACGTACTGGAGGGGCTGGCGTGCAGCTGACGTACTGGGCGGAACACGCCTGGCTGGACACGAATGTCGAGCCGGGCGTGGCCCTCGATGTGACGGACGGCCGGATCACGGCGGTACGCAAAGGGATCGTCGCCCCGCCCCAGGGCGCGACGGTCCTGCGCGGCCTGACGATCCCGGGCCTCGCGAACGCCCACTCGCACGCCTTCCACCGTGCCCTGCGCGGAATCGTCCAGGTGGGCTCCGGGACCTTCTGGACCTGGCGCGAGTTCATGTACCAGGTCGCGTCCCGGCTCACCCCGGAGACGTACTTCGAGCTCGCGCGGGCCGTGTACGCGGAGATGGCGCTGGCCGGGATCACCTCGGTGGGCGAGTTCCACTATGTGCACCACGCGCCGGGCGGCACCCCGTACGCCGACCCGAACGCGATGGGCGAGGCGCTGATCGCGGCGGCGGCGGACGCGGGCATCCGGATCACGCTGCTCGACACGGCGTACCTTTCCTCCGCCATCAGGGACAAGCACAGCGGGGAGGCCCCGAACAAGCACCAGCTGCGCTTCTCCGACGGCACGGCGGACGCGTGGGCGGAGCGGGCCGCGCTGCTGAAGGACAGTGACCACGCCCGTATCGGCGCGGCGATCCACTCCGTACGAGCCGTCCCGGCCGCGCAGCTGAGGACGGTCGCTGAGTGGGCCGCCGCCCGTCAGGCCCCCCTCCACGTCCACCTCTCCGAGCAGACCGCGGAGAACGACGCGTGCCTGGCCGCGCACGGGTGCACCCCCACCCGGCTGCTCGCCGACCACGGCGTGCTCGGCCCGCGCACGACGGGCGTCCACAACACGCACCTGACCGACGAGGACATCGCGCTGCTGGGCGGCGCGAGCACGGGCACGTGCATGTGCCCGACGACGGAACGCGACCTGGCGGACGGCATCGGCCCCGCCGCCGCGCTGCAGCGGGCGGGCTCGCCGCTCTCGCTGGGCAGCGACAGCCACGCGGTCATCGACCTCCTCGAAGAGGCCCGCGCGATGGAACTCAACGAGCGCCTGCGCACCCGGGCCCGCGGCCACTGGACGGCGGCGGCGCTGCTGCGGGCGGCCACGGCGGACGGCCACGCGGCGCTGGGTTGGCCCGACGCGGGCCGCCTCGAGCCGGGCGCGCTCGCGGACTTCACGACGGTGGCCCTCGACTCGGTCCGCACGGCGGGCCCGGTCCCGCGGCTGGCGGCGGAGACGGCGGTGTTCGCGGCGACGGCGGCGGATGTGCGGGACACGGTGGTGGGGGGCCGCCATGTGGTCCGCTCCGGGGTGCACGCGTTGATCCCGGACGTGGCGGGCTCGTTGGCCGCGTCGATCGCGGCGGTACGCGGGGGGTGACCGGGGCTCCGCCCCGGACCCCGCGCCTCAATCGCCCCCCGCACCCGGACCCCGCGCCGCGCTCACATGCCAGTGAAGAGGACCCATGACCACCACCGCCATCACCAACATCGGCAGCCTCGTCACCAACGACCCCGCCCTCGGCGACGAGTCCCCCCTCGGCCTCCTCCGCGACGCCGCCATCGTCATCGACGGCGACCGCATCGCCTGGGTCGGCCCCACCGCAAACGCCCCCGCCGCCGACGACACCGTCGACGCGGGCGGTCGCGCCGGCATCCCCGGGTTCGTCGACTCCCACTCCCACCTCGTCTTCGCGGGCGACCGCACCCAGGAGTTCAACGCCCGCATGTCCGGCCGCGCCTACTCCGCCGGCGGCATCCGTACCACCGTCGCCGCCACCCGCGCCGCCACCGAGGAGGCGCTCGAAGCGAACCTCACGCACTACCTCCGCGAGGCCCTCCGCCAGGGCACCACCACCTTCGAGACCAAGTCCGGCTACGGGCTGACCGTCGAGGACGAGGCCCGTGCCCTGCGTATCGCCGCACAGCACACCGACGAGGTCACCTACCTCGGCGCGCACATCGTCCCGCCGGACTACGCCGACGACCCCGCCGGCTACGTCGCCCTCGTCACCGGCGAGATGCTCGACGCCTGCGCCCCGTACGCCCGTTGGGTCGACGTCTTCTGCGAGAAGGGTGCCTTCGACGGTGACCAGGCCCGCGCGATCCTGACCGCCGGCAAGGCGAAGGGTCTGCACCCGCGCGTGCACGCCAACCAGCTGAGCTACGGCCCCGGCGTGCAGCTCGCCGTCGAGCTCGACGCGGCCAGCGCCGACCACTGCACCCATCTCACGCAGCAGGACGTCGACGCCCTCGCGAGCGGCGCGACCGTCGCCACGCTCCTGCCCGGCGCGGAGTTCTCGACCCGCGCCGAGTGGCCCGACGCCCGTCGCCTCCTCGACGCGGGCGTGACCGTCGCGCTCTCCACGGACTGCAACCCGGGCTCGTCCTTCACGTCCTCCGTGCCGTTCTGTATCGCCCTCGCCGTACGCGACATGAAGATGACCCCGGACGAGGCGATCTGGTCCGCGACGGCCGGCGGCGCGGCGGCCCTGCGCCGCACCGACATCGGCCGCATCACGCCCGGCGCCCGCGCGGACCTCGCCCTGCTGGACGCCCCGAGCCATGTCCACCTGGCCTACCGCCCGGGCGTACCGCTCGTCTCGGACGTGTGGCGTCAGGGCAAGAGGTGCCGGTAACCGCCCGGGTGCTCCCTCAGGAAGCCGGCGAAGGACCTCGCCGGGTGACCCGCCAGCCTCGGCAGCCGGGCAGCCTCATTGATCCTTAACGTCTGGCTTGGTCTCGTTCGTAGAGGGTGCTGGCTCGTTTCACGGTTTTGCCCACGTCGTGGCGGGTGGCGGGATGTCGGTTCCTGGAGCCGGGCGGGCGTCCGGGGCCGGGGCGGCTGGGTTTGGGCACGCGGGCCGGGCAGGCCAGGTGTGGGCGGATGTGTCTGAACCCGCGCCGGACCCGGGTCGGAGTGAGAGCGACGCCGGGGCGGGTGGCCTTCTCCCAGGGTTTGCGCAGGTCGGAGGCGAGCGGGGCGGCGAGGCGGAGTTGGGTGTGGGCGGTGATGACGAGCCAGGTCCAGCGGTCCGCTGCCAGCGGTTCGCGCAGGCGTGGTCGGGTCCAGCCGAGGGTCTGTTTGAACAGGCGGAATGTGTGCTCAAGATCGAATCTGCGGAGGAACGCCCGCCAGCGCAGGTCGACGTCATTCCGCGGCCCATGCCGCTCGGTAGAATTCGGCGGGGTGGCCTGGCCGTCGAACCGTGCGACTTCCGTCGCGGCATCGAGCTGAACTGGGGTCGCATCCAAGAGACCGGGAAGGCCCGCATGACGACGTTCCGAACTTTCGACCCGGTCGCGCCGATATCCGAGGAGACGATCACGCAATTCGCGGGGCAGGTGCCCGACGGCGTCGTGGAGCTGTGGCGCGCGCAGGGCGCCGGCTTCGTCGGCGACGACGGCTACTTCCGTGTGGTCGACCCCGCCCGCGCCGCGTCGATGTTCAAGGGTGTGCTCAGCCTGCCCGAGGGGTCGACGGTGCTGTTCACCACCGCCCTCGCCGATGCCGTCGTCTCGGTCAACGGGCTCTACCTCGTGGTGAAGTCGCGATTCGGGGCGATCGACATCGTCGAGAGACGCTCGTTCGACGAGATCGTCGGCCTCATCGAGGACCCGGCTCAGCGCGACGTCGGATGGGAGTGGCAGCCCTACCCGGCCGCCCGCGATCGCGATGGCGTACCCGGCTTGGAGCAGTGCTTCGGCTACGTGCCGCTCCTCGCCCTCGGTGGGTCGAGCAATCTCGACCACCTGCAGCTCGGCGGTCTCTACGAGCATCTCGCGGTCATCGCGCAGCTCGCCGGGCAGCCCCAGGTGCGCCGGCTCCTGCCGGTCGCGGCGGCCGCCGATGGCGCGACCGCGGTCACCGGCGGCACCGATCGGCTCGTCGAGGTGGGGCGCAACCTGTTCGCGATGTTCACGACCGATCCGGTCGTGAACATCGTGGAACTGCCGGGCGGACTCGGGGTCTGCCTCGTCCACGCCGTGCGCGGCGGCGGCAAGATCTACGTCGCACCCGACGAGTCGGCGTTGTTCGTCGGCCCTGCGGTCGACTTCGATGCCGGGCTCGGTGCGTTCCGCGACGGCGTGCGTACCCCCATCGAGAAGTTCGACCCCTCGGGTGGGGGTGCGGGCGCGTGAGGTGACCCCTGCGGTGTGGACACTCTGATGGCGGATCTGCACTTCTGCTTCGCGGGCTGATGGGAGTGGACCTTCGGTGAACGGCGGCAGGAGCCGAAGCTGCTGGTCGACTTCAGCCCCTCTGTCGCCTCGGCCCTCGAGCAGTTCTGGACGCTGATCGACCGCTGGCGCGACAGAGTCGCCGCCGTCACCGACGAGCAGCTCGACACGGTCGGCTTCTCGCCGTACCCGTACGGCTCCGACCCCGACGACCCGTTTATCAGCGTGCTGTGGGGGCCAACCTCGAATTCATCCACCACATGGCCGAGATCGTGTTGCTCCGCGACCTGTGGCGGGCCCGCTTCACCACTCCCCGGTAGGCCCGGGCGTGCCATGGCGTTTCCGATCCCCGCACCGGTGACCGTTCGCAACCTGTCGCGTGAGCCTGCCAGTTGAGCTGACAGTGCAGCGAAGCCCCTGGTAGATGGGTTCTCGAACAAGTCGCCGTGTCGATGAGGGGCTCCGTGTGCTTATCTACCCGTCCTCCATCGATCTGTCCAGCCGCACCTTGCGCTACCTGACCAGGCAACTCATCGTGCGGCGCCGTAAGATCGGCACTCGCTGGCGGCGTCTGCCGGCCGGCTGTCAGGCCCCGCTCGCCCTGGCCCACCTGCGCCGCAGTGAGACCTACGCGCAGTTCGCCGCGGGCTTCGGCATCGGCGTCGCCACGGTCTACCGGTACGTAGGTGAGGCCGTGAGTGCTCTCCGCCCTCGCTCCCCCTCTGGAACAGGCGATGGACACCGACCGGCGGTAGGCATTCGTGATCCCGCCACCGCCCATCCCGCCGAGGTGTCCGGTCCGGCAGCAACGACTCGATCCTCGCCCACTGCGCGTCAGTCAATGACACGACCGGACCGGCGATCGGATGATCGGAAAAGAGACGGCTTAGTTGTCCCGGTCGGGCACGGGGACGCTGGCGGCGGTGAACGGGTCGAGGAGCGCGCGGTACTGATCCTTGGTCAGTTTCACGCGCTTGTGCACGGCCCGTGCGGCGATGGCGTCAGGCGGACGCGCCGACCGTGTGAAGACCCTTGCGGACCTGCTCCAGTTCATCGGCACGCGGGAGCAGCGCCGATCTGACAGCGTGGTCGATCGCGGAGTTCTCCGAGGCGGACACCCGTGCCGCCACCGCTCCAGGAACTCCTCGTACAGCACCGCGAGTGCTTCGGCCGGCAGGGCCGTGGCGGACGTGATGAAGCGGGCGGTCGTGGGATTCACGGGGCGTACCTCCTGTGTGGTGCGGACGACGGTCAGGGTACGGTCCGGGTCGGACACTGCTCCGGCGGGCGGAGCGAGTGGGAGGGCAGTCGGGTGGCGGAGCGGTACCGCGTGGAGTGGACCTACGAGGGCAGCCCGTTGGCGTCGTACGACACCTACGACCTGGCCGGCGCCGAGCGCTATCGGGCCAGGGTGGCGGAGGACCCGATCGCCGAGGACGTCCGGATCGTGGAGGTCGGGCCGGAGTAGTCGGCCGCGCCGGCGCTCACTGCGCGGTGCCGGCCGGCAGCCAGCACCGGGCGCACCGGGATGACCGCCGCGGACGTCGACCTGCGCTGGCGGGCGTTCCTCCGCTCCTTAACATCGTGCCTGGCCGCGTGGTCACTCTTTGGAGTGATCGCAGGATCGTCCGCAAATTCAGAAGCATCGCTATGTCCCAGGAGGGGCTTCACGAGGGTCACCCACACCAGCAGCGGGTGGCACCGCAGCAGCAAGTCGCCTTCACCTACGGCGTCAACGGATCCCCGCACCCACGGCACAACCGCGGCCCGACCTCGCGGCGCCTGACCACGACCAGCCTCAGTCGGACACCACCGACCGGGGACACCGTCCGCCGATGCCTCCTGACCTGCGCGGAGAGACCACTCAACTTGTCATGTCAGGACCCGAAACAGCTTCTCAGCTTGTTCTTTAACCTCAATGCCGTTGACTTTGGGCTGAGTTAGCAGTTCAACGGATACCAGGGGTGGTGTTCCGTGGCTGCTCGGCTGGTCGATCGTGTGGCGCTCGGGGATCTGACTCAGGTGTTCCCGCCGGAGCTCGTGGATGCGGTGCTCGCGAAGACTCAAGACCATGAGGTGCGCCAGCGGCTGCTGCCTCCGCGGCTGATGGTGTACTTCATGCTGGCCAGGGCGTTGTTCTGCCCTGAGCCCTATCGCGAGGTGTTACGTCTGCTCGCGGAGCCGGCCCGGCACGAAGGCGGCTGGGGATCGTGGCGGGTGCCGGACAAGGCCGCGGTCTTCCGCGCCCGCCGGAAACTGGGGGCGGAACCGTTCCGGGAACTGCTGGTGCACGCCGGTGCGGCGGTGGCGGACGAGCGGACTCCAGGTGCGTTCTGGCGGGGGCTCCGGGTGATGGCGGTCGACGGCACCACGCTCGCGGTGGCCGACACCGCTGCGAACGAGACGGCGCTGGGGCGGGTTCGGGCCAGGCCGGGCAAGGGGCCGACCGGCTATCCGCTGGTTCGTCTCGCTGTCCTGGCCGAGGCCGGAACTCACGTGATCGTGGACGCGGTCGTCGACTCCTACCGGGTCAAGGAACGGGTCCTGGTCGAGGGCCTGGCTCCTTCCCTCGGGCCGGGGATGCTGGTGTTGGGCGACCGCGGTCTGCCCGGGGCTCATCTGTGGCAGCTGCTGGCAGCCACCGGCGCCGACCTGCTCTGGCGCATCCCCGCCATCTGGAAACTCCCCGTCGAGGAGGCTCTCCCGGACGGCTCCTGGCTGTCCACGGTCCGTGGTGGCCAGGGCCGCAGTGTCCGCGCCCCGCAGGACATCCGTGTGCGCGTCATCGAGTACACCCTGGACGTGCCCGGCCGGAAGCCGGGAGAGACCTACCGGCTCATCACCACCCTCATGAACCCCGACCGGGCACCGGCCGGCGAGCTGGCGGCGCTCTACGGCGAATGTTGGGAGGTGGAGAACACCCTCGCCGAGCTGAAGACCACCCAGATCGGCACCCGCACCGTGCTGCCCAGCAAGAGCCCGGAGCTGGTGTTCCAGGAGGTCTACGCGCACTTGGCCGTCTACACCGGGCTGAGAGTGCTGATGCATGCGGCGGCCGTCAGCCGCAGCGAGCCCCTCGATCCCGACCGGCTCTCCTTCGTCGCAGCCCTGCGGGCAACCCGCCGCAGCGTCACCACGTTCACCGGCTCTTTTCCCCCCTCACCACCTCGCAGCCGAACTAGCCAACCTCGCCCGTGAACTGGCCCAGGAAATCAATCCGCCACGTCGCCTTCGAGTGCTGATCCGCCAAGCGAAGAGGAAGATGTCCCGCTTCCTCGCCTGGCACCCCGACCGGCCACGACCACCCCAGCCACGTCGACGCCCCGCTGAAACACTGCAGGTCATCCCAGCCACAGCGCCCCAACCAGACACCTAAGTCAACGGCATTGTCTTTAACCTCACGTCGCTGCGGAGTGCTTGCCGGTGGGGAAAATGCGGTGCGTGCTGGCACCACGCTGGTCAGACTCGCTGACATGACTGAGAAGATCACCCGCATCAACCCCGAGCAGCTGCATGAGACACCCGGCTACCACCACATCACCGTGGTGGAGGCAGGCCGTACCGCCTATCTGGCGGGGCAGTGCCCGCTTGATCGGAATGGTGACCTCGTCGGTTGCGGTTCCCTCGAGACGCAGGTCGACCAGGTTGTCGCGAACGCGCTCACTGCCCTGGCAGCGGTGAGTGCCCAGCCTGAACATGTGGTGCGGTCAGTGATCTACGTGCGAAGCAATGAGAGGGACATTCTCGGAGCCGCATGGCGTCGGCTCACCGAGTCTGCCCTGGGTCCGGCATTCACCACCGCCAGCACGCTCTTGGGCGTCGCCCAGCTGGGCTTTCCGGGACAGCTCGTCGAGGTGGATCTCACCGTGGCGCTGCCTGACTGACTTCGAACGGCGTATCGAACTAGGTAGCCCAGCTGAGCATTCGCGGGACGCTGGGGCGCCTTCGTCTGATCATGTGCTCCGACCAAGGTGCACCGATCGAGACGAAGGCCGTGAAGGTGAGTCTGCTGCCTGACGCCGGTCCCGGGGAAGCGTTCGCGCAAGCGTCACGCTTCCGGGAGGAACTATTCGACTGCCTGACCGTGCGCGGGGACGAGCTGTTCGAGCTCGTGGACGCGTTGCTGTGCGCGGACGGCCCGGTGACCTCGCCGGTGGAACTGACGCTGGTGGCCGAGCACCGGCGTGGGCACGGCGCGATGTACGAGGCGCTGAACCACGGGAACGTGGACGTACCCCGGTTGCGGCAGGTGCTGGCCGGTCTGCCGATGCCGCGGGCCGCCGACGGGCGCCTGGTCCTGGCCGTCGACGTCAGCAACTGGCTCCGCCCCGACGCGCCGACCAGCGCGGATCGCCTGTTCTGCCACGTCTACGGCCGCAGCGGACGGTCCTCGGACCAGTTCATCCCCGGCTGGCCGTACTCGTTCGTCGCCGCCCTCGAATCAGGCCGGACGTCCTGGTGCCAGCTCCTGGATGCCGTCCGCCTCGGACCCGAGGACGACGTCGTCGAGGCCACCGCCTCCCAGCTCCGCCGGGTGGTCACCGACCTGATCGAGATGGGCCGCTGGCACGTCGGCGACCGCGACATCCTCATCGTCTTCGACGCCGGCTACGACGCCCCACGCATGGCCCACCTCCTCAACGGCCTCCCGGTCGAGGTGCTGGGACGGATGCGCTCCGACCGCGTCATGCGACGGCCGACGCCCTCGCTCAAGGAGTACGCCCTGGCCTACCCCCAGGGCGGGCGACCGCCGACGCACGGCAAGGAGTTCCGCTTCGCCAAGCCGGACACCTGGGGCGAGCCGGACGCGGCCACGACGCAGGTCACCGACCGATACGGCACCACCCGCGCGATGGCCTGGGACCGTATCCACCCGCGCCTGACCACCCGCTCCGCCTGGATCGACCACACCGGCGAACTCCCCATCATCGAGGGCACACTGATCCGCCTCCAGGTCGACCGGCTGCCCGGTGGAGGAGACCCGCTGCCGCTCTGGCTGTGGTCGTCCGCCACCGGCCTGAACTGCGAGGACGTCGACGTGCGCTGGCAGGCATTCCTGAGGCGCTTCGACCTGGAGCACACCTTCCGGCTGATGAAACAGACCCTCGGGTGGACCCGCCCGAAGCTGCGAACCCCCAAGGCCGGCGAGCGCTGGACCTGGCTGATCATCGCCGCCCACACCCAGATCCGCCTTCTGCGCGAGGCCGCCGCCGACTTGCGGCGGCCGTGGGAGAAGCCCGCCGAACCCGGCCGACTCACCCCGGCCCGAGTCCACCGGGGGTTTCGGAATCTCCGCCCGCACCTGCACTGCCCGGCCCGCGCGCCAAAACGCTCAACCCCCGGACCTGGCAGGCCACTTGGCTCGAAAAACCGGCGGCCCGCCACCCGTTACGACGTAGGTAAAACCGTGCAACGACCAGAGAGCATCACCGAACGAAACCGACTCAAACCATAAAGAACCAGCTCAGGCAGACTGAGCGAGGCCGATGACGTTGCCGTCGGCGTCCTTCACCAGAGCGATCAGCTTGCCGCCGCCGACGTCGTGCACCTCCTGCAGGGTTTCCGCACCGTCGTCGATGAGCGCCTTGAGGCTGCTCGCGATGTCCGCGACACGCCAGTAGACGACGGGTCCCGTCGCCCCCTTGTGGCCGTTGGGGTCCAGGCCGACGCCCTGGCCGGCGACGTCGAAGCCGACGTAGTACGACTCGTCCTGCGAGGGCTCGACCCCCAGCAGGGTGCCGTACAGGGCCTTGGCCCGGGCCAGGTCGGATACCGGGTAGATGACCGTCTCGATGCCGTCGGACATGATGCGTTCCCTTTGCTCGGTTTCTGCCGTTTGGCTGACACCGAGAACGCTACGGCCCGGATCCCCGGTCAGGCTTCTCCATTCCTGACCGGTCGGACAGGACCTACGGGGACAGGGCGGTGCCGAGGGAGTCGGCGCCCATCGGCTTCGGTGTGCCCTCCTCATAGAAGACGTCGAGTGCCGTGATCGTGAACCCCGCGGCCGTCAGCATGTCGACGGGCGGCCGGGTGAGGTGACACCCACCAAAGAGCCGCTTGTTCACGGGCTCGAGGCGATGTTGCCAGCGGCGCACGTTCTCGTCCTCCGCCGGGGCCAGCCCGTGCTCGAGGAAGTGCAGGGTCCCACCGGGCTTGAGGACGCGCTGCACCTCGCGCAGGGCGGCACCGGCATCGGGGATGGTGCACAGCGTCCAGGTGGACAGGGCGGCGTCAAAACTGTCGTCCTCGAAGGGCAGCGACTGACCGTCCAGCCCCGCGCGCCGCACCGGGACGCTCGCCGCCCTGACGCGCTCGCCGGCGAGTCTCCATCCCAGGTCGGAGGGCTCAACCGCGGTCACGCCGGTGACGCCCGCCGGGTAGAAGGGCACGTTGTGCCCCGTACCGAATCCGATCTCGACGACGTCGCCGGTCAGGCCCGCGCATACGCGCTGTCGCAGCGGCTGGGCTGCCTTGACGCCGCAGGCGGCGTTGATGATCCGCGGCAGTACTCGCTCGGCGTAGAACCCCATCGCTACCTCCGTGTCCCCTCCCAGCATGGCACCGGAGCAGCGTGACCGGCGCGCCGTGTCACTCCACTTCCGGCACGGAACCGGGCAGCCGCAGGCGCTGTGCCGCGTTCTCGGCTCGTACGGGATCCAGATATCCGTTCGTCTCCCGGATCTCGGCGTCAGCGGCATCGAACGTCCGCCAGTCGATCCCGGCAACCCAGCGCTGCGTGAACCGCAGCACGGCGGTCAGGCTCTCCCCGCGCCCCGCCCCGTTGCTCGCTCCGGCCAGCCCGGCCAGGTAGTTGCTCCGGTACACGGTCGGGACGATGAGCCGGATCTGCCCGGCCGCGCTCAGCTCGGAATTGGCGACGATACGGGCGACGCGTCCGTTGCCGTCGTCGAACGGATGGCACTCCGTGACCAGGAACATGACCGTGACGGCTCGGTGCAGCGGGTCGGTCACGGGCGCGAGCAGGTCGAAGCCGCGGGTCAGCGTCCCGACGAGCAGCTCGGGTTCGACGAACTGATAGCCGCCCGCCCAGTTCCGCTTCTGCTTCAGCAGACCTGGCCGCTTCTCCGGGCGGGCCGCCATCAGCGTCGCGTGGTGTTCGCGCAGGATGTCCAGCAACTCGGCCCCGGAGCGCGCTCTGTGCGCGGCCAGCTGGGGATCGGAGACGATCCGGTAGGTGGCGGCGACATCGTGCGCGTCCTGCGGCCGGGATGCCGGGATCTCGTTGTCGACGGCGATACGGAGTGCCTCCTCGACCGTGAACTCCGTGCCCTCGATGTAGTTCGAGAAGTAGGCCTCGAAGAACGGCAGCCACTCCCATTGGCCGGGTCCGCCGATCGCTGGTGCGGGCTCGGGCGGAATGGTGCCGAGTCCTGCCACGAGCCGCTCGATCAGCGCCAGTCGCGCGGCGTCGAAGGGTTCGCCCTCGAGCCTCGCTCTGAGCCTGGGCGAGAGGGGTGCGGAATCCGTGTGCGTGCCGAGCAGTTCCGCGAGCCGCCGGCGTACTGCCTCGACCGCGGGCCGGCCGAAGGAGCCCTTGATTAGATCCAGTTCGCCCAGCACGTTGCGAATACGCCCCGGTCCGCCGTCTCTGGCAAGCGCGTCCATTTGCTCTTCGGTTGCCTCCGTGCCCGCTGCTCGGGCTGGT
Source organism: Streptomyces lunaelactis (assembly GCF_003054555.1). Classification (NCBI taxonomy): domain Bacteria; kingdom Bacillati; phylum Actinomycetota; class Actinomycetes; order Kitasatosporales; family Streptomycetaceae; genus Streptomyces; species Streptomyces lunaelactis. Next base: position 3,513,027 of record NZ_CP026304.1, on the reverse strand, counting down.
CGTCCGGTCGGCGCAGGACCAGGGCTTGTCACGTTCTCCACGAGCCCCCGGGCGACGCCTGAAAGGTGCAGACCGTGGGGCATGGGCATGTCGCCGGGCAGCGCTCCGGGGCCGTCCTCGACCGAGATCGTGATGCCGGGGAGCCGCAGATTGCTCCGTCGGGCCGGATCCGGATGGCGAATGAACAGCCAGCCTTCGGCCGGACGCCCACCGGAGAACGCCGATCGGTCGGAGATGACTGCTCCGGGCCACACGCGGGCGACGACAGCCAGACAGTGATGGCGGGCAACGGCCTCCGGCGGCAGGGACGCATCCATCGCGTAGATACCGGGTGCCAGTCGCAGGGCGCGTCCTGCCTTGACCTGGCGGGTACGGGTCGCGCTGGAGCCGAACTCCAGGACACCAGCAGGTGAGCCCTTGGGAGCAACTTTCATGGGGGGTTCCTCCTCCGGAGTCACCAGATGTGAAAGGTTCCTCAGTGGTTCGGGGCGCGAAAGCAAGGTTCCTGCAGGGTTAGCTCTCTGTAGCCTACGCCGCGCGCTCGGTGGTGCAGTCCCCGCAGCGGCCAGGCTCCGGGGCCCGGAAGGCCCGTTCGCAGCCGTCGCAGGTCTGGAAGGGGTCCGGACCGGCGGCCGGAGCCGATACCGGGGGCAGCACAGGTGGCAGCCACTCCGTGAGCCGGTGGCGCAGCAGCCCCGCCGGGCGGCGGATGATCCCGACGGGGAGGTCCCCAGTGAGCGTGCGGGCGACCTGCGCGGGGGAGACGCCGCGGTCCAGCCAGGTGCGGACGGCGGGGGCGAGACGGTGTACGTCCCGCTCGGAGAGCAGCAGGCGGGGGTCCTGGCGGCGGAGGCCGGTGAGAAGCCCTGCGGCCGGCGGGTCGGCGGACTCCGGTTCCGGCTGGGCCGCCCGTGCGGGGGGCGGAACGGGCACGGACTCCGGCTCGACGGCGGGCTCGGCACCGGGCTCGGTGACCGGTTCGGGCTCCGCGCCCGGTTCGGCGCCCGGCTTCTCGTACCAGGTCGTACGCGTCACCATCCGGCCGCCCGCGACCCGTTCGCGCCGCCGCTCCAGATAGCCCGCGGCCTCCAACTCCCGCAGCGCGTCGGCGATACGGACCTCGCCCTCCTTGAAACGGTCGGCGAGCTGGGTGATCCCGACGCGGGTGCCGTCCGGCAGTGACTGGATGTGGACGCCGATACCGATGGCGGTGGCGGACAACTCATCGTGCTGAGCGAGGTGGTTGCCGACCACGGTGAAGCCGGAGTCGTGGCGGTGCCGGATGTGGATCACTCCGGCATACGGGTCGGTCTCGCTGCGCGCGCACGAGGGCGCGATAGACTTCGTCGAAGTCATCGGGAAGCTCCACTTCCTTGATGAACAGGCCCTCGTCCGGGATGCCAGTCCCGGCGGGGGCCGTCGTCATATGCGGTTGGTATGGCGCGACCGTACCGCCCGTCCCCGGACATCTGCCACTTCGTCACCTGAACGAGTGAGAAGTCCGGTTGGGTTGGGAGAAGTTCTTTCCCAGGTTCTTTAAAGGGGCGTCCCGCAAAGCCAGTTGGCCGTGCACCGGACCCTGGAAACCACGGCTCCGGTACCGAAGCTAACTCTCTTTGTCGGGCGCCGTCTGCCCGGTGTCCGCAGCGGGCGGGCCGGCGGCCGGCTCCGGTTCCGGCTTGGGCTCCGGCTCACCCTCGGCCCGTTCGATACGCGCGTTCATGATCAGCACCACGCCCGCCCCCAGCGCCCACACCCCCAGCAGCAGCGGTGTCAGCCACGCGGTGAACGGCCCCGCCAGCGACACCACCGCCACCGCGAAGCCCGCCCAGCCGAGCCAGGCCGGGATCGCCCCGGTCTCCTGGCCCGCGCGCCAGAGCCCGAACAGCATCACTGCCGCGCCCGCCATGGACGCGATCATCGCTCCGTACGCCACATTCAGCAGCAGGATCGAGATCAGCGCGGTCTCCGGGACGACCGGGAACGACTCGGAGTGGCTCACCGTGATGGCGAAGATGTTCCCGGCGAGCGCCCCGACCATGAGGAATGCCGTGAAGACCGTGCCGCCCACCAGCACCAGGTGGGAGCGGTTGCCGGCCAGCCGGGAGAGGGCGACCAGGAAGAACAGGAAGAGCAGGCCCGACACCAGCAGGATCAGGGCCGTGGCCTCCGCCACGTCCTGATTGCCGTCGTCGACGTAGTAGAAGAAAGCGCGCCTGAGCGCGCCGCTCCCCTCGGTGTCGGGTGTGCCCAGCCACAGCGCGTGCCCGGCGATCAGCAGCGCTCCGGCCAGCAGCCCGGCGATTCCCGGCCACAGGTCCCTGTGCTGGGTGGGTTCCGCGTGCGGGGCGGGATCCGTGCCCGGGGCTCCCGCGCTCTGCGACGCCATCATCCTGGCCTCCCAAGCGAACATCCCCGAGAAGGGTTCGTACAGACCATTTTGTCACTCACCGCCGGGTCGGCACGGCAGGGCGACGGCAGGGCGCCTGCGGGCGACGGCACGGCAGGGCGTCGGACATGGCAGAGAGTGACGGCACCGCAAGGCATGGCACAGTGGGGCGATGAGGACCATCGGGCTGATCGGCGGCATGAGCTGGGAATCCAGCGCGGAGTACTACCGCCTGCTCAACGAGCTCGTACGCGAACGGTTCGGCGGCCTGCACTCTGCCAAGTGCATCCTCCACTCGGTCGACTTCGCCGAGATCGAGGAGCTCCAGGCCGCGGGCGACTGGGAGCGCGCCGGGGAGATTCTCGCCGAGGCCGCCCGAGGGCTCCAGGCCGCGGGCGCCGACCTGTTGCTGATCTGCACCAACACCATGCACAAGGTCGCGGGGCAGGTCGAGGCCGCCGTCTCCGTGCCGCTGCTGCATCTCGCCGACGCGACCGCGGATGCCGTACGGGCCCGGGGGATCCGCCGCGTCGGGCTGCTCGGGACCGCTTTCACCATGGAGCAGGACTTCTACCGGGACCGGCTGGCCGGACACGGGCTCGAGGTGCTCACGCCCGACGCGGAAGGGCGCGCCCTGGTGCACCGGGTGATCTACGAGGAGCTGTGCCTCGGAGTCGTACGGGAGGAGTCCCGCGCCGCCTACCAGGACGTCATCGGCAAGCTCGTGGCCGCCGGGGCGGAAGGCGTCGTACTCGGGTGCACCGAGATCGAGTTGCTCATCGGCGAGAAGGACAGTCCCGTGCCCGTGTTCCCCACGACCCGGCTGCACGCCGAGGCGGCGGTGGACGCCGCTCTGGGTGGGCGCTGACGCCCACCCGGAGCATGCGCGTCAGCCCCGCACGCGTACCGGCAGCTTCTGCACGCTGTTGCCCACAAAGCTCGCGTGCCGCGGCAGTTCCGCCTCCGTGACCGCCAGGTCCAGCTCCGGGAAACGCGTGAACAGCTGCTCCAGCGCGATCGTCGCCTCCATCCGGGCCAGCGGCGAGCCCAGGCAGTAGTGCGGGCCGTGGCCCAGCGAGAGATGCCGGGCGCCACTCCTGGTGATGTCGAAGCGGTCCGCGTCCGGGCCGTGCGCCGAGGTGTCGCGGCCCGCGGCCGAGTAACCGGCAAGCACCGGCGTGCCCTTGGGGATCACCGTCCCGTCGAGCGTCAGATCCCGGGTCGGGTAACGGAACGGGAAGAAGCTCACCGGGCTGTCCCAGCGCAGCGTCTCCTCGACCACGTCCGGCCAGGCGGCCTTGCCGGACTGGACCAGTTCGAGCTGGTCGCGGTGCGCGCACAGGGCGCGTACGGCGTTGGTGATCAGGTTCAGCGTCGTCTCGTGCCCGGCGATGATCATCAGCAGCAGGGTGCCGATCAGCTCGTGCTGGCTGAGCCGGTCGCCGCCCTCCTCGCGGGCCGCGATCAGCGCGCTGGTCAGGTCGTCGCCCGGTTCCCGCGTACGGGAGACGGCGACCGCGGCCAGTACCTCCACCAGCTCGCGGTTGGCCGCCATCGCCTCCGCCGGGCCGATGGAGGTGCTGACCACCTGGTTCGACAGATGGTGCAGCCGGTCCTGGTACTCGGCGTCCACGCCGAGCAGCTCGCAGATGACGCCCATCGGCAGCGGCAGCGCGAAGTGCGTCCGCAGATCGGCGACGCCGTCGCCCGCCCGCGCCGCCTCGTCCAGGCCGTCCAGCAGCTCCGCCGTCACCGTCTCGATCCGCGGCCGGAGCTCCTCCACCCGCCGCGTGGTGAACGCCTTGCTCACCAGCGACCGCAGCCGCCGGTGGTCCGCGTCGTCGGCGGTGGTCATGCCCTGCACGGTCGCGAAGGTCTTCAGCGGCCAGCCGTCGGGTATCTCGCCGTCGCGCAGCGCGTTGAAGTGCTGAGCCCCCTTGGCCACGTCGGGGTGGGCGAGGAACTCCTTGAGCGCGTCATGGCCGAGTACCGCCATGCCCGCCACATCGCCGGGGAGCACGACCGGCGCGACCGCGCCCCGGGCGAGCAGCCGGGCGTTGTCCGCGTGCGGGCAGCCGCCGGCCGGGTCCATCCGGTGCGGCGTATCGCCTGGGGTGTTCAACTGGGCTCTCCTGACTGCGAGATGGACGATGAGGCCGGCGTACGTACGGAGGGCAGCTGCGGATCCGTGAAACGCACCGGGAGCGCCGCGAGCCCCTTGCTCCAGGGTGACTTGATCCACGCCAGTTCGCTCTCCGGTACCGCCAGTTCCAGATCCGGCAGCCGGTGCCGGATCGTGTCCACCGCGGTACGGGTGATCAGCCGCGCCGGGTCCTGCGCCGGGCAGGTGTGCGGGCCCGCGCCGAACGCCAGATGCGAACGGTTGCCGATCACCGGGATGCCGTCCGCCGGCAGGATCTCCGGGTCCTGGTTGGCCCCGGCCAGGCCGAGCAGCAGCATGTCGCCGGCGCGGATGTCCTGGCCGCCGAAGCGCAGATCGCGGGTGGCGTAGCGCGCCGGGAAGTTCTGCGTCGGCGGGAAGCGCCACAGCACCACGTCGAGCGCGTCGTCGACGCTGAGATGCCCGCCGGTCAGCGAGGACCGGAACGCCGGGTCGCAGAGCAGGATGCGCAGCGTGGTGGCGATCCAGTTCACCGTGGTCTGGTTGCCCGCCACGAACATCACCACCAGGTTGTGCAGCACCTCCTCGTCGGTGAGCTCGGCCGGGTGGTGCAGCAGCGCGGAGGTGACGTCGTTGCCGGGCGTGCGCCGCTTCTCCTCGATCAGCGCGAGCAGGATCGCGCCCATCCGCTTGCCGGCGTTGACCGAGTCCGCGTTGGCGGCGACCATGCCCGCGATCGCCTGCACCAGCTGCTGCCCGGTCCGGTCGTCCAGACCGAGCAGCCCGGTGATGACCATCATCGGGAGCTTGCGCGCGTAGTGCGGCACCAGATCGGCCTCGCGCCGGTCGGCGAAGGACGCGATCAGCCGCTCGGCCGTGGCCCGTACGCTGCGCCGCAGCTCGTGCCCATTGATCCTGGCCAGCGCGTCGGACACGGCGGCCCGCATCCGGCGGTGCTGCTGCCCGTCGGCGAACAGCAGCGCGGGCCGCCAGCCGACCATCGGCATGATCGGCGAATCCGGCGGGACCCTGCCCTCGCGCAGCAGGCTCCAGCGGCGCGGGTCGTGCGAGAAGTCCTGCTCCTCGCGGGTCAGCCGGAGCAGCTCGCGGTGGCCCAGCACCAGCCACGCCTCGATGCCGGGCGCGATCGTCACCGGGGCGACCGGCCCGTGCTCGCGGCGCAACTCCTCGTACAGCGCGGGCAGTCCGTCGCCGTCGAGCTGCGGCCCGTACAGCGGGGTCGCGACCGGGCAGCGGCCGCCGGTCCCGGGGGTGGAGTGTGCGGGGTGCGTCATGAGGACTCCGTGGCGGCGTGGATGAGATGACGTACGAGGGCGATCAGCGCCTGGACCGAGGACCTGGGGTCGCGGGCGTCGCAGGCCACCAGCGGGGTGTCCGGGAGCAGATCGAGTGCGGCGCGCAGCTCGTCCTCACGGTGCTGCGGGCTGCCGGGGAAGACATTGACCGCCACGGCGAACGGCAGCCCGAGGTCCTCCAGATTGCCGAGCGCGTCGAACGACGCGGTCAGATCGCGCGTGTCCACCAGAGCCAGCGCTCCGAGCGAGCCCTTGGCCAGATCCCGCCAGGCGGGCAGGAACCGCTGCTGGCCCGGAGTGCCGAACAGATAGAGCACCAGCTCGCCGTCGATCGTCATCCGGCCGAAGTCCAGGGCGACGGTGGTGGTGGTCTTGGCACGGTCGCCGCCGGTGTCGACGCGGGCGCCCGCCTGCGTCATCACCGCTTCGGTGAACAGCGGCTTGATCTCGGAGACCGTACCGATCAGCGTGGTCTTGCCGACTCCCAGCGGGCCGACGACGAGGATCTTGGCCGCGCCCGCGACGCCGGACGAGAGGTACTTGCCCGCAGGAGGAACCCCGGCCGGACCCGCGGCCGGACCCGCGGCCGGACCCGCGGCGTCAGAGGCGGCTTTCGAGGCCATGGAGGACCTTTCTGAGCATGGTCACATCGGCGCGTTCGGCCGGCGGAATGGGCGGGCGGTCCACGATCAGACCCCAGTCGATGAGGTCGGAGAGCAGCACCTGCACCACCGAGGGCGGCTGGCCGAGGTGGGCGGCCACCTCGGCGACCGACAGCAGACCCTGACAGTGCGTCAGGATCATCCGGTGCTCCGGCTGGAGGGTGGCCGGATACCCGGCCTCGTCGACCGCCATCACCAGCGTCTCCCAGGACAGCGGCTCGCCGCCGGTGTCCGAGCGTCCGCCGGTGATGACATACGGACGGACCGCGCGAGTGGTCCGTTCATCGGACCCGTCCGTGGACCCGTCCGTCATGACGTCGGGGTGACCGGATCCCGCGGCCGGCTGGTCAGATGCGCGCCGATCTTGGCCACCAGCAGCTGCATCTGCTGGGCGACCAGACCCACATCCGCCTCCGTGTCCGTGGCCACGCCCAGATGCGCGCCCACTCCGGCATGGGTGAACAGGACGAATCCGTGCTCGGACTCCAGCATCAGCTGGCGCACCCCGGCGCCGCCGCCGAACAGCAGCGCGGCGGTGGACCGTCCGGTCATGGTCATCGCCGCGCACGCCGCGGAGAGCGACTCGGCCTCGCCCACGCTCAGGCTGGCCACCGGACCGGCGAGGTTGTCGGCGGACGCGTGGCCCAGCCGCAGGCCGTCCTCGGAGACGACCACGGCGTGCCGGACGCCCGGGATCTCGGTCAGCGGGCGCAGCATCCAGCCCAGGTCGGGGAGTCTGGTGATGGTTCCGGTCACTGCCGGCCTCCGTCGTGCTCGTGGGGTACGTCGGTGTCCTCGAGGGCCGCGCGGCCGCGCCGCGAACCGGACACCACGCTGGCGATCGAAGCGCGCGCGGCCTCCGGGGTCCACGAGGAGGGAGCGGGGGCGGGAGCGGACGGCGGTCCCTGCAGGGCCTGCTGCGCCGCCGCTTCCAGGGTGCCGCCGCGCCGGCTGCGGCGCCGGGGCAGTCCGCCGGGGCCGGTCGCGGGCGCCTGCGCGGAGGCGTGTTCGGCGGCGGTGCGCGCGGCAGCGGGTGCCTGCTGCGGTACGGAGCCGGGGTGCGGTACGGAGCCGGCGTGCGGTACGTGCCCCGCGTGCGGTACCGCCCCCGCCGTCTGTCGCGCGGTGGTGAAGTTCGACAGCGGCTCGGTCAGCAGCCGGAACGGCACGAACGTCACCGCGCGCGTACCTCCGTACGCCGACGCCGCCGTCAGCTCCACGTTGAAGCCGAGCTCCCGGCTCCAGCGCCCCACACACGCGAGCCCCAGCCGCGGCACCGCGCCCAGCCGTGCCAGATCCAGGTCGTCGCGGAGCTGGCCCGTCGCCTGCTGCAGTACGTCCGGCGGCATACCGAGGCCCGCGTCGTCGATCTCCACCACCGCTCCGGCTCCCACCTCGCGGATGGTGACCACGACCTGGGTGCGGGAGGGCGAGAACACCGTGGCGTTCTCCAGGAGTTCGGCGATGGCGTGCATCAGGCCCTCGACCGCGGGCGGCACCACGTACAGCGTCTGCCCGCCGTGCACCTCGATCCGGCCGAACTCCACGATCCGGGACTGGGCGCCTCGTACGCAGTCGTAGAGCGAGACCGGCTGCGTCTCCCGACGGGCCGGCCAGATCCCGCACATCACCAGCAGGGTCTGTGCCTTACGGGTCATCTGCGAGGCCGCGTGGTCGGCCTTCATCACCTCGGCCATCAGCCGGGAGTCGTCGATGGAACGCTCGACATGGTCGAGCACCTGCTGCTGCACCGTGGCCATCGCGTGCATATTGCGGGCGACGGACTCGAAGGCGGCCTGCACCGAGTCGCGCAGTGCCCGCTCCCGGCGGACCGCCTCGTCCGAGCCGAGCGCCACGACCACCGCGGCCAGCGCCCGGGCGAACTCCTCACCGGTGTCGGCCTCCGGGGCGAGGGGTCCGGGCACGCCGTCCAGCCGCTGTCCCGTACGCACCCGTTCGGCGATGGCGGGCACCCGTACCGCCGCCAGATGCGCCAGCTCCGCGCCCCGGGCTGCCGCCACCCGCTGCTCGCGGGCCCGCGCGGCCCGTTCCGCCGCCAGCTGCCGGGTGAGCACGATCGCCCAGGAGAGCACCAGCACCGCGGCGGCGGCGCAGCCGCCCGCCAGCATCTGCCGCCAGTCGGCGGCCGCGGCCCAGCCCACCAGCGCGGCTCCGCCTGCCGCGATCACCACCGCGACGGACCATAAGTGCCGCCGGGCGCCGGCTCCGTTCCCGGGCAGGCTCACCGCGACGACCTCGGTATGACGATCTTGCAGACCATGAGCAGCACCACCACAACGACCACGACCACGAGGAGAGAGCCCTTCCGGGACACATCCGGGACACGTCAGACTCCCCAGAGTGATCGGGAGCGTACAGATCCTATGAGCATCCGACCGTGTTCGAATGTCACTTGCTCAACACCGCTCACATTGCCCGGCAGTTGACTGCGGAACTCGAACACCTCGCGTATCCCTCCTTTCTGGCTCCTTCACGGATCGGTCACAAGAAGTGCGACGCTCCCTACCCTGTCGGGATATGGACCGGTAGCGTCCTGTCCCGGGGAAAGCTCAGGGGTGGGACCGGGGGGTCGAGTTGAGCGGTGTACGCATTCGTGTCGTAGAACCGGACGAGCTGGGCGAAGGGGAGATCGAGGCCTGGCGGGAGCTGCGTGCCAAGACGGGCGCACCCGCCAATCCCTTCATGGAGCCCGAGTTCACCCTCACCGTCGGCCGTGTGCGGCCCGCGGCGAGAGTGGCGGTGCTGTGGGAGGACGGGGAGCCGGCCGGCTTCTTTCCGTACGAACCGGGACCGCTGGGCCATGGACGCGCGATCGGTCTGGGCGTCTCCGACTGCCAGGGCGCCGTCCTGCGCGCGGGGCTGAGAGTCGCCCCCCGTGAGCTGCTGCGGGCCTGCGGACTGTCCGCGTGGGCGTTCGACAACCTCGAAGCGGGACAGACGGTCTTCCTGCCCGATGCCGCCGAGGAGTTCGCCTCTCCCGTGATCGACATCGGCGCCGGGTACGCGGCGTACGAAGAGGTGTTGCGGGCGCAGTCACCCAAGTTCCTCAGGACGACCCTGGCCAAGGAGCGCAAGCTGGGGCGGCAGGCGGGCGAGGTGCGGTTCGTCTTCGACGAGCGCGATCCGGCTGCCCTGCGCGCACTCATGGAGTGGAAGTCCGCGCAGTACCGCAGGACCGGCCGCCGGGACCGGTTCGCACAGGAGTGGATCAACACCCTGGTGCGCCGGCTGCACGAGACGCGCACAGCGGGCTGCTCCGGGGTGCTGTCCGTGCTGTACGCCGCGGACCGGCCGGTCGCCGCGCACTTCGGGCTGCGTTCGCGCACCGTGCTGTCCTGCTGGTTCCCGGCGTACGACGTCGAGTTCGCCAAGTACTCGCCGGGGCTGATCCTGCATCTGCGGATGGCCGAGTCCGCCGCCGACGAGGGCATCGGGATGCTCGATCTGGGGCGCGGGGGCGCGGAGTACAAGGACGCGCTGAAGACCGGCGAGCTGCGGGTCCACGAGGGCTCCTCGGTACTGCCGGGGGCGCGGGCCGCCCTCTACTGGCTCAGCCGCGAGCCCTCGCGCCGTGCGCACAGCTTCGTACGCAGCAGGCCGCGGCTGGCCGGATACGCGCAGAAGGCGCTGAACCAGTTGGGCACTTTGCGGGGCAACTGACCGCGGGAACATCCGAGCAAGCGGGGGTCATCGCATGCCGAGCACACCGCATCAGCCACATCGACCACAAGGCAGTTCGCGGCCGGCCGAGATCCAGGTCGCCGAGCTGGACCTGGACGGACCCGAGGGCGCCGTCCTGAGCTTCGGCCCCGCGTTCGGCGGCGGGCCGCCCGTCGGGACCGGTGACGTCTACGCCCTCGTACGCCTGCGCGGCCGCCCCGTAGCCACGGTCGTGTGCCGCGTCCCGCCCGGCGGGGACCCCGCGGCCACGGTCGCCGCGACCGCCCGCGCCGAACTCGCCCCACCTCGGCCGCACGAGGACGTGCCCGGCGACCTGCCGCGTACGAGTGTCGTCGTCGCAACCCGCGAACGCGCCGACCAACTGGCCCGCGCCCTCGGCTCGCTGCTCGCCCAGGACCACCCCGACTTCGAGATCGTCGTCGTCGACAACGCGCCCGTCACCAGCGCCACCCACGACCTCGTCGAGAACAAGTACGGCGACCTCGTCCGCTACGTCCGCGAGCCGGTGCCCGGCCTCGCCGTCGCCCACAACCGGGGCATCGCTGCCGCCGACGGCGCGGTCATCGCCTTCACCGACGACGATGTCGTCGCCGACCCGCACTGGCTCTCCGCGCTCACCGCGCCCTTCGCCCGCGACCCGGGCCTGGGCTGTGCGACCGGGCTGATCCTGCCCGCCAGGCTGAGTACTCCAGCGCAGATCCTCCTCGAGAGCCATGGCGGCTTCGCCAAGGGCTTCGAGCCGCGCCAGTACGACCCCGCGCACCCGCCCGCCGGCGAGCCGCTCTTCCCGTTCACCGCGGGCAGCTTCGGCTCCGGCGCCAACATGGCCTTCCGGGCCACCGTCCTGCGGGAGATCGGCGGCTTCGACCCCGCAACCGGCACCGGGACCCCCGCCAAGGGCGGCGACGACCTGTACGCGTTCGTCAGCGTCCTCGCCGCGGGCCACCGGCTGCGCTACACCCCCGACGCGCTGGTCTGGCACCACCACCGGGAGAGCTGGCAGGACCTGAGGAACCAGGCCTACGGCTACGGGGCCGGGCTCACCGCGTATCTCACCGCCATCCTCGTGCGCAGACCCGCCCTGCTGCCCGCGCTGCTGCGGAAACTGCCGCGCGGCCTGGCCCACGCCCGCTCCATCACCGCCCACCGCGAGGCCGGCGGAGCCTCCGTACCCGGGGAGCACGGGGCGCAGGACTACCCCTGGCCGCGCCATCTCTCCCGGCTCGAGCGGCGCGGGATGCTGGCTGGGCCGATCGGGTATGCGAAGGCCCGCAGACGGGTGCGCGGCCTACCGCTGCCCTGGGACCAGCGCCTGATGCGCGGGCAGCGGGAGGAGCGATGAGAGGCGGCCCCGAGACGATGCCCCGGATTCCCGTACTGCTCTATCACGCGGTGATGGACGACCCGCCCGACTGGATCGCCGAATTCGCCGTGACGCCCAAGGAGTTCGGCGCGCAGTTGGACGCGATCGTGGCGAGCGGTCGCACCCCGGTCACGATCAGCGCGCTCGTGGACCACTTCGCGGGCCGCGGCCCGCTGCCGCTGCGGCCCGTCGTCCTCACCTTCGACGACGGCTTCGCCGATCTGCCCGGACCCACCGCCGAGGCGCTCGCCGCCCGCGCACTGCCGGCCACCGCGTATCTCACCACCGGGGCCATCACGCCGGGCCGGCGCAGTCTGCTGCCGCCCGCGCCGATGATGACCCTCGCCCAGGTGCCCCGGCTGGAGCAGTACGGCATGGAGGTGGGGGCCCACACGGTCACCCACCCCCAGCTGGACACCCTGCCCGCCGGTGCGCTGAGACGTGAACTGACCGAGTCCAAGGCGGTGCTGGAGGATGTCGTGGGCCATGAGGTGACGCATCTCGCCTATCCGCACGGTTACAACAGCCGGGGCGTACGCAAGGCGGTCGCCCGCGCGGGCTATGCCTCGGCGGTCGCCGTCCGGCACGCACTGAGTTCGGAGACGGACGAGGCGTACCGCATCGCCCGTCTCATCCTGCGCCGCGGTCACACGGTCGCGGACATCGAGGCGTGGATGGACGGGCGGGGCGCGCCGGTCGCGCCGTTCCCCGACTCGCTGCCGACGATGGGGTGGAGGCTCTGCCGGCGGATCCGGGCGGCGGTGAAGGGCCCGGTCTTCGCGGGATAGAAGCCCTCGCGGGTCAGGGGGTAAACGGGTGGGACGGGTGGGACGGGTGGGACGGGTGGGACGGAGAGGACGGGCAGGACACCCCCTGGCCGTGCACGGGCCTCATGGCCGCGGCTGGTGGAAGTACGGGTCGGAGACGGCCTTGCGCAGGCTCTTCCAGGATTCGTCCCTGGCCAGCGCGAGATCGCAGCCGGGCCCCGGATCCCGGTAGTTCCACTGGAGCACGGCCCGTACACCGTCCAGCTTCTTGACCACACGCGGCACTTCGGCGTACCACTCGGCCTGGGCGTCGGGCCTGGACGGATCGTCCGCTGTGCCGAACTCCGAGAGTATCAGCGGCTTGTCGTCGGAGATGTTCTCGCGGATCCAGTCGTGCGAGGCCGTCTGGGTCTGCTCGAAGCTCTGCCACTTCGCCTTGTGGCAGCGGTAGTAGTTGTACTGGTTGTAGCCGATCCAGTCGACGTACGCGTCGCCCGGATAGAGCTTGGGGAACAGCTCGCTGTGGCCCGTGTAGCCGGTGATGACCCAGCTCCACACCACGTTCCGCACGCCGAGTTCGCGGAACCGGTCATGAATGTGGCGGTAGGCGGCGACGTACTCGGCAGGTGTGCCGTTGGCGGGCGTACGGGTGTCCATCTCCAGGTCGAAGGAGAGGAAGAGCGGCTTGCCGTACTCCTTGATCCGCTTCGCCTGGACATCGATCACGCTCTTGTCGAGTGCCCCCGAGGCGATGCCCTGCCAGCTCGGCTGCTGCGCCGGGGTGCCGTTCCACCATTTGCTTTCCCAGGACAGCAGCAGCATCCGGTCCTTGCCTACGCGCTGTTCCTGCTCGGTCAGCAGCTGTCCCTCCAAGCCGTCCAGGGACATGTCGTGGTAGGCGTAGACGATGTCCAGCCTGCGGCCGATCCGCTTCTCGTAGGCGAGGACCTTCTCTTCGAGGTCGGGCTTGCCGTGCCGTACATAGGCACCGAACCAGGCGCCGCAGTCGGGCACCAGCAGTTCGGCGGGCCGGCACTGCGGACCCGAGAGGGCGGAGTCCTCGGAACCCGAGGACTTCTGCAGGGCGAGTATGCCCACGAGCAGCACGCCGATCAGCGCCGTGGACATGGCCCACAGCCGCCGTCGCTCGTGCGGCCTGCGATGAATGCCTGGCGCCCCGCGAACGGGGCGTCGGGGGAACGTCACAGGGGCGAGCCTTTCTGTGGCGGCGATGACGCACGCGCGGTCCGTGTCCGGCTGCGGAGCCGCGGACAGCAGGCAGCGAGCATCGTCAGCAGAGTGAGCAGCACCAGGACCCGCTGACCGCTGAAGGCATGCGCGGCCATCAGCACGGTGGCGCCGATGAGCGTCGCGCTCACGCTCAGGAAGACCATCAGGACGAGCTGCTCCAGCCGCTCGGAGTCCCGCGCGAAGCCGCTGTCCCAGCTCTCCGCAGGACCGACGGCTTGATGGCGCCGGATCGCGGGGGCGCAGATGCGCAGGACGGCGGCGCCGGGACCGGCGAGCAGGAACACGGCGACCGGCGCTGCCCGCAGCGGCGATGCCGCGGGCAGCAGGGTGGCGCCGATGGCGAACCAGCCTGCGAAGGGCGGCAGCAGCCGGATCGCGAGCGACTGAGGTCTCATGATGTCCTCCCCGTGCCGGCTGTCGGCGCGCTGCCGTCGATGGCTTCCGTGCGCTTCAGTTCATAGATGACGCCCGCGCTGTTATGGCCCACCTGCTCGAAGAGGGGCGACGCGGCGACGGACGTCTCGATGCTCCGCAACTGGTCCGCGGTGAGCATGCCGTTCATCTCGGAGTTGGCGATCTGGCCCTGGGTGAGCAGGAAGTACGCCCGGCCGGGCGGCTCCACCGCTGCCATGTCCCGGGCGAGTGTCCCGGCCGGGTCCTTCAGAATCTCTTCGACGTGGCTCTTGGCGTCGTCGAGGAACCAGTAATGCCGCACATTCCAGTACGAAGCGTACGCGAGTGGGTAGTTGCGATGTGCGGCAACGACAAGAGAGCCCTTGGGCGCCCGGTCGAAGACCTGCTGGACCAGCGCGACCTCCTGCGGAGGGAAGTAACTGAGCCGGTCCTTGCCCGAGTAGCCGGGTACGAACGCCGCCGTGAGCGCGAGCAGCACCACCCCGGGAAGCACGGCGAACCGCAGGCCCACCGCCGGCGGCGGGGCCCCGTGGCCGACGGGATCCGCGGCCAGCGGCCGTACCGGGGGCAGCAGCGCCGCCGCGGCGAAGAAGCAGGCGCCGGGCAGCATGAAGAGCAGCACCCGGAAGATCATTTCGCTGCCGTAGTCATTGGCCACCAGCATCAGCAGCGGTACGGCGGCGAGCAGCAGCAGCGGACGGGCGCGGTGGCGCAGCACCCGTTGGCGCAGCACACCGATCCCGGCGAGCAGCAGCACGGAGCCCGACAGCACCCGCGACACCCAGGAGACGATCACCGGTCCGGTGCCGGTCGGCGTCGACCCGTACCCCGTCTCCAGATTGCCGCTCACATCGCCGAAGGAGCTGATCATCTCGGGGACCGCCGTCCGCAGGAACGGCAGCGAGGCGGTCAGGTTCCACGCCAGGAACACCAGCAGCAGCGTGACCAGCAGGGCCCAGTCGCGGTATCGCCGCATCAGGCACAGCCCGCCGATGGCCGCCACCAGCATCACCGGGGTGAGCTGGTGGGAGATGACGATCGCGGTGATCACCGGGATGAGCAGTACGGTCCACAGCGCCTGCCGCGACCTGATGCCCCGTTGGGTGCGCCCGCCCCGGCGCAGCACGATCGCGATCACGCCGAGATAGAGGGCGAGGGCCAGCGACTGGGGGGAGAAGTAGTCCTGCCCCACCCAGTTGGCCACACAGAAGAGCCAGACAGCGGTCCAGATCAGCCGGCGGTCCTGGGTGAAGGTGCGGTAGATCAGCAGCAGCGGAGCGAGCAGCATCAGACTGGAGACCAGTGGCCACCACGCCATGTACATCGCCGCGTTCTCCACACCGGTGAGCCGCACCAGCGCGGCCTGCGCGGCGAAGAACCCGGGCCACTGGTCGTAGACCGCCATGTCGCCGAGCCGGTCGCCCCGCTGGAGGCCGCCCGCGGTGAGCAGATGCTCGATGACCGCGTCGTGCTTCCATGCCCAGGCGTACAGCGGCGTGGGATAGACGAGCGCCTGGGTGGCGCGCTCCATCACGATCAGACCCACCGTGTACGCCAGCGACCACCAGTTGCTGCGCAGCGGATCCCGTACGCAGACCCAGAAGCCGGCGGTCAGCAGCGCGAGCGCGACCCAGAAGACCACCGGCAGTGCCCCGACCAGGCCGAAGTCGCCGAGCGCGGTGGTGTCGGTGCCCGCCACGGCGTACGCCCACAGGGCGAGCGCCACGACCAGCGGCGCGGCCAGGCGCAGCGGTACCACCCAGCGCGAGCGGTCCGGTACGGGCAGGTCGGCGAGGTCTGTCGCGGGGTCGTCACCGGCCCACTGGTTGGGGGCGGCCACGGCTCTCCCGGCGGCTGAGATGGCTGGCTGTCGCATGCTTGTCCCCCTGATGGATCAGTTCTGTGCCGACGTGGATCGCGCATCGCGCCGCCGTCGTCCACGGACGCGGCTGATGTACCAGAGCCCCAACGCGAGGCAGGAAAGGAGCAGTTGGAGCGGGAGCGCGACGGGCGCGAGAGGTCTCTGCAGGGCCCAGCCGCACACCGCGAGCAGCCACACCGCCCCCCACTGTGCCGCGACGGGCAGCCCGGTAGCCCGGAGAATCGCCAGCACCGCGACCAGACAGAGCAGTTGACAGAATGCGGGCAGCCAGCGGAGCAGCGGCTCGGGGCTGTCGAGACCGGCGGCCGAAGCGAGGAAGCCGGCAGGCGACTCGTACCACGCGCCTCGCACGGGCTCCGGTTCCCAGCCGAGCACCGCGGGCGCGGAGTGCAACGCCGCGAAGGTGACCAGCAGTCCGGCGCTGAGCAGGGCGGGGCGTGGGCGCAGCAGTGAGACGGCGGCGCTGTGGACGACGATCAGCAGGACGCCCGCGGTGAGGGTGACCGGCGGCAGCGCCCGCAGCAACTGGGTGCCGGAGAGCTGGTCCATGGTGATGTCCGAGGCCTGGAACAGCGGCGCCCAGAACAGCACGGCCGCGAGCCCGAGCAGCAGCCACAGCGCGAGGGCAAGGCGGCTCTCGCCCGGGTCGAGTGCCTGCTCCGAGCGCACGGCGGCCCGCCCCGGGTCCGGCTCGCCGGACGCCCCCACCGACTCCTGCGGATCCTGTACGTAGACGGGGAAACCGAACGCCGGTGTCGCCGTGTCGTCGTGCACACTGCGCAGATACGAGGTCTGCCGCGCCCAGTCCGTCCCGTACTCCTGCGCGTACTCCGCCGCCGCCTCCTCGCGACGCTCGGCGGCCCGCCGCGCCCACGTCGTCCCGTACTCCTCCACCTCCGGACCCCTGCGCCGCACCAGCGCGGTGAACCAGGACGGCCGGGGCTCGCGGCCCGACAGCGCGGCACGCAGCCCCGGCACGGACACCGCGGCCATCACGGTCATCGAGACCAGCATCGCCATGCCCGCCCCGGAGATGCCGACGGGGCCGAGCAGCATCGCGGCGCTGCCCAGCACCAGCACGCACATCGTGCCCTGCAGGAGGGCGAGCACGCCCGTACGCCCCTGGACGCGCAGGACCCCGATGTACAGCTCGACGGCGACCCGTGGCAGGGCGGCGGCGGCCAGCAGCCGCAGCACCATGGTGCCGTGCGCGGCGTAGTCCTCGCCGAACGGGGCGAGGATCTGCGGGGCGAACACGATGAGGAACACCACGACCGGCACCAGCAGCACGGTCATCCGGCGCAGCGCGCCGCGCACCCCGCCGGCCAGGCTCTCCGGGCTGTGCGAGGCGTGGGCGGTGAGCGAGGAGGCCATGTTGATGGCCATGAACTCCATCGTGCCGCCGACGGTGTACGCGATGTAGAAGAAGCCGTTGTGCGCGGCGTCGAAGCGGACCGCGACCATCACCGGCAGCAGATTGATCATCGCCAGTGAGAACAGCGAGCCGACCGAGTCACCGGCGAGGAAGCGCCCGATGTCGCGCATCCTGAGCGGCTCGCGGTCGACGTCGGCCGCCGCCTGCCGGGGGATCAGCCTGCGGAAGATCACCCAGCCCAGCGGCAGTACGGACAGGGCGATGGCCGCGGCCCACGAGACGAAGATGCCCAGTACGGGCAGCGCGGTGGCGAAGACGACGAGCAGCAGCAGCTTGCCGATGGAGAAGACGGCGTTGCCGACCGGCACCCAGACGGCCTTGCGCAGGCCGGTCAGCACCCCGTCCTGGAGGGTCAGCAGCGCCCAGCCGACACAGGACGCGGTGAAGAGGATCCCCGCGGTGAGCCCGCCGAGCGGTGCGTACGAAGGTCCCCAGAGGTCGAGCGTGAACAGGAACGCCACGGCGGCGACGCACACCACCAGCGAACTGACCGCGTACGCACGCCACACCAGCGGTCCGGTGGCACGCCCGGCCCGGGGCACGTACCGCACCACCGCGCCGATCATCGTGGTCGCGGTGACGGAGGCCAGCAGCCGCATCGCGGCGATGGCGGCGGAACCCTCGCCGACCGCCTGCTCGGTGTAGTAGCGGGCGGCGACCAGCCAGAAGCCGAGGCCCAGCGCTGCGGAGACGCCGGTGGAGAGCATCAGCGCATAGGCGTTGCGGAACATCGAGTCGCCGCCGCCGGTGGCGGTCACCGCCCCTCCGTCCGCCCCGGCGCCTGCCCCGTTCGCCCCGTTCACCCCGCTCGCTTCGGGAGCGGGTCCAGCGGCATCCGGGCCGGACGGCTTGCGCAGCCGGGTGGTGTCAGACACCGGGCTCGCCCTGCGCGGACGGTTCCGCGGCGTCGGCGGCCGTCGGTGGCCGGGCCGGCTGTGCGCCCAGTTCGGTGAGGACGGATATCACCTGTCCGGCGATGAGCGGGTCGACGGGCAGCGCGTGCCGGGCGAACCAGGCGGCCGGTCCGGGAGCGGGCGACGGGTCGGTGAAGACCTCGCCCGCGTACGCGTCGAGCGGCGGGTCGTAGAGATAGCCGACGGTGATCCGGCGGCGTGCGAGCGCGGCGATGGCGGCGTCGCGGTCGGCGACCAGCAGCGGCACCCGGAACAGCGGCTGTACGGGTCCGGGCCGCGGCAGCGCCCACCGGGTGGCCGACAGCCGCTCGGTGCCGGCGCGGTGCGCGGCGAGCCGTCCCTCCAGGCGGGACAGCAGCCGCTGGGTACGCCGCAGCCGCAGCCCGCCGGGTCTGAGCCGGTAGTCGTGCATGTCCACCCGTACCCAGGACCCGAAGTCGTCCAGGCCCTGTCCTGGCGCGGGCGCGGCCGTCATCGCCTGCTTCAGCTCGTCCGGCCGCAGCTCCATCCGGATGTCCTCGCGCTCCTGGAGACCGAGCAGCCGCTGGGTGGCGCGGGCCGCGGGCACGAGCCGCAGTCCCCGGACCCCGGCCTCGGCGTACGGTCTCAGGCCGTACGCGATCTCCGCCGAGAGCCGGGCCGGCTGAAGAAGCTCGTCCCGTGCCCGCTCCAGGGCCGCCCTCAGCGCCGGGTCGGCGATCGTGAGGAATCCGCCGGTCTTGGCCCCGGTGTGCTTGGAGAGGCTGAAGACGGACGCGTCGCCGAAGCTCCCCACCGGCCGTCCCGCGACCTCGCTGCCGATGGCGTGGGCCGCGTCCTCGAGCAGCGGGATGTCCAACTGGTCGCAGCGGGCGCGCAGTTCGGCGGCCGGATCGGGATTTCCGTACAGATTGGTGGTGAGCACGGCGGACAGCCCGTTCCATACGGACGCGGGGACGGCCGCCATGTCGATGGAGCCGTCCTCGGCCTTGAGCGGCGCCTGTACGGGGCGCAGTCCCGCGGCGAGCACCACGAAGAAGATCACGTCGTCGTTGACCGGCGACATCAGTACGCGTCCGCCGGGCGGGCACCAGTGGCGCAGCGCCACATAGAGCCCGAGACGGCATGACGGCACATACAGGCTTTCCCTGCCCAGGCGGCGTTGCATCAACTCTTCGAGTGGTGCGTACGCCGACGGACAGCCCTCCCCAAGAGCCATGTTCGTCCCCCCACTTACCCCAGGCTCAATGTGGACCAATCCGGACTGCCCCGTCAATAACGGGGAAGGGCCCATTCCTTGGCGGAATGGGCCCTTTCAACGGCCTGTGCGGCGCGTCCCGGTCACGTCCCGGCTACTCCTCGAGCGTCAGGCCCTTCCTGAGCCCGACCAGCGTGCGGGACAGCAGCCGGGAGACATGCATCTGCGATATCCCGAGCTCCTCGCCGATCTCCGACTGCGTCATGTTGGCGACGAATCGCAGGGAGAGGATTTTACGGTCCCGTGGCAGAAGGCTTGCGATCAGCGGCTTCAGCGACTCGACGTACTCGATGCCCTCGAGTCCGTGGTCCTCGTAGCCGATACGGTCCGCGAGCGCGCCCTCGGTCTCGTCCTCCTCGGGCTGGGCGTCCAGCGAGCTCGCGGTGTACGCGTTGCTCGCGGCCATGCCCTCGACGACCTCGTCCTTGCTGAGGTCGAGGCGGTCGGCCAGCTCACCGACGGTGGGTGCGCGGTCGAGCTGCTGGGCGAGTTCGTCGCCGGCCTTCGCGAGGTCGAGCCGCAGTTCCTGGAGGCGGCGCGGTACCCGCACCGACCAGCTCGTGTCGCGGAAGAACCGCTTGATCTCGCCGACGATGGTCGGCATCGCGAAGGTCGGGAACTCCACGCCGCGGCTGAGTTCGAACCGGTCGATCGCCTTGATGAGGCCGATCGTGCCGACCTGGATGATGTCCTCCATCGGTTCGCTGCGGGAGCGGAACCGGGAGGCGGCGAACTTGACCAGCGCCAGGTTGAGTTCGACGAGCGTGTTGCGGACGTACGCGTGCTCGTGCGTGCCTTCCTCGAGCGATTCGAGGCGCCCGAAGAGTGTCTTCGACAGGGCTCGCGCGTCCAGCGGCCCCACCTCACTGAAGGGTGGGATGTCCGGGAGGCCTTCCAGCCCTTCGAGGGCTTCCAGGTTCTCGGACGGTTCGGGAGCACGGATGGACAGTGCCGACGGCGCGGTGGGGGTACGCGAATCGTCGAGCCGGGGTGACATGGAATCCTCCATCGTTCTCGGCATATGGCCGCCGATGCCAATACATGCTGCTGCGGTGAGCGGCGCCTCCAAGCCGGCCGTGTTGGTTGTGTCCTTACTAGGCCTACCCGTTCCGCACGGGCAGTTGCAAGTGTCATATGTCTGATATGCCGGTTTTGATGGGGAGTTCGGCTACCGGTAGACGTACGGAAGGCGTAATGTTCGGCGGACGTCCACGCTGTCTGTCGACGGCATGTGGCGCGAGGTACGAAACTACGGACGACACGGCGACGACGCGGCGAACATCGCAGCGCACGACACGGCGAAGAGGGACGGGCATGGACCGCGCGACGGTCGGCAGCGCGAACCGGGGCCGGCTTCAGGTCGAGGTTCGGACCGAGGGCTCCAGCGAGATTGTGAAACCGGCGGGTGAGTTGGATCACCACACCGCCGAATTGCTGCGCGCGCCCCTGGGTGAGGCACTGGAGCAGGGCCGGGTACGGCTTGTCATCGACTGTTCACAGCTCGAGTTCTGTGACTCCACCGGACTCAATGTGCTGCTCGGTGCCCGGCTGAAGGCCGAGGCGGCCGGGGGAGGGGTCCATTTGGCCGGGATGCTGCCCGTCGTGGCCAGGGTCTTCGAGATCACGGGAGCGGAAGCGGTCTTCACCGTGCACGACTCCGTCGAAGCGGCGCTCTCCGACTGACAGTCCCACCCCCTGTTGTCCGCATCACGCGCACCGCGTGGGCGTCGTGGGTGTTGTCACGATTCGGCAGGGCAGGAGAACCCCCGCAGAACGTTGACAGCCCAGCACTCTGTGTATTGATGTCATGGCATATTGGTGAATCGGTGAGGTGAAGCGCTGATGAGCACCACCCGGCAGCAACCGCCGGGCGACCTCGGCCCCGAGCCGGACGGCGCCGGCCCCGACGCTGCCCCCGGGGTACCCGGCGGTGCGGTGCGCAGCCTTGCCCTGCGGAGCGCCAGCGGCATCGTTCCGCTCGCCCGCGACTTCACCCGCCAGGCGCTGTACGACTGGGGCTGGCTGCCCGCCGCCACCGCGGACCGGCGGGCGGCGGCCGAGGACGTGCTGCTGGTCGTCTCCGAACTGGTCACCAACGCGTGTCTGCACGCCGAGGGCCCGGAAGAGCTGAGAGTGGGCTGCGACGGGAAAATGCTGCGCCTGGAGGTCTCGGACCGGGGCACCGGCCAGCCCGCCCCGCGCACCCCGCACCGCGCCGGGCGGCCCGGCGGACACGGGATGTTCATCGTCCAGCGGCTCTGCCTGGACTGGGGAGTTGTACGAGTCCCCGGCGCGCCGGGCAAGACGGTCTGGGCGGAGCTCGCCGCACCGTTCTAGCCCATCCCGTAGCGGTCGATGGCAGGTTTTGAATCTCTTGTAGAGCATGTCAATACGGCGTGCTCTTTGTCTTCCCTCCCCAAGGTCCCAGGCGTACCTTGAGCGCCCGATCTGATGTGTCGTCAGTAACTTCGGCGACACCCGGCGGTAACTTCCGGCATGAGGGGAAACAAGGTGTCGTACCAGAAGCGGACAGCTCTCGCGCTGGCAGCAGCGGTGGCGGGCTCGGTGGTGCTGATGGCCGCCCCTGCCGCGCATGCCAGTGTCGTGGACGTCGACTACCAGTGTCAGACGCCGATCGGGCCCAAGGGCGCGGTCTCGCCGATCGACATCAAGGCGGTCAAGAGTGGCAGCAACTACCAGCTGACCATGTCCTTCCAGAAGGGAGTCTCCTCCAGCCCGGTGGAGCTCGGCAAGGGCGCGATGAAGCCGAGCGCGCTGATCAAACTGGGCGGCGTGGGCGAGGGCACGGTCGCGGTCTCCGGGCCGGCGAACGCGGAGGCGGTCCCGGCCAACACCCCCATCAAGATCAATGACTTGACGGGGACGTACACCCCCAAGAAGAGCGGGAAGGTCACCTTCACCGCCGGGGTGCTGACGATCAAGGCGCTCGGTACGACGACGACGTGCACGCCCAAGAACAACCCCGGGCCCTCGCTGGAACTGGACGTCACGGCGGCGGGCGGCGGCGGTTCCGACGGCGGTAACTCGCAGCCCACCCCCTCCGGCGGCGAACTCCCCAGGACGGGCCCCCTCGACTCGGCCCTCGCGCTCGGCACGCTCGGCGGGACGGTCCTGCTGGCCGGTGCGGCGGGAGTCCTGTGGCTGACCCGGCGCGGGCAGCGGGCAGCGAGCTGACCTGTGCGATCTGTGCTGCCGCGGCTCGGCCCCGTCCGGGGGCTGACCGCCACCGTCGCCGCCTTCGCCGCGCTGCTCCTTCCTCCTGCCGCGCGGGCGGCGGACGATCCGGCGTGGACGGCGGAGCCGGTGGCCGGCGGCGGCAGACCGTACATCTATATGGAGGGCGTGCCCGGCACGGTCCTGGAGGACAAGCTGTCCGTCACGAACCGGGGCGCTCGGCCGCTCACGGTCCAGCTCCGCGCGGCCGACGCGTACAACACCGAGGGCGGCGCACTCGCGGTGCGCGGCGCTCGCGGGTCCAAGGCGACGGGCACCTGGATCACGCTCGCCACGGCCCGTGTGACGGTCCCGCCCCGCACCCGTGCGGAGGTCCCCTTCTCGGTCACGCTCCCGGCGGGCGCGCCCCCCGGCGACCACCCGGCGGCAGTCATGGCGGCGTCCGGCGGCCGGGAGGCGGGCGTACGGATCCATCTGCGGGTGAGCGGCCCGACGCTGGCGGCGCTCACGGTCGAGGACGTATCGGTCTCGGGCGGGTCCATCCACTACGCCCTGGTGAACCGGGGCAACACGGCCCTGACCCCACGGGTCTCGTTCCGCGCGGACGGCCTCCTCGGCGAGGCACTGCGCCGCGCACCCCGGACGCCGGCCGTGGAGCTGCTCCCCGGCCGGCGCGTGTCGCTGGCGGAGAAGTGGGCGAACCCGCCACTGCTGGACGCGGTGAACGTCCATGTCCGGGCCACGGCCCAGGGCGCCGCGCCGAGCGAGGCCACGACATCGACGACGTTCGTGCCGTGGCCGACGGTGGTGGCTGTGGCTGCGGCGATGGTGGCGGTGGCCGCCACGGCAACGTGGCTCCTCCGTCGCCGCCGC
This sequence comes from Streptomyces lunaelactis, assembly GCF_003054555.1. Classification (NCBI taxonomy): domain Bacteria; kingdom Bacillati; phylum Actinomycetota; class Actinomycetes; order Kitasatosporales; family Streptomycetaceae; genus Streptomyces; species Streptomyces lunaelactis. The sequence goes on along the minus strand of NZ_CP026304.1, from coordinate 3,489,505 downwards.
CACTCCCCGAACCACTCCGAGCCCCCCGACACCCCCGAAGAGCCCGACAGGGACCGGCACTTGGCGAGGTCAGGAGCATGACGATGCACCGTGCTAGGCCCCCTGAACAGCCACGACGGGAAGCTGCCGTTTCGCGGAGTGGGCGAGACTCCACCGCCCGCACCCACACGGCCCTCACCCTCCTCGCTCTCCTGCTCCTCCTCCTGGCAGCCGCACCCCCCGCCTCCGCCGCCGACACCAAACCCGGGGTCAAGCTCTCCCGGCCACAGGCCGGCAAGGGCGGCGACATCACCGTCAGCGGATCCGGATGGCGGCCCGACACCCTCCTCATGATGCTCATCTGCGGGCAGGCCGCACCTGACAGAGGCGTGATCGGCGGCACCAACTCCTGCGCCAACGCCGACGGCCGCGCCGTCACCACCGACGCCAAAGGCTCCTTCAGCAAGAAGATGCCGGTCGCCGAGCCTCCCAAGCCCTGCCCCTGCGTCGTGCACGTGGCCACCGTCACCGGAGAAGCCGCCGCCGTGGACGCCCCGTTCACCGTCGCCGGACACCCCACCGCCCCCCTCCCGCAGCCGGCCGCCGGCGGCAAGCTCGCCGTGCTCGCCGCCACCCGGCTCGAAGGGGACTCCGGCATCCTCGTCTTCTTCGGCGCCCCGCCCTCCCGCCGGCTCGAGTTCACCGTCGGCAACCTCGGCTCCGCGCCCGTGAAGGACCCCGTCTTCCACGTCGGCACCTCGCACGGCGTCTTCGCCCCGCAGTGGGAGGAGCAGCAGTGGCGCGGCACCATCGCGCCCGGCCAGAAGATGCAGGTCAAGCTGCCCGTCCAGCTCTCCGCCGGCGCGCACGGCGACTACCGGGTGTCCGTGAAGTACGGCACCAAGGTGCTCGTCGAGCAGCCGTGGGGCGTCGGACGGCCCTGGGGCGTCACCCTCTTCTGGCTCCTGCTGGCCGTCGTCGTACCCGCCGCCGTCTTCCGTATCGGCATGGCGGTCGTCGACCGCGTCCGGCCCCAGGGCAACGGCCGCCATCGCACGGCCCGGCTGCCCCGGCTCCGCCGCGGCGCCCAGCCGTCCGCCGTGCCGAGGGGCACCACGACCACCACGGCGGCTCTGCCGTGGTTCACACCTGACTCCGCACCGTCAGAGAACCGGTCCACGACGAAGGGACATTCGTGAGCACGCAACGGAGGATGAGCGCGGCCGGCATCGCGCTGATGCTCGGCGGCGCGGGGATTCTGCTGGCCGCAAGCCCCGCCCAGGCAGCCGAGGTCTCGTACAAGACGGAGTGCATACCCCCGCCCATCTCCGGCCTGCCACCCGTGCAGGGCACCACCAAGGTGCAGATCACCGCGCCCGCCGAGGCGAAGGTCGGTGACGAGGTCGAGGTGGTGTGGAAGTTCGTCGAGGCGGCCTCGAAGAACCCCGACGTCCTCGACCTGGAGAAGGACACGGTCAAGCCCACCGGCACGCTCAAGGCGGCCGGCGCGCAGACCGCGAACATCGCCATGGACGGGCCGCGGACGAACCCGCCGATCCCCAAGAACAGCCCGATGGTGCTGTCCGACATGAAGGGCAGGATCAAGCTGACCACGGCGGGCGAGATCACGCTGACGCCGGACGCGTACAACATCAACGTCTCCAAGCCGATCTCGACGGACACCAAGTGCACGCCGAAGGAGACGGTCAAGGCCGCGGCGACGATCAAGGTGACGGAGGGCGGAGGCGGCACGACGGGCGGTACGACGACGAGCGGCGGGACCACCAGCGGCGGTACCACCACGTCCGGCGGGACCACGTCCGGAGGCACCACCACGGGCGGGACCACTACTGGCGGCACCACCACCGGCGGCACGACCTCCGGAGGAACGACCGGCGGCGGCGACGGCCAGACCGACTTCCCCGGAAAGGAAGTCACCGTCACCTTCGAGTGCAAGTCGCCGGGACCGGCGAGCATCAACTCCAAGGTGACGATCAACGCCAAGAAGAACGGCGGCAGTTACGACCTCGTGGTCAAGACCGCCAAGGGCGTCATGAACAGCCCGGCCGCACTCCCTGCGGGCGCCCTCAAGCCGTCCATGGCGGTCCTTCTCGGCGGCGCCGACAAGGGCACCGTCCCCGTCACGGGTCCCGCCAACGCCGAACCGCTGGAGCAGGGCAAGCCGGTGGACCTGTCCGACATGACCGGTACGTACAAGCCGGGCGCCGGCGGCAAGTCCACGCTCAGCCCCGGCACTCTGACGATCGACGTCACCCTGGGCGGCCAGAAGATCGGCATCCCGTGCACGGTCAAGGGCACGGCGACGGCATCCCTCGAGCTCGACACCTCGGCCCAGCCGGGCGGGGCTTCGGGCGGTGACAGCAGCGGCGGCGGTGCCGCCGGAGGCAGCGGCGGTACGAGCACGAGCGGCGGCCTCGCCCAGACCGGCGCCGAGGACAACGGCGCTCTGCGCGCCCTGGCGCTGGTCGCAGGCACGGTGATCCTGCTGGGTGGCGCGGTGTTCACGTTCACCCCGTGGCGCCGCCTGCGCGGCACGCGCTGACGTACGACAGAGGGTCGGTACGAAGAGCTCTTCGTACCGACCCTCTGTCCTGCGTCGCCTGCCGACGCGGGGGAGTTACTTCACATTGCCCATGAGCGTGCGGATCTTCTTGCCCGCCGTCATGAAGGCCAAGCCCGCGGCCACGGCGACGATCGCCCACAGCGTGTAGTAGAGGGCGTCGCCCAGCGGCGCGTTGAGCTTGGTGGTCCAGCCGTTCAGGGCGTTGCCCGTCGCGCTGGCGAGGAACCACAGACCCATGATCTGGCCGACGAAGAGCTTCGGGGCCAGCTTGGTCGACAGCGACAGGCCGACCGGCGACAGGCACATCTCGCCGAGGGTCTGCACCAGGTAGACGCTCAGCAGCCAGAAGACGGTGACCTTGCCGGTCTCGCTGTTCGCGGCCGCGGCGCCCGCCAGACCCATGATGCCGAAGGAGCCACCGATGAGGAGCATCGCCAGGGCGAACTTCATCGGGGTGCTGGGCTCGCGGTTGCGCGTGGCCAGCTTGACCCACAGGGCGGCGAAGACCGGAGCCAGGATGATGACCATCATCGGGTTGACCGACTGGTACCAGGAGGCCGGGAACTCCCAGCCGCCGATCATGCGGTCCGTCTTGTTGTCCGCGAAGATCGTCAGCAGCGAGCCGGACTGGTCGTAGATCATCCAGAACAGCACGGCGGTCACGAAGAACCACACGTACGCCTGGATCTTCGGCCGGTCCTCGCTCGTGAGCGCCGGGTTCCGGAAGATCGCGACGAAGTACAGGATCGGCACGACGATGCCGAGGATGGCCAGGACGTTCACGACGTGCTCGATGTCGTACGTGCCCACGACGAGGTCGACGGCCAGCGCGGCGGCAGCGATGCCGGCCCACAGGGCGACCTTGCGCAGGACCGAGCGCTTCTCCTCCGGCGTGGCCGGCTTGGCCGGCTCCTTGCCGATGTCACCGAGGTGACGGCCGCCCAGGACGTACTGGACGACGGCAAGGGCCATACCGACACCGGCAACGGCGAAGCCGAGGTGCCAGTTGACGTTCTCGCCGAGGTAGCCGACGACCAGCGGGGCGGCCATACCGCCGATGTTGATCGCCATGTAGAAGAGGGTGAAACCGGCGTCGCGACGAGCGCTGGACTGGCCCTCGTAGAGGCCGCCGACCATCGCCGAGATGTTCGGCTTCAGCAGACCGGTGCCGACCGCGATCAGCGCGAGACCGCAGAAGAAGGCGATGTCGGACGGGATCGCGAGGGTGAAGTGGCCGAGCGCGATGACGATGCCGCCGACGAGCACGGCCTTGCGCGCGCCCCAGAGGCGGTCCGCGACCCAGCCGCCGGGCATGGCGGCCATGTAGACGACGGCGTTGTAGACACCGTAGACCGAAGCGGCGAGTGCCTCGCGGCCCTCGAGCGGGCCGTCGAGTACGGCAGCCACCAAGTAAAGCGTGAGAATGCCGCGCATTCCGTACCAGGAGAAGCGCTCCCACATCTCCGTCATGAAGAGGGTGGCCATACCGCGGGGGTGGCCGAAGAAGGTCTTCTCGCCAGAAGGGGTCCCGGCGGTGTCCTTCGTCAGGCTGGACGCCATGGTCGATCCTTGCTTGCTCGGGACGCGGCGCCTCGTGAGCGGTACGCGCCCGGTGGGGGGTGGCCGGCACCGGCTGTCGCGCTCGGGGCCCGGCCCACAGGTCATTCACTGTCTTCGAGGCTGGCAGGCCAACCCCGCGCAGAAAGAAGACCCTTGGCTCGTGTCGCAGCCAAAGGTCCCCGTGTAGTGCTACAGGCGTCTCGACACCATACGACACGACACGGCATGACACAGTGGCATATGGGGGGACTTGAGAGATGGATCACAGGCGATCATGGAACCGCGTGCCCTGAATCGAAGGTCGTACTCATGATCGCATCCCAGACCCGCAGGCCTTGACGATCTCGCCCCAAGCGGCGAGTCACGCGGACTACCATCACCCACATGACCCGTGTACTGCTCGCCGAGGACGACGCTTCCATCTCGGAGCCGCTGGCCCGCGCCCTGCGCCGGGAGGGTTACGAGGTCGAGGTGCGCGAGGACGGCCCGACCGCGCTCGACGCCGGACTGGCCGGTGGCATCGACCTCGTCGTGCTCGACCTGGGGCTGCCCGGCATGGACGGCCTGGAGGTCGCCCGCCGGCTCCGTGCGGAGGGCCACACCGTGCCGATCCTGGTGCTGACCGCCCGCGCGGACGAGGTGGACACGGTGGTGGGCCTGGACGCCGGGGCCGACGACTACGTCACCAAGCCGTTCCGTCTGGCCGAACTGCTGGCCCGCGTACGGGCGCTGCTGCGGCGCGGCGCGACCGAGCCGGTGCCGGCGCCCGCGACACACGGCGTACGGATCGACGTCGAGTCGCACCGGGCGTGGATGGGCGAGGAGGAGCTCCAGCTCACGGCGAAGGAGTTCGACCTGCTGCGGGTGCTGGTCCGGGACGCGGGCCGGGTGGTCACGCGCGACCAGCTGATGCGCGAGGTCTGGGACACGACGTGGTGGTCGTCGACGAAGACGCTGGACATGCACATCTCGTGGCTGCGGAAGAAGCTGGGCGACGACGCGGCGAACCCGCGGTACATCGCGACGGTACGGGGAGTGGGCTTCCGCTTCGAGAAGAGCTAGGCCCTACGGGTCGCGGCAAGACCGGCGCGGGGCGCGGCGCGAAGCTGCCGCGAGGTAGGGGTATGGGGTCGCCGGCGCCGCGAAGCCCGGCGCATGGGGGTGTGGGGGCGTCAGCCCCCACGTACCTCCTCCCCCGCCAGGGGGTCTGGGGGCATCCCCCAGTTTCGGGAAGGGGCGGGGTAGGGGAACAACCCCGGCGCCCGCACCCCCGCCGGAGGCGACCCGCGACCCACAGGACACCCCGCCGCTTACGCTCTAGTACGGGCATCCCCCACCCCGCACCCCGCCCGGAGGGCACATTGCGTCGACGTCTCATCAACTCCACGCTCGCCGTCGTGCTCGTCGTCATCGCCGTCTTCGGGGTCTCCCTCGTCCTCGTCGAGACCCGCACCATCAGCAGCAGCGCCCAGGAGAGCGTGGACTCCGAGGCCGTCCGTCTCGTCAGCATCGTCGACAGCCGGCTCATCGGCGGCGAGCCCGTCAACCCCGGCATCCTCTCCGAGCAGAGCGGCGCCAAGCGGTACGCCCTCATCGAGATCCCCGGCCGCCCCTCCATCGAGATCGGCAAGCGCCCCACCGGCAGCGTCATCCGCGGTGTCGCGTACGGCGAGCGCGACGAGACGGTCACCGTCGAGGAGTCCCGCTCCTCCGTCACCCGCGAGGTCGGCCGGACCCTGCTGATCATCGGCGGGGGCGCGCTGCTCGCGGTCATCGCCGCCGTCCTGCTCGCCGTCCGCCAGGCCAACCGCCTCGCCTCGCCCCTCACCGACCTCGCCGAGACCGCCGAGCGCCTGGGCTCCGGCGACCCCCGCCCCCGTCACAAGCGCTACGGCGTCCCCGAGCTCGACCGCGTCGCCGACGTCCTCGACGCCAGTGCCGAGCGCATCGCCAGGATGCTCACCGCCGAGCGCCGGCTCGCCGCGGACGCCTCGCACCAGCTCCGTACGCCGCTGACCGCGCTCTCCATGCGGCTGGAGGAGATCACCGTCACCGACGACCCCGAGACGGTGAAGGAGGAGGCGAGCATCGCGCTCGCCCAGGTGGAGCGGCTCACCGACGTCGTGGAGCGGCTGCTCACCAACTCGCGCGATCCGCGTATCGGTTCCGCCGTCGTCTTCGATCTGGACGAGATCGTCAAGCAGCAGCTGGAGGAGTGGCGGCCGGCCTACCGCAGCGCCGGCCGGGCCATCGTCTGCTCAGGACGGCACGGCATGGGCGCCGTCGGCACCCCGGGCGCGGTCGCCCAGGTGCTCGCCGCACTGATCGAGAACTCGCTCATGCACGGCGGCGGCACCGTCGCGGTACGCACCCGGGTCACCGGCAATCAGGCGGTCGTCGAGGTGACCGACGAGGGCCCCGGCGTACCGGCCGACCTCGGCGCGCGGATCTTCGAGCGGACCATCAGTGGCCGCAACTCCACCGGCATCGGACTGGCCGTGGCCCGCGACCTCGCGGAGGCGGACGGCGGCCGGCTCGAGCTGCTCCAGCAGCATCCGCCGGTCTTCGCGCTCTTCCTGAGCCGTGTACAGCGCAGCCGCAAAGGCAACCACGGACCGACGGTCAGGTAAGGGCACAAGGTAAGGGCACAAGGCGGAGGTGGGGCTCAGGGCAGGCGGAGTCAGCTCCGCAGGACCTTGTCCGGCTCCGCCTGTCGCTGCCCCAGGAAGGACTCCGCCGCGTGCACGGCCTCGCGCGCGGGCAGCGCCCGGAACACCCAGGTGCGGTACGACCAGAAGCGGAACAGCGTCGCGATACCGATGCCGAGGAACTTGAAGATGTTGCTCTGCAGCTGGCTGTCCCAGCCGAAGCCGTACGTCGCCGCGTACAGAATGCCGTTCTCGATCACCAGGCCGACCACGCTGAACAGCAGAAAGAGCGTGAGCTCCTTGGTCCGGCGGCTCTTGTCGCGGTCCCGGTAGGTGAAGTACCGGAAGCCCACATAGTTGAACGCGATCGCGACCACCGTGGCCAGGATCGACGCCCGCACCACCGGGATCTCGGTGGTGTGCCGGAGCAGGTTGAACACCACAAGGTTGACGAGCAGGCCCGCGCCCCCCACCGCGCCGAACTTGGCGACTTCACGCAAGAGCTGTTTCAGCTGCCCGCGCAGCACTCCGCCTCGTTCACTCATAGTGAGAGTCCAGCCCCATCAGTTTGGCTTCGTCAACCCAGTCATGCTAACCAGCCAATCGCACACTTGCCTGTGGACGTCCGTAATGGTGTGGCGAGGCTGTGACAAGGGCGACGGCGGCCGGGGCCCGCAGGCGACAGGCGGCCCCGGGGCGGCGGATACCCTAGGAGGGTGACGTTCCCGGTAGTCGGCATGGTCGGCGGCGGTCAGCTCGCCCGTATGACCCACGAGGCGGGCATCCCCCTCGGCATCAGATTCAAGCTCCTCAGTGACACTCCGCAGGACTCCGCGGCCCAGGTGGTCAGCGATGTCGTCATCGGCGACTATCGCGATCTGGACACGCTGCGTGAGTTCGCGCGGGGCTGCGATGTGATCACTTTCGATCATGAGCATGTCCCGATTGAGCACCTCAGGGCCCTGGAGGCGGACGGCATCCCCGTCCGTCCGGGGCCCGACGCCCTGGTGCACGCCCAGGACAAGGGCGTGATGCGCGCCAAGCTCGACGAGCTCGGCGCGCCCTGCCCGCGCCACCGCATCGTCGCGGACCCCGCCGATGTGACGGCCTTCGCCGAAGAGGGCGACGGCTTCCCGGTCATCCTCAAGACCGTGCGCGGCGGCTACGACGGCAAGGGCGTCTGGTTCGTGCGTACCCAGGACGACGCCGAGGCGCCCTTCAAGGCCGGTGTCCCCGTCCTCGCCGAGGAGAAGGTGGACTTCACCCGCGAGCTCGCCGCGAACATCGTCCGCTCCCCGCACGGCCAGGCCGTCGCCTACCCCGTCGTCGAGTCCCAGCAGGTCGACGGCGTCTGCGACACGGTGATCGCGCCCGCGCCGAATCTGTCCGAGGCGCTCTCGGGTCAGGCCCAGGAGCTCGCCCTGCGGATCGCGAAGGAGCTGGGCGTCGTCGGCCATCTCGCGGTCGAGCTGTTCGAGACGACCGACGGCCGCATCCTCGTCAACGAGCTCGCGATGCGCCCGCACAACTCCGGCCACTGGACCCAGGACGGCGCGATCACCTCGCAGTTCGCCAACCACGTCCGGGCCGTCCTCGACCTCCCCCTCGGCGATCCGCGCCCGCGCGCCACCTGGACGGTCATGGCGAACGTCCTCGGCGGCGACTACCCGGACATGTACCAGGCGTATCTGCACTGCATGGCCCGCGACCCTCAGCTCAAGATCCACATGTACGGCAAGGACGTGAAGCCGGGACGCAAGGTCGGCCACGTCAACACCTACGGCGACGACCTGGACGACGTGCTGGAGCGCGCCCGTCACGCAGCCGGCTACCTCAGAGGAACGATCACCGAATGACCTCCCCCGCAGCCGGCCCCCTCGTCGGCATCGTCATGGGCTCGGACTCCGACTGGCCCGTCATGGAGGCCGCCGCGCAGGCACTGGACGAGTTCGAGATCCGCTACGAGGTCGATGTCGTCTCCGCGCACCGGATGCCGCGCGAAATGATCGCGTACGGCGAGCAGGCCGATGCCCGCGGCCTCAAGGTGATCATCGCGGGCGCCGGGGGAGCGGCCCACCTCCCGGGCATGCTCGCCTCCGTCACCCCGCTGCCGGTGATCGGTGTGCCCGTGCCGCTGAAGTACCTCGACGGCATGGACTCCCTCCTGTCCATCGTGCAGATGCCGGCGGGCGTGCCCGTCGCCACGGTCTCGGTGGCCGGCGCCCGTAACGCCGGTCTGCTCGCGGCCCGCATCCTGGCCACGCAGGACGGTGAACTCCTCGCCCGTATGCGGGAGTTCCAGCAGGAGCTGAACGACCAGGCCACCGAGAAGGGCAAGCGGCTGCGTACCAAGGTCGCAGGTGCGGAGTCCTTCGGCTTCGGGAAGTAAGAGGCAATGGACTCAGTCACGGACGCAGCCACGGACCACCTCGCCCGGGCGCGTGAACTGCTCGCCGCCCACCCCGTCGTCGACGGCCACAACGACCTGCCCTGGGCGCTGCGCGAGCACGTCCGCTACGACCTGGACCGCCTCGACATCGCCGGTGACCAGACCGGCCGGCTGCACACCGACATCCCGCGGCTGCGCGCCGGCGGCGTCGGCGCGCAGTTCTGGTCGGTGTACGTACGCAGTGACCTGGCCGGCGACGACGCGGTCAGCGCGACCCTCGAACAGATCGACGGGGTACGCCAGTTGCTGGAGCGCTACCCGGCCGATCTGGCCGCCGCGCTCACCGCCGACGACATGGAGAAGGCGCGCGGCGAGGGCCGCATCGCCTCCCTCATGGGCGCCGAGGGCGGCCACTCCATCAACAACTCCCTGGCCACGCTCCGCGCCCTGTTCACCCTGGGCGTGCGCTATATGACCCTCACCCACAACGACAACGTCGCGTGGGCGGACTCGGCGACCGACGAGGCCGGGGTCGGCGGTCTCTCCGCCTTCGGCCGTGAGGTCGTACGGGAGATGAACCGCATCGGCATGCTGGCCGACCTCTCGCACGTCGCCCCCTCGACGATGCGCGACGCGCTGGCCATATCGGTCGCGCCGGTCGTCTTCTCGCACTCCTCGTCCCGGGCGGTCTGCGACCACGTGCGCAACATCCCCGACGATGTGCTGGCCCTGCTGCCTGCCAACGGGGGCGTCGCGATGGCCACGTTCGTACCGAAATTCATCCTGCCCGCAGCCGTCGACTGGACCCGGGCCGCGGACGAGAACATGCAGGCACACGGCCTGCACCCGCTGGACACGACGCCCGAGGCGATGAAGGTCCACGAGGCCTTCGAGGCGGCCAACCCGCGCCCGATGGCGACCGCTTCGACGGTCGCCGACCATCTCGACCATATGCGCGAGGTCGCCGGCGTCGACCACATCGGCATCGGCGGCGACTTCGACGGCACGGCCTTCACCCCGTCCGGCCTCGAGGACGTGGCGGGCTACCCGAACCTGATCGCGGAGCTGCTGCGCCGCGGCTGGTCCGACGCCGACCTGGCGAAGCTCACCTGGCAGAACGCGGTGCGCGCACTGCGCGCGGCCGAGGACGTCGCCCGCGAGCTCGGGGCGAGCCGCGGCCCGTCCAACGCGACGATCGAGCAGCTCGACGGCTGAGTGCGGCCGCTCGACGGTCGAGTGACGGCCGAGTGCGGCGTGCGGGGGTGCGGAGATTTCGGGGGGACGGGGCTGAGGCGCCGTACCCCCGAACGCACCACCCTGCCGTGAACCCTCGCCGCTCCCGTGCCACGGTGGCCGTACGGCAACCGCCCACGGCAGCCGCCGTCGAAGCTCGGAGCACCAGATGGCAGATCTGCAGGACGACCCCGATGCGGCCACCGTCGCGGTAGGCGACCTCGGCGATCCGGCGGCGCACGACCCGGCACCGCCCATGCCAAGGCCCAGCACGAAGGAGTCGGCAGAGGCGGCCGATTCGGCCGGGCACGCCCCGGGGAGCCTTGAGCGCGCACGGGAACTCCTCGCCGCGCACCCCATAGCCGACGGCTACAGCGGGCTGGCCCGCGTCCTGCGGGACACCCCGTCGTGCGACCTCGAACAGGGCGACCGCCTGCTGGAGACCGACATTCCGCGGCTGCGGGACGGGGGCGTCGGCGCGCAGTTCTGGGCCCTGCACATGCCACCGGAGTGCACGGGTGACGGCGCCCTGAGCGCCACCCTGGAACAGATCGACCTGGTCCGTTCCCAGGTGGCCGCCTGGCCCGAGGGCCTGCGCCTCGCGCTCAGCGCCAACGACATGGCCGACGCGCGCAACTGCGGCCGCGTCGCCACCCTGCTCGGCCCGGTGGCGGGCGCCGCGCTCTGCGACTCGCTCGGCACCCTGCGGGCGTACCACGCACTCGGCGTGCGCAGCGTCACCCTCGCGGGCACCCGCTGGACGGACGGCACCGGACTGACCCGCTTCGGCCACGAGGTCGTCCGCGAGATGAACCGCCTCGGCGTACTCGTCGACCTCTCGGGCTGCTCGCCCGAAACGATGCGCCGTACGCTCACGGTCGCGAGGGCTCCGGTCGTCATCTCGCACCACCCGGGCCAGGTCCCCGACGACGTACTGAGCCTCCTGCGCGCCAACCACGGTGTCTGCATGGTCGTGTGCACGGCCGAGACGATCCGCGAGACGGCGGACCGCCTGGACCACGTCCGCGAGGTGGCGGGCCCGGAATCGGTGGCCCTCAGCGGCGCCTACGACACGGGAACCCCGCACGCCCCGAGCCTGAAGGACGTCTCGTGCTTCCCCCGCCTGATCGCGGAACTCCTGAACCGCGACTGGCCGGACGCGGACATCGAGTCCCTGACCTGGCTGAACGTATCCAGGGTGCTGCGGGACGCGGAATTCCAGGCCAGAGCGACCCGGCCGCGCCGCGCCCCGTCGACGGCCACGCTCACGGCGCTCGACGCCTGAGCGGCCCCGGGGAAGTCCGGGCGGCGTCGCGGGCCGATGGCTGTCGCCTGGCTGCGTTGTCGTCAGTCGCCGACGCTCCGCGTGGACTCCTTCCTCCGCCTTGCCAGACTCGGCCCTCGACCCGCTCCTTCACCCACCCGGACTTCCCCGACACCGCTTAGGCCGGACCGGACCCAGGTTCGTTCAGCAGGCGCAGAGACAGAACGGGTGCCCAGCCGGATCCGCGTACACGCGCCACGACCGCGCCCTGTCGTCCGCGTCCAGCACCGTCGCCCCCAGCGCCAGCACCTGCTTCTCCGCCGCGTCCAGGTCCGTCACCGTCAGGTCTAGGTGGAACTGCTGCGAGTCGTCCGGCGCCGGCCACTTCGGCGGTACGAAGCCGGGCGCAGTCTGGAAGGCCAGCGGGGTACCCGGGGCCTGGGCCAGGCCGACCCAGCCCTCGCCGTCGTCCTCGATGCGGCCGCCCAGCACCTCGGCGTAGAAACGGCCCAGCGCGACGGGATCGGGACAGTCCAGAACGACGGTGCCCAGAGTGGCGATGGCCATGGCTCCTCCTCGGTCGAGAGTTACCGCTACATGGCTGCAAGCGGTAACGGTTACCTCATGCTCCCGTATCGGAGGTAACGTCGCAACCATGAATGACAAGGCGCTCGCACCCGGCGGACTCGCGCTGGTGGAGGCCCTGGTGAACACGCTGGACGTCGAGACCGGCGCCGACACCCTCGACACGGCGGACGGCCGCGCCGCCTTCGGCCTCGCCGAGCCGGATGTGCCCGCCGCCCGCGAACTCCGCGAGGCCCTGCGCGCCGCCTGCCTCGCCCACGCGGGCCACCGCGCGCCGGGCTCCTCGCCCGCGGCCCTCGACCGGCTCCTGGCCGACGCGCCGCTGCTGGTCACCGTCGCCGACGACGGCACGGCGGCGCTCCGCCCCGCGGCCCCGGACAGGCTCGTCTCACGCATCGCCGAGGCGCTCGCGGCCGCGGCGGCGAGCGGGACATGGGCGCGGCTCAAGGCGTGCGAGGCCGAGGACTGCCGGTGGGCGTACTACGACCGCAGCCCGGGCGGCCGGCGCCGCTGGTGCTCGATGTCGGTGTGCGGGGCGCGCGCGAAGATGCGCACGTACCGCGCCCGCGGCCGGGGCGCTGCCCCGTCCGAGCCGGGGCTCCGCCCCGAACCCCGCGCCTCGAACGCCGGCGAGGCTTGAGGCGCCCCGAGCCCCGAGGCTCAGGCCTTCGGGCGGCCCATCGCCCGGTACGTCCAGCCCGCCTCGCGCCACTTGACGCTGTCCAGCGCGTTCCGCCCGTCCAGGACGATCCGGCTCGTCGCGACCTCGCCCAGCGCCGCCACATCCAGCTCGCGGAACTCCCGCCACTCCGTCAGATGCAGCACCACATCCGCGCCGCGCACCGCGTCCAGCGCCGACTCCGCGTAAGCCAGGGTCGGGAAGAGACGCCGCGCGTTCTCCATGCCCTTCGGGTCGTACACCGTGACCTGGCCGCCCTGCAGATGGATCTGCCCGGCGACATTGAGCGCCGGGGAGTCCCGCACGTCGTCCGAGTCCGGCTTGAACGTCGCACCCAGTACGGCCACCCGCTTCCCGAGGAAGGAGTCACCGCCCACCGCGTCCCGCGCCAGCTCCACCATGTGGCCGCGCCGCCGCATGTTGATCGAGTCGACCTCCCGCAGGAAGGTCAGCGCCTGGTCCGCGCCCAGCTCACCGGCACGTGCCATGAACGCGCGGATGTCCTTCGGCAGACAGCCGCCGCCGAAACCGATGCCCGCCCGCAGGAACTTGGACCCGATGCGCTCGTCGTAGCCGATGGCCTCCGCGAGCTTCACCACGTCACCGTCGGCGGCCTCGCATACCTCCGCCATCGCGTTGATGAAGGAGATCTTCGTTGCGAGGAACGAATTCGCCGAGGTCTTCACCAGCTCGGACGTCGGGAAGTCCATCACCACGAACGGCGACCCTTCGCCGACCGGCGTCGCGTACACCTCGCGCAGCAGCTTCTCCGAGCGCTCGCTCTGCACGCCCACCACGATCCGGTCGGGGTGCAGCGTGTCCTGTACGGCGAAGCCCTCGCGCAGGAACTCCGGGTTCCACGCCAGCTCCGCGTCCGCGCCCACCGGAGCCAGCTCCGCCAGGAGCCCCGCAAGCCGGGCCGCGCTGCCGACCGGCACGGTCGACTTGCCGACCACCAGCGCGGGCCGCTTCAGCTGCGGCGCGAGCGAGGCGAAGGCACGGTCGACGTAACTCATGTCACACGCGTACTCCCCGTGCTTCTGCGGGGTGTTCACGCACACGAAGTGAACGTCGCCGAACTCGCCGATCTCCTCCCAGGAGGTCGTGAAGCGCAGCCGGCCGCTCGATCCCTCGATCCCCGCGACATGCTTGGCCAGCAGCTCCTCGAGCCCCGGCTCGTACATGGGGACCTTTCCGGCCGCCAGCATCTCGATCTTCTCGGGGACGACATCGAGGCCAAGGACCTCGAAACCCAGTTCCGCCATGGCCGCGGCGTGCGTGGCGCCGAGATATCCGGTGCCGATCACAGTGATTTTGAGGGCCATGCGGTGCTCCATTGAAGTGCGGGCTCAGGCGGGCTGCCCGAGCATAGCCGGGGCCTTTGCGGGGGACGTTTCCCGCTGTCGCCAAGCTCACGTATGCCGATGGGCGGCCAGCCCTCTAAAATTAGGTTACTTAACGGTAGTTAGCGTTCTTGGGGAGTGAGAAACCTTGGCCGGATCGGCTGATTTCGACCTGTACCGCCCGTCCGAAGAGCACGACATGCTCCGCGACGCGATCCGCTCGCTCGCCGAGGCGAAGATCGCTCCGTTCGCCGCCGAGGTCGACGAGCAGGCCCGCTTCCCGCAGGAGGCGCTGGACGCCCTGGTCTCCGCCGACCTGCACGCGGTCCACGTCCCCGAGGAGTACGGCGGCGCGGGCGCCGACGCGCTCGCCACCGTGATCGTCATCGAGGAGGTGGCCCGCGTCTGCGCGTCCTCCTCCCTTATCCCGGCCGTCAACAAGCTCGGCTCGCTCCCCGTGATCCTTTCCGGCTCCGAGGACCTGAAGAGGAAGTACCTGGGCGCGCTCGCCAAGGGCGACGGCATGTTCTCGTACTGCCTCTCCGAGCCGGACGCCGGCTCCGACGCCGCCGGTATGAAGACCAAGGCCGTACGCGACGGGGACTTCTGGGTCCTCAACGGCGTGAAGCGCTGGATCACCAATGCCGGTGTCTCCGAGTACTACACGGTGATGGCCGTCACCGACCCGACCAAGCGCTCCAAGGGCATCTCCGCCTTCGTCGTCGAGAAGTCCGACGAGGGAGTCTCCTTCGGCGCCCCGGAGAAGAAGCTCGGTATCAAGGGCTCGCCTACCCGCGAGGTCTACCTCGACAACGTCCGTATCCCCGCCGACCGCATGATCGGCGAGGAGGGCACCGGCTTCGCCACCGCGATGAAGACCCTGGACCACACCCGCATCACGATCGCGGCCCAGGCCCTCGGCATCGCGCAGGGTGCCCTCGACTACGCCAAGGGCTACGTCCAGGAGCGCAAGCAGTTCGGCAAGCCGATCGGCGACTTCCAGGGCATTCAGTTCATGCTCGCCGACATGGCCATGAAGCTGGAGGCCGCCCGTCAGCTCACCTACTCGGCGGCCGCCAAGTCCCAGCGCGTCGACGGCGACCTGACCTTCTTCGGCGCGGCGGCGAAGTGCTTCGCCTCCGACGTCGCGATGGAGGTCACCACGGACGCGGTCCAGCTGCTCGGCGGCTACGGCTACACGCGTGACTACCCGGTCGAGCGCATGATGCGCGACGCCAAGATCACGCAGATTTATGAAGGAACGAATCAGGTTCAGCGGATCGTCATGGCCCGCAACCTGCCGTAAAACGTCCGGGCGCGGTACGTGACGAGGCACCCCGCTCGCGGGGTGCCTCCCGTCGTTGAGGGCCGGCCAGGGTCAGTGGCTCGTGCTCGGACGCGAGACGGTCAACCGGGCCGCAGGTAACCGGCTCCTGGACCCGTAAGCCAACCCAGGCGGTTCACCAACCGCGCCACCGCTCTGGAGAGGAACCGGTGGCGGGCGGTACTGAACGCGCAGGGCTGGTCGCTGGACCAGTGAGGTCCGTACGCCGACGGCCCGGGCGACGGGCTACGCGTACCGGGGGAGGTCCGTGGTCGGGATGGTCCAGTCGCCGATGGTGACGTCCTCGCCGTACACGAACTCCTTGCGCGTGGCGTAGCGAGGACCCGCCGGGGTGGAGTGGATGTCGCAGAGCACCGCTCCCGAGCCGGTGCGCGGATCGAAGACCGCGTAGACCGGGACGCCGAGGAGGGGGTAGTCCCGCATCTTGCTCACCCAGTCGTTGTCCGGGTTCGACTGCGAGACGACCTCGATCGCGGCGAGGAGCGTGCGGGGATCGAAGGAACCTTCGCCCTCCATGTCGGCCTCGGCGATCACCATCACGTCGGGGTGCCGCATGATGCCCTCGGGCGCGTGCTCCACGTCCGGGGTGCCCGTGTGGGCCACCAGAACGTCCGGCAGGACCTTTTCGAGGCGCTTGCGTACCCGCAGCACGGTGAGTTCGTGCGGTCTGGCGGGCGACATCATGTCGTGGACGATCCCTTCCTTGGTGATCTCGAACTTGCCGGGAAGGGTGTCGTCCATCGACTGAACGAACTCGCGCATGACCTGGTACTGGCGGGCGTCGTGCTGCGCCTCGTCCGGGGCGATGGTCATGGTGCTCGCTCCTCGTCGTCCGTACCCGGCGGCAGGGGTCGTCCCCTTCATGCTAGGCGGCCTCGGCGAGGTCGGTTCTGCAGTCGCGGCACCGGCCTGGTTCCGGGGCACGGAAGGCGCGGTCGCACTTGTCGCAGTTCTGGAGCGGGTCGCGGGGTCTCGCAGGCGTGGGTGCGGCGGGTAGCGGGGGCGGCAGGAGCGCGGTGAGCCGGTGGGCGAGGAGGCCCGCGGGCTGTTTCAGGTGGTCGGGCAGGTCGGTGGTGAGCGCTTGGCGTACGGCGTCGGGGTGGGCGTCGCGTTCGAGCCATGCGGCGACGGCGGGGGCCAGCCGGCGGACGTCGTGCTCGCCCAGGAGCAGCCGCGGTTCGTCGCGGCGCAGGCCGGCGAGGAGGTCGATGGCCGCGCGGTGGCGCTCCAGGTCGGGGGCCTGCGGCTGGGGGAGCGGCGGCGCGGGCGCGCTGGCGTCGGCGGTTCGGGGCTGGGGCGGGGCGGGCTCCGCGACGGGGCCGCCGGTGGGGCGGCCTCGGGGGCCGGGGGCTCTGCGGGCTCGGGTTCCGCTGCGTGCGGCCGGGGCGTGGCCGGGACCGAGGCCGGTCGGCCGGGCTCGGTCGGTGGCTCGGGCGCTGCGACGGTGGCCGGGATGGCACCGGGCTGGTTGTACGAGATCGTGCGCGTGACGAGCTTGCCGCCGGGCAGGCGCGCCAGGGTGCGCTCCAGGTAGCTGTGCTCCTCCAGTTCGCGCAGCGCGGCGGCGATACGGGCCTCGCTCTCCGGGAAGCGGTCGACGAGCACCTTGATGCCGACCTTCGCCCCGTCGGGCAGCGACTGGATGTGCACGGCGAGCCCGATCGCGATGAGCGACAACTCGCCGTGCTGGGCTAGGTGGTTGCCGACGATCGTGAAGCGGCTGGTGTGGGCCGAGTCCACGTGGATCACACCGAAAGCGGTGACGCGTCCGGGTACACGGGACGAGGTGCGCGAGGGCGCGCTAACCTGCTGGGTATCCATCGGGAAGCCCTAACTTCCTCGGTGGTCAGGCCCTCGATCAGGATTGGCGTCCTGGCCGGGGGCCGTCGCATGTCTGCGGTTGTCGCGGCGAGCATATGCCCGCCAACCCGCCCGAAATCCAGCGCGATTGGCCAAAGTCACCCGGGAGGGTGACGGGGTGGGGTTGGGTGGGTACTTTCCCCGGTTCTTTCAAATGTTCTTAAGAGCTTTTTGCGTCGTGCGGCAGCGCGTCGCGGACAGCCGGGTCGCAGGAATCCGCGACCCGGTGCGACCAGTCACGGTACGAGGTCGAGCTCGGCCCAAACGGTCTTACGGGGCACGGGTCCTGACGCGACACCCCAGCGGTCGGCGAGAGCTTCGACGATCAGCAGACCGCGCCCGGACTCGGAGTCGGCGGCCGGGGCGGCGGGGGTGCCGGGACCGGGCGGAAGGCGGTCGCCACAGGTGTCGGTGACCTCGATTCGGAGCCGCTTGCCGTCGTCCTGGACGGCGAGATCCAGCCGGAAGTCCCGGCCCTGTACGCGGCCGTGGACAGTGGCGTTGGTGGCCAGCTCGGCGACGATCTGCGCGGCCGCCTCCGAGGGAAGCCCCCAGGAGGCCAGTTGGGCCGAGGCCAGCAGACGGGCGAGCCGGGCGCCCCGGCGGGTGGGGGAGAGCAGCACGGCGAACTGCCGGGCAGGAGCGGAAGGTTCGGTTCGGGTGATTTCCAGATTCACGTGACTCAGCGTGGCCGGTTCGTGCTTACGCTGAACAGAGCGACGCGTGTACGGACAGTGACTGTCCAGGCTGTGTATGGGCCTGTCCATCCGGTACGGCGTCGAGGGCGGGCATGGTGCGGACGCGGTGAAGGCGGGTGTCGTATGGCGGACGGGGTCGGCAGGGACGGTACGACGGACGGCGCGGACGAGCCGGACCGGGACGTGGACCTGGAGGACGACTCGGGAGCAGTGATCGCGGCGGTCGGCCGACAGGTCCGGCTCTGGCGCGAGGCGGCGGGGATGCGCGCGGCTGAGCTGGGCGCGGCGATCGGGTACGGCGAGAACCAGGTCTACAAGGTGGAGACCGGCAAGCGCATCCCGAAACCGGAGTTCCTGGACAGGGCGGACGAGGTTCTGGGCGCGGGCGGGAAGCTGGCCGCGATGAAGAAGGACGTGATGGAGGCCCGGTACCCGAAGAAGGTGCGGGACTTGGCGAAGCTGGAGGCGGACGCGGTCGAGATGGGTGCGTACGCCAGTGTCACGGTGCACGGCCTGTTGCAGACCGAGGAGTACGCCCGTGCGCTGTACCGGGGGCGGCGGCCCGCCTTCTCCGAGGACCAGGTCGAGCGCTTCGTGGCCGCGCGCATGGCCCGGCAGTCGGTGTTCGAACGGCAACCCGCGCCTCTCCTGACGTTCGTCCAGGAAGAGGCGACGCTGAGGCGGCCGACCGGGGGCAGAATGGTCCTGCGCCGACAGCTCGAACACTTGCTGGAAGTCAGCGCGTTGAGGCACGTCGAGATCCAGGTCATGCCGACGGAGACCGAGGAGCACTCGGGCCTGGACGGCCCGCACAGGCTGCTTAAGCTGAGCGACGGTACGGCTGTGGGTTACAACGAAGTTCAGCTCACCAGCCGTCTGATCAGCGACCCCAAGGAGGTCCAGATCCTTGAGATGCGGTACGGCCTGATCAGGTCGCAGGCGCTCACGCCTCGGCTGTCGCGGACCTTCATCGAGAAACTGCTGGGAGAGACATGAGCGTCAAGCCCTCGGCCGGAGTTCCTTCCGGGCTGACCTGGGTCAAGAGCAGCTACAGCGGGGCCGACGGCCCCGACTGCGTCGAGGTCGCGGCGGCCGCCGGCGCGGTCCACGTCCGCGACTCCAAGAACGTGCCGGGCCCGCGGCTCGGCTTCACGCCCACCGCGTGGGCAGAATTCGTTATGTACGCGTCCAGGAGCTGACCGCCGAGCAGTCGCGCCCCGAGCCCGGTTGATCCGGGTTCGGGGCACGGTGCTGTCAGAAGAAGCTGATCGCTGTGCTCGTCAGCCTTGGGCCGGCCCCCTCGGGTGCGCGATCGCAGCGCCGCCGGCCGGATGAGGCACGGCAAAGGCTCCGGACCCGTGAGGTCCGGAGCCTTCGGCCAGGCGCGATGCCCGAGTGGGTCAGCGGTCCGAGGTGACCGTGACCTTCTCGTCGTTCTTCAGCTGCTGCACCAGCTGCTTCACCTTGGCCTTGTCCCAGACCAGGTTGCCGCCCGAGCTGCCCGAGATCGGCATGTTCATCGACGTGCCGCCGCCGCCCGTGACGCCCTTCATCGCGAAGAACATCTGGCCCAGCGACCACAGGGACATGTCCTCGTCGACGATCAGCGTGTCCAGGCCCGCGCCCATCGTCGGGTAGAGCTTGAAGGGGTTGAGGATCGTGCCCGGCGTCGCCGTCTGGCTCGCCAGGGCCGCGAGGAACTTCTGCTGGTTCTTCGTACGGTCCAGGTCGCTGCCCGCGAACGCGTACCGCGTCCGTACGAACGCCAGCGACTGCTCACCGTCCAGCGTCTGCTTGCCCGCCTGGAAGTCCGCGCCCGAGTTCTTGTCCTTGAAGGCCTTCGGGATGTCGATCTCGACGCCACCGATCGCGTCCACGATGTTGGCGAAGCCCGCGAAGCCGATCTCGACGTAGTGGTCGATGCGCAGGCCGGTGTTGTGCTCGACCGTGCGGACCAGCAGTTCCGGGCCGTCCTCGGCGTACGCGGCGTTCAGCTTGGTGTGCCGGCCCTTCGCCGGGAACGTCTTTCCCGACTCCGAGCCGACGAAGGACGGAATCTCCACGTCCGAGTCGCGCGGCAGCGAGATCAGGGTCGGGCCGTTCGACCCGTCGTGCAGGATCATCATCGAGTCGGTCCGCTTGCCCTCGGCCGAGCCCGTGTGGAGCTTCTTCTTCTCCTCGGCCGACATGCCGTCACGGCTGTCGGAGCCCACGATCAGATAGTTCGTGCCCTCGCCGGCGCCGGGGCGCTCGATGACCTTGGAGAGGTCGACCTCGCGCTTGAGCTTGGAGTCGGCCCAGAAGTACGTGCCTATGGTGACCGCGAGCAGCACCACGACCAGCGTCAGCGAACCTATCTTGAGCCGGCGGCGCCAGTTCGGGGCGTGGCCGGGGTACGGCTGGCCCTGCGGCGGAACGCCGTCGCCGCCCTGGCCGCCGCCGGGGGAGCCGTAGACCTGGCCCGTGTTGTAGCCGCTGTCGTACGCCTGCTGGTCATAGCCTTCGTCGTACCCTCGCGACTGCTGCGGGGGGACGCCACCGTGCTGCGGCGGGGCCGGGCGCTGGACATGGCGCATCACCCGCGGGCCCTCGGGCGGGGCGCCCGAGCTGCCGCGGCCGTAGCCACGTCCGTTGCCGTTGGCGTTGCCGCGGTCGCCGGACCACCCATCGGGCCAATCGTTCATGCCGACCAGTGTGCAGTCCGGCTCTCGCCCCTCACAGGGGGGGTGGGAAATCGGACCAGGGCTGTTGCGAAGCTGATGCAATGCGGCCCCGCACAGGGCCCCGCATATGGTGGAGGGCATGACAGATCAGGACCAGCGCCCGGAGACAGAGATACCGGGCAAGCCCACCTCGGCGTCCCGTACCACCCTCAGTCACATCATGACCGGCAGTGACACCAACCTCCTCGGCACGGTGCACGGCGGCGTGATCATGAAGCTGGTGGACGACGCGGCGGGCGCGGTCGCCGGCCGCCACTCCGGCGGGCCGGCGGTCACCGCCTCCATGGACGAGATGGTCTTCCTGGAGCCGGTCAGGGTCGGTGATCTGGTGCATGTGAAGGCACAGGTCAACTGGACGGGACGGTCCTCGATGGAGGTCGGCGTCCGGGTCCTGGCCGAGCGCTGGAACGAGTCGACGCCTGCGCAGCAGGTCGGCAGCGCGTACCTCGTCTTCGCGGCCGTCGACGGGGACGGCAAACCGCGGGCCGTACCGCCCGTGATCCCCGAGACGGAGCGTGACAAGCGGCGCTACCAGGAGGCGCAGATCCGGCGCACGCACCGGCTGGCGAGGCGCCGTGCGATCAAGGAGCTCCGCGAACGCCGCGCTGCGGAGGGCATGGAGGACTGAGCACGGCCTGGCGGTGGCGCTGCCCCGGTTAGGGGCAGACCACCTGGTCCCCCGTCACCGCGCCGAACTCGCCCCGGTACGGGTCCTCCGCCCGTACCGCCGTCACGCCCTTGTAGTCCGTTCCGGCCGTCACCTTCAGCGTCGGCCCCTGCCCCTTCGCGGCCCGCAGCTCGCACCCCGGCAGCGCCGCCGCGAGCGACTTCGCCGAGCGGTCCCAGCGTGGGTCGTACGTCACATACGTGCGCCGCACCTCGCGGCCGCCGCCGGTCAGCGGGGCGCGGGTGGTGCTGAAGCCGGTCGCCCGCAGCGACGCGTCGACCTTCTTGCCGAGCCCGTCGGTGTGCGTCCCGTTGTAGACCTGCACCCGGATCTGCTGCGGCGACACATCGACCAGCGTCGCCTTCGGCCGCTTCGGCCGGTGCGGGGCGAGCGGCCTGTCCTCGCGCAGCATCTGGAACAGCTTCTTCGACTTCGCCTCGTCCCACTTCACCGTGGAGCCGATGCCCTTCACCGGGTGGCCGGCACCGCTGACCGGAACGGAGGTGAACTCCGACGCGGCCGCCGTGAAGCCCCGCATCGCCTTGCTGAGCGCGAGCAGCTCCTCGGTGCCGAAGCCCTTGTCGGCCCGTACGGAGTTCAGCATCGTCGAGGTGACCTCCCGGAGCTTCACCGGGTTCAGCAGGACGCCGCTGCTCGTCGCCTGGTGGATGAGGGCCGCCAGGAAGCGCTGCTGGCGCTGCATCCGGCCCAGGTCCGCCGCCCCGTCGATATGGCGCGAGCGCACGTACTGCAGCGACTGCCCGCCGTCCAGCTTGTGCGTCCCGACGGCCAGGTCCAGGCCGGTGTACGAGTCCTTCAGCGGCCGGGCGTTGCAGATCTCCACCCCGCCCAGCGCGTCCACCGTCTTCATGAAGCTGGTGAAGTCGACCTCCAGAAAGTGGTCGATCTTCACTTTGGTCATGTGCTCGACGGTCCGTACCGTCAGGCTCGGACCGCCTTCCGCGTACGCCGCGTTGAGCTTCACCGGGTGCGGCTCGTGGTGTTTGCCGGTGGTGGCGTCGGTGTGCTCGGGGATCTCGGCGTAGCTGTCCCGCGGCAGGCTCACCACACTGGCCCGCTCCCGGTCCGCCGAGATGTGCACCAGCATGATCGTGTCGGTGCAGTGGCAGGGCGCGCCGCCCAGGCGGTACTTCTGCTTCTCTTTCTTCGTGATCTTGTCGCGGCCGTCGGTGCCGACGACCAGGAGATTCATGCCATGGCCCGACTCGGGCCTGTTCTTCATGTCCCGGAACGGGTCGACCCGGCCGATGCCGGTGTCCAGGCTGGTGACCACCGCATGCCCGATGCCGCCCGCGCCG
The DNA here is from genome assembly GCF_003054555.1 of Streptomyces lunaelactis. NCBI lineage: Bacteria > Bacillati > Actinomycetota > Actinomycetes > Kitasatosporales > Streptomycetaceae > Streptomyces > Streptomyces lunaelactis. Next base: position 3,466,629 of record NZ_CP026304.1, on the reverse strand, counting down.
AGCACCAGGACCGAGAGCGTCGTCGCCACCCGCATGCCCCAGCGGGGCCGCTGGACGACGGGCCGCCTGGTCCCGGCCGGCCGTCCGGTCCTGTTATGGGCGGTCGGCCGGGGACGGCCGGAGCGGGGCGGCGTGGGCACGGGGGACACCTCCGCAGGTGACATGGGAATCTTTGAGCACCGTAGGCCCATACGATCTGCGACAACCGGCAGCGACCCGGCCGCCGCGCGTCCGTGTCCCCCATTCGCGGTAACGTGGCGGGCGATGAACGCCACGCCCCCTGTCTCAGTGATCATGCCGGTCCTCAACGAGGAGCGGCATCTGCGCAGCTCCGTCCGTCACATCCTCGAGCAGGAGTACGGCGGCGAGATGGAGGTGGTGATCGCGCTCGGCCCGTCCACGGACCGCACCGACGAGATCGCCGCCGAGCTCGTACGGGAAGACTCTCGCGTCCACACCGTCCCGAACCCCACCGGCCGTACACCGGCAGCGCTGAACGCCGCCATCAAGGCCTCCCGGCACCCGGTCGTGGTGCGGGTCGACGGCCACGGCATGCTGTCGGCGAACTACATCGCCACCGCGGTCCGGCTGCTCGAGGAGACCGGCGCGCAGAACGTCGGCGGCATCATGCACGCCGAGGGCGAGAACGACTGGGAGCACGCCGTCGCCGCCGCCATGACGTCCAGGATCGGCGTCGGGAACGCGGCCTTCCACACCGGCGGCGCGGCGGCCCCGGCCGAAACCGTGTATCTGGGTGTCTTCCGGCGCGAGGCGCTGGAGCAACAGGGCGGCTACAACGAGGAGTTCATCCGCGCCCAGGACTGGGAGCTGAACTTCCGCATCCGCGAGGCGGGCGGCCTTGTCTGGTTCTCGCCCGAGCTCAAGGTCCAGTACCGGCCGCGGCCCTCCGTGCGGGCGCTCGCCAAGCAGTACAAGGACTACGGGCGCTGGCGCCATGTCGTCGCCCGCTACCACCAGGGCTCCATCAACCTCCGCTACCTCGCCCCGCCGACCGCCGTCTGCGCGATCGCCGCGGGCATCGTGGTGGGTGCGGCGCTGACCCCCTGGGGCCTGGTGGTCCCGGCCGGCTATCTGGCCGCGATCGCCGCCGGTTCGGTCCCCGCGGGCAAGGGTCTGCCGCTGAAGGCGCGCCTCCAGGTCCCCGTCGCGCTGGCCACGATGCACATGTCGTGGGGGTACGGCTTCCTGACCAGCCCGCGCGCGCTGGCGCGGAAGGTCATCGCGAGCCGCCGCCCGGCAGTGCGGGCGACGGCCGTCTGATGCCCGTACGCCTCTGAACAGACCCCCGAACAGACCTCTGAACGGATACGAAGGGCCCCGGGTGCACGCGCACCCGGGGCCCCTTCGCATGCGAGCTACCAGGTGAAGCCGGGCTGCACGGGCATGCAGGCCTCGTCGTCGGCGCCGTTCAGCGCCTTCGCCGACGCCGGGGTCTTGTTGTCGTCCTGCACCGCCGACTTCGGATACGCGTCGCCCTGACGCCAGTCCGCGCCCACCACCAGCGAGATACCGGTGACATCCGTCGACTTCTTGACCGAAGTCAGCGGAATCCCGAGGGACTTGGCGACCGCCTGAGCGTCGCCCTCGAGCTCGGCGTTGGAGAACCGGATGACCGTCTTCTTCTGCGGGTCGGTCGTGGCGTCCGCCCTGGCCTCGGTGAAGCCCTTGCCGGACAGGATCCCGGCGACCGCCGCCGCACGGCCCTTCTCCGCGAACCGGCCGTCGCCCGAGGTGCCGTTCTGCACCGTCACAGCGATCTCACCGGGCGCCGCGGCCGGGTCCTTGGACACCGCGGGCGTGGTGGCGGCCGGCTTCTTCTTCGGCGCCTTGCCGTCCAGCGGAATGTCCTCGCGGACCATCCGGAACAGTTGCTCGGCGTCGCCCGGCTGGGGCTCGACCTTGCCGGAGAACCCCGGCCGTTCGGAGTAGTAGTTCGGCATCGTCGTCATGGTGATCCGGCCGGTCGGGACGCTCTTGAGCGCCTCGCCCAGGTCGAAGAGCTGCTTGACGGAGTTGATGCCCTTGTCGACGGTGAGCGCGCCGATGGCCGCCTCGGCAAGATTGCGCAGCTTGGCCGGGTCGGTGAGCTTGGTGTTCTTGCGCAGCTCGCGGACCATCGAGTTCATGTACATGTGCTGCGCGCGGGTGCGGGCGAGGTCGGTGCCGTCGTCGAAGCCGTAGCGCGTCCGCAGCCACTGGAGCGCCTGCTCGCCCTTGACGGGGTGCGTGCCGGCCTCGAGCTTCAGCCCCGAGCCCTGGCCCTGCTTGTTGCGCGAGTGGACGTTCTGCTTGACGCAGACCGGGACTCCGCCGATGGCGTCGGCCATGGAGACCACACCCGCGAAGTCGATCATCATGAAGTGGTCGATGGTGATGCCGGTGAGCTCGTACCAGGTGGCCACCGTGCAGCCGGGGCCGCCGCGGCCGAGCGACTCATTGGTCAGCGTCCAGCCGGTGGCGGCGTATGTCTTGCCGTCGTCCGGATCCGTGCACTGCGGGATCTTCAGCACGGTGTCGCGCGGCATGCTGATCACCGAGATATTGCTGCGGTCCGCCGAGAGGTGCAGCAGCATCTGTACATCCGCCAGCGGGGTGCCGTTGAACGTTTCCTTGGCGCCGCCGAGCTTCTGGTTCGCCTCGGAGTCCCGGGCGTCCGAGCCGATCAGCAGGATGTTCAGCGGTGTCTGCCCCGCGGCGTTGGCCTGGTGATCGCGCATCTTGTCGCCGAGCGTCAGGTCGTCCTTTTTGAGCTTGCTGTTGAGGTGCTCGTAGTAGAGATAGCCCGCCCCGGCCGTGGCCAGTATCAGCAGTGACAGCACGGACGCGACCCAGCGCAGTATTCGGCGCTTGCCACGTTTCCCGTGCCGCCGCGGGCCGCCGCCGCGGTGGCCATGGCCGTCGCCGCTCTCCTCCGGCCCGGGGCCTTCGCCGCCCTGGCGGGGAATCGTGCCCGTGCGCCCTTTGGGGGCCCCCTCGCCGTACAGGCTGTCGTCCCAGCCCAGTTCACGGGCCTGCCGGACGCGAGACCGCGTCCCCTCCCCCCGTACCCTGCCTTGCCCCACCCCGGGTCCCCCCTGTCGTTCAGGCTCCGCCCGTGACCCGGTGTTCCGGCGTCACTTGGCGCAGACCTGTTTGTCCGCTTCGACCTTCTGCACACCCTCCGGCGCCTTTGCCGGGCCGGTGATGGGCACTCCCGCGCCCTTGAAATCGGCGCCGAGGGTCAGCGTCATCGCCTCGGTTCCCTCGGCGTCCGTCGTGCCCGGCTTCAGCGCCGTGGCCGGCAGACCCATCAGGTCCGCGAGCTTGCGGGCCTGGTCCGCCTGGTTCGGCGCGTAGGTCAGCGTCGTCGCGGCGAGCTTCTGCGGGGCGTTGCCCTCATTGCTCGACTTCAGTACGCCCTCCTCGTTCTGCAGCCAGGTGAGCGTCGTCAGCGCCGCCCCTTGTGTCTCGCTGCCGTTGAAGACCGAAACCCGTACCGCGGATGCGGCCGCTCTCGGCCCTGTGAGCAGGCCCTGCTGCTTGTTCTTTGCGTCCTGCTCCTTCTGCTGCACCTCGGTGAGCGAGGTGTCGTTCTGGATCATCGAGAACAGCGGTTTGGCCTTGCTGTCATTGAGCAGGACGGTCGCGCCGTCGGTGTTGTCGACCACCGGCACGGTCGCGAAGGTGATGTTCTTCGGGTCCACCTTCGAGAGCTCCATGCCGAGATCGCGGAGCCTCGAGATCTTTCCTATCCCGCTGTCGACCGTGAGCGCTTTGGTGGCGGCCTCGGCCAGATCCCACATCTTGGTGGGGCTGGAGAGGGTGTCGCTCGACTTCATCTTCCGGATCAGCGAGCTCAGGAACTGCTGCTGGATCTCGATCCGGCTGAGGTCACCGCCGAAGCCCACCGAGTGACGCGTGCGTACGAACGCCAGCGCCTCCTCGCCCTCGATGACGTGCTTGCCCGCCGTGAGGTTGAGCTTGGAGTCCTTGTCCTTGATGTCCTTGGCGAGACAGACCTCGACGCCGCCGACCGCCGTGGTCATCGTCTTGACCGCGTTGAAGTCGGCCATCATGAAGTGGTCGACGGTGACGCCGGTGAGCGCCTTGACCGTACGCATGGTGCAGCCGGGGTCGCGGCCCTCCTGGCCGAGGCTCTCGTTGAACCGGGTCCTGGTCGTACCGCCTATGACCTTGGTGCCGTCGCCGGTCTTGGTCTCGCAGTCCGGGATGCTGGTGATCAGGTCGCGCGGGATGGACAGCGCGGTCGCGTTCGTCCGGTCCTTGGAGACATGGAAGAGGATCGTGGTGTCGGCATGTCCGACGCTGTCCTTGTCGCCGTAGGACTCATTGCCCGCGCCGGACCGCTTGTCCGTGCCGATGACGAGGATGTTGACGGCCTGGTCCTTCTTGAAGCCGCCGCTGCCCGCGCCCGTCACGTCAACCGTGTTCAGGTTCCCGTCGAAGTGCCGGTAGACGGCGTACGCGGCGACGGAGCCGCCGACGAGGACGAAGGCCATCACACCGCCCGTCCACAGCAGCGCCTTCTTCTTGCGCGACTTGGGCTGCTTGCGCTTGCGCCGGCCCGCAGGGGGAGGCGTCGTACCGCCCGAGCCACTGCCCGCACGGCGCGAGCGCTGGCCCGGGACCTCACGGCCCGGCGCCTCGCGCCCCGGCACGTCCCGTCCGGGAGCCCGGCCCGGCACGCCACGGCCGGGCGCTTCGCTGCCCGGCATGCCGGTGCCGCGGCGCGTCGAGCTTCTCGGGCCCGGGGTCCTGGGAGAGGGGGTTCTCGCGGCCGGCGACTGCTCTGCGGATTGGTTCAGTCGCAATTCGTAATTGCCGGTCTGCGGGTTTAGTACCCACTGGTCGGCGGGGTCGATCTCGTCCGCCCGCCCACGGCTCTGCGCATCCACGGTTGCCTGAATCCTCCGTCGGTGCCTCGCGAGGCGCCTCCCCCGAAGGGCGCTCGGTCTTTCGATCCAGCAGTGCGACCCAAGGTCGGAAGCACTGGATCGCGTCACACTATCCGCCCAGTTCAACGTGGAGCGACGTCCGTGACAAATTCCACGCCCCTTACAAGCGGGCCAATCCACCCAATCTTCTTAGACTGCCGACTCCGGCTGGTCATCGTTTTACTTACACATGGCCGCGGCGGCATTGGTGCCGGAGAAAGTGGGCGTCGGGCTCGGGCTCCCGGGTCCGGAGCCGTCGGGCTTCTCGTTGGTCGAGTCCGTGTCCTTGTCCCCGGTGACGACCGTGACGGGCTTGTCCTCGCGCAGCCGCTTGAAGAGCTGGCCCGACTCGGGCTCGACGAGCTCGTCGCGGTTGGGGTCGGCGGCGTACGGCTGCCGCGGAACCGTCAGGAATTGCACCTTTTCGGTCGGAATGCTGCGAAGTGAGCGCGTGAGGTCGTACAGATCCCTCAGAGAGTCCAGACCCGGGTCGGTGGTCAGCGACTTGGTGGCCGCGTCCAGCACCGGGTAGAGCCGGGTCGGATTGAGCATTACGCCGTTGCTCTGCATCTTCTTGACGAGCGCGGCGAGGAACTGTTGCTGGCGGTCCATACGTTCCGTGTCGCTGCCGTTGCCGATGGACTTGCGGGCGCGTACAAAACCGAGGGCCTGCTCGCCGTTGAGTGTCTGCTTGCCGGCCGGGAGCCTGAGATGCGCGTCGGCGTCGTCGATCGGCTCCTTGAGGCAGACCTCCACGCCGTCCACGGCGTCGACCATGTCCTTGAAGCCGCTGAAGTCCACGACCATGTGGTGGTCGACGCGGATGCCGGTGAAGCGCTCGACGGTACGGATCGTGCAGGCCGTCCCGCCGAACTCGAACGCCCAGTTGAACTGCGAGAACTGCTTCTTCGTGCGCGTGCCGTCCGGCTTGCGGCAGCTCGGGATGGACACCATCAGATCGCGCGGGATGGAAATGGCCGTGGCGCTCCGCCGGTCGGCGGCGATGTGCAGCAGGATCGTGGTGTCGGAGCGCTGACTGCCGCCGTCGTCGCGGCCGTACTTGCTGTTGTCGCCGGAGCGGGTGTCGGAGCCGAGGAGCAGGATGTTCTGCGCGTCGAGTGCGACGGGGGTGGGCCGCTCCTTCTCGTACGTCTCGAGCTCGGCGGCGGCGGTGGTGTCGGTGGTGATGTTGCCGTCGAGCTTGCGGTAGAACCACCACCCGACAGCCGCGGCGGCGAGCAGAACGAGGGAGGTCCCGAGGGCGACCCAACGGAGCCAGTGGTGCTTGCGGTTGGGGGGTTCGGTGTCGGCGTCGGTGTCGGAGCCCGGCGGGATGTCGGGGGCGGCAGTGCCGTCAAGGTCGGCCGTCGTGCCGACGGAAGCAGCTTCGTCGTCGTCGTCGGCGGCGGTCTCGGCGACAGGGGCGGCTTCTGCGGCGTGGCCGGGCAGGCCCTCGGCAGCGGCCGCTGTGCCGTCGGCCGTCTCGGCCGCGGCCTTGTCCTGCGGCGCGCTGTCCGTACCGTCTCCGCCCTGCGAGGCGTCGGCGGTGCCGGGCTTGTCCGAGCCGGGCTCGCTTGCGGCGGTCTTGTCCGTGCCGGGCTCGCTCGCGGCGGTCTTGTCCGAGCCGGGCTCGGCACTGCTCGTCCCGCCCGCGCCGCCCGCGGCCGATCCGGCCGCACCGGCCGCCCCGGCGTCCGATCGCCCAGACGCCCCGGTCGGCGGCTCGTCCTCGGCCGGTCTGTCCGGTTCGGCGGGCGTGCCAGCACTTTCCGTCACGTCTGCGTCCATCCTTCGTGGCGTCGGCGGCGCGCTGGGTCGCCGATCGCAGGACTAGACGGCGGAACCTGGCGCTTGGTTGTGCGTTGAAGCACGTGTATCGCCGATCATCCACCGGAGTTGACGCTCAGTCCCGGGGGCTCGGCCCGTGTGTGCGCCACACGAGTGGACCTCGGAGGCTTGTCATACCGCGGTGTTGGTGACCCGCTCGCTCTCGACCCGCTTGTCGAGGCCCTCTTGGGACAGCTCCCCGAGGTTTCGGCACAGCACCACGGACCCACCGGCCACGAGAGGTGCGAACAGCCCGGCGGACAGCCCGTCCCAGGAGTCGTACGCACGTCCGGACAGCAGCCGTGAGCCGGGCGCAAGGCCCAATTCGGCCGCGTCCGCGCGAGCCCGCCCGACCAGCTGGACGCCCGTCAGTTCCAGGCCGCCGACCGCGAGTGCGGGCGCGTCCGGGTCCACCGGTGCGTATGGGGCGAAACGGTCGCCCTGGCCCGGCACCTCCACCGCGTAGTCCGCGAAGCCCGCCGGCGGCTGCGGGAAACGGCCGCCCAGCGGTCGCAGCGCCAGAGCCACCCGCTCCCCGGAACAGGCCCGCGCCGCTTCCAGCGTGTCCGGGCCGCTGACGACCAGATCCGCGTCCGCGGGGTCGCCGCCCACCTCCACGGTCACCCCGACCGAGGAGGCGGCGAGCAGCCACACCGCGCTCTGCCAGTGCGCCGGCAGCAGCAGCGCGAGCCGGTCGCCGGGCGCGGCGGCAAGATCGCCCTGGAGCAGATTCGCCGTCTTGGCCACCCAATTGGCGAAGGTGGCCACGGACAATTCGACGCGCTCACCGGTGGCGTCGTCGTAGAAGGTGACCAGGGGGCGCGCCGGGTCCGCGGCGAGCGCGGATCGCAGCAGGTCGGCAGGGGTACGGTCGCTGGCGTTCACCCGCGCAAGCGTACGCGCCGGGGTGCCGGAGGGGCCGCCGTACCGGTGACGGCGTACACCCGGTCGGACCGATGGGCCGTCAGTTCCCCGGGGAGCACGGTCCTGGGGCCGGCCCCAGGATCGGATTCATGCGTGGATACCTAGCTTCTTCGATCGGCGTCGCGTGCTCAGCCGCGCTTGTACTGCCGCTCTCGCTGACCGTCGGCGCAGTCGCTGCGCCCCCGCAAGTGCCGGATCTGCCCGGCTCCACCCAGTCCCTGCCGCTCGCGCGCATAGCCGCCCCGGACCGGTCCGCCCGGTCCTTGAGCCAAACGGCGGAACAGGGTCTGACCGAGCGTGACGTGGGACCGTTCTCGATGGTCGGCGTCGTCTGGGACGACGTGAACGCCGAACTGCACGGCACCGTCCAGGTCCGCACCCGGGCCACCGGGTCCCAGACCTGGTCCGGCTGGCAGGACGTCGAGACCCACAACCACGAGCACGGCGCGGACCCCGGCACCGCGGAGGGCGATTCGGGGAAGGTGCGCGGTTCCACGGCGCCGCTCTGGGTCGGGGAGTCGGACGGCGTGGAGGTACGCGTACGGGCCGAGGCGGAGCATCAGGCGCCGCTGCCGGCGGGGCTGCGCCTGGAACTGGTCAACCCCGGCGAGGAGCTCGCTGACGGCCAGTCGGGTGCGAATCGTGCCGAGGTGGCACCCCCGATGTCCCCGACCGTGCTCCCGGCCCTGTCCCGATCGGAGACGGAGGCTCAACCCGAGGCTCAGCCCGAGGTCCAGCCTGAGGCTCAGGCCGAGGTCCCGCCTGAGGTCCAGCCCAGGGCTCAGCCCGACGCCGCCGGCGCGAAGCCGTACATCGGACCCCGCCCGCGCATCATCACGCGCAAGGGATGGGGCGCCAGCGAGTCGCTGCGCGAGAAGGGCTTCGTCTACACGAAGTCCGTGAAGGCCGCCTTCGTGCACCACACCGCCACCGGCAACAGCTATACGTGCAAGCAGGCGCCCTCAGTCCTGCGCAGTATCTACCGCTACCACGTCGTGAGCAGCGGCTGGCGCGATTTCGGCTACAACTTCGCCGTCGACAAGTGCGGAAACATCTACGAAGGCCGTGCGGGAGGTGTGGCCAAGGCGGTGCTCGGCGCACACACCCTGGGTTTCAACACGAACAGCATGGGCATCGCCGTGCTCGGCACGTACAGTTCCTCCACCCCGCCCGCGGCCGCGGTGACCGCGGTCGCCCGGCTGGCCGCCTGGAAGCTCGGACTGTTCGGTGCCAACCCGCGCGGCAAGGTGACGCTGACATCAGGGGGGAGCGGGAAGTACAAGAAGGGCAAGAAGGTCAGCTTCAACGTCATCTCCGGGCACCGGGACGGTTTCCTCACGGACTGTCCGGGAGGCCGCCTCTACAGCAAGCTCGGCACCGCCCGGACCGCCTCGGCCAGGTACCAGGGACGTGGCTGACGGGGAACGCACCGACCCCTGCATACACTTGCCGGTCTCGAACGAGTGACCATGCCGGCCCCATCAGGAAGCAGAGACGACACGGTGACAGAAGCGATCCTCCTGGTCGGCGGCAAGGGCTCGCGGCTGCGGCCGCTGACGGTCCACACGCCGAAGCCGATGGTTCCGGCGGCGGGCGTCCCCTTCCTCACGCACCAGCTGGCACGGGCGAAGGCGGCGGGGGTCGAGCACATCGTGCTGGCGACGTCGTACCTGGCGGAGGTCTTCGAGCCGTACTTCGGCGACGGCTCCGCGCTCGGCCTCCACCTGGAGTACGTCACCGAGGAGGAGCCGCTCGGCACGGGCGGGGCGATCCGCAATGTCGCGTCCCGGCTCCACTCGGGCCCCGAGGACCCGGTGCTGATCTTCAACGGCGACATCCTGACGGGCCTGGACATCGCGGCACTGGTCTCGACCCACCAGTCGTCGGGCGCGGACGTCTCGCTCCACCTGACCCGGGTCGAGGACCCGCGGGCCTTCGGCCTGGTCCCGACGGACGCGACCGGCCGGGTGACGGCCTTCCTCGAGAAGCCCCAGACGCCCGAGGAGATCGTCACCGACCAGATCAACGCGGGGGCGTACGTCTTCCGGCGCTCGGTCATCGACACGATCCCGGCCGGCCGGCCGGTCTCGGTGGAACGCGAAACCTTCCCCGGCCTGCTGTCGTCGGGAGCCCACCTGCAGGGCATGGTCGACTCCACGTACTGGCTGGACCTCGGCACCCCGCAGGCCTTCGTCCGCGGCTCGGCCGACCTGGTGTTGGGCCGCGCCCCGTCCCCGGCGGTCCCGGGCCGCTGCGGCGACCGTCTGGTGCTGCCGTCGGCGACGGTGGCCGCCGACGCCAAGCTGACGGGCGGCACGGTCATCGGCTCGAACGCGGTGATCGCCGAAGGCGCCCGCATCGACGGCAGCGCAGTCCTGGAGGGCGCGATCGTCGAGGAGGGCGCGGTGATCTCCGCCTCCCTGATCGGCGCCGGCGCGAGGGTCGGCGCCCGGACGGTTCTGTCGGGCGTGGTGATCGGCGACGGCGCGGTGGTGGGCGAGGACAACGAACTGCGCGAGGGCGCGCGGGTGTGGTGCGACGCGGTACTCCCGGCGTCGTCGGTCCGGTTCTCCTCGGACCAGTGAGACTGAGCCTCGCCGGAGGGGGCTGACAAAGTCAGCCCGTCCGGCGATTGAGGACACGGCCGAAGGCCGTACGGGGGCCTGGGGGCGCCCCCCCGCAGGCGGCCCGAGCCCGTAGTCTCGTACACCGTGGCAGGACGCTTCGCACCGAACCAACCCACCCGCACCACCGTGCGCGGCGGCCACACCCCCATGCCCAAAGCCATCCCCCGCCAGGTCACCGCCGCCCACACCCGCCGCTGGACACCCCCCGGCCCCCTCGACCTCGGGCTCGTACTCGGCCCGCTCTGCCGCGGGCCCGCAGATCCCACCTTCCGTACCACCCCCGACGGCTCCGTCTGGCGCGCCAGCCGCACGCCCGCCGGCCCCGGCACCCTCCGCGTCGCCCTGCGCGCGGCCGCGGGCACCGACGAGGCCGAGGCCGAGGCATGGGGCCCGGGCGCCGAGTGGCTGCTGGAGCACCTGCCCGCCCTGCTCGGCGAGGCGGACGACCCCGCCGCGTTCACCCCGCGCCACCGCCTCGTCGCCGCGTCCCAGCACCGCCGCCCCGGCCTGCGCCTGACCCGCACCTCGCTGGTCCTCGAAGCCCTGATCCCCTCGATCCTGGAGCAGAAGGTCACCACGGACGAGGCGTACCGCGCCTGGCGGCTGCTCGTACGGAAGTACGGCGAGCCCGCCCCAGGCCCCGACGCGCGCATGTACGTCATGCCCGACCCCCGCACCTGGGCGCTGATCCCCTCCTGGGAGTGGCACCGCGCAGGCGTCGACAACAAGCGCGCCTCCACCATCCTGCGCGCTGTCCGCGTCGCCCGCCGACTGGAGGAGGCCGCGGCGATGGAGCCCCAACAGGCCCAGGAACGGCTGGAGTTGATCCCCGGCATCGGCCCCTGGACCTCCGCCGAAACGGTCCAGCGCAGCAACGGCGCCCCCGACGCGGTAACCGTCGGCGACCTCCACCTGCCCGGCATCGTCGGCTACGCACTCGCGGGCGACCGCAACGCCGACGACGCGGCGATGCTCGAACTGCTCGCCCCCTACGCGGGCCAGCGCCACCGCGCCGCCCGCCTCATCCTCCTGAGCGGCCGCACCCCGCCCCGCCGCACCCCGAAGATGCCGCGCGGCGACATCGGCGCCCTGTAGGGAGGACTCGCGGCCTCCCCTTTCCGTATCGGACCCTCACCGCACCGCGATGAAGTCCTCCGTAGCCCGCGCCGGGCGCTCCTTCGCCGGTGCGGCCGCATGGCCCACCGCCACCGCGCCCATCGGGTCCCACTCCTCCGGCAGCCCGAGCACGTCCCGTACGACCTCGCGGCAGAACATCGTCGAGGACACCCACGCCGAGCCGAGCCGCTCGCCCGCCAGCGCCACCAGGAAATTCTGGACGCCCGCGCCCGCCGCGACCACGAACATCTCGCGCTCCGCGGCGTCCCGGCGCGCGTCGCCGTAGTGGTGCGAGCCGTCCATCACCAGGCAGGGGACCACCAAGTACGGCGCCCTGCGCAGGACATCGCCCCGCTTCACCCGCTTCGCGACGGACTGCTCCGACTTGCCGTCGCGGCGCAGGTCCGTGATCCACGCGTCGCGCATCGCGTCCAGCAACTCGGTGCGGGACGACGCGGATTCGAGCAGTACGAACCGCCACGGCGTCGTGTGATGCGGCGCCGGAGCCGTCACCGCGGCCGCGACCGCCCGCCGTACCGCGCCGCCGTCCACCGGCTCGTCGGTGAACTCCCGCACCGTCCGGCGCTGGGTCACCGCCTCCCGTACCGCCTCCGAAGTGCCGAGGCGGAACATGTCGTCGGCCGCGACCCGCACCATCGCCCGGGCGCCTTCCGCGTCATCGGCCACCACATGGGCCAGGCCGCGCACCACTGCGACCGGCAGGCCGTCGGCCTTGCCCTTCACCAGGTCGCCGGCGGCGGCCAGTTCGTCCGCGGTGGCGACGACGGTCGCGCTCAGGGGATTGCCGTGCGCATCAGTCCCGCCCCGCAGATCGTCCAGCACCCGCACTCCGGCCGCGCCGATCGCGACATCCGTCAGACCGTTGCGCCAGGGCCGCCCGAAGGTGTCCGTGACGATCACGCCGACGTCGACGCCCAGCGCCGCCCGCAGCCCTTCGCGGATCGCCCGCGCCGAGGCATCAGGATCGGCGGGCAGCAACAGCACTGTCCCGGCAGGGGTGTTGGACGCGTCGACGCCGGCCGCGGCCATCACCATGCCCTGCCGGTTCTCGACGATACGAAGGGGCCCGCGTCGCGCGACCACCCGTACCGTCTCCGCGTCGATCGCCGCCTCGCGGTCCGCCGCCTCGACGATCCGCCCCTCGGCCTTGCTCACGATCTTCGAGGTGACGAGCAGGACATCGCCGTCCACGAGCCCGGGCGAGGTGGCGATGATCAGCTTCGCGAGGTCGTCGCCCGGCCGGACCTCACCCAGACCCGGCAGCGCCCAGACCCGGTACGAGGGAGCCGGGGAGGACGAGGGAGAGGGCGAGGATGAGGGAGAAGGCGAGCTCACGCCCGTACCTCCTCGGCCAGCGCGAGCGCCTGCCGCGCCATCTCCGCGGCCGCGTCCACATCCGTCATCAGCAGCGGTACGGCCCGGCAGCGGATCCCCGCCCCTTCGACCTCGGCCACCGCGCCCGCGTCCACCGTGTCGACCAGCCAGCCGTCCAGCAGCCCCGAGCCGTAGTGCTGGGCGACGGCCGCGGCCGTCGCCTCCACGCCCACTGCCGCCAGCACCTTGTCGGCCATCCCGCGCACGGGCGCGTCCCCGACGATGGGGGACAGGCCCACCACCGGAACACCGGCCTCCGCGATCGCCTCGCGGATCCCCGGCACCGCCAGGATCGTGCCGACGCTGACCACGGGGTTGGACGGCGGGAAGACGATGACGTCGGCTGCGGCGATCGCCTCAAGGACCCCCGGCGCCGGCTTTGCCTGGTCCGCGCCCACCGGGACGACGGCCTCAGCCGCCACGGACGCCCGCAGCCTCACCCAGTACTCCTGGAAGTGGATGACCTTGCGCTCGCCCTCCACCTCGACGGCGACATGCGTCTCGACGCGGTCGTCGGACATCGGCAGCAGCCGCACACCCGGGTTCCAGCGCGCGCAGAGCGCCTCGGTCACCGCGCTGAGCGGATAGCCCGCGGCCAGCATCTGCGTACGGACGATGTGCGTCGCGAAGTCACGGTCGCCGAGCCCGAACCACTCGGGTCCCACTCCGTACGCCGCGAGCTCCTCCTTGACGCGGAAGCTCTCGTCGGTACGCCCCCAGCCCTGCTCCTCGTTGATGCCACCGCCCAGGGTGTACATCACGGTGTCGAGGTCGGGGCAGACCTTCAGTCCGAACAGATGGATGTCGTCACCGGTGTTGCCGATCACCGTGACGTCCGCGTCGGGCGCGGCCTGCTTGAGGCCGCGGAGGAAACGGGCGCCGCCGATGCCGCCGGCCAAAACCACAATGCGCATACGGACAGTTTGTCAGGCGGGTACGACGTCCCGGTGGGCCGGGGAGCACTGCGCGCTGTGCATCGGCATCTCGGTCAGACCCGGGTAGTAGATGTGCAGACTGACGGCCGGCTCGAGTGCGTCATTGACCACTTCGTGCACATAGCCGGGCGCGAACACCCGCTGTGCGCCGGCGGCCAGCGCCCGGGAGGTTCCTTCGCTGCGCTCGGTGAGCTCGCCGTCGAGGACGCTCAGCACACCGCAGGACAGGCCGTGGTCGTGCAGCCCGCTGCCCTGTCCGGGGACCCAGGACAGCAGCCACACCTCGTAGCCGGGGCCGGTGCGCAGCCGGTGGTACCAGCGGGTGGCGGTGTCGTACTGGACGAGGTGGGCCCACTGCGCGCGGTCGGCGGCGATGGAGCGGGCGAGGCCGACGAACTCGGCGACGGTGGCCGGGTGCTCGCGGGCGGGCTGGAGAAGGTGCTGTACGGCGAGGATGTCGCCGGCGATCTGGAGGTCGCTGTCGCTGTTCATGGGTGCGGTGGTTCCTCGGCAGAGAACGTGAGTTGCAGTGCTGGGGTTCCCCCGGTCGGAGCTCGGGGGAATGCGGGCTGAGCCGCAATGCGGTGAAGGTGCTGGAGCGCTAGGGCATCAACAGCTGGAACAGCAACAGCGAGCCTGGACAGCGCTGCGGAACCCACGGAGTGGGGTCGCGGAGGGCGCTGAGGTCACTGGCATGGAATCAAAGGTGACGTGTGGGCTCATTACTGTCAACCCAATGCCCGATTTGGCGGCAATGTTTCACCTCATCCGGTTACTGGAGGCGGAGAAAGGTTTGTGCGGTCGCGGCTGCGGAGACATGGCGCAGCAACCGCGCTCGCAAACGCCGTTGTGGCTCCGTGACCGGACTGTGATCCGGATCGCTTCAGTGGCTCGACGGGCAACATGATCGAACCCTGCGACGTCTTTCTCTGTGTGAGGAGGTGAGTGGAGAGCAGGCCGCTGGCATGTGTCAGGTTTTTGATGATTTGAACACTTTCCGCATAACTTTGGTTCCGCAGAGTGAATACCGGGCCCGATAGCAGATCTCGGCTTGACTGGCCCGGAGCCACACACTTGTAATTTCACTCGTGTCGTTCGGTCGAAACGGATAACGGCGACACCACGGGGACGTAAGAGACAGACGAGGGGCGCACATGACCGAGCTGTTCGAACAACTGCTGGTCGAGGACGCGGACGAGGAACTCGGCTGGCAGGAGCGCGCGTTGTGCGCGCAGACCGATCCCGAGTCCTTCTTCCCCGAGAAGGGCGGTTCCACCCGCGAGGCCAAGAAGGTCTGCCTCGCCTGCGAAGTCCGCTCCGAATGCCTCGAGTACGCCCTCGCCAACGACGAGCGATTCGGCATCTGGGGCGGCCTGTCCGAACGTGAACGCCGCCGACTGAAGAAGGCCGCCGTCTGAACACCGCACCGATACCCGGGGCGACAGTACTGCCCGAGACCAGACCAAACACCACAAGTCAGTACGTAAACCACGGTCCGCCGACTGCGCACTCTCAGCAGTCGGCGGACCGCTCTGTCCCACCCGTCGCCCGACCGCCACCCCCCACCGAGGCGCTTCGCGCCGCAGCGCTTTTTCATACCGTTAGTGTGGGGCCCCGTCCGAGACGCTCCAACGCCCCTACGGGGCGACCCCCCGGCCGGAGGGCCCGTACCTCAATGTCCCCCACCACAGCCGCGTTTGTTCCCGCACACCCGCCAGAGTTCCCGCGGCATGTCGTCACCGCCGTGCTCGTCTCCCACGACGGTGCACGCTGGCTCCCCGACGCCCTCGCCGGACTGCTCGGCCAGGAACGCCCCGTACAGAACGTCATCGCCGCCGACACCGGCAGCGCCGACGACTCCGCGCGGCTGGTCACCGAAGCCCTCGGCGCCGAACGCGTACTGCACCTCGCCCGCCGCACCGGCTTCGGCACCGCCGTCGACGAGGCCGCCCGCACCGCGGGCGTACTCACCCCCGACGAGCTGCCCTACCTGAAGCGGCCCAGCGGCTGGGACCCGGTCAGCAGGACCTGGCGCGACGACGCCTACGACATGCCCGAGCTGCCCCACGGCGAACCCGTCCAATGGCTGTGGCTCCTCCACGACGACAGCGCACCCGAACCCGGCGCCCTCGCCGAACTCCTGCGCGTCGCCGACTCCGACGAATACGCGGCCATCGTCGGCCCCAAACTCCGCGGCTGGTACGACCGCAAACAACTCCTCGAAGCCGGCGTCTCCATCGCCAACAGCGGACGCCGCTGGACCGGACTCGACCGGCGCGAACAGGACCAGGGACAGCACGACCAGACCCGCTCCGTCCTGTCCGTCTCCTCCGCCGGAATGCTCATCCGCCGCGACGTCTTCGACCAGCTCGGCGGCTTCGACCGGCGCCTGCCCCTCATGCGCGACGACGTCGACCTGTGCTGGCGCGCCCACGCCGCCGGACACCGCGTCCTCATCGCCCCCGACGCCGTCATGCGGCACGCCGAGGCCTCGGCCCGCGAACGCCGCACCGTCGACTGCGCCGGCCGCTCCGTCACCAGCCCCCACCGCGTCGACAAGGCCGGCGCCGTCTACACCCTCCTCGCCAACGCGCGCGGTGCCGCACTCCCGTACGTACTCCTGCGCATCGTCATCGGCACCCTGCTGCGCACTCTCGCCTACCTCGTCGGCAAGGTCCCCGGCCAGGCCGTCGACGAAGTCATGGGACTCTTCGGCACTCTGCTGCGGCCCGAACGGATCATCGCCGGACGCCGCAGACGAGCCAGAGAAGGCGGCGCCGTCGAAGCGGGCGAACTGCGCCCCCTCTTCCCGCCGCCCGGCGCGACCATCCGCGCCACCGTCGAACAGGTCGCAGGCCACATCGGCGGCGGCTCCGACGCCGACTCCGGCGGCTCACGCCACGGCGTCGTCGAATCAGGACCCGGCGGGGACGACGCGGACTTCCTCGAGATCGAACAGTTCGCACGCCTGAAGAAAATCGCCCGCAAGCCGGGACCGGTCCTCTTCGCCCTCCTGCTCCTCGTCTCGGTCGTCGCCTGCCGCGGCCTCTTCGGCAGCGGCGCACTCGCAGGCGGCGCACTGCTGCCCGCCCCCGCCGACGTCTCCGACCTCTGGTCCCGCTACGCCGACAACTGGCACCCCCTCGGCACCGGCGGCACCCAGACCGCACCGCCCTACCTCGCGGTACTGGCGGGCCTGTCCACGCTCTTCCTCGGCTCCACCGGCTTCGCCCTCACCGTGCTGCTCGTCTGCTCGGTCCCGCTCGCCGGACTCACCGCCTACTTCGCCTCCCGCCCCATCGTCGAATCCCGGCTGCTGCGGGCCTGGGCGAGCATCGCGTACGCCTTCCTGCCCGCAGCGACCGGTGCACTCGCCACCGGACGCCTCGGCACCGCCGTCCTCGCCATCCTGCTGCCGCTCATCGCGCGCGCGGGCGTCGCCGCCCACGGACTGCGCAGCAGCGGCAGTGGGCGTGGCAGCTGGCGCGCCACCTGGGCGTACGCACTCCTGCTCACCCTCGCCATGGCGTTCACACCCATCGTGTGGCCGATCGCGCTCGTCCTCGGCCTCGCCGTCCTCGTACTGCGCCGCGACGACATCACCGCCTACGGACTGCGCTTCCTCGCCGCCGTCGGCACCCCGCTGCTCATCCTCGCCCCCTGGTCGCTGACCCTGCTGACCGGCCCGTCCGCCTTCTTCCGCGAAGCCGGACTGGAATTCGGGGCCGGATCGGCCTCCGCGCTCGACCTCCTCGGCATCAGCCCCGGCGGTCCCAAGGCAGCGGGCGGCATCCTGCTCATCGGCATCGTGCTCGCGGCGCTCGCAGCCCTGCTGCGCGGCGAGCGGCAGTTCGCGATCCGTGCCTCCTGGGCCGTGGCGCTGGTCGGGCTGATCTTCGCCGCCATCGCCAACGGCTCGGGCTGGGCAGGACCCGCAACCCTCGTCTACGGCATCGCACTCCTCGCCGCCGCCGTACTCGGCGGCGAAGGCGGCCGCAGCCGCGTCGCCGCCCAGAACTTCGGCTGGCGCCAGCCCGTCGCCGTACTCATCGCACTCGCCGCAGGCATCGCCCCCCTCCTCGCCGCCGCCAACTGGATGCTCACTGGCGCCGCAGGCCCCCTGGAGAGGCGCGACCCCGTCCAGGTGCCCGCCTTCGTCGCCGAAGAGAGCGACACCCGCGACCAGCCGCGCACCCTCGTGCTCGGCGGCAGCTCGGCCGCCAAGGTCTCGTACACCCTCGTACGCGGCTCCGGCGGCCGCCTCGGCGACGCCGAACTCGCCGAGGCGGGTGGCGGCGACGCCCGGCTCGACAAGATCGTCGCCAATCTCGTCGCGGGCTCCGGCGCCGACCAGACCAGCGAGCTCAGCGGCTTCGCGGTCCGGTACGTGCTCGTACGCGACGGAGTACCGCGCCAGACCAGCCGCGTTCTCGACGCCACCCCCGGCCTCAGCAGGCTCAGCCAGCTCGACGGCAGCGCACTGTGGCGCGTCGACCGCCAGGTCGCCCGGGCCACCATCGTCTCCGGCAAGGGCGAACCGCTGCCCGTCGCCTCCGACGCCGTCGAGGCCCACGCCAAGATCCCGGCCGGAGCGTCCGGCCGCGTACTGCGCATCGCTGACCGCGCGGACGACGGCTGGCAGGCCACGCTGGACGGCCGCGTACTCAAGAAGACAGCCGTCGACGGCTGGGCCCAGGGCTTCGAACTCCCCGCCGAGGGCGGCCGGCTCGACCTGACCTACGACGACCCCGCCACCCACACCGGCTGGATCTGGGCCCAGGGCGCGCTCGCCCTGGTGCTGCTGGTGCTCGCACTGCCCGGCAGGCGGCGGGAGATCGACGACGACCTGCCCGAGGAGGAGATCGCTGTACCGGCACAGCCGGTCGAGGGTGAAGGCCGCAGGGCCCGCAGGCTGCGCGCCCAGGCGGAGGCCGGGTCGGAGACGGAGCTGGAGCCGGAGGCGGGTGTGGCTCCGCAGGCCGCGGCGTTCGTGGAACCGGACGTCTTCGGTCAGCAGCAGGACGAGCAGCAGGACGAGCACCAGCCGGCGCCGTACGCGGCGGTGCCCCAGCAGCAGCACGGCGAATGGGACGCGCAGGCGTACGCGGACGCCGGATACGCCACTCCGTACAGCAACGAGCAGCAGTACCAGTACGGCGGCGACCAGCAGCAGCAGTACAGCGTCGGCGAGCAGTACCAGCAGCAGCCGTACCAGGCCGACCCCTACCAAGCGGACCCGTACCAGCCCGCTCCCTACCCGGACGGGCAGTACGGCGACGGGCAGCAGTACCAGGAGGGGCAGTACGACCCCTACGCCTACGGACAGCAGGCCGGACAGCAGACCGGACAGCAGGCCGGGCAGCCCTACGCCGACGGCAGCGAGACCGACCAGCACCCCGGCCATCCCGGCAACACATCGCGAGGCGAGTCAGAGTGAAGCGCACGACCATCTCCCTGATCGCGACCACCGTCGCCCTCGCAGCGGTCACCGGATTCGCGGCCCTCACCGCACCCGACAGCGGTTCGGCGGCGGAAGCGAAGGCCCCGGCGCGGATGCCCGTCGAACGCTCCAGCCTGCTCTGCCCCGCGCCCAGCGGCTCCGAACTTTCCGAGACCGCGTACACGGCCTTCACCCCGGCGGGGAAGACCGGCGTGGCGAAGGACGGCGCGGCGAACGAGAGCAAGGCCGAACTCAAGCCGTCCGCCGCCACCTTGGCCGCCCCCGACACCGAGACCGAACCGAAGAAGGACGGGGCGAAGGCGGGTGACGCCGCGAAGGGCGTCAAGAAGCCGGGGCAGGACAAGGCCCTGCTCGCGCTGAAGGAGCCCGGCAAGCCGGTCGCCGCCAAGGCGAGCGGCGGCGAAACCCCCGCGCTCGTCGGCACGGCCACCGGCAGCCTCGCCCCCGGCTGGACCGCCCAGCAGACCACCACGGTCACCGCGGGCGGCGCGCGCGGCCTGCTCGGCGTCAGCTGCACCGCGCCCGACACCGACTTCTGGTTTCCCGGAGCGTCCACCGCCGAAGCGCGCCAGGACTACGTCCACCTCACCAACCCGGACGACACACCCGCCGTCGCCGACATCGAGCTGTACGGCAAGGACGGCACCCTCAAGACCACGCTGACCGAGGGCATCCCGGTCCCGGCCGGATCGAGCGTCCCGGTGCTGCTGTCCACCCTGACCGCGGACCCCGCCGGGGATGTGACCGTCCATGTCACGACCCGTACGGGCCGCGTGGGCGCCGTGGTCCGTGCCGCCGACGACAAGACGGGCAGCGACTGGCTGGCCGCATCGGCCGACCCGTCGGGCACCTTGGTGCTGCCCGGCATTCCGGCGGACGCCACCTCGGTACAGCTGGTGGCCTTCGCACCCGGCGACGACGACGCCGACCTGAAGGTGCAACTGGCGGGCGCGACCGGCCGGATCACCCCGGCCGGACACGAGACGCTGCACGTCAAGTCCGGGATGACCGCGGCCGTCGACCTGCGGGACGTCACCAAGGGCGAGGCCGGATCGCTGATCCTCAGTCCGGCCCAGAGCGGCCGCGCCACCCCGGTGGTTGCGGCGCTGCGCGTCGTGCGCGGCAAGGGCGACAAGCAGGAGGTCGCGTTCATTCCGGCAACCGTCCCGGTGGGGGAGCGGGCGACCGCCGCCGACAACCGCGCCAAGGGCTCGACTCTCTCGCTGACCGCGCCGGGCGCGGCGGCTCAGGTCAAGGTCATCGCATCGGCGGGTACGGAGGGGGGCACCCAGGTCGTCAGGACATACACGGTCAAGGCCGGTACGACGCTGGCCGTCACCACCCCGCCGGTCCCGGCCGGGCTGAAGGGCTCGTACGCGCTGACGGTCGAGACGGTGTCGGGCGGCCCGGTACACGCGTCGCGCACGCTGGCGCTGCCGCAGGACGGCATCCCGATGTTCACGGTGCAGACGCTGCCGGACGGCAGAGGGACGGTGGCAGTGCCGGAGGCCGAGCAGGACCTGTCGGTCCTTGGCGACTGACGGCGGCGCGCTGACAGCGACGGGCTGACAGCGACGGGCTAACGAATGACAGCCGGCAGATTTTGAAATCTGTCAGCTTTCATTCGTCATTCCTGCCCGTAACGCGGGTCGACCGACTCCGGCGCCAGCCCCAGCAGCTCCGCCACCTGCTCCACGACCACCTCGTGCACCAGCATGGCCCGCTCATCGCGATTCTTCGTACGGATCTCGACAGGCCGCCGGTAGACCACGATCCGGGCCGGCCGTTCCTTGTCCGCGGGTGCCGAGCTGCCCAGCGGTACCGACTCCTCCGGTGCGCCCGGCACGTCCAGTACGAGGAAATCGACATCGGCCAGTTGTGGCCAGCGCCGTTCCAGCCGTTCCACCGAGTCCTGCACCAGGTCGCGGAAGGACTCGGAGCGACTTGCGGCGAGGGGCACCTGGGGCGGTGCGACCGGACCCCGCATACCGCGGCCGTGGCGGTCGCGGCGGCGCGGCCGTGGTTCGGTCGGGCGGGGCGGTACGGGACTGTCCATCACTGACGCAGGGTAGCTCTCTCCGGAGTGCGGCGATCGGCCACGCGCTCCGTGGAGGGGGCATGTCGCTAAATGAGCATTCAAGCCAAGCTTGAGCCCGCTTGCACACCGGCCCGCGATCGGAGATCTTATCGCGATTGACCTTATTTACCCCAAGTCATGACCGGGTCACGGGTGGTCGTCGCCGGCGCGCTTCTCTTCCCGTGCAGGTCAGGGCAGTTGCCCGGGGCGCCGGTAGGTCCGACGTCACAGCACGACACGGTGGAGTGACCTGGTGGAGAGTCGTCGCAGCCCGCTCAAGAGTGCGGTACCGTCCAACGTCGTGAGCCCTGTACGTCGCTGTTCGCGCACCGCGTGCGGCCGCCCTGCCGTCGCGACACTGACGTACGTCTATGCCGACTCGACTGCGGTCCTCGGCCCGCTCGCCACCTACGCCGAGCCCCACTGTTACGACCTGTGCGCCGAGCACAGTGAGCGCCTGACCGCCCCCCGTGGCTGGGACGTCGTGCGGCTCACCGACGGTTCCGCCCCTGCCCGCCCCAGTGGCGACGATCTCGAGGCGCTCGCCAATGCCGTACGCGAAGCGGCTCGCCCCCAGGGGCGGGCGCCCGGGGCCGGAGCGCAGAACGGCCGCCGGACGGCGGATCCGATGGAGGTCGCGCGCCGCGGCCATCTGCGGGTGCTGCGCTCCCCGGAATCCTGAGCGCCGAGACCCCTCAACCCGCTGACAACAGAGCGGTGTTGGAGCCTCTGACAGCTCTTCGCGACGTGCGTGATCGTGAAGGCACACAGCACGATGGTCCTGGGCCGGATGCGGTCTTGATCGGTGCGGGTAGTTTGAGGCTTTGAGGTGACCGCAGAGACTTCAGGAGGGTTGGGCCCGTGACTGCTGATCTGTCGCAGATCGTGAAGGCGTACGACGTCCGCGGGGTGGTGCCGGATCAGTGGGACGAGGCGCTGGCCGAACTGTTCGGGGCGGCCTTCGTCCAGGTGACAGCCGCGGAGGCGATTGTCGTCGGCCATGACATGCGGCCGTCGTCGCCCGGTCTCTCGGGGGCGTTCGCGCGCGGGGCCGCGGCACGCGGCGCGGATGTCACCCTGATCGGGCTGTGCTCGACGGACCAGCTGTACTTCGCTTCGGGGAAGTTCGACCTGCCGGGCGCGATGTTCACCGCCTCGCACAACCCGGCGCAGTACAACGGCATCAAGATGTGCCGGGCCGGCGCGGCGCCGGTGGGCCAGGACACGGGTCTGGCGGACATCCGCGCGCTGGTCGAGTCCTGGTCCGGGCAGGGTGCCCCGGAGCCGGCGGCCGAGCGGGGCACGGTGACGGAGCGGGACACCCTCACCGACTACGCGGCGCATCTGCTGTCGCTGGTGGACCTGTCGGCGATGCGCCCGCTGAAGGTGGTCGTGGACGCGGGCAACGGCATGGGCGGCCACACGGTCCCGACCGTGTTCACGTCGCTCCCCGTCACCCTCGTACCGATGTACTTCGAGCTGGACGGCACCTTCCCCAACCACGAGGCGAACCCGCTGGACCCGGCGAACATCGTCGACCTGCAGGCCCGCGTCCGGTCCGAAGGCGCGGACCTGGGCATCGCCTTCGACGGCGACGCGGACCGCTGCTTCGTCGTGGACGAGCGGGGCGAGGGCGTCTCACCGTCGGCGATCACGGCGCTGGTGGCGGCACGTGAGCTGGCCAAACACCCCGGCGGCACGGTGATCCACAACCTGATCACGTCGTGGTCGGTCCCGGAGGTCGTCCGCGAGAACGGCGGCACCCCGGCCCGTACGCGGGTCGGTCACTCCTTCATCAAGCAGGAGATGGCCCGTACGGGAGCGATCTTCGGCGGCGAGCACTCGGCGCACTACTACTTCCGCGACTTCTGGAACGCGGACACGGGCATGCTGGCCGCGCTGCACGTCCTGGCGGCGCTCGGCGGGCAGGACGGCACGCTGTCCGAGCTGGTCGCGCAGTACGACCGGTACGCGGGCTCCGGCGAGATCAACTCCACGGTCGAGCACCAGGCGGGCCGTACGGCGGCGGTGAGGGAGGCGTTCGAGCCGCGCGAGGGCGTGACGATCGACGAACTCGACGGTCTGACGGTGACGGCGGCGGACTGGTGGTTCAACCTCCGCCCGTCGAACACGGAGCCGCTGCTGCGCCTGAACGTGGAGGCCCGCGACGAGGCGACGATGGCCAAGATCCGCGACGAGGTCCTGACCCTGGTCCGCGCGACGGCCTGACACCGGGGGCTGGGGGTACTCGTACCCCAGCCCGGTGGTTCCCCGCCCCGCACCCCAGAACGAGCCGCACCCCGCCCCCCAGCGGTACGCTGACGTGGCTCAATCCGCGTGACCGCCACCGCATGTCCGACCGACCCTCGACATGCGGCATGCCCGAAGGGACACCTCACACATGCCGCTCGAAGCCGGCCTCCTGGAGATCCTCGCCTGCCCGGC
This sequence comes from Streptomyces lunaelactis, assembly GCF_003054555.1. Taxonomy (NCBI): domain Bacteria; kingdom Bacillati; phylum Actinomycetota; class Actinomycetes; order Kitasatosporales; family Streptomycetaceae; genus Streptomyces; species Streptomyces lunaelactis. Next base: position 3,442,867 of record NZ_CP026304.1, on the reverse strand, counting down.
CTGCCATGCGCCGCTCAGCGACCGCACGGCAGCCGACACCCCCGAGCTGATCTGCACCGGCAAGGACTGCGGCCTGGCCTACCCGGTCCGGGACGGAATCCCCGTCCTCCTTGTCGACGAGGCGCGCCACCCCGCGTAACCCGCACAAGCACCCGCACCACGCCCCGTACAACTGCACACCGCACCCGCACCGCATCCCCCGCACGCGCACGGCGATCGGAGGCCCACCCCCATGCTCGACGAGTCGCTCCTCGACGCCCCGGACGCCCTGGCCCGAGCCGATCGCCGAGGCCTGCTGAGAGGCGCCGCCGAGGCCGGGGCGCGCGTACGCACCGCCGCCCGGCACGCCGCCGAGGCAGGCATCGCCGAGATCAAGCCCGAGGGCCGCCCCCGCGCCGTACTCGTCGCCGGGGCCGGCACCGCCGCCACCGGCGTCGCCGACCTGGTCGGCGCCCTCGCCGGCGCCACCGCCCCGGTCGCCCGCCTGCACCCCTCCGGCGTCGCCCCCGCCGCCGGCGCCCTGCGCTGGGCGCTCCCCGGCTGGGCGGGCTCCGTGGACCTCCTCCTCATCGCGACCACCGACGGCAGCGAACCCGGCCTCGCCCTCCTCGCCGAGCAGGCGTACCGCCGCGGCTGCACCGTCGTCGCCGTGGCCCCGCAGCGCTCCCCGCTCTCCGAGGCGGTCGACGGTACGCACGGCCTCGTCGTCCCCATGGCCACCGCCCCGCACGAGATGTACGAGGAGACGCAGGCCGCGAGCCCCGGTGCCCTCTGGGCGCTGTTCACGCCACTCCTCGCGCTCCTAGACCGCGTAGGCCTGATCGAGGCGCCCCCGGAGACCCTCGCCAAGGTCGCCGACCGCCTCGACAGCACCGCCGAACGCTGCGGCCCGGCCATCGCGACGTACAGCAATCCGGCCAAGACACTCGCCGCCGAGCTCGCCGACAGCCTCCCGCTGATCTGGACGGAGGGCACGGCCGCCGCCCCCGCGGGCCGCCGCTTCGCCGCCGTACTGGCCGAGCTGGCCGGCCGACCCGCCCTCGCCGCCGAGCTCCCCGAGGCGCTCCCGGCCCACGGCGTGCTCCTCGCGGGCGCCCTCGCGGCCGGCGCCGACCCGGAGGACTTCTTCCGTGACCGTGTCACGGAGCAGCAGGCCCTGCGCGCCCGCGTCGTACTCCTGCGCGACCGCCCGGCCGGCGGCCTCACCGCCGCGCCCGCCGCCCGCGAACTGGCGCTCAGCCACGACACCCCGATCAGCGAGCTCGAACCGGAGGAGGGCACGGAGCTGGAGTCGATCGCCGAACTCCTCGCCGTCACCGACTTCGCCGCCGTCTATCTGGCTCTGGCGGACTCGGACGACCGCAGCTGACCACGCGAGACATGAGCACGCGAGACATGAGCACGCGAGACCTGAGCACGCGAGACCTGAACACCTGAGACTTGAGCACGCGAGACTTGAGCCCCTGAACGCCCGCGATTCCGAGAACTCAAGGAAGCACATGGACCGCCTCTCCAACACCGTGCGCCCCTACGCCTGGGGCTCCACGACCGCGATCCCGGAACTGCTCGGCGTCGCACCCACCGGCGAGCCCCAGGCCGAGATGTGGATGGGCGCCCACCCCGGAGCGCCGTCCCGCATCGACCGCGGGCCCCTCAACGAGGTGATCGACGCGGACCCCGAGGGCGAGCTGGGCGCGGCAGCGGTCGCCACGTTCGGCCCGCGGCTGCCCTTCCTCCTCAAACTCCTCGCGGCCGGCGCTCCCCTCTCCCTCCAGGTCCACCCCAACCTCGCGCAGGCGAAGGAGGGTTACGCCGCCGAGGAGAGCGCGGGCATCCCCATCGACGCCCCGCACCGCAACTACAAGGACGCCAGCCACAAGCCCGAACTGATCTGCGCGCTCACGCCCTTCGACGGCCTGTGCGGATTCCGTACGCCCGTCGCGTCCGCGGATCTCCTCGCCGGACTCGAGGTCGACTCGCTCAAGCCGTACGTGGATCTCCTGCACGCCCACCCCGAAGAGGCCGCGCTGCGCGAGGTTCTCACCGCCGTTCTGAGCGCCGACCCCGCCGGGATGGCGGCCACCGTCACCGAGGCCGCGGCCGCCGCGGAACGGCTCGGCGGCGCCTACGCCCCGTACGCCGCGATCGCGCACCACTTCCCCGGCGACCCGGGCGTCATCGCGGCCATGCTGCTCAACTACGTCCAACTGCAGCCGGGCGAAGCTCTGTTCCTCGGCGCCGGCGTCCCGCACGCGTATCTCAACGGCCTCGGCGTGGAGATCATGGCCAACTCCGACAACGTGCTGCGCTGCGGACTGACCCCCAAGCATGTGGACGTCCCCGAACTGCTCCGTATCGTCCGCTTCGAGGCGACCGACCCCGGCGTCCTGCGCCCCGAGGCGTCGCCGTCCGGCGAAGAGGTCTACGACACCCCGATCGACGAGTTCCGCCTCTCCCGCTACGTACTCGCCCCGGGCGCCGCGCCCCGCGACCTCACGGCCCCCACCCCGCAGATCCTGCTCTGCACGGCGGGCAGGGTGACCGCCGGCGATCTGACCCTCGCTCCCGGCGGTTCGGCGTTCGTCCCGGCAGGGGACAAGGCGGAGATCTCGGGCACGGACGGCGGCTCGGGCACCGTCTTCCGCGCGACTGTGGTGGCCTGAGGCAGCACCACATTCGGGGGCTGCAACAATGGCGCACCGCAAAGACCGGGCAAAGCCCGGAACGGGATCGACGTAGCGATCGACGTACGTACGAAGGGACATCCGGCACACATGAGCGCGTCAGGCGGAACCAGGGCGATCGTGGCGGCACTCGCCGCCAACCTCGCAATCGCGGTAGCGAAGTTCGTTGCGTTCCTGTTCAGCGGCTCGTCGTCGATGCTCGCGGAGAGCGTCCACTCGCTCGCGGACTCCGGCAACCAGGGGCTGCTGCTCCTCGGCGGAAAGAAGGCCAAACGCGAGGCAACCCCGCAGCACCCCTTCGGCTACGGCCGTGAGCGCTACATCTACGCCTTCCTCGTCTCCATCGTGCTCTTCTCGGTCGGCGGCATGTTCGCGATCTACGAGGGCTACGAGAAGATCAAGGACCCGCACGAGATCGAGGCCTGGTACTGGCCGGTCGGCGTTCTCATCTTCGCGATCATCGCCGAGTCCTTCTCCTTCCGTACGGCGATCAAGGAGTCCAACGAGACGCGCGGCACGCTCTCGTGGACGGAGTTCGTCCGCCGTGCCAAGGCCCCGGAGCTCCCGGTCGTCCTCCTGGAGGACCTGGGCGCGCTGGTCGGTCTGGTGCTGGCGCTGATCGGTGTGAGCCTGGCCCTGGGGACGGGCAACGGCGTCTGGGACGGCATCGGCACGCTCTGCATCGGCATCCTGCTCATCCTGATCGCGCTCGTCCTGGCGGCCGAGACGAAGTCCCTGCTGCTGGGCGAGGCGGCCGGCACGGACGACATCGAGAAGATCAAGACGGCTCTTGTGGACGGCGATGTGGTCACCGGCATCATCCACATGCGTACGCTCCACCTCGGCCCGGAGGAACTGCTGGTCGCAGCCAAGATCGCGGTGCGGCACGACGGCACGGCCTCCGAGGTCGCCGACGCGATCAACGCCGCCGAGGACCGCATCCGCAACACGGTCCCGATCGCCCGTGTGATCTACCTGGAGCCGGACATCTACAGCGAGTCGGCGGCTTCGTCGGGCACCAACCCGGCCAAGTCCCCCGGCGGCCCGACCCCGGACCCCGCTCACTGAGCTCTCGCCTGCCCCGCAGGGCCTTCCGGACCGTGGATCTGGCTGGATTCAGGCCTGGGCGGGCTGGGGTCCGCTCGGCCGATCGGTGTAGATTCGTGACCAGAGTCAGACGTCGCTGCTGATGGCGGTCGGGCGGTCCCGTTCCTGTGGACCGGCCGAGGGAGAGAGGGCCTCCGACGGACTGCGCTGCGAGTGCCCGGGCATTCCTGTGTCCGCCGCCGCAGAGCCAGCCGTACCCACCCTCGACCCAACCCACGAGGAGCAGCTCGCTATGTCGACTGTCACCACTGGCCAGGACTTCAAGGTCGCCGACCTTTCCCTCGCCGCCTTCGGCCGCAAGGAGATCACCCTCGCCGAGCACGAGATGCCCGGCCTGATGTCGATCCGCAAGGAGTACGCCGCCACCCAGCCCCTGGCCGGTGCCCGCATCACCGGCTCCCTGCACATGACCGTGCAGACCGCCGTCCTGATCGAGACCCTGGTCGCGCTGGGCGCCGAGGTCCGCTGGGCCTCCTGCAACATCTTCTCCACCCAGGACCACGCGGCCGCGGCCATCGCGGTCGGCCCGAACGGCACGCCGGAAGCCCCCGCGGGCATTCCGGTCTTCGCCTGGAAGGGCGAGACGCTGGAGGAGTACTGGTGGTGCACGGAGCAGGCGCTGACCTGGCCGAACACCCCCACCGGCGGCCCGAACATGATCCTCGACGACGGTGGTGACGCCACGCTCCTCGTCCACAAGGGCGTCGAGTTCGAGAAGGCCGGCTCCGCCCCGGACCCCTCGACCGCGGACAGCGAGGAGTACGGCTACATCCTGACCCTGCTGAACCGCACCCTGGGTGAGGCGCCGCAGAAGTGGACGCAGCTGGCGTCGGAGATTCGTGGTGTGACGGAGGAGACCACGACGGGTGTGCACCGTCTGTATGAGATGCACCGTGACGGCACGCTGCTGTTCCCCGCGATCAATGTGAACGACGCGGTGACGAAGTCGAAGTTCGACAACAAGTACGGCTGCCGGCACTCGTTGATCGACGGCATCAACCGTGCCACCGATGTGCTGATCGGTGGCAAGACGGCGGTGGTGTGCGGGTACGGCGATGTGGGCAAGGGCTGTGCGGAGTCGCTGCGGGGTCAGGGTGCCCGGGTGATCGTGACGGAGATCGACCCGATCTGTGCGCTGCAGGCGGCGATGGACGGCTACCAGGTCACGACGCTGGACGAGGTGGTGGAGACGGCGGACATCTTCATCACGACGACGGGCAACAAGGACATCATCATGGCCGGGGACATGGCCAGGATGAAGCACCAGGCGATCGTGGGGAACATCGGTCACTTCGACAACGAGATCGACATGGCCGGTCTGGCGCGGACCCCGGGGATCGTGAAGGACGAGGTCAAGCCGCAGGTCCACACGTGGACCTTCGAGGACGGCAAGGTGCTGATTCTGCTGTCGGAGGGGCGTCTTTTGAACCTGGGCAACGCGACGGGTCACCCCTCGTTCGTGATGTCGAACAGCTTCGCGGACCAGACGCTGGCCCAGATCGAGCTGTTCACCAAGCCCGAGGAGTACCCGACGGACGTGTATGTGCTGCCCAAGCACCTGGACGAGAAGGTCGCCCGGCTCCACCTGGCCGCCCTCGGCGTGAAGCTGACCACGCTCCGCCCCGAGCAGGCCTCCTACATCGGCGTCGACGTGAACGGCCCGTACAAGTCCGACCACTACCGCTACTGATCGGCTACTGACACACCCTCAGCAGCAGGTACCAGCGGTACCAGGCAGGCCCCCGCACCCCCGTGTCGGGGGCCTGCCCCGTACCAGCCCCGAACGGCTCCCAGGCACAGAGCCTCACCGCACAAGGACACCCACGCCCTCATGCCCCGCGGTCGCTATTCGCTCCACGATCCGCACGATCACACCCCCCTCGGTGAAGAACACTTCCACTGCGCCCCCGGCCCCTCCGGCTGGCGTTACGTCTCCCAGATCACCACCCCCTCCGGCGACCACTCCGGCTCCGTCGACCTCGCCCTCGACGAACTCGGCCGTCCCATCCGCCTCGAACTCCACGCCTCGAGCTGGCAGGTCCGCGGCGCCGCCATCGACGGCGTCACCTGGGTCCGTACCGACCCCACCGGCACTCATGCCACCGAAGGCAATGTCCGCGCCCACGCCTTCACCGGCACATCCCCCGCCTTCCTTGTCGCGATCTCACGTCTGCTGCGCCTCACCCCCGGTTCCCCCGCGACGCGCGTCCGCCTCGTCGCCTTCACGGATCCCGTCCTCGCCCCCCGCACTCTCGATCAGTCCTGGGCCCTGATGAAGAGTGAAGCGCATGCCACTGACAATGGCCCCCTGATGGTGGACGAATACCAGGTCAGCGCCCTGGACACGGGCGAACAGCACGTCGTCCACATCGCCGGGGACGTTGTCCTCGCGGCCCCCGGCATCGAACTCGAAGACCTCGAGACCCCGCCCTCGGTCTTCCCCTGACCACCTGACCACCTGACCACCTGACACCGGACCTCGGCGTCCTGACCACCGGGCCCCCGTCACCTACGCGGGCGGCGCGAACCCTGTGACCGGCGGCGTCCCAGCTCCCGGCGCCCCGTCCCGCACCGGCGCGACCTGCGGATCCGCAACCTCCAGCGCCACCCCACCCGGCACAGCCCCACCAGGACCAAACGCCCCCGGCGTCACTCGGCCCAGGGCCACATCACCCGTAACAGCCACACCCGGAACCACCCGGCCCTGCGAGCCGCCGCCCACCCCCGCCGCGGCCCCGAACGCCTTCCGGGCATCGCGCGCCTGCCGCTCATTCACCACCGCCGCCAGATATGCGGCCGGCGGCACCCTCTCCGGCGCCGGCGCCCCGGTACACGCCGCCAGATCCCCGGCCAGCCGCTGAGCCATCGACCAGCTCACGGCCGGGTCCAATTGCCTCATCCGCGTCAGGTACTGACGTATCGCGAGCCACAGGTCATCCGGCACCCCCGACAGATCCAGCTCGGTGAACCGCCCGACTAGCCACGGCGGCGGAGGCGGCACCACCACCATCGCCCGCCCGGCCGGCATCCTCTCCCGCACCACCAGCGTCCCGGCGAACACATCCCCGATCCGCCGCCCCCGCGCCGACACCAGCGACGCAATACAGGCGATGACCCCGAACGACATCAGGATCTCGACCACACCCATCGCGCCACGCACCAGCGCATGCCGGAACCGGATCGGCCCCCCGTCGTCCCGCACCACCCGCAGCCCACACGCGAGCTTCCCGAGCGAGCGCCCATGGCTGAGGGTCTCCACGGCTATCGGGGCCCCGACCAGCACCAGCAGAAACGACGCGATGGCCACCGCCGTTCCCGCCGCCTCGTCCAGCGAGGCTGTCGCCACCGCCAGCCCGATCGACACCAGGAGATACGCCGTCCACACCACGACAAGGTCGATCACGAGAGCGAGCGCCCGGCTCGGCAGTCTGGCCGACTGCAACCCCAGTACGACCGCATCCCCCGTCACAAGCGCACTCACTGCTGCCCCCTTCGCCTTCGACCTTCTCTGCCCCTTGATTCCTCAGTCTGCCAAGCTGACTCGCAGCGCGCCGCAGTAGTACGGACCGTACGCACCAGTGCCTGGAGCAGCAGCCGACCATGGACCTCGATGTCTTCGTGACCGCCCACCGCGCCGAGTGGGACCGCCTGGACCACCTTGTGCACCGGGGACGCCACCTCACCGGCGCGGAGGCCGATGAACTCGTCGCCCTCTACCAGCGCACGGCCACGCACCTCTCGCTCATCCAGTCCAGCGCCCCGGACCCGCTCCTGACAGGCCGGCTCACCCAGCTCGTGGCCCGCGCCCGCTCCACTGTCACCGGCACCCGCCGCGCCTCCTGGCGCGACGCCGTCCTCTTCCTCACCGCGGGATTCCCGGCCGCCGTGTACCGCTCCCGGCACTGGTGGATCCCCACGGCGGTCCTCTCCACCGTCCTCGCCGCGATCATCGGCTGGTGGATCGCCACCCACCCCGAGGTCCAGTCGTCGATCGCAGCCCCGCAAGAGCTCCGCCGGCTGACGCGCCCCGGCGGCGAGTACGAGACGTACTACTCGAGCCACCCAGCAGCCTCGTTCGCCGCCCAGGTCTGGACGAACAACGCCCAGGCCGCCGCGATGTGCCTGACACTGGGCGCGTTCCTGTGCATCCCGGTGATCTGGATCCTCTTTCTCAATGTGCTCAACCTCGGCGTCGGCATAGGCCTGATGTCGGCGGCCGGCCGCCTCGACACCTTCCTGGGCCTTGTCCTCCCACACGGCCTTCTCGAACTGACCGCTGTCTTCGTCGCGGCGGGCACGGGCCTACGACTCGGCTGGACGGTCATCGACCCGGGCCCTCAATCCCGCCGCACAGCCCTGGCACAACAGGGCCGCGCCGCCCTGGGCATGGCCATCGGACTCGCCCTCGTCCTCTTCGTATCGGGCGTGATCGAAGGCTTCGTCACCCCCTCCGGCCTGCCCACCTGGGCGCGCATCGCCATCGGCATCGCCGCCGAGCTGGCGTTCCTGGCGTACGTCTACATCCTGGGCGGCCGAGCAGCGCGAGCCGGCGACACGGGCGACGTGGAGGCCGCGGACCGCAGCGCCGAACTCCCGGCCGCCGCCTGATGTGCGTTGGGCCGTTCTGAGCTGCTAGTCTCCTCTTCGCCCACAGAAAACCGTTGACACGGCACCCGTGGGGAGGTAGATTTAAACGGTTGCCTCGAACTGGACAAGTTCGAGTGCGACGGTTAGTGTCTCTCTCGCTCTCGCCGGAAATTGAATTTCCGCAGAGCCCCCCGATTTCCTATCCGAATCAAGAAGGCCGATTAGCTCGGCCGAAATGCTTCTGATAAAGTCGGGTCAGCCGAAAGGCAAAAGGCTCCCAACGGCCACGGATTCGAATTCCTCACCGGAAACGGAACGGAAAAAGAATCTGGTAAGGTTGGAAACACGAAGGGAAGCGCCCGGAGGAAAGCCCGAGAGGGTGAGTACGAAGGAAGCGTCCGTTCCTTGAGAACTCAACAGCGTGCCAAAAGTCAACGCCAGATTGACAACCCCGGCCCACTTCGGTGGGTTGAGGTTCCTTTGAAAGTCCTACTGGCCCTTGTGGCGGGTAGGCAATGACACAGCGAGGACGTTGTGAACAGTCGCTCTTATTCCGAGTCGACTGTTCCGCTCTAAGTGGTGTTCATCCCGATTACGGGAAAACATTCATGGAGAGTTTGATCCTGGCTCAGGACGAACGCTGGCGGCGTGCTTAACACATGCAAGTCGAACGATGAAGCCCTTCGGGGTGGATTAGTGGCGAACGGGTGAGTAACACGTGGGCAATCTGCCCTTCACTCTGGGACAAGCCCTGGAAACGGGGTCTAATACCGGATAATACTTCTTCCCGCATGGGAAGAGGTTGAAACTCCGGCGGTGAAGGATGAGCCCGCGGCCTATCAGCTTGTTGGTGGGGTGATGGCCCACCAAGGCGACGACGGGTAGCCGGCCTGAGAGGGCGACCGGCCACACTGGGACTGAGACACGGCCCAGACTCCTACGGGAGGCAGCAGTGGGGAATATTGCACAATGGGCGAAAGCCTGATGCAGCGACGCCGCGTGAGGGATGACGGCCTTCGGGTTGTAAACCTCTTTCAGCAGGAAGAAGCGAAAGTGACGGTACCTGCAGAAGAAGCGCCGGCTAACTACGTGCCAGCAGCCGCGGTAATACGTAGGGCGCAAGCGTTGTCCGGAATTATTGGGCGTAAAGAGCTCGTAGGCGGCTTGTCACGTCGGATGAAAGCCGGGGCTTAACCCCGGGTCTGCATTCGATACGGGCTAGCTAGAGTGTGGTAGGGGAGATCGGAATTCCTGGTGTAGCGGTGAAATGCGCAGATATCAGGAGGAACACCGGTGGCGAAGGCGGATCTCTGGGCCATTACTGACGCTGAGGAGCGAAAGCGTGGGGAGCGAACAGGATTAGATACCCTGGTAGTCCACGCCGTAAACGTTGGGAACTAGGTGTTGGCGACATTCCACGTCGTCGGTGCCGCAGCTAACGCATTAAGTTCCCCGCCTGGGGAGTACGGCCGCAAGGCTAAAACTCAAAGGAATTGACGGGGGCCCGCACAAGCAGCGGAGCATGTGGCTTAATTCGACGCAACGCGAAGAACCTTACCAAGGCTTGACATATACCGGAAAGCATCAGAGATGGTGCCCCCCTTGTGGTCGGTATACAGGTGGTGCATGGCTGTCGTCAGCTCGTGTCGTGAGATGTTGGGTTAAGTCCCGCAACGAGCGCAACCCTTGTTCTGTGTTGCCAGCATGCCCTTCGGGGTGATGGGACTCACAGGAGACTGCCGGGGTCAACTCGGAGGAAGGTGGGGACGACGTCAAGTCATCATGCCCTTATGTCTTGGGCTGCACACGTGCTACAATGGCCGGTACAATGAGCTGCGATGCCGTGAGGCGGAGCGAATCTCAAAAAGCCGGTCTCAGTTCGGATTGGGGTCTGCAACTCGACCCCATGAAGTCGGAGTTGCTAGTAATCGCAGATCAGCATTGCTGCGGTGAATACGTTCCCGGGCCTTGTACACACCGCCCGTCACGTCACGAAAGTCGGTAACACCCGAAGCCGGTGGCCCAACCCCTTGTGGGAGGGAGCTGTCGAAGGTGGGACTGGCGATTGGGACGAAGTCGTAACAAGGTAGCCGTACCGGAAGGTGCGGCTGGATCACCTCCTTTCTAAGGAGCACTTACCGAGCCTGCTCGGTCAGAGCCAGAACACCGGCGAATGTCCGGTGCTGGTTGCTCATGGGTGGAACGTTGACTATTCGGCACGGTCTGTTGGGATCACTAGTACTGCTTCGGCGTGGAACGTGAATCCTGACTGGTCGTGCCGGGCGCGCTGTTGGGTATCTGAGGGTGCGAGCGTGAGCTCGTCCTTCGCGATGCCGGCCCCAGTGAACTCGCCTGTGAGGGCGGGGTGATGGGTGGCTGGTCGTTGCTTGAGAACTGCACAGTGGACGCGAGCATCTGTGGCCAAGTTTTTAAGGGCGCACGGTGGATGCCTTGGCACCAGGAACCGATGAAGGACGTGGGAGGCCACGATAGTCCCCGGGGAGCCGTCAACCAGGCTTTGATCCGGGGGTTTCCGAATGGGGAAACCCGGCAGTCGTCATGGGCTGTCACCCGCTGCTGAACACATAGGCAGTGTGGAGGAACGAGGGAAGTGAAACATCTCAGTACCCTCAGGAAGAAAACAACCGTGATTCCGGAGTAGTGGCGAGCGAAACCGGATGAGGCCAAACCGTATGCGTGTGATACCCGGCAGGGGTTGCGCATACGGGGTTGTGGGATCTCTTTTTCACGGTCTGCCGGCTGTGAGACGAGTCAGAAACCGTATGGGTAGGCGAAGGACATGCGAAAGGTCCGGCGTAGAGGGTAAGACCCCCGTAGCTGAAATTCATACGGCTCGTTTAAGAGACACCCAAGTAGCACGGGGCCCGAGAAATCCCGTGTGAATCTGGCGGGACCACCCGTTAAGCCTAAATATTCCCTGGTGACCGATAGCGGATAGTACCGTGAGGGAATGGTGAAAAGTACCGCGGGAGCGGAGTGAAATAGTACCTGAAACCGTGTGCCTACAAGCCGTGGGAGCGTCGCTCATTGAGTTTACTCAATGGGTCGTGACTGCGTGCCTTTTGAAGAATGAGCCTGCGAGTTAGCGGTGTGTAGCGAGGTTAACCCGTGTGGGGAAGCCGTAGCGAAAGCGAGTCCGAACAGGGCGATTGAGTTGCACGCTCTAGACCCGAAGCGGAGTGATCTAGCCATGGGCAGGTTGAAGCGGAGGTAAGACTTCGTGGAGGACTGAACCCACCAGGGTTGAAACCTGGGGATGACCTGTGGTTAGGGTGAAAGGCCAATCAAACTCCGTGATAGCTGGTTCTCCCGAAATGCATTTAGGTGCAGCGTCGTGTTTCTTGCCGGAGGTAGAGCACTGGATAGGCGATGGGCCCTACCGGGTTACTGACCTTAGCCAAACTCCGAATGCCGGTAAGTGAGAGCACGGCAGTGAGACTGTGGGGGATAAGCTCCATGGTCGAGAGGGAAACAGCCCAGAGCATCGACTAAGGCCCTAAGCGTACGCTAAGTGGGAAAGGATGTGGAGTCGCAGAGACAACCAGGAGGTTGGCTTAGAAGCAGCCACCCTTGAAAGAGTGCGTAAGCTCACTGGTCAAGTGATTCCGCGCCGACAATGTAGCGGGGCTCAAGCGTACCGCCGAAGTCGTGTCATTTCAGCATATAGGGCCAACGCCCGCTGGGATGGGTAGGGGAGCGTCGTGTGCCGGGTGAAGCCGCGCCGGAAGGCAGTGGTGGACGGTACACGAGTGAGAATGCAGGCATGAGTAGCGATACACGAGAAACGTGTGCGCCGATTGACTAAGGGTTCCTGGGTCAAGCTGATCTGCCCAGGGTAAGTCGGGACCTAAGGCGAGGCCGACAGGCGTAGTCGATGGACAACCGGTTGATATTCCGGTACCCGCTTTGAAACGCCCAATACTGAATCCTCTAATGCTAAGGCCGTGAAGCCGCCTGATCTCTTCGGAGTTGAGGGGAGTGGGGAGCCGCCGGCCCAAGGTGGTAGTAGGTAAGCGATGGGGTGACGCAGGAAGGTAGTCCAGCCCGGGCGGTGGTTGTCCCGGGGTAAGGGTGTAGGCCGTGTGGCAGGCAAATCCGTCACACATTAAGGCTGAGACCTGATGCCGAGCCGATTGTGGTGAAGTGGATGATCCTATGCTGTCGAGAAAAGCCTCTAGCGAGTTTCATGGCGGCCCGTACCCTAAACCGACTCAGGTGGTCAGGTAGAGAATACCGAGGCGTTCGGGTGAACTATGGTTAAGGAACTCGGCAAAATGCCCCCGTAACTTCGGGAGAAGGGGGGCCATCACTGGTGAGAGGACTTGCTCCTTGAGCTGGGGGTGGCCGCAGAGACCAGCGAAGCGACTGTTTACTAAAACACAGGTCCGTGCGAAGCCGTAAGGCGATGTATACGGACTGACGCCTGCCAGTGCTGGAACGTTAAGGGGACCGGTTAGTGCGCTTTCGGGCGTGCGAAGCTGAGAACTTAAGCGCCAGTAAACGGCGGTGGTAACTATAACCATCCTAAGGTAGCGAAATTCCTTGTCGGGTAAGTTCCGACCTGCACGAATGGCGTAACGACTTCTCGACTGTCTCAACCATAGGCCCGGTGAAATTGCACTACGAGTAAAGATGCTCTCGCGCAGCAGGACGGAAAGACCCGGACCTTTACTACAGTTTGATATTGGTGTTCGGTTCGGCTTGTAGGATAGGTGGGAGACTTTGAAGCGGCCACGCCAGTGGTTGTGGAGTCGCCGTTGAAATACCACTCTGGTCGTGCTGGATGTCTAACCTGGGTCCGTGATCCGGATCAGGGACAGTGTCTGATGGGTAGTTTAACTGGGGCGGTTGCCTCCTAAAGAGTAACGGAGGCGCCCAAAGGTTCCCTCAGCCTGGTTGGCAATCAGGTGTTGAGTGTAAGTGCACAAGGAGCTTGACTGTGAGACCGACGGGTCGAGCAGGGACGAAAGTCGGGACTAGTGATCCGGCGGTGGCTTGTGGAAGCGCCGTCGCTCAACGGATAAAGGTACCCGGGGATAACAGGCTGATCTTCCCCAAGAGTCCATATCGACGGGATGGTTTGGCACCTCGATGTCGGCTCGTCGCATCCTGGGGCTGGAGTCGGTCCCAAGGGTTGGGCTGTTCGCCCATTAAAGCGGTACGCGAGCTGGGTTTAGAACGTCGTGAGACAGTTCGGTCCCTATCCGCTGCGCGCGCAGGAGTCTTGAGAAGGGCTGTCCCTAGTACGAGAGGACCGGGACGGACGAACCTCTGGTGTGCCAGTTGTCCTGCCAAGGGCATGGCTGGTTGGCTACGTTCGGAAAGGATAACCGCTGAAAGCATCTAAGCGGGAAGCCTGCTTCGAGATGAGGACTCCACCTCCTAGAGGGTAAGGCTCCCAGTAGACGACTGGGTTGATAGGCCGGATATGGAAGCACCGCAAGGTGTGGAGTTGACCGGTACTAATAGGCCGAGGGCTTGTCCTCAGTTGCTCGCGTCCACTGTGTCAGTTCTGAAGTAACGAACTGTCGAACCGCCTCATAGGTCACATGAGGCCGGGTTCCGGATCGATATTTTCATAGAGTTTCGGTGGTCATAGCGTTAGGGAAACGCCCGGTTACATTCCGAACCCGGAAGCTAAGCCTTTCAGCGCCGATGGTACTGCAGGGGGGACCCTGTGGGAGAGTAGGACACCGCCGAACAATCATTGTGGGAAAGCCCCGCACCTTATGGTGCGGGGCTTTTCTGCGTTCAGGGCCGTGTTTCGGGACGGAGTTTCCCTTCTCCGCCTCAATTCCGGTGTCGTTCGTCTCTAGAGTCGGCCGGCGGCCTTCAGCGCCAGGTAAGCATCCGCAAGCGCGGGGGCCAGATTGTCAGGAGTGGCGTCGACGACTGTGACGCCGTGGCGCTGGAGCTGCTCCGCAGTACGGCGACGCTGAGCCTGGGACTGGGTGCCGGCCGCCGCCTCGTACACCGCCTCGACGGTGCCCCGGCTGTTGGACATCTGCTCGATGTGGGGATCGGCGACCGATGCCACGAGGACAGTGTGGCGCTTTGTGAGCTGAGGAAGAACAGGGAGCAAGCCCTCTTCGATCGGCGCGGTGTCGAGGCTGGTGAGCAGAACGATGAGCGAGCGGCGCGGGGCGCTGTGCAGGACGGCGGCGCTGAGACCGCGGGCGTCGGTTTCGACGAGCTCGGGTTCCAGCGGAGCGAGCGCGTTGACCACCGCGGGCAGGAGGTCGCCGCCTGAGCGGCCCTGGACCTGGGCGCGGACACGGCGGTCGTAGGCCAAGAGGTCCACACGGTCACCTGCGCGCGAAGCCAGGGCGGCGAGGAGCAGTGCTGCGTCCATGGACGCGTCCAAGCGCGGGACGTTTCCGACTCGGCCGGCTGAGGTGCGGCCGGTGTCGAGAACGACGAGGATGTGGCGGTCGCGTTCGGGGCGCCAGGTGCGTACGGCGACGGTGGTCTGCCGGGCGGTGGCGCGCCAGTCGATGGAACGGCTGTCATCCCCGGGGACGTAGTCGCGGAGGCTGTCGAATTCAGTGCCTTGGCCACGGATCAGAACGCTGGTGCGGCCGTCCAGCTCGCGCAGCCGGGCCAGTCTGGACGGCAGGTGCTTGCGGCTGGTGAAGGGCGGTAGGACGCGTACGGTCCAGGGGACGCTGTGGTTGCCCTGGCGGGCGACGAGTCCCAGAGGTCCGTACGAGCGGATGGTGACGCGTTCTGCCTGGCGGTCGCCGCGGCGCGTGGGGCGCAGGACCGTGGTGAGACGGCGGCGTTCACCGGCAGGGACGGTCAGCTTGTGCCGGGAAGCAGCCTGTTCGGTGCCGGTGAGCCAGCTGCTGGGCGGCCAGGCGTCGCGGAGGTGGGCACGCAGGCGGCGGCCGGAGGGGTTGGTGACTGTCAGCTGGACTTCCGCACTGTCACCCAGTCGAACTGACGTGTCACCGCTTCGGGTGAATCGGAGCGTTCGCACTGGCGCGGCGAGGGCGTAGTCGCACAGGATTGCTAGTGAGAGAGGCGCATTCACAGCGAGCATCCCCGTCCAGCTCGGGGCGAGGATGCCCACGGGGAGAGAGCCGAGAGCGGCGAGGAGCGCGGTCCGTCCGGTGAGGGCCATGGGTCACTGCCTCATCGGGGTACGGGGACGTGGGTGAGGATCGCGGTGATGACGGAGTCGGCGGTGACGCCTTCCATCTCCGCCTCGGGCCGGAGCTGGATCCGGTGGCGCAGAGTCGGCAGTGACAGGGCCTTCACATCGTCGGGGATGACGTAGTCCCGACCAGTGAGCCAGGCCCAGGCGCGTGCGGTGGAGAGCAGCGCTGTGGCGCCTCGGGGGGACACGCCGAGGGTGAGTGAGGGGGATTCACGGGTGGCACGGCAGATATCGACGACATACCCGGTGATCTCGGCGGAGACCGAGGTCTTGGCGACGGCGGCACGAGCCGCTTCCAGGTCGGCGGGGCCGGCGACGGGGCGTACGCCCGCAGCCTGGAGGTCGCGGGGGTTGAAGCCTTCTGCGTGGCGGGTGAGGACGTTGATCTCGTCATCGCGGGAGGGCAGAGGGACCGTCAGTTTGAGCAGGAAGCGGTCCAGTTGGGCTTCCGGGAGCGGGTAGGTGCCTTCGTACTCGACCGGGTTCTGGGTCGCGGCGACCAGGAAGGGGTCAGGTAGCGGGCGGGGTATGCCATCGACCGTGACCTGGCGCTCTTCCATCGCCTCCAGGAGCGACGACTGAGTCTTGGGAGGGGTGCGGTTGATCTCGTCGGCGAGAAGGAGGTTGGTGAAGACGGGACCGGGCTGGAAGGAGAACTCGGCGGTGCGCGCGTCATAGACGAGAGACCCGGTGACATCGCTGGGCATCAGGTCAGGGGTGAACTGGACACGCTTGGTGTCGAGTTCGAGGGAGGCCGCAAGGGTGCGGACGAGGAGCGTCTTGGCGACGCCGGGTACTCCTTCGAGGAGGACGTGGCCGCGGCAGAGGAGAGCCACGACGAGCCCAGTGACAGCGGGATCCTGGCCCACCACGGCCTTGGCGATCTCGGTGCGCAGGGCCTCCAGGGAGGCGCGGGCGCGGTCCGAGTTCTCAGCTGTCTCGGGGGTCGGGGCGCTCATGAAGTGCGTACCTCTCTTTCAAGGGCGTCGAGTTGGTCTGCCAGATGGATGAGAGCGTTGCCGTCGGCCGGGGCCGGGCCGAAGAGCAGGGCCTTGAGGTCCCGGTCGCCGGTGGGGAGATGGGCCGAGACCGCCGGTAGCAGTGCCTCGGGGGAGTGGGCGTCGACCGGGGGGACGCCGAGGAGTGGGGCGAGGCGGGTGCGGGTGGCCGAGCGCAGGGCCGAGGCGGCGCGGTCGCGGGCGTTCACCTTGCGGTACAGGCGGGCGCGGCCCTCGGTGGACTCGGAGGCGCGGATGGCCACCGGCAGCCGCTCGGTCACCAGGGGGCCGAGTCGGCGGGCGCGCCAGATGGCGGCAAGGACGGCCGCGAGGGCGAGTTGGAGCGTGCCCCAGAGCCAGCCGGAGGGGATCAGGTCGAAGAAGGTGCTGTCGCTGGCGCTGTCGCCGCCGGTGCTGTCTTCCGCGGCGGAACTGTCACTGAGTGAGGGGAGGTACCAGACCAGATGGGTGCGGGAACCGAGGATTTGCAGGGCGAGCGAGGCGTTGCCGTGTTTGTCGAGGCGGTGGTTGTAGAAGATGTCCGGCGAGCCGAGCAGGACGGTGTCGCCGTTGTTCGGGCCGCCGATCCTGAGCAGGGTGGGCAGTCCGTCGCTCGGATAGCAGGTGTCGGTGTCGGGCGCCTCGGCGATGTACCGCTCACCACCGAGGTCCGCGTTGCCCGCGTTGCGGGCGGCGGGGAGAGTGCACTGGGGGGTGCGCGCCGAGACGGGGGCCGGGGTCTCGGTGTGGACGCCCGGGGCCAGGGCGCCGATGGAAGCGGGGCCGGCGGCGAGGAGGACCATGCGTCCGCCGGACGAGGCCGTCGCGGCGTGCAGCGTCTTTTGCTGCTGGTCCGTCAGCACATCGGGGGCGGCGACGAGAAGAGTGGTGCCGGGGCCGGCCGCGGAGGTCGCCTCGGCGAGGGTGGTGACGACACGGGTGGAGACGCCCCGGTCCTTGAGGAGTTCGGCGACGGCGCGGCTGCCGTTGCGGTCCGCGGAGCGGGGGTCGAGGCTGCCGTGTTGGTCCCCGGAGCGCAGGGCGGCCATGGTGATGCCGGCGACAACAATGAGGACGAGCGCGAGGAGGAGGCCGCGGGTGCGGGTCCACACCTGGTGGGTGGTGGGGGACATGGAGGTGGAGCTGACGGTAACCCCGGTCATTCGGCCGCTCCTTGGGCCGCGGCGCTCAGCAGGGGCTTGGCGCGCTCCAGCTCGAGGTCCAGATCCCGTACGCGTCGGTACGCGGAGCGGTCGGCGGTGCGGCCGCCGTATGTGACGTCGTCGAACTCCCGGGCGGCGGCGCGGAGTCCGTCGGCCTGGTCGGGGAGGGAGCGGCCTGCTTCGGCGGCGGCCTCGTCGGCGGTACGGCCGGGGCGCGGGTCGAGGAGGGCGCGTTCCTCCAGGGAGCGGACGATGGCCCGCATCCGTTCCTGGACGGCTTGGTTCCAGAGTCCGGCGGTGGCGTGTGCCTCGGCGGCGGCGCGGTGTTCGGATGCGCTGCGGGGGCTGTCGTCGAAGAGGGAGTCGGCGGAGCCCGGGCTGCGCCGGGGCGTGCCAAGACGCCACCACAGAGCGGCGGCCAGGCCTATGACGACCAGGACGACGACGAGGAGACCGAGCGGCCCGCCGGGCGCGGCGCCGGAGGCGGCGTCGAAGAGGTTGCCGACCCAGTCCCAGAAGCGGTTGAGCGCGCGCTGGAGAAGGCTCGGATCGTTCTCGTGGTACATCGGCTTGGACAGTTCCCGCTCCGCCGCCTCTCGGGCGGGGATGCGGGGAGTGTCCACCGGTACGTCATCGCCGACTCGAATCAGTCGCCGCGTTGTCGTCAGGCCCCCCCTGGTGGACACCGCATCAGCTCCTGGAGGAGGTGTTGCCCGGCGGCGCGGAGCCGTATCCGGGGACACCCGCGGCCCGTGCGAGTTCGAGGTCGAGGGCCTCTCGGCGGATGCGCTGGTCCACGTAGAGGAGGACGTACACGCCGGCGGAGATCGGGTAGGTGATGGAGGAGGCGATGACCGAGCCGATGCCCGTGATGATCAGGAAGGGCCAGCCGAAGTCAGGGCTGGTTCCGGCGAACAGGTCGCTGAAGCCGCTGCCGTCCACGGCGAAGGCGATCACGCTGAACGGCACGGCGATGATCATCGACACCAGCAGCGTCAGCAGCAGCGTGAGCGCCACGATGCCGAAGGTCCGCCACCAGGCGCCCTGGACCAGTTTGGCGGAGCGGCGCAGGGAGGGGATGACGCCCTGGCGCTCCAGCATGAGTGCCGGGGAGGCGAGAGCGAACCGGATCATCAGCCAGAGGATGACGCCGCAGGCCGCGAGGCCTCCGAGTACGGCGAGGGCGATTCCCGGACCGTCGCCGAGCAGCAGACCGGGGAGGATGCCGACGGTCATGATGGCGGCGCTCACGAGCGGCAGCAGCAGGGTCAGGCCCAGCAGTTGAGGCAGCCGGGGCCGGGCCTCGCGCCAGGCGTCGGACAGCGTCACCGGGTGGCCGAGCACCGACCGGCTGATCACCACGGTGAGAAGGGCCGTGGTGAAGAGCGTGACGATCACGGTGATGAGCAGGACCGGGCCCATGACGAGCAGGCTGGACTGAAGCGAGTCCACGGACTGGCTCAGTGCTTCCGACGGGGTCGCGTTCGGGTCGACCTCGGGTGGCTCGGGCATGAGGAAGCGCTCGACGAGGATGCCGCAGATCTCGGAGATCACGGACACGGTGATCGAGATGCCCAGCACGGTGCGCCAGTGAGCCCGCATTGCCGACACCGCGCCGTCGAGGATCTCGCCGACGCCGAGCGGACGCAGCGGGATGACGCCGGGCTTTGCCGCGGCGGGCGGCCTGCCCCAGCCGCCGCGCGGCTGGCCGCCGCCCCAGCCGGGGGCGGGCGGAGGCGGCGGGACGGGGTTGGTGTGCGGGCCGGTCGGCGCCGACCACTGACCTGGGGGCGGCTGTTCCTTGGACCACTTCGAGGCGGGGCCGCTCTCGTCGACGGGGCCGGCGGGCCGGGGCACGCTGGTCTCCTGCCCGTCGGAGGGAGCAGATCCGGGCGAGGCCCAGCCCGGAGTGTCGTTCACGGTCGTCCACCTCATGGATTGGTCGCGGGTCCGGCTCGGCGAGCCGGTACGTTCGCGGTGCCCGTCCGCCGTATCAAGGCGGCAGGCTGGCAGCCATCGTGCCACGCGCCGTCCGCTGGTGGGCCGGGCCCTGTATCTCCTTCGCGCCTTCATAGTGGGTGCCTCACGGGGCAGACTGGGCGGATGGCTGATCAGTACGCACAAAACCCGGTCGGCACAGCGCCGCCGACGCTTCCGTCGCTGCGCTGGGACGAGCCACCGGAAGGGCCTGTACTGGTGCTTCTCGACCAGACCCGGCTGCCTGCCGAGGAGGTCGAGCTGGTCTGCACCGATGTGCCTGCCCTGGTGCGGGCCATTCAGACGCTCGCTGTGCGGGGGGCGCCGCTGCTGGGTATCGCCGGTGCGTATGGTGTGGCTCTCGCTGCCGTTCGCGGATACGACGTGGATGAGGCGGTGACGCTGCTGGAGAGTGCGAGGCCCACCGCGGTGAACCTGGGGCATGGAGTGCGACGGGCGGCGGCCGGCTACCGGACTGCGGTGGACAAGGGGGCGGACGCGGAGCAGGCTGCCCGGGCGGCGCTCGTGGCGGCAAGGGAGCTGCACCGGGAGGATGCCGAGGCCAGTGCCCGCATGGCTGAGCACGGGCTGGTGCTCCTCGATGAGCTGCTGCCGGGCGGCGGCCACCGGATCCTGACCCACTGCAATACCGGGGCACTGGTCTCGGGTGGGGAAGGCACCGCGTTTGCCGTCGCGCTCAAGGCGCACCGCGCGGGCCGGCTGCGGCGACTGTGGGTGGACGAGACGAGGCCGCTGTTGCAGGGCGCCCGGCTCACTGCCTTTGAGGCGGCGCGCAATGGAATGCCGTACACATTGCTCACGGACAATGCCGCAGGATCGCTCTTCGCGGCGGGGGAGGTGGATGCCGTACTCATAGGGGCGGACCGCATAGCGGCCGATGGATCGGTGGCGAACAAGGTGGGGAGCTACCCGCTGGCGGTGCTGGCGAAGTATCACCATGTGCCGTTCGTCGTCGTCGCGCCGACGACGACGGTGGACCTGAGTACGCCGGACGGGGCGTCGATCGAAGTGGAACAACGACCGGGACAGGAAGTGACGGAGGTCACAGCGCCGCATGTGGCGGGGGCCGGGGCGGGTGCGGGCGGGCTGCCGGTCGCACCGCTGGGAACCCAGGCGTACAACCCGGCGTTTGATGTCACGCCCCCGGATCTGGTGACGGCGATCGTCACCGAGCAGGGTGCGCTGTCCCCGGTCACAGGGGCAGGAATAGCGGAGCTGTGTGCCAGGTCACGCCAGGTAACGATTAGCTAATGGGATGATGTCGATTATGAAGGGACGAGTCCTTGTCGTCGACGACGACACCGCACTGGCCGAGATGCTCGGGATTGTGCTGCGTGGTGAAGGTTTCGAGCCGTCGTTCGTAGCGGACGGCGACAGGGCACTTGCCGCTTTCCGTGAGGCCAAGCCGGATCTGGTTCTACTGGATCTCATGCTGCCCGGACGGGACGGCATCGAGGTGTGCAGGCTGATCAGGGCCGAGTCCGGCGTGCCGATCGTGATGCTCACGGCCAAGAGCGACACCGTGGATGTGGTGGTCGGACTGGAGTCCGGGGCCGATGACTACATCGTCAAACCGTTCAAGCCGAAGGAGCTGGTCGCCCGGATCCGGGCGCGGCTGAGGAGGTCGGAGGAGCCGGCGCCGGAGCAGCTGGCGATCGGGGATCTGGTCATCGATGTGGCCGGTCACTCTGTGAAGCGGGACGGGCAGTCCATCGCCCTGACTCCGCTCGAGTTCGATCTGCTGGTCGCGCTGGCCCGTAAGCCGTGGCAGGTGTTCACCCGTGAGGTGCTGCTGGAGCAGGTGTGGGGCTACCGCCATGCCGCGGACACCCGGCTGGTGAACGTGCATGTCCAGCGGCTGCGTTCCAAGGTCGAGAAGGACCCTGAGCGCCCGGAGATCGTGGTGACCGTCCGTGGTGTCGGCTACAAGGCCGGGCCGAGCTGACATGTCCCCAGGCAGCGTTGCTCCGAAGCCCGGGGAGCCGGGAGTCCGGACGGGGCCGGCTGCCGGACCGGGGCACAAGCCCTCGCGATTCGGCCGTCTGCTCCAGGGGGGACGGCTGCTCCAGGACGGGGCGCCGGGTGGTCCGGTGCTCCGGCTCGTCATGCGCTGGGTGCGCCGTCCGCTGCTGCCCGCGCTACGGCTGTGGCGACGGAACATCCAGCTCAGGGTGGTCGCGGGCACGCTGCTGATGTCGCTCGGCGTGGTGCTGCTGCTCGGCTTCGTCGTCATCGGGCAGGTGCGCAACGGCCTGCTCGACGCCAAGGCCAAGGCCGCCCAGAGCCAGGCGGCCGGTGGATTCGCGGTGGCGCGGGAGAGGGCGAACGCGCTCGGCCCCGGTGAGGACGGTGCTGCCACGGACGGCAGGACCGCCCGGAGCTCCTGGCGGTCCGATCTGGTGGACCAGCTGGCCAGTGGCGGCCAGGGGGCGTTCAATCTGGTGGCCCTGAGCCCCGACTCCGAGGACGCGGGCTCCAGCCGTGCACCCCGGACCTCGGGCGGCGTGGACCACACGAGCATTCCCGAGGCCCTGCGGCAAGCCGTCGACCAGGGCACCGGGACGTACGAGACGTACGTCCTGATCAAGTACAACAACGCTGTCCATGATCCGGAGCCCGGGCTCGTCGTCGGTACGCGGCTGAACGACATCGAGGGCAATCCGTACGAGCTGTACTACCTCTTCCCGCTGGCCCAGGAGGAGCAGTCGCTCAGCCTCGTCAGGGGAACGCTTGCCACCGCCGGGCTGTTCGTGGTGGTCCTGCTCGGGGCCATCGCGTGGCTCGTGGTGCGGCAGATCGTCACGCCCGTGCGGATGGCCGCCGGTATCGCCGAGCGGCTGTCGGCGGGCCGGCTCCAGGAGCGGATGAAGGTCACCGGCGAGGACGACATCGCCAGACTGGGCGAGGCCTTCAACAAGATGGCGCAGAATCTCCAGCTGAAGATCCAGCAGCTGGAGGAGCTCTCCAGGATGCAGCGGCGCTTCGTCTCGGACGTCTCGCACGAGCTGCGTACGCCACTGACGACGGTTCGCATGGCCGCCGACGTCATTCATGAGGCGCGCATCGACTTCGACCCGGTGACGGCGCGTTCCGCCGAGCTTCTGGGGGATCAGCTCGACCGCTTCGAGTCGCTGCTGTCCGACCTGCTCGAGATCAGCCGTTTCGACGCGGGAGCGGCGGCGCTGGAGGCCGAGGCGATAGATCTGCGCCAGGTGGTACGGCGGGTGATCGGCGGCGCCGAGCCGCTGGCCGAGCGCAAGGGCACCCGGATAAGGGTGGTCGGCGACGAGCAGCCTGTCGTGGCGGAAGCCGATGCCCGGCGCGTGGAGCGGGTGCTGCGCAACCTGGTCGTCAACGCCGTCGAGCATGGCGAGGGCCGGGACGTGGTGGTCCGGATGGCCGTGGCCGGCGGGGCCGTCGCGATCGCCGTGCGCGACTACGGCGTGGGGCTGAAGCCGGGGGAGGCGACCCGGGTGTTCAACCGGTTCTGGCGGGCCGATCCGGCGCGTGCCCGTACCACCGGCGGCACGGGTCTCGGGCTGTCCATCGCGGTCGAGGACGCCCGGCTGCACGGCGGCTGGCTGCAGGCATGGGGTGAGCCGGGCGGAGGTTCGCAGTTCCGGCTGACCCTCCCGCGTACGGCGGACGAGCCGTTGCGCGGTTCGCCCATACCGCTTGAGCCGGAGGACTCGCGGCAGAACCGGGAGCGCGGCGATTTCGTCGAGCCGAAGGCGAACGGGCAGCTGCTGGCGGCCGTGCCGGTCCAGCCGGTGTCCGACCGGTCGCCGCTGCCTGTACCGCCGCGAGCCCCCATAGCGCCCCGCACGGCGCCCGCCGGGGTGAACCCGGCCGCCCTTCCGGGCAGTGGCGCCCGGGTGGTGGCGCGCCAGGCGAGGGAGCGGCGTGAGGACGACAGCGCACCACAGGTTTCTTCGGAACGTGAGGACACGACTCGTGGGCGCTGACCCCCGCAGGCACGGCCCCCGTCGGGGCGGCCGCACAGGCACGGGTGCGCTGCGCGTGCCCGCGCTGCTCGCCTGCAGCGGTGTGCTGCTGGCGGGGTGCGCTTCGATGCCGGACAGCGGTGACATTCATGCGGTGAAGGCGTCGCAGCGCGCGGACTCCCAGGTGCGGGTGTACGCGGTTCCGCCGAGGCAGGGGGCGACACCCGGCGAGATCGTCGCGGGCTTCCTGGAGGCGATGACCAGTGACGATACGAACTTCGCCACCGCCCGGAAGTATCTGACGCCGGATGCCTCTAGGAAGTGGCGACCGGACGCGAGCACCACAGTGCTGACGGCCGCGCCGGACTCGGGACTGCCCGAACGCGGTCGCGCGGACTACCCGGGCATGAGCTATCCGCTCTTCGGCAAGCAGATCGCGACCGTCGACTCCCAGCACGCCTACCAGGCAATGCCGCCCACCACCTACCGCGAGACCATCCACCTGTCGGAGCAGGCGGGTCCTGACGGCAAGGAGTGGCGGATCGACAGTCTGCCGACAGGGCTGGTGCTCGGAGCGTCCGACTTCCAGCGCAGCTATCGCTCCGTGAACAAGTACTACTTCGCTTCGGGGCGGAACGTGGTTGTCGCCGACCCCGTCTACATCCGGCAGCGGCTGGATCCGGTGACCCGGATGGATCCGGTCACCCAGACGGTCAAGGCACTGCTCGAAGGCCCGACCAACTGGCTGAAGCAGGTGGTCGAATCGCCCTTCCCCACCGGTACGGCGCTGAAAGAGGGCACCAAATCGCTGCCGCTCGACGACCGGAACGCCCTGAAGGTGCCGCTCAATGAGAAGGCGTCCAATGTGGGCCGCCCCGAGTGCGTGCAGCTGGCGGCCCAGATCCTCTTCACCCTCAGGGACCTGACGTCCACTCGGGTCGACCAGGTGGAGCTGCAGCGTGCGGACGGCTCGCAGCTGTGCGTGCTCGACCGTGGCCAGGCGGAGGCGATCGCGCCTGACCACAACTCCGGCAAGCCCATCAACCAGTACTTCGTCGACAAGAAGAACCGGCTGGCGCTGCTGACAGGCGGCGCCAAGGAGATAGGCGAACCGCAGAACGTGCCGGGGCCGTTCGGCGATGGACAGCTGCCGGTCAGTGTCGTCGGCGTGGCCCGCCACGAGCGCACTGCGGCGGCGGTCTCCAAGGACTCCAGCCAGCTCTACGTGACGTCCATCATCTCGGACAGCAGGCCGGGCAGCCCCGTGGTGACGAGCAAGGGCAAGACACCCCTCAACCGCCTCTCGGCGCCCAGCTGGGACGGCCGGGACGATCTGTGGGTGGCCGACCGTGACCCCGGGAACCCGGCGCTGCTGCATCTTGCGGGCGGTACCGGCACACCGCAGGCCGTCAAGATCGTTCCGGGTCTGGACGGGGCGCGCATCGAGGCGGTGAAAGTCTCGGTCGACGGTGTGCGTATCGCGCTGCTGCTGAGCAAGGGCGGGAAGACCACGCTCAAGATAGGCCGCGTGGAGCACCCTGGCCCCAAGGGCAGCCCACTGGTGACCGTCGCGGATCTGCGGCCCGCCGCACCCCAGATGGAGACGGTGACAGCCGTCTCCTGGGCCGGGCCCAGCCGCCTTGTGGTGGTCGGCAAGGAGTCCGGCGGCGTCCAGCAGGTGCGCTACATCCAGACGGACGGTTCCAGCTCGGCCGCCAGCATCCTGCCTGGCCTGAACCAGGTCATGGCTGTCACGGCATCGGACGACGAGAGCCGCCCGCTGGTGGCGTACTCCAAGGACGACGGCATCGTACGGCTGCCGGCCGGCGCCAACTGGCAGACGCTGGTCAAGGAGGGCTCCTCGCCGGTCTACCCGGGGTAGCCGGAGCGGGCAGCGGGAGTCCTCCGGGTGCAGTTGTCCACAGGGGTGGCCGGGCGCCGCCGGTATTGGCAGAGTGGTTGCCATGCGGGCGTGGTGGCGCGAAATCACCGGTCTGGTGCTGCCGGTCGCCTGTGGCGGCTGCGGCACTGCTCGGACCCTGCTGTGCGAGGAGTGCGCACGGGCGCTGTACGGCCCCGCGGCGCGCCGGGCGAGGCCTGTGCCGGAGCCTGCGGGCCTGCCGATGGTGCATGCCGCCGCTCCGTACGAGGATGCGGTACGTGCGGTGTTGCTGGCCCACAAGGAGCGGGGCGTGCTGGGGCTGGCCCGGCCTCTGGGTGCCGCGCTCGCCGGGGCGGTGCGGGCGTCGGTCTCCATGCCGGCCGGGAGAGCGGGTCCGCTGCTGCTCGTACCGGTGCCGTCCGCGCGGCGTGCGGTCAGGGCGCGCGGGCACGATGCGGGGCGGCGGATCGCCATGGCGGCCGCGGGTGAGCTGCGGCGTGGGGGGACAGAGGCGAGGGCTCTGCCGGTGCTGCGGCAGCGGCGGGCGGTGGCCGACCAGTCCGGTCTCACGGCCCGGCAGAGGGTGGCGAACCTGACGGGGGCACTGGAGGTGGTGGCCGGGGGCGGACGGCTTCTGGAAGGCGGCCGGGCGGTGCTGGTGGACGATCTCATGACGACCGGGGCCTCGCTGGCGGAGGCGGCGCGGGCGGTTCGCGCAGCCGCCGGTCCGCGCCCTCCCGGATTCGTACGGCTGAGCGCAGCGGTTGTCGCAGTGCCTCCGCTGTCTTTCGAAACAAACTGGAACTGACCGAGTACTTGCATCGTTGCAGGTAGTGAGGAGGGAAAACCGCCTTAATGGAGGTACGCGCTGGTAGCGGGTGCCGACAGCGGTCCGATGGGGCTATGTTCGGTTGTGAGGGATGGCGAATGCCGTACCTCACCGAATGCACTGTCGAGCTTCCGGCCAGGGATTCGAGGCAGTGAGAACCTCGAAATTTGGTGGGGTGGGCAGCTTGTCGACTGGGGAGGAGGAGGTGAAAGTCGCCAAGTCCGAGGTTCCGGTAATCACCGGCGCCTGGTGCAAGAGGGAGACGCTCCGCAGCCTGCGAGCGGGCGGAGCTATCCGGGAACGGAGTTCTGCGTGGACATCGTCGTCAAGGGCCGCAAGACCGAGGTGCCAGAGCGGTTCCGCAAGCACGTGGCCGAGAAGCTGAAGCTGGAGAAGATCCAGAAGCTCGACGGCAAGGTGATCAGCCTGGACGTCGAGGTGTCCAAGGAGCACAACCCGCGGCAGGCCGACCGTTCCGACCGCGTGGAGATCACACTCCGCTCCCGAGGCCCGGTGATCCGGGCAGAGGCAGCGGCAGGCGACCCGTACGCGGCGCTCGATCTGGCCACGGGCAAGCTGGAGGCGCGGATGCGCAAGCAGCACGACAAGCGTCACAACCGCCGCGGCAACGGCCGCATTTCGGCATCCGAGGTGGCCGATGTCGTTCCCGGCGTCGCCGAGTTGAACGCGAATGGCCGGCCCATCGCCGAAGAGGCACCCCAAGCCATTCCCACCACCAGGATCGGCTCGCTCGAAGTCCAGGGCGAAGGACCGCTGGTGGTCCGCGAGAAGAACCACACGGCAGCCCCGATGACGCTCGACCAGGCCCTCTATGAGATGGAGTTGGTCGGGCACGACTTCTACCTCTTCGTCGACTCCGAGACGAAGCAGCCCAGTGTCGTCTACCGACGTCACGCCTACGACTATGGCGTCATCCACCTGGAGACCGACCCGCTGGCCGGGTCCGAGGGCGGCGGCGCCGGCGGAGCGCTCGGCGGCTGACCCCGTCAGCAGTCAGGTGGTGCCCCTGGAAACGCTCTGTGCGCCCCCAGGGGCACCACCTTGGGACCACAGGATCACCGCTCTGTCGTCCGGGCATGAAAGCATGGCGTCGTAAGCCAACCGATGCGCTGTGCACAGATGTTGGCGGACCACACATGATCTTCAGGCCACGGCCTTCAGGGGGAGGAACGATGGCGGACAGCTTCGGGCCGGTGAATGACGACGCGGGCGACGCAGGTGCCACGGTCGCCGATGCCGGCGCGGACACGGGCGACTCACGCAAGGAGCCGATCCGGGTCCTTGTGGTGGACGACCACGCCCTCTTCCGGCGCGGTCTGGAGATCGTCCTCGCGCAGGAGGAGGACATCCAGGTCGTCGGCGAGGCGGGTGACGGCGCTGAGGCCGTCGACAAGGCCGCCGATCTGTTGCCCGACATCGTGCTGATGGATGTGCGGATGCCCAAGCGCGGCGGCATCGAGGCCTGTACGTCCATCAAGGAGGTGGCCCCCAGCGCGAAGATCATCATGCTGACGATCAGCGACGAGGAGGCCGACCTCTACGACGCGATCAAGGCGGGCGCCACCGGTTATCTCCTCAAGGAGATCTCCACCGACGAGGTGGCCACCGCGATCCGTGCGGTGGCCGACGGGCAGTCGCAGATCAGCCCGTCCATGGCGTCCAAGCTGCTCACCGAGTTCAAGTCGATGATCCAGCGCACCGACGAGCGCCGGCTCGTCCCCGCGCCCCGGCTGACCGAGCGGGAACTGGAAGTGCTCAAGCTCGTCGCCACAGGGATGAACAACCGCGATATCGCCAAGGAGTTGTTCATCTCCGAGAACACCGTGAAGAACCACGTCCGCAACATCCTGGAGAAGCTGCAGTTGCACTCCAGGATGGAGGCCGTGGTCTACGCGATGCGGGAAAAGATCCTCGAGATCCGCTAGCGGCCCCAAGGGGGTAGTCCGCGGTCGGGCGGCGGGCCGGCAGCGGTCAGGCGGAGACGGCGCGGACCAGGTCCGCGGTGAGCTCGGGGCGGTCGACCCGTTCGATTCGTACGGAGTCGCATCCGACCCATTCCGCCGCCTCGCGCAGCGCCCGCGCCATGGGTGCCACCGCCTTCGGAGTGTCCAGGGACACCTGGCGCGCCACCAGCGTCGTCCCCTCCCGGGCCGGGTCGACGCGGCCGAGGAGCTTTCCGCCCGACAGCAGCGGCATCGCGAAATAGCCGTACACCCGCTTGGGCTTGGGGACGTACGCCTCCAGGCGGTGGGTGAAGCCGAAGATCCGCTCGGTGCGCGCCCGCTCCCAGACGAGGGAGTCGAAGGGCGAGAGCAGGGTCGTACGGTGCCGGCCCCGCGGCTCGGAGGCGAGCGCCTGCGGGTCCGCCCAGGCGGGCTTGGACCAGCCCTCGACCGTGACCGGGACAAGACCGGAGTCCGCGACCACCGCGTCGAACTGCTCGCCCTTGAGGCGGTGGTAGTCAGCGATGTCCGCGCGGGTGCCGACACCGAGGGACTGCCCGGCCAGCCGGACGAGCCGGCGCAGGCACTCCGCGTCGTCCAGTTCGTCGTGCAGAAGATCGTCGGGGATGGCGCGCTCGGCGAGGTCGTACACCCGCTTCCAGCTGCGCCGCTCGGTGCACACCACCTCGCCGTACATCAGCGCCCGCTCGACCGCGACCTTCGACCCCGACCAGTCCCACCACTCGCCGCCGTTCTTCGCGCCGCCCAACTCGGTCGCGGTGAGCGGGCCTTCGGCGCGCAGCTGCTTGATCACCTGGTCGTACACACCGTCCGGCAGATCGTGGTTCCAGTGCGGGCGGGCGCGGTAGGAACGGCGGCGGAAGGCGAAGTGCGGCCACTCCTCGACGGGCAGGATGCAGGCCGCGTGCGACCAGTACTCGAAGCTGTGGCCCTCGGTCCAGTACGCGTCCTCGACCGTACGGCGGCCCACCGCGCCCAGGCGGGCGTACGGAATCAGCTCGTGCGAGCGCGCCAGCACCGAGATCGTGTCCAGCTGCACGGCGCCGAGATGCCGCAGCACGCCCCGCACCCCGCCGCGCCGCTCGGGCGCGCCCAGGAACCCCTGGGCACGTAGCGCGATACGGCGGGCCTCGTCGGCGGAGAGTTCGGTGGCCGGAGGCGGCAGCGTCGTCATGCTCCGCACGATAGACGGCGGCACTGACAACCGGCCCGCGGCCGGTGACACCCGGGCCGGAGGGGCCCCGCCTGTGGGCCCAGGGCCCGGTCCCCGGGGCGGCTCAGCTCCGGGCCGGGAGATACGACTGCGCGCTAGGCAGCCCCAGGTCGGACGGGAGCAGGGCGCCGACCCAGGCGTCCCTGAGGACGTCCTTGTTCAGCAGGGCCGCGCGCAGCGTCCCCTCGACCACGAAGCCCGCCTTCTCCGCGACGGCCCGCGAGCCCGCGTTGCCGACCTCCGCGCGCCACTCCAGCCGGGTCGCGCCCAGCCTGCTGAAGGCCCAGTGCGACACAGCCCCCACGCTCTCCGCCATGATGCCGCGCCCCCGGTGCTCCTTGCCCGTCCAGAAGCCGATCTCCCAGGTGCCCGAGAAGGTGCGCAGGGTCACCGCGACCGAGGCCAGCAGCGAGCCGCCCTCGCGCGGCAGCACCGCGAAGGTGCACATCGTGCCGGTGCGCCAGCCGTCCGGAACCATCTGCCCGGTGAACTCGGACGCGTGCTGCCGCTCGTACGGGGACGGGACCGTCGTCCACCGCTGGATGTGGGGATCCTGGCAGGCCTGGTGGACCGCCTCCGTGTCATCGGTGGTGAAGGGGCGCAGCAGCAGGCGCTCGGTGGTGAGAGTGATGGGCTCCATGTCCGGATTCTGGTCAGGACCGCGGGCGGATGCGAGCACTTTTCGTACCTCCCCGGCACCTTCCGCGCGTTCCGCGCGTTCTCTTTTCGGGTGTCAGCAGGCCTGGGCGACGGCGGTCTGGCGGTGGACCTCCCGACCCGGCGGGGTCCTCGCTTACGATGGCCGTTGCGGTGGGGCCCACCTGCCGTGCCCGCGCCAGTGTCCATAACACGACCCAGTGCCAGGCCCGATCGGCAAGGAGACCAACCTCAGTGTCCGTCTTCAACAAGCTCATGCGTGCAGGCGAAGGCAAGATCCTGCGCAAACTGCACCGCATCGCGGACCAGGTCAACTCCATCGAAGAGGACTTCGTCAACCTCTCCGACGCCGAGTTGCGGGCGCTCACGGACGAGTACAAGGAGCGCCACGCAGACGGCGAAAGTCTGGACGACCTGCTCCCCGAGGCGTTCGCGACCGTCCGCGAGGCCGCCAAGCGCGTCCTCGGCCAGCGCCACTACGACGTACAGATGATGGGCGGCGCCGCGCTGCACATGGGATACGTCGCCGAGATGAAGACCGGTGAGGGCAAGACCCTCGTCGGCACCCTCCCCGCCTATCTCAACGCGCTCTCGGGCAAGGGCGTCCACCTGATCACGGTCAACGACTATCTGGCCGAGCGCGACTCCGAGATGATGGGCCGGGTCCACAAGTTCCTTGGCCTGGACGTCGGCTGCATCCTCGCCAACATGACGCCCGCCCAGCGCCGCGAGATGTACAACTGCGACATTACGTACGGAACGAACAATGAGTTCGGCTTCGACTACCTCCGCGACAACATGGCGTGGTCCAAGGACGAGCTCGTCCAGCGCGGCCACAACTACGCGATCGTCGACGAGGTCGACTCGATCCTCGTCGACGAGGCCCGTACGCCGCTGATCATCTCCGGCCCCGCCGACCAGGCCACCAAGTGGTACGGCGACTTCGCCAAGCTGGTCACGCGCCTGTCCAGGGGCGAGGCGGGCAACCAGCTCAAGGGCATCGAGGAGACCGGCGACTACGAGGTCGACGAGAAGAAGCGGACCGTCGCCATCCATGAGCCGGGTGTCGCGAAGGTCGAGGACTGGCTGGGCATCGACAACCTCTACGAGTCGGTGAACACCCCCCTCGTCGGCTACCTGAACAACGGCATCAAGGCCAAGGAACTGTTCAAGAAGGACAAGGACTACGTCGTCATCGACGGCGAAGTCATGATCGTCGACGAGCACACCGGCCGTATCCTCGCCGGC
The DNA here is from genome assembly GCF_003054555.1 of Streptomyces lunaelactis. Taxonomy (NCBI): domain Bacteria; kingdom Bacillati; phylum Actinomycetota; class Actinomycetes; order Kitasatosporales; family Streptomycetaceae; genus Streptomyces; species Streptomyces lunaelactis. The sequence goes on along the minus strand of NZ_CP026304.1, from coordinate 3,411,392 downwards.
CGCCGCTACAACGAGGGCATGCACCAGGCCATCGAGGCGAAGGAAGGGGTGGACATCAAGGACGAGAACCAGACCCTCGCCACGATCACCCTGCAGAACTTCTTCCGCCTCTACGGCAAGCTCTCCGGCATGACCGGTACGGCCATGACCGAGGCCGCCGAGTTCCACCAGATCTACAAGCTGGGCGTCGTACCGATCCCGACGAACATGCCGATGGTCCGCAAGGACCAGTCCGACCTGATCTACCGGACCGAGGTCGCCAAGTTCGCGGCGGTCGTCGACGACATCGCGGAGAAGCACGAGAAGGGCCAGCCGATCCTGGTCGGCACCACCTCGGTCGAGAAGTCCGAGTACCTCTCGCAGCAGCTCAACAAGCGCGGTGTGCAGCACGAGGTCCTCAACGCCAAGCAGCACGACCGGGAGGCGACGATCGTCGCCCAGGCCGGCCGCAAGGGCGCCGTCACCGTCGCCACGAACATGGCCGGCCGCGGTACGGACATCAAGCTCGGCGGCAACCCCGACGATCTCGCCGAGGCGGAGCTGCGCCAGCGCGGCCTGGACCCCGTCGAGCACGTCGAGGAGTGGGCCGCGGCCCTGCCCGCCGCGCTGGAGCGGGCCGAGCAGGCCGTCCGCGCGGAGCACGACGAGGTCACCGACCTCGGCGGGCTCTATGTGCTGGGCACCGAGCGGCACGAGTCGCGCCGTATCGACAACCAGCTGCGCGGTCGTAGTGGCCGTCAGGGTGACCCGGGCGAGTCCCGTTTCTACCTGTCCCTGGGTGACGACCTGATGCGTCTGTTCAAGGCGCAGATGGTCGAGCGCGTGATGTCCATGGCGAACGTGCCGGACGACGTCCCGATCGAGAACAAGATGGTGACGCGCGCGATCGCGTCGGCCCAGTCGCAGGTCGAGCAGCAGAACTTCGAGACGCGTAAGAACGTCCTGAAGTACGACGAGGTCCTCAACCGGCAGCGCGAGGTCATCTACGGCGAGCGCCGCCGCGTCCTGGAGGGCGAGGACCTGCACGAGCAGGTGCGTCACTTCATGGACGACACCATCGACGCCTACATCCAGGCGGAGACGGTCGAGGGCTTCGCCGAGGAGTGGGACCTGGACCGGCTGTGGGGCGCGTTCAAGCAGCTCTACCCGGTGAAGGCCACCGTCGAGGAGCTGGAGGAGGCGGCCGGCGACCGCGCCGGGATCACCGCCGAGTTCATTGGGGAGTCCATCAAGGACGACATCCACGAGCAGTACGACGAGCGCGAGAAGCAGCTCGGCTCGGACATCATGCGCGAGCTCGAGCGGCGCGTGGTGCTGTCCGTACTGGACCGCAAGTGGCGCGAGCACCTCTACGAGATGGACTACCTGCAGGAGGGCATCGGCCTGCGCGCGATGGCCCAGAAGGACCCGCTGGTCGAGTACCAGCGCGAGGGCTTCGACATGTTCACCGCCATGATGGAGGGCATCAAGGAGGAGTCCGTCGGCTATCTGTTCAACCTGGAGGTCCAGGTCGAGCAGCAGGTCGAGGAGGTCCCGGTGCAGGACGCGGCGGAGCGCCCGTCGCTCGCCAAGAAGGACGCGGTTCCGGCCGGCGCCTCCCGTCCGGAGATCCGAGCGAAGGGGCTCGACGCCCCGCAGCGCCCGGACCGGCTGCACTTCTCCGCTCCCACGGTGGACGGCGAGGGCGGTGTCGTCGAGGGCGACTTCGACAGTGACGGCGGTCCTGCCCGGTCGGACTCGGACGGCATGACGCGTGCCGAGCGTCGCAAGGCGCAGAAGGGCGGCGGGCGCCGCCGCAAGAAGTAGCGCGCCTGTTGATGCGTACCGGCCGGGGCCGGACACCGAATGCGGTGTCCGGCCCCGGCCGTTTTGCCGCTCACGGCGTCCTGGGCCTTGTTCAGGCGGCCCGTCGGGGGCCGACCGGGCAGTCGGGTCAGCAGGGTGCGGACGACGGCTGAGCCGGGCGCGGGTGGCCGCTGGGCCTGCCCCCGCCCCATGGCCGGCGGCAGCTCCCGGGGTGTGCGGTCCCGGGGTGCCCGGCACTGCCGCGTAGGGCCCGGGGCGCGCGGCCCCGGCGTGCCCGGCCCCTGCGCAGGGCGCAGGGGCCTGGGGCGTCGTGCCCATGTGCCGGAGGCCGACGTGCTTCGGGTGCGCGCAGCATGACGCCTGCCCTGCCTGCCGGCGGCCGCTACCCGGCCGCGTGCGCGGCGACGCGCTCACCGCCCAGCTCGACCGCCGCGCAGCGCCAGCGCTGGTCCGCGCCCTGTTCCAGGCGGAAAGCCATCGCGCTGACCCGGTCGCCCGAGCCGATGCGGGCGAAGGCCTCGATCACGCCGGGGCCCGGGTGGTACTCGCCGCAGTGCCGCACAACCGGAGTCACCCGCTCCGCCGGTCGCAGCGGCGCCCCCGGAGCGAGGCACACCAGCTGCTCGTACGCCTCACCGATGGTGTGCCCGAGCATCCAGTGCACCGGACGCTGTCCGCTGAGCACCGCGAGCAGACGGTCGGCGAACCAGTAGTGCGGCTGGTGCTGCCGCCGTGCGCGTGCCATCGCCGCTGCCGCCACGACGGCGGGCCTGCGCTGATCGCGCCGTCCCGCGGGCCGGGTCCTGTCCATGCAGATCGCCCCCGATATGCCGGGCCCGGATTCGATACCGGGCGGTAACTTCACTGGTGATCTTCTACGGGGGCGGGGCGCGCGGCCGCAATGTGTGCGGGCGCCGGCCGGGGTCGAGGAGCAGTTCACCTATCAGGGTGACGAAGGGCGGCCTCGGGCCGTGGCGGGCCGGGGCGCGGGGTATCCCGAGTGACGGTGCGCGAGCCCAGGAGCGGCACCCCGAAGGGGGACGTCGCACGTATCCTGAGGGCGTCTTCCGACTACGAAAGCGGCCAGCCATGCGCGTCTACGTCCCCCTGACCCCTCCCGGTCTCGCAGAGGCGCACAAGGCGGGCAAACTGGGCCCGGGTCCGCTCGTCGCCTATGCCGTCACCCCGGGACTGCGTGAGTGGTACGTCTCCGACGACATCGAGGAGCTCGAGTACGCCGCGCTGAGCCGTGCCGCTGCCGCCTCGCTGCGGCTGCTCGCGGGTGATCCGGCAGCGGCCAGGCGCCGGGTCGTCGTCGCCGTCGACGTACCGGACCAGGACGCGGTCGCCGATCCCGACCGGGTGCTCGTGGCGAGCGCGCTCGGCGAGGTGCGGATCGCGTCCGCGGTGCCGCTGGCCAAGGCGGCGGCGGTGCATGTGGACGCCGACGACGCGGTGGACGATGTGTCGGCGGCGGCGGACGCGCTGGGGGCGGCTGACCAGGGTGACGACGACGCCCAGTTCACGGTGGACGGCGCGGAGGACCACGAGCTGCTCTGGTACGGGGTGCAGGAGATCCCGAACCTCATCGCCTGACCTCGGCGACCCTGACCCACTGGGCCCCCGGCGACCCACTGGCCACCGGCCGCCTGACCTGCGTGATCTCCGATCCGGCGGCCGGTTGTCGGACCCGCCCGGTACGGTTTTCGCATGGGGAAGCACAGCACGCATCTGGTCTGGGACTGGAACGGCACACTGCTCGACGACATCAACGCGGTCATCGGGGCGACCAACGCCGCCTTCGAGGAGATCGGCCTGGAGCCGATCACGCTCGAGCGGTACCGCGAGCTGTACTGCGTACCGATTCCCCGGTTCTACGAGCGGCTGATGGGCCGGCTGCCGTCGGACGCCGAGTGGGAGGTCATGGACGAGGCCTTCCACCGGCACTACAGCGAGCACCGCATCGGCTGCGGGCTGACCGAGGGCGTCGAGGACCTGCTGAGCGAGTGGCGGCTGGCCGGCCGCAGCCAGTCGCTGCTGAGCATGTTCGGGCACGAGCAGCTGGTCCCGGTCGTACGGGGGTACGGCATCGAGAGCCACTTCATACGCGTCGACGGGCGCACCGGACCCTCCGGCGGCACAAAGGCCCTGCACATGGAGCGCCACCTCGCGGCCCTGGTCGGGGTCGCCCCGGACCGCACGGTGGTGATCGGTGACGCGGTCGACGACGCCGTGGCGGCGGCGCACGTCGGCGCGAGGGCCGTGCTCTACACGGGCGGTTCGCACAGCAGGGCCAGCCTGGAGGCGGTGGGCGTGCCCGTGGTGGACAGCCTCGCCGAAGCCGTGGAGGAGGCCGTGCGGCTGGTCGCCTGAGCGGGTAGCGCCGCTGCCGAGACGGCAGCCGGCTGCCTGAGCGGGCACCCCGCCGGCTCGCCGCGTTGTCGTCGGTCGGCATGGCTCCGCCATGCCGACCTCCTCCGCCTTGCGATCGCACGCACCGCAATGACATCAGCCGCTCCGCGCGGGCCGCTCACGCATCCGGCCTGATCCAGACGGAAGACCCTAGGTCACCGGTGCCTTCGCCCGCAGGACCTTCAGGAACTCCCGCATCCACGCGGAGTGGTCGGGCCAGGCGCGCGAGGAGACCAGCGTGCCGTCCACGACCACTTCCACGTCCTGGAAGCTCGCTCCCGCCGCCTGCATGTCCAGCTCCAGAGCCGGGTACGCGGTGACCCTGCGGCCCTCCAGGCTGCCCATCGCCGCCGTCAGCAGCGGCCCGTGGCAGATCTGGGCGACGGGCTTGTCGGCGTCGAAGAAGGACTTCAGGAGCTTGCGGAGCTCGGGGTCGTTGCGCAGATACTCCGGGGCGCGGCCGCCCGGGATCACCAGTGCGGCGTACTGTCCGGGATCGACCTCCGAGAAGGCCAGGTCCGCGGGCCAGGTGTAGCCCGGCTTCTCGGTGTAGGTGTCGAAGCCCGGCTCGAAGTCGTGCACGACGAACTGCAGCTTCTTGCGGGCGGGGGCCGCGATATGGACCTCGTACCCTTCTTCCAGCAGCCGCTGGTACGGGTAGAGGACTTCGAGGGACTCGGCTGCGTCGCCGGTGACGATCAGGATCTTCGCTGTCATGGCTGCTCCCGGTGTCGGGCTGTCGACGGTACTCCCGGATTTGGGGCTGTCGACGGTGTCCGTGTCGTCACCGTCAACGTGCACCGCGAGGGGCTGTTTGCCAAGAGGGCCTGTGTCACTGTCCAGACTGTCAAACTTCGGGCCCCTCTTTTGTACACATACGGCTCATGACGGGTCGGGGGGGCGGGGCGATAGCCTTGACCCGTGATCAGCGCGATACGCCGCGGGGGCAGCGAAGCCCCCGGCCTGCGCCCGGAGTGCCACAGCGCCCGGGTGATCGTTGCTCTCCCCGTTCCGAGCCGGTTGCCTCACTTGGCCGATAACGGCTCGGACGTCTCTCACCGCGGCATAACGTCGACTGCGACCGGACACCCCGCGTCGTTGCGTCGCGCCGCTTTCTTCCCCCTACGTCACGCAACGGCGCGCGACAGGAGCCAGAGGACATGCAGACCAAGCTGGACGAAGCCAAGGCCGAGCTGCTCGAACGGGCTGCCCGGGTAGCTGAGAACAGCCCGCTCGGGGGGCACCTTCCGACTGGGTCCGAACGAGGGGAGCGTCCGGACCAGGGCGCTCTGCTCACGTACCTCCAGCGCTACTACCTGCACACCGCTCCCGAGGACCTCGCCGACCGCGACCCGGTCGACGTTTTCGGCGCGGCCGTTTCCCACTACAGGCTGGCCGAGAACCGCCCCCAGGGGACGGCCAATGTGCGGGTCCACACCCCGACCGTGGAAGAGAACGGGTGGACCTGCAGTCACTCCGTCGTCGAGGTCGTCACCGACGACATGCCCTTCCTCGTCGACTCGGTCACCAATGAGCTCTCCCGCCAGGGCCGTGGCATCCATGTCGTGATCCACCCGCAGGTCATGGTGCGGCGGGATCTGACGGGCAAGCTCATCGAGGTGCTGCCCTCCGAGAGCAACGGCAAGGCGCTTGCGCACGACGCTCTCGTCGAGTCCTGGATCCATGTCGAGGTCGACCGCGAGACCGACCGGGCCGATCTGAAGCAGATGACCACCGATCTGCTGCGGGTCCTGTCCGACGTACGTGAGACCGTCGAGGACTGGGAGAAGATGCGCGACGCCGCGCTGCGCATCGCCGAAGAGCTGCCCAGCGAGCCGACCGCCGACGATCTGCGCGACCAGGAGGTCGACGAGGCGCGGGAGCTGCTGCGCTGGCTCGCCGACGACCACTTCACCTTCCTCGGCTACCGCGAGTACGAGCTCACCGAGAACGACGCGCTGGCCGCCGTCGCCGGCACCGGGCTCGGCATTCTGCGCTCGGACCCCCCGCACAGCGAGGACGAGTCGCACCCGGTCAGCCCCTCCTTCAGCAGACTGCCCGCCGACGCCCGTGCCAAGGCACGCGAGCACAAGCTGCTCGTGCTGACGAAGGCCAACAGCCGCTCGACCGTGCACCGGCCCTCCTACCTCGACTACATCGGGGTGAAGAAGTTCGACGCCGCGGGCAACGTCATCGGTGAGCGCCGCTTCCTGGGCCTGTTCTCCTCCGCCGCGTACACCGAGTCCGTGCGCCGCGTCCCGGTCATCCGCCGCAAGGTCCAGGAGGTGCTCGAGGGCGCGGGCTTCGCGCCCACCAGCCACGACGGCCGCGACCTGCTGCAGATCCTGGAGACCTACCCGCGCGACGAGCTGTTCCAGACCCCGGTCGACCAGCTGCGTTCCATCGTCACGTCCGTCCTCTACCTCCAGGAGCGCCGTCGGCTGCGGCTGTACCTGCGCCAGGACGAGTACGGCCGTTACTACTCCGCCCTCGTCTACCTGCCGCGCGACCGCTTCACCACCGATGTACGGCTGCGCCTGACCGACATCCTGCTGGAGGAGCTGAACGGCCGTACGCCGGTCGACTTCACGGCCCTGCACACCGAATCGGTGCTGTCCAGGCTGCACTTCGTCATCCGCGTCCAGCCCGGCACCGAGCTCCCCGACCTCACCGACGCCGACAAGGACCGCATCGAGGCCCGGCTCGTGGAGGCCGCCCGCTCCTGGGCCGACGGCTTCGGCGAGGCGCTCAACGCCGAGTGCGGCGAGGAGCGCGCCGCCGAGCTGCTGCGCCGTTACGGCAACGCCTTCCCCGAGGGTTACAAGGCCGACCACTCGCCGCGCGCGGCCGTCGCCGACCTCGTCCACATCGATCAGCTGACCCGCTCGGGCAAGGACTTCGCGCTCTCCCTGTACGAGCCGGTCGGCGCGGGCCCCGGCGAGCGCCGCTTCAAGATCTACCGCGGGGGCGAGCAGGTCTCGCTGTCCGCCGTCCTGCCGGTGCTGCAGCGGCTCGGCTGCGAGGTCGTCGACGAGCGGCCGTACGAGCTGCGCTGCTCGGACCGTACGACCGCGTGGATCTACGACTTCGGGCTGCGCCTGCCGCACGCCACGGGCAACGGCGACTATCTCGCCGACGACGCCCGCGAGCGCTTCCAGGACGCGTTCTCCGCGGTCTGGAAGGGCGAGGCCGAGAACGACGGCTTCAACTCCCTCGTCCTCGGCGCCGGGCTGAGCTGGCGGCAGGCGATGGTGCTGCGCGCCTATGCCAAGTACCTGCGCCAGGCCGGTTCGACCTTCAGCCAGGACTACATGGAGGACACCCTCCGTACCAACGTCCACACCACCCGCCTGCTGATCTCCCTCTTCGAGGCCAGGATGTCGCCGGCTCGCCAGCGGGCGGGCACCGAGCTGACCGACGGTCTCCTCGAGGAGCTGGACGGCGCGCTCGACCAGGTCGCGAGCCTGGACGAGGACCGGATCCTGCGCTCCTTCCTCACCGTCATCAAGGCGACGCTGCGGACCAATTACTTCCAGAGCGCCGGCGATGGAAGCGGTATGAGGGGGCAGGAAGCGGTCGGCGGTGAGCAGCACGGCTATGTGTCGATGAAGTTCGACCCGCAGGCCATCCCCGATCTGCCGGCACCCCGCCCGGCGTACGAGATCTGGGTGTACTCCCCGCGCGTCGAAGGTGTGCACCTGCGCTTCGGCAAGGTCGCGCGCGGCGGTCTGCGCTGGTCCGACCGGCGCGAGGACTTCCGTACGGAGATCCTCGGCCTGGTCAAGGCGCAGATGGTGAAGAACACCGTGATCGTGCCGGTCGGCGCGAAGGGCGGCTTCGTCGCCAAGCAGCTCCCGGACCCGTCCGTGGACCGTGACGCCTGGCTCGCCGAGGGCATCGCCTGCTACAAGATCTTCATCTCGGCCCTGCTCGACATCACCGACAACATGGTGGCGGGTGAGGTCGTCCCGCCGGCCGACGTCGTCCGGCACGACGAGGACGACACCTACCTCGTCGTCGCCGCGGACAAGGGCACCGCGTCCTTCTCCGACATCGCCAACGAGGTCGCGGTCGCGTACAACTTCTGGCTCGGGGACGCCTTCGCATCGGGCGGCTCCGCCGGATACGACCACAAGGGCATGGGCATCACGGCCCGCGGTGCCTGGGAGTCCGTCAAGCGGCACTTCCGCGAGCTCGGCATCGACACCCAGACCGAGGACTTCACGGTCGTCGGAGTCGGCGACATGTCCGGCGACGTGTTCGGCAACGGCATGCTGCTCAGCGAGCACATCCGGCTCGTCGCGGCCTTCGACCACCGGCACATCTTCATCGACCCGAATCCGGACGCGGCCACCTCGTACGCCGAGCGACGCCGGCTGTTCGAGCTGCCGCGCAGCTCGTGGGCCGACTACGACAAGGAGCTGCTGTCGCAGGGCGGCGGCATCCACCTCCGTACTGCCAAGTCGATCCCGGTCAACGCGCAGCTGCGCGAGGCCCTCGGCATCGAGCCCGGCATCCTCAAGATGACGCCCGCCGAGCTGATGCAGACGATCCTCAAGGCCCCCGTCGACCTGCTGTGGAACGGCGGCATCGGTACGTACGTCAAGGCCTCCACCGAGTCCAACGCCGACGTCGGCGACAAGGCCAACGACGCGATCCGCGTCAACGGCCAGGACCTGCGTGTCAAGGTCGTCGGCGAGGGCGGCAACCTGGGTCTGACCCAGCTCGGCCGGATCGAGTTCGACCGCAACGGCGGCCACATCAACACCGACGCGATCGACAACAGCGCGGGCGTGGACACCTCCGACCACGAGGTGAACATCAAGATCCTGCTCAACGGCCTGGTCACGGACGGCGACATGACCGTCAAGCAGCGGAACAAGCTGCTCGCCGAGATGACCGACGAGGTCGGCAAGCTGGTGCTGCGCAACAACTACGCGCAGAACGTCGCCCTGTCCAACGCCGTCACGCAGTCGCCTTCGCTGCTCCACGCCCACCAGCGCTTCATGCGGCGGCTGGGGCGGGACGGGAATCTGGACCGGGCGCTGGAGTTCCTGCCCAACGACCGTCAGATCCGCGAGCTGCTCAACGCCGGCAAGGGGCTCAGCCAGCCGGAGCTGTCCGTCCTGCTCGCGTACACCAAGATCACGCTTGCGGAGGAGCTGATCGGGACGGCTCTGCCGGACGACCCGTATCTGCGCCGGCTGCTGCACGCGTACTTCCCCAAGCCGCTGCGCGAGAAGTTCGGCGAGGCGATCGACGGGCACGCGCTGTGCCGCGAGATCGTCACGACGGTGCTGGTCAACGACACCGTGAACACCGGTGGTTCGACCTTCCTGCACCGGCTGCGGGAGGAGACGGGCGCATCGGTCGAGGAGATCGTGCGGGCGCAGACGGCGGCCCGCGAGATCTTCGAACTGAGTGTGGTGTGGGACGCCGTCGAGGCACTCGACAATGTCGTCCCGGCCGACGTCCAGACCCGTATCCGGCTGCACTCGCGCCGCCTCGTCGAGCGCGGTACGCGTTGGCTGCTGGGCAACCGGCCGCAGCCGCTGGTGCTCGCCGAGACCATCGACTTCTTCGCCGAGCGCGTGGAGGAGGTCTGGGCGGAGCTGCCGAAGATGCTGCGCGGCGCTGACCTGGAGTGGTACCAGGGCATCCTGGACGAGCTCACCGAGGCGGGAGTGCCGGAGTCGCTGGCGCTGCGGGTGGCCGGGTTCTCGTCCGCCTTCCCGACGCTCGACATCGTCGCGATCGCGGACCGGACCGAAAAGGAGCCGATGGCGGTCGCCGAGGTGTACTACGACCTCGCGGACCGGCTGCGGATCACGCAGCTGATGGACCGGATCATCGAGCTGCCGCGGGCCGACCGCTGGCAGTCGATGGCCCGCGCCTCCATCCGCGAGGACCTGTACGCGGCGCATGCCGCGCTGACGGCCGACGTGCTCACCGTGGGGAACGGCACCTCGACGCCCGAGGATCGGTTCAAGGCGTGGGAGCAGAAGAGCGGGGCGCTGCTGGGACGGGCGCGCACGACTCTGGAGGAGATCCAGGGCTCCGACGCCTTCGACCTGGCGAACCTGTCGGTCGCGATGCGGACGATGCGGCAGCTGCTGCGTACGCACAGCTGAGCGGTGTCCCCGGGGCCGCTCAGGGTCTTCTCAGTCGCCGGACGGGCTCGTCAACACCGGAGCCCGTCCGGCGACTGACGTCCGCGTGGCCGTGGCCGTCCACAGCCGTCGGCAGGAGAGCGCGGCCGCGGTGACCAGCAGCCCGTTCCGTACGACCATGAGCAGCACGCCGAGCGGAGTGCCGTCCAGGACATCCTGGTAGAGCAGTGGATAGGCGAGCGTGCTCAGCGCGGCTGCCGGCAGCAGCAGGAGTGCGACCGGACGCTGCGTCGTGTGCCGGGAGGTGAGGCAGACCGCGGCGAGGCCGAGCAGCCAGACCATGTACTGCGGGCTGATGACGCGGCTGGTGACGGTGAAGATCAGTACGGCGGCGAGCGAGGCGTCGAAGGGCGTGGCCGTGGTCCAGTACCTGGCCCTGACCCGCCACAGCAGCAGCCAGCCCAGCGCGACGGCGGTCAGCAGCAGCGAGAGCCGCGCCACGCTCGACACATAGGGGCCGGTGAACTCGAAGGCCCCGTACTGGTAGCTGACCTTGCCCGCCCAGCCCGCCTTCCGCGCGAGCTGGAGCGCGGTCCCGCCGAGCGACTCGATCTGGACGCCCCTGGCGCCCTGTTGCCGCAGAAAGTCCAGGGTGTGCGTGAAGCCGAGGGTGAGGGCGGCGAACAGCGCGGCGGCGGAGGCGGCCGCCGAGAGCCAGGCGGCGCGTGTCGTACGTCCCCGGGGTGTGCCGAGCACGGTGAGCAGCGGCCAGACCTTGATCATCGCGCCGAGCCCGGCGAGCGCCCCGCCGAGGCGCGGCCGTCCCCGCATGGCGAGCAGGGCGACCACGGCGATGGCGGTGACCAGCACGTCGTACCGCGCGAAGGGGAGGTGCAGCAGGAGCGGCAGCCCGCACACCCACATCCAGGCGCCGTGCACTCCCGCGCGGGCGAGCGCGAGGGTGACGACCGCGTCGGCGAGGAGGGTGAGTGCGACGAAGGCCTGGAAGTAGGTGAGCCAGGGCAGCGTCCCGGGGGAGAGGAACACCAGCGCGGCGCCGGGCGGGTACTGCCAGGTGACGTCGTCCAGGGGGAACGCGCCCTGGCTGAGCTGCTCGTACCAGCTCCGGTAGAGGGTGTGCACCTCGCCGGCGACTCCGCTGTCGCCGAGCCGGTCGACGATGAGCAGGAGCAGCATCGCGATGCGGGTGGCCGCCCAGACGGCGCCGAGGGCGGTGGCCTGTGCGGAGCCGTGGCGGGGCGGAGAGCCAGGGGCGGGCCGGGCGGAGTCAGGAGCGGGCTGGGCGGAGCCAGGGGCGGGCCGGGCGATCCGATGAGTCGTCATCGGGCCGCACTTTAGCCCGCTTTGGGGCATTTTCTGGCGTATGTCGAGGCTATTTCCTGCCGCCCGTGACCGCCTCGTAGGCCGCGACGACCTCCTTGGCGGGACCGTCCATCCGCAGCGTCCCTGCCTCCAGCCAGATCGCGCGGTCGCAGGTCTGGGTGATCGTTCCGTTGCTGTGGCTGACCAGGAAGACCGTGCCGGCCTCCTGGCGCAGCTCGTCGATGCGCTCCCGGCTGCGTCGTTGGAAGCGGGCGTCGCCGGTGGAGAGCGCCTCGTCGATCAGCAGTACGTCATGGCTCTTCGCGGCGGCGATCGAGAAGCGCAGCCGGGCGCCCATGCCGGAGGAGTACGTGCGCATCGGCAGCGAGATGAAGTCGCCCTTTTCGTTGATCCCCGAGAAGTCGACGATGTCGTCGTAGCGCTCGTGGATCTGCTCGCGGGTCATGCCCATCGCGAGTCCGCCGAGGATGACGTTGCGCTCGCCGGTCAGATCGCCCATCAGCGCGGCGTTCACGCCCAGCAGTGAGGGCTGGCCCTCGGTGAAGACCTTGCCCTTGGTGGGTGGCAGCAGACCCGCGATGGCCTTGAGCAGGGTCGACTTGCCCGAGCCGTTCGAGCCGATCAGGCCGATCGCCTCGCCCTTGTACGCGGCGAAGCTGACGCCCTTGACGGCGTGCACCTCGCGTATGCCGGGGGCAGCCCTGCGGGAGACGATCCGGCTGAGTGCGGTGGTGGCGCTGCCCTTGCCGGTGCGGGAGCCGTGCACCTTGTACGTGATGTGGACACCGTCGACGACGACGGTGGGAACCCTGGAGTCAGCCACGGCCGTACTCCTCCTCTGCCTTCCAGAAGTACAGGAATCCGCCCGCCCCGAAGAGCACTGCCCAGAAGAGGGCCACGGCCCAGACGTGCGGGGGGAGTTGAGCGGCGGTAAAGCTGTCGATGAGCGCGAAGCGCATGAGGTCGATGTAGACCGCGGCCGGGTTGCACTGCAGCGCCAGCTTGACGATGTGCGGCACCTTGTCGTGGCCGAGCACCTTGTCGATCGACCACATCACACCGGAGACGTACATCCAGGTGCGCAGGATGAACGGCATCAGCTGGGCGATGTCCGGGGTCCTGCCGGCCAGCCGCGCCATGATCATCGAAATGCCGGTGTTGAACACGGCCTGCAGGATCAGTGCCGGGACCGCGAGCAGCCAGCCGGCCTGGGGGAGCTGCCCGAAGCAGACCAGGATGGCGAGCAGCGCGGCGAGGGAGAAGAGCAGCTGCTGGAGCTGCTGGAGCGCGATGGCGATCGGCAGACTCGCGCGGGGGAAGTGCAGGGCGCGTACGAGGCCGATGTTGCCGGAGATCGCGCGGGTGCCGGCCATGATCGAGTTGGCGGTGAAGGTCCAGATGAACACGCCGGTGACGAGGAACGGGATGAAGTCGGGCACGTGCTTGCTGGTGTCGAGCAGCATGCCGAAGATGAAGTAGTAGACCGCCGCGTTCAGCAGCGGGGTCATGACCTGCCAGATCTGGCCCAGCTTGGCCTGGCTGTACTGGGCGGTCAGCCGGGCGGTGGCGAAGGCGACGATGAAGTGGCGGCGGGACCAGAGCCCGCCGATGTACGCGCGCAGGGTGGGGCGGGCGCCGCTGACGGTGAGGCCGTGGCGGGCGGCGAGTGCGGCGAGTTCGGACGTGCCGTCCCCGGTGTCCGGGCCCGGTTGGGTCAGCTCTGGGCGGGCCCCTGGGTGAGGCCCGTGAGGCCCTGGGTGAGGCTCGGGGCGGGGCTCCGGCCGGGGCTCTGGCCGGGCGGTCGGCTTGCGTCTCACAGTGCTCGCTTTCGACAGGCGCGGGGGCGGAGACGGGACGGCGCCGGCGATGGGGTGCGATGGAACGGACCCGTATCGTCGCTACGGGAAGAGTAGGACGGAGTTACGTCGCAACGCAACCGTCTCGTCGTGACGCTATGCTCTGTGCATGACCACAGATCCGGGAACACCACGTCGCGCTCCCGCGGGAGCCGCGGTGCTCCGGGAGGACGTGACCGACGCCATTCGCGCGGCCGTCTTCGAGGAGCTGGCCGCCGTGGGCTTCGCACGGATGTCGATCGAGGGGATCGCGCGGCGGGCGGGCGTCGGCAAGACGGCGGTCTACCGGCGGTGGAAGTCGAAACTGTCGCTGGTGCTCGACCTGGTCTCGGCGTTCGCGGCCGAGGGGCTGCCGGCGCCGGCGACGGGTTCGCTCTACGGGGATGTGCGGGCCCTGCTCGAGGTGGCGTCGCACGCCCTGCGCCACCCGGTGGCCTCGCAGGTCATCCCGGACCTGCTGGTGGAGGCGGCACGCCACCCGGAAATCTCCGACGCGATCAAGACGGCGCTGCTGGACCCCCAGCAGGGGGTGGCGGCGCTGGTGGTACGGGACGCGGTGGCCCGCGGCGAACTCCCGGAGCCGACGGACCCCGACAGGGCGCTGGACCTCATCGTGGGGCCGCTGTACTGGCGGCTCGTGGTGGTCCGCGCGGGGCTGCCGAAGGGGTACTTGGACGAACTGGCGCGGGGGGCGGTGGCCGCGCTGCGGGCGTGAGGGGCCGCTTCCCCCTGCCCGCGCTCCCCGCCCGCCCGGTCGCGAACAGCAGGGGACGGCCCGGTCACGCGCTACCGGGCCGTCCCGACGCGCCTCACCCGCACGTCACTTGGTCACACGGTCACTTGACCGCTCCCGCCATCACTCCTGTGACGAACTGGCGCTGGAACGCGAAGAACACCGCCAGCGGGATGATCATCGAGACGAACGCACCCGGCGCCAGCACGTCGATGTTGTTGCCGAACTGCCTGACCTGGCGCTGGAGCGCCACCGTGATCGGCGCGCTCTCCGAGTCCGCGAAGATCAGCGCGACCAGCATGTCGTTCCAGACCCACAGGAACTGGAAGATGCCCAGCGACGCGATCGCCGGGCCGCCCAGGGGCATCACGACACGCGTGAACAGCCGGATCTCGCCCGCTCCGTCCAGCCGCGCCGCCTCCAGCAGCTCCCTCGGGATCTCCGCGAAGAAGTTCCTCAGCAGGAAGATCGCGAACGGGAGGCCGAAAGCCACATGGAAGATGATCACGCCGATCGTCGTCTCGAAGATGCCGATCCTGCCGAACAGCTTCGAGACCGGGATCAGCGCCACCTGGACCGGCACCACCAGAAGGCCGACGACCACCATGAACCACCAGTCGCGGCCGGGGAAGTCCATCCAGGCGAAGGCGTATCCGGCGAGCGAGCCGATCACCACCACCAGGACCGTCGCCGGGACGGTGATCAGCACCGTCGACAGGAGCGAGTCGGTGATCGCCTCGTTGTCGAGGAGTCGCGAGTAGTTCTCGGTCGTGAGCTGCGCGGGCGCCGTGAAGACCTTCCACCACCCGCTCGCGCTGATGTCAGTCGAGTCCCGCAGCGACGAGATCAGCAGCCCGAACGTCGGCATCAGCCAGAACAGGCCCACCAGGACGAGCAACACCCGCATCACGCCACCGCCGGCGCGCGCCGCGATCCGTGCGGAGAGCGGCTGCTTCGCCTTCACCACACCGTCCGTCGTGGTCATCGGCGGCGCTCCCTTCGCATCCTGCGGATGTTGAACAGCATCACCGGCACCACCAGCAGCAACAGCAGTACCGAAATCGCGCTGCCCACACCCAGATTCGAATCCGTGCCGAACGACGAGCGGTACAGCTGCAGCGCCAGGACGTTCGCGTCGTCCTGGGCCGAGCCCGGCGCGATGATGAAGACCAGGTCGAAGATCTTCAGCACATTGATCATCAGCGTGACCAGGACGACCGCGAGTACGGGCGCCAGCAGCGGCACCGTGATCCTGCGGAAGACCTGCCACTCGGTCGCGCCGTCCACCCGTGCCGCCTCCATGAGTTCACGCGGCACGCTCGCCAGGCCCGCCGCGATCAGCACCATCGCGAAGCCCGCCCACATCCACACGTAACTGCCGATGATCGCCGGGGTGACGAGCGAGGGGCCGAGCCAGTTGACTCCGTTGTACGGCTCCCTGAAATTGTCGGCGGGCAGCCGGAGTTGGGCGCCGTCGGCCGACGTGGGGAGGGTGAACGTACCGTCCGCCCCTGCTTTCGCCGTGGCCACCACCTTGCCGTCCTTGACCGCCTCCACCGTGATGCCCTTGAGGCCGAGCTCCTTGGCGTCGATGGAGTTGGGCCTGCCGCCGCCGCCCTTGGTGAAGTCCAGCCAGGCGGTGCCGGTGATCTTCCCGTCGTCCGGCTCCGCCGCCTTCGCGGGCTTCGCGTCGGACGGCATCTTGTCGGGCGCGACACCGACCAGCGGGAGCTGGACCTGCCGGCCCGCCGTGACCGGCTCCTTGGTGAGGAAGGCCCCGCCCGCGGCTGCCTTCAGCGGATGCACCGGCAGCGGATGCGCCTTGGGGAAACCGGCCGACTCCGCGAAGGTGTCATGGACGCCGACCCAGACCGCGTTGGCGGCACCGCGGTCCGGGTCCTGCTCGTACACCAGCCGGAAGATGATGCCGGCGGCGAGCATCGAGATCGCCATCGGCATGAAGACGATCAGCTTGAAGGCGGTGCCCCAGCGCACCCGTTCGGTAAGGACGGCGAAGATCAGACCGAGGGCCGTCGAGACGGTCGGCGCGACCACCACCCAGATCACGTTGTTCTTGACCGCGGTGAGGATGGTGTCCTCGGTGAATATCTCCTTGTAGTTGTCGAGTCCGGCGAAGCTGCTGCCTGCCTGGTCGAAGAAGGACCGGTAGAGCGAGTACCCGATCGGGTAGACCACGAGCGCGCCCAGCAGCACCAGCGCGGGCAGCAGGAAGCCGGCCGCGATGGTTTTACGTGTGCCTGTCACGCTCTTGCGTTTGCCGGGGGGCGTCGGACGTGCCGGGCCCCCCGCCGTCGCCGCGGAGGTCACCACGTCAGCTCTTGTATGCCTTGGCCGCGTCCGCTTCCAGCTTCTGCTGGGTACCGGCGACGTCCTTCGGGTTCTTCAGGAAGTCCTGGAGCGCCTTCCACTCACCCTTGCCGGGAGTGCCGCCGAACGACTGCGGCATCTGGTCCGACATATCGAAGCGGAAGTCGTCGCCCGCCGCGATCAGCGCCTTGGCGATGTCGCGCTGCACATCATTGGGGTACGCGGAGATGTCCAGCGACTTGTTCGGGGAGATGAACCCGCCCGACGCGGCCCAGATCTTCGCGGCGTCCGGTGAGGCGAGGAAGGTGAGCAGCGCCTGCGCGCCCTTGGAGTCCTTCAGCGCCACGGCCGCGTCGCCGCCGGTCACCACCGGGGACTCGGCGCCCACCGCCGGGAACGGGAACACCTTGGCGTCCGTACCGATCTTGGCTTCCGTCTGCGCGATGTTGACCGCGACGAAGTCACCCTCGAAGACCATCGCGCCCTTGGGCTGGTCGCCGCCTGTGAAGGTCTGCGTGACCGACGCCGGGAACTCGGTCTGGAGCGCGCCGTCCGCGCCGCCGGCGATCAGGTTCGGCTTGCCGAAGAGCTCGGCGAGCGTGGTCAGCGCCGTCTTCACGGACGGGTCCGTCCACTTGATCTCGTGCTTGGCCAGCTGGTCGTACTTCTCGGGCCCCGCCTGGGAGAGATAGACGTTCTCGAACCAGTCGGTGAGCGTCCAGCCGTCCGCGCCGCCGACCGAGACCGGGGTGACACCGGAGGCGGAGACCGTCTCGGCCGTGCTCAGGAAGTCCTTCCACGTCTTCGGCTCACTCGCGCCCGCGTTCTCGAAGACCTTGGCGTTGTACCAGACCAGGGACTTGCTGGCGGCCTTGAAGTAGACGCCGTACGGCGTGCCGCCGACCGCGCCGAGATCCTGCCAGCCCTGGGTGAAGTTCTTCGCCAGCTCGGCCTTGGCCTCCGGGCCCAGCGGCTTGGCCCACTTGCGTTCCACGGCCTGCTGGAGCGCGCCGACCTGCGGAAGCAGCGCCACATCCGGGGGACTGCCGCCCGCGATCTTCGTACCGAGGAAGTTGACGATCGGGTCCTGTGCGGGGACGAAGGTGACCGCCGCCCCGGTGCGCTTCTCGAACTCCTTGAGGACCTTGGTGAAGTTCTCCTGCTCGGGGCCGGTCCAGACGGCCGCGACCTGTATCTTCTCGCCGTTCAGCTTGGGCAGTTGGACGGCCGCCGCCGACTCCTTGCCCTTGCTCTCGCCCGGTTTCGTCTTGTTGTCGTCCTCGCTGTCGCCGCAGCCGGCAAGTGCCAGAGCGCCGATGGCGGCGAACACCACAGCGGCCCTGCTCATACGAAGAGTTGTGCGCATCACTGCCCCGTCTCTCCAGTGCCCTGTCCCTGTCCCGTGCCGACAGGTGTACGCCCGGTACTCGGGGGCCGCAATACCGCGCCAGGTGTCAACGAGCCTTTCGTGATGGCCTTGTGACGTGATGTCATGTCAAACCATGCGACTGTGCCGTCGGTCAGGGACGGGCTGGGGTCAGCGGTGGCACCGGAGCCGCGTCCACTGATCGCGCAGCTCGCTCCAGGGCACTGGCCAGAAGCGCCAAGTCCGTTGGCCCATTGCCCAGTTCACGAACGGGCCTGCGGGTCGGCGGATCGCCCATCCGCTCCCACTCGAGCGGCACCACAGTGGGACGCAAGGTCGCCGTACGCGGAATGCGCCCCGTCACCCGGCCGCTCTGGAACGGTGTCACCCGGCCGTCCGGATGCCCGAGCCGGCCCCGCCCGGGGGCAGGGTCCTCAGGCCCCGGCGAGGCGGGCGGGGCGTCCAGCACGATGCGCAGCCGCGCGCCGTTCGCCAGCTCCGTGTCGGCCGTACGGTCCGGACGGGCGGACGTCGCCACCAGATGTACGCCGAGCCGCTCGCCGTCCCGCGCCACGGCCTCCAGGGCCCGTACGACGGAACCGGCCGCGGGCCGCCCGGTGCTGCCGAGGGCCGGGGCGACCAGCGCGTCGAAGTCGTCGACCAGCAGCACGAGCCGGGGCAGCGGGGGCGGCCCCTCCGCCTTCGTACGGGCTCCGGGGCGCAGCCGGAGCGTGCCGCTGGAGGGCGAGTCCAGGTCGCCGCGCTGCTCGGCGGCGCTCGGCGGCCGCTGGCCCACCATCCGGTCCGCCGCCTCGCGCTGCGTGTGCCACTCGGCGAAGCCCACGCTGCCCAGCAGCTCGGACCGCCGCTTCAGCTCGGCCCCCAGCGCCTGCGCGAAGGCCCGCATACGGACCGGGTCCCAGGCGGCCAAGTGCTCGGTGACATGCGGGAGTTCGGTGCAGCAGGCCAGGCCTTCGCCGCGCTCGCCGCCGGCGCCGTCCACCAGCAGCAGACCGAGCCGGTCCGGGCGGCCGGCGGCGGCCAGCGAGGCCGCGACGGAGCGCAGCAGCTCCGTACGGCCGCTGCCCGCCGGGCCCTCGATCAGCAGATGCGGGCCCTCCTCGGTCAGATCGACGGCGAGCGGGCCGCGCGGGCCCGCGCCGAGCACCGCGGTGCCGTCGCCCGCCGATGCCCAGCGCGCCATCAGCGATGCGGGGGTGGCGCGGGCCAGACCCAGCTCGTCGAGGAGCCGCGCGGACCGGGGCAGCGCCGTGGCCCGGCCGGGGTGCGTGCTCCCGCCCTCGGCGCGCAGCGGCGCGAGCGCGCGGCCGAAGCGCTCCGCCCAGGCCGCCGAGACCGCGTCCACCGCGCCGACCCTGCCGTGCCCGGCGGGCTGCCCGCCCGCCGTACGCATCAGCCGCAGCGCCGTCGCCACATCACCGCTCAGCAGGGCGACCGCCCCGCACTCGCGGAAGGCGAGCGAGGCCGCGCACGCCGACTCGTACGTCGCGGCCACCGGCGAGAGGGGCGAGGCGGCCGGGGTCTCGGCCAGACAGATCAGATGGATCCCGGCGGCGGAACCGGCACCGGCGAGGCGGGCCGTCGTCTCGCGCAGCGCGGCGGATCCGGGGTCGCCGTCCACGATGACGACGGTACGAGCCCCTTCGTACCGCGCGGCCGCATCGGCGACGGACCTGCGGTCGGCGCTCGGCCAGCCCGGGCCGAGCGGTCCGTCGTCCAGGCGGCGGGTCAGCTCGGCGCTGCGGGCAGTGGCCTGGTCCCGGTCGTAGGCGAGGAGCAGGCGGCAGTCCTGGCCGTGCGCGGGCCGCAGATGCGGCAGCCAGCCGAGCCAGGCCCACTCGCCCCTG
This sequence comes from Streptomyces lunaelactis, assembly GCF_003054555.1. NCBI lineage: Bacteria > Bacillati > Actinomycetota > Actinomycetes > Kitasatosporales > Streptomycetaceae > Streptomyces > Streptomyces lunaelactis. Next base: position 3,391,569 of record NZ_CP026304.1, on the reverse strand, counting down.
CGCTCCTCCAGGCTCCGGGTCCGGTCCGTGGAGATCAGCACGATCTCCAGGTCGACGGGCGAGTGCAGCGCGGCGAGCTGGGCGACGGCGGACCGGGCCAGACCGGCCAGCCGTGCCCTGGGCCCGGCGAGCCCGAGCGAACCGGCCTCGCGCAGGCCGACGGTCACCGGTACGGAGGGCAGCTCGGCCCGGTCGGTCGTGCCGAGCCGCAGGACGAGCGACTCGGGATGCGCCGGTCCCCGCTCCCAGAGGCGGGGGCCGGGTCCGAGCGCGGTGAGCAGCACCGCGGCCGGATCGGGCCAGCTCTCGACCGCGGGCGCGGCGGGGACCCAGCGGCCCGGCCGGGGCGGGAGCTCGGGCGCGGGCTCGTCCCGGCCACCGGCGAGCCGCCGCGCCCAGGCGCCTATACCGCGTCTGCGGGTGACGCCGTCGGGCATCCGGATGCCGCGGGCGTGGGTGCCCTGCCGCGGAGCCCCGTCGGAGGCGGTACGGCTGTGCGCCTCGAGCGCGCCGCCGGCTCCCCCCTGGGTGCCGTTCGCGTCGGTCGCGTCGGCCGCCCTGGAGTGCGTGGTGTCGCCGATGTCGGAGCCGTAGGTGTACAGGGTCCCCGCGGCACCGTGGGCGGCGCCGGTGGGGGCGGTGGGAGCGATGGGGTCGTACTGGGTGGGCACCCGGGGGTCGGCACCGGGGAGCGCGGGGCCGTGCTCGCCGGGGGCGGAGCTGCGGGGAGCCGACGCGTCGGGACGGAAGTTGCCGGGTGCCGTCCCGGGGCCGTACTCGCCGGATGCCGACCCGCGGGGGCCGGAGCCGCCGGGCGCCGTTCCGCCGGTGCCGTATTCACCAGGTCCTGAGCTGTCGGGGCGGTACCCGCCCGACGCCGGCCCGCGGGCTGTGTATTCGCCAGGCCCGGCGCCGGCCGGGCCGTACCCACCGGATGAGGATCCGCCGGACTCCGGCTCGCCCGCACCAGTCCTCTCCGCGTCCGGCCTGGTCACGCGCAGGTGGCCCTCGCCGTCCGGGGCCGTGGTGAGCGCGGGTGCCCGCTCGCCCGGGGTCAAGCGCAGTGTCGACTCGCCCAGTCGCAGCAGCGCCCCCGCGGGCAGCCGGACCTGGCGCGTGCCCACCGCCGCGCCGTCCAGCGTGGTGCCGTTCGTCGAGCCGAGGTCCGCCACCGTGACCCGGCCGTCCTCGGCGACCGTGACCGCGCAGTGCAGCCGTGAGACGTCCGGGTCGTCCAGCGGTACGTCCGCGTCGGCGGAGCGGCCGATCCTGATCTGGCCGCCGTGCAGCAGATGGACGCCGCCCGCGTCGGGACCCGCCACCACATGGAGCTGGGCCGAGGCGTCCGTACCGGGCGACTCGTCCTCACCCGGGAACTGGAGGGAGAGCACCGCGCCGTCCACCAGCGGCGGCTCGCCGAGGGTGCGGCGCTGGGCGTCGAGCCGCTCCTGGCCCGCGTACAGCACGACGGTGCCCGAGACATCGGGTCCTGAGACGGCCGCTGCCAGGCCGGAGGCCACGGCGGCCAGCGCCGTCCCGGCGGGCGCGGTGATCAGCACGTCGCAGGCACGGCCCGCGAAGGCGTACGGCGCATGCGGCGGGCGTGAGTCATGGCCCGCGGCCGCGGACTGCCCGCTGCGCGGCGCGAGAACGGTCAGCCGGATCTGCATCGCCGTCAGCAATCCCTTCTGCGCGGGGTGCCCGGCAGGGGAGCCGCCTGTGATCGCCCCCACCCGGCAGGTCGGCACACGACGCAGGGCTCCCGCCCCCACGACTGCGTGCTGAGGGGCATCCTCGCACCTGCCACTGACAACACGCCCGGGAGCCACCGGTAAGTGATCTTGATTGGTCGGCTCTGGGCGTAAAAATGCCTGCTTGGGATCTGATCCGGAACGTGAGTGACGTTCGCGGCACGGCCGTTCGGCAACCTTTCGGCAACCATCCGTACGACGTCGGCGTCTTTCTTTCGAACGCCTCTGGGCAGGTGGCCGAAAGACAACCCGGCCGGTGCCCCGTTCGGCGGCACTAAAGTGGGTCGGACACCCGGGCGGGGCACAGTGGCTCGGAACCAGGCAAGGACCACGACCAGCAGGGAGCGCATGACGTGCGGCCGGTAGGCAGCAAGTACCTGCTCGAGGAGCCCCTCGGGCGCGGAGCCACGGGCACCGTCTGGCGAGCCAGTCAGCGGGAGACCGCGGGCGCCGAGGCGGCCGTGGCCGGCCAGCCCGGCGAGACCGTCGCGATCAAGGTCCTCAAGGAGGAGCTCGCGAACGACGCGGACGTGGTGATGCGCTTCCTGCGCGAGCGCTCCGTCCTGCTCCGCCTCACCCACCCGAACATCGTGCGCACCCGCGACCTCGTCGTCGAGGGTGATCTGCTGGCCCTGGTCATGGACCTGATCGACGGCCCGGACCTGCACCGCTACATTCGCGAGAACGGCCCGCTCACCCCGGTCGCCGCCTCTCTGCTGACCGCGCAGATCGCGGACGCGCTCGCCGCCAGCCACGCCGACGGCGTCGTCCACCGCGACCTCAAGCCCGCGAACGTACTGCTCAAGACCGACGCCGACGGCCAGATGCACCCGATGCTGACCGACTTCGGCATCGCGCGCCTCGCGGACTCCCCTGGCCTGACCCGTACGCACGAGTTCGTCGGCACACCCGCGTATGTCGCTCCGGAATCCGCCGAGGGCCGCCCGCAGACCTCCGCCGTCGACATCTACGGCGCGGGCATCCTGCTGTACGAACTGGTCACCGGCAGGCCCCCGTTCGCGGGCGGCACCGCGCTCGAAGTGCTCCACCGCCACCTGAGCGAGGAGCCCCGCCGCCCCACCACCGTGCCCGAGCCCCTGTGGACGGTCATAGAGCGCTGTCTGCGCAAGGAGCCCGCCGAGCGGCCCAGCGCCGAGAACCTCGCCCGCGGGCTGCGCACGGTCGCGGCCGGTATCGGCGTGCACTCCTCGTCCGCGCAGGTCGAGGCCGCACTCGGGGTCGCCGCGCTGCTCGCGCCCGACCCCTCGCCGGCCCCGGTGCCCGCGACCCCGGGCGCGGCAGACCCGACGCAGGTGCTGCCGAACAACGCCGGTTCGTACGACCCCAACGGCGCGACCAGCGTCATGCCGACCAGCGCGGCGAACGCCGGGAACACGGGGAACGCCGACCCGACCGCGGTCATGCCGCCCGTGCCGCCGGGCGGGCCGCGTCCGGAGGACCCGCACCCCTGGCAGTCCCAGCTGCAGGCGGCCCGCGACCGCAACGAGCAGACGCAGGTCCAGTACCTCGACCCGAGCCAGGACCCGCTGCGCCGCCGCCCGCAGCGCCAGCAGCAGCCGCAGGATCGGCGTCCACAGCCTCAGCCGTACGCGCAGCAGCCCCAGCCGTACCCGCCCCAGCGCCAGCAGCAGCCGCAGCGCCAGCAGCAGCGACAGCAGTACGCCCCGCCGCCGCAGCAACAGCAGTACGCGCCCCCGCAGCAGCCGCCGCCCCAGCAGCCCGCCCCGCGGCAGCCGCGTCAGCGCAACCCCAACCGGACGCGGATCCCGGGCCTCGGCTGCCTCAAGGGCTGCCTGGTCAGCGTGGTCCTGATCATCGTCGCGGGCTGGCTGGTCTGGGAGCTGACCCCACTCCAGGGCTGGATCGCGGAGGGCAAGAGCTACTGGGACGCGATCGGCGACGGCATCTCGAAGGTGTCGAACTGGGTCTCGGGCCTCGGCGACTCGGACCCGGCCACCGGCGACACCGGCCCGGGCCCCGGCTCGGACGTCGGCCCCGGCTCGGACGGCGGGCAGTAGCGACTCTGTAGCTTTGTCGACTTCTGCGGGGTGATTTCCCTCGCAGAAGTGAAGGTTGGCGCCATCCGGGGCACACAGCCCCCGGAGGCCCGCGTACGTTACTCGGGTGCGCCTTGCGTGTCCCCGTCGGCCACGGTGTCCGGCCTGCCTTTCGGGCCGGGGGTCCGGGGTTGTCCCCCGGGTGGACACAGCGGGCAACGCCAGCCGCTGAGGGAGCAGTCTTGGCACGGAATATCGGCAGCCGCTACACGGCCCACCAGATCCTGGGGCGGGGCAGCGCCGGCACGGTGTGGCTCGGCGAGGGACCCGAAGGGCCCGTCGCCATCAAGCTGTTGCGCGAGGACCTGGCATCCGACCAGGAGCTCGTCGGACGCTTCGTCCAGGAGCGCACGGCCCTGCTCGGACTCGACCACCCCAAGGTCGTCGGCGTCCGCGACCTCGTCGTCGACGGCAACGACCTCGCGCTCGTCATGGACCTCGTCCGCGGCACGGATCTGCGCACCCGCCTCGACCGCGAGCGCCGCCTCGCCCCCGAAGCGGCCGTCGCGATCATCGCGGACGTCGCCGACGGCCTCGCCGCGGCGCACGCCGCCGGCGTCGTCCACCGCGACGTCAAGCCCGAGAACATCCTGCTCGACATGGAGGGCCCGCTCGGTCCGGCCGGCTCCCACCCCGCGCTGCTCACCGACTTCGGCGTCGCCAAGCTGATCGACACCCCGCGCCGCACCAAGGCACTGCGCCCCGCCGGTGCGAACCCGCAGAACCCGCCGACCCCGTCGGGCATCATCGGCACCCCCGACTACATCGCCCCCGAGATCGTCGAGGGCCTGCCACCCCGGGCCGCGGTCGACATCTACGCCCTCGCCACCGTCCTGTACGAGCTCCTCGCGGGCTTCACACCCTTCGGCGGCGGCCACCCCGGCGCCGTACTGCGCCGCCACGTCACCGAGACCGTGGTCCCCCTCCCGGGCATCCCCGACGAGCTGTGGCAGCTCATCGTCCAGTGCCTGGCCAAGGCCCCCGCCTCCCGGCTCCGCGCCTCCGAACTGGCCACCCGCCTCCACGACCTGCTCCCGCTGATCGCGGGCATGCCGCCGCTGGACGTCGACGAGCCCGATGTCGAGCCCGCCCCGGAGCCGTACGAGGACGCCGCCCCGGCCGCCCGGGACGAGCCCCGCCGCCGCGGAGCGGTCCCCCTCGTCCCCGGCGCGACGCCCGCGGACTCCAACCGCGACACCCACACCTCGATGCGCGTCCCGGCCCCGGACGAGCTGGCGGGCGGCGCCCGCGGTACGGCCCGCGCCCCCCGCACCCCGGGCCAGCGCCGCCCCGGCTCGGCCCGTCACAAGGCGGACGCGGTCCGTAAGCGCCGCATCACGCTGGGAGTCGCGGCGCTGGTCGTGGCCGCGGCGGTGGGCGTCGGCGGCTGGCTGGCGACGAGCGACGGCGACACGGAAGCGCCCCCACAGGACTCCAAGCAGTCGGCGCCCTCCGAGCCCTAGGAAAGGACCGCAGGCCCTGTGGGGTCGGGGTGTCGCGCCCAGCCGTTACGCTGGACCCGTGGCAGTCGTCGATGTATCCGAAGAGCTGAAGTCCCTCTCCTCGACCATGGGGTCGATCGAGGCCGTCCTGGACCTCGAGAAGATGAGGGCAGACATCGCTGTGCTCGAGGAGCAGGCCGCAGCCCCGTCCCTGTGGGACGACCCGGACGCGGCCCAGAAGATCACCAGCAAGCTCTCGCACCTCCAGGCCGAGCTCCGCAAGACGGAGGCGCTCCGCGGGCGGATCGACGACCTGAGCGTGATGTTCGAGCTCGCCGAGGACGAGGGTGACGCGGACGCGCTCGCCGAGGCCGAGTCCGAGCTCATCGCCGTCCGCAAGGCGCTGGACGAGATGGAAGTCCGTACGCTCCTCTCCGGCGAGTACGCCGAACGCGAGGCGCTGGTCAACATCCGCGCCGAGGCCGGCGGCGTCGACGCCTCCGACTTCGCCGAGCGCCTGCAGCGCATGTATCTGCGCTGGGCCGAGCGCCACGGCTACCCGACCGAGGTCTACGAGACCTCGTACGCGGAAGAGGCCGGCATCAAGTCGACCACCTTCGTGGTCAAGGCCCCCTACGCATACGGCACGCTCTCCGTCGAGCAGGGCACGCACCGCCTGGTGCGTATCTCGCCGTTCGACAATCAGGGCCGCCGTCAGACGTCGTTCGCGGGCGTCGAGGTGCTGCCGGTCGTCGAGAAGACCGATCACGTCGAGATCGACGAGTCCGAGCTGCGCGTCGACGTGTACCGCGCCTCCGGCCCCGGCGGTCAGGGCGTCAACACCACTGACTCCGCCGTGCGGTTGACGCACATCCCGACCGGCATCGTCGTCTCCTGTCAGAACGAGCGCTCGCAGATCCAGAACAAGGCGAGCGCGATGAACGTCCTCCAGGCCAAGTTGCTCGAGCGGCGACGCCAGGAGGAGCAGGCCAGGATGGACGCGCTCAAGGACGGGGGCAGCTCCTGGGGCAACCAGATGCGTTCGTACGTCCTGCACCCGTACCAGATGGTCAAGGACCTCCGTACGGAGTTCGAAGTGGGCAATCCGCAGGCCGTACTTGACGGTGAGATCGACGGCTTCCTGGAGGCCGGAATTCGCTGGCGCAAGCAGCAGGAGAAGTAGCGAAGCGCTTTGTCGACAAGGGAACTGCCGCCCCAGGGGCGGCAGTTCCCTTTTATGTCACAGTTGCATCCTCGCAGGTCAGTCAACTGCCCTGATACCGGACATCGCACGCGCAACGACCTTGACGCCCTTGCGAATCTTGGGAAAGCTGACGCGCGGCATGCGTATCTACTGGGGCGCATGAGTTACGGGGGCCGAACGAGAACACCCCCCACGGCAGTTGCCCCGGACGCTGCTCCATTGACTAGATAGCTACTGGGGGTAGCAGCCAGATGATGAAGAAGACGCGGATCCGCGTCGCGCGAATAGCTGCCGGCTCGGTGATCGCCGCCGGTGCGTCGCTGACCGCCGCGGGCGCCGCTCAGGCCGTTGGTGTCGACCTCGAGCTCGGTCCTGTCAAGGCGTCGGCCAAGGCGAACGAGCACGGCCTCGATGCCGGTATCGGTATCAACGAAGGCGAGGGTGACACCGAGGGTGCCACCGAGGGCGGCTCCGGTGGCCCGGGCGGTGTCATCAGCGGCACGACGGGTGACCCGGGTACGTCGGGTGCGACCACGGGTGACCCCGGCACGACCGGTGCCACGACTGGTGACCCGGGTACGACGGGTGCGACCACGGGTGACCCTGGCACGACCGGTGCCACCACGGGTGACCCGGGTACGACGGGTGCGACCACGGGTGACCCCGGCACGACCGGTGCCACCACGGGTGACCCGGGTACGACGGGTGCCACCACGGGTGACCCCGGCACGACCGGTGCCACCACGGGTGACCCGGGTACGACCGGTGCCACCACCGGTGACCCCGGCACGACCGGTGCCACCACCGGTGACCCCGGCACCACCGGTGGCTCGGCCGACGGCGGGACCACCGCTGGTGGCACCACGACCGGTGGGACCGCTGACGGTGGCACGACCACTGACGGTGGCACTGGAACCGACACCGACAGCGCCGGCTCCAAGCCGGTCGAGCAGGGCGAGGCCAAGGAGGAGCTGGCGGAGACCGGCGCCGCCGAGACCACGTTCCTGCTGATCGGTGCCGCGACGATGATCGCCGGTGGCATCGGCTTCCGCATGCTCCCGCGTCTCGTCGGCGGCGGGCGCACCATCGCCTGAGCGACCCAGCACACGCAGTACATACAGAGAAGGGCCCGGGGTGCGCTACAGCACCCCGGGCCCTCCTTTACGTCTTTGCGTGCTCCGTGCGTCTACGCGGTCTGGTGCGCGGCCAGCAGCGCCACCGCCGCAACCAGCACCACCAGCAGAGTCAGCAGCGCCACCGGGCTCAGGCCGCCGAGGGGGCCCTCCTGCTGCAGCCGCTCGCGGTTCGCCCGGCATACCGGGCAGCGGCCCTCGTTCACCGGGGCCGCGCAGTTGGCGCACACCAATCGGTCGTAGGTCATGCGCTCTCCTCCTCACGCGCGCCAGCAATGTCGGCGCGGACCGTAAGCACAGTTCTCTCCCGACAACGCTCAGGGAAACGCAACTGTTCCCCTACCACTGTGCCAGCTCTCGTGCGTTTCGGCGCGCCCCGCCGGATTGACCCGTTACGCGAACGGACAAAATGGGCATCTCGTGACGCCGACTGCGCGCCCCATCCGGCTTCGCGTAAGGTCACGCACACCTACTCCCGGCCGACCGTGGTGCACCCGTGATCCGATTCGACAACGTCTCCAAGATCTACCCCAAGCAGAGCCGCCCAGCCCTGCGCGACGTCTCACTCGACATCGCCAAGGGGGAGTTCGTCTTCCTCGTCGGCTCGTCCGGTTCCGGCAAGTCGACCTTCCTGCGGCTGGTTCTGCGCGAAGAGCGTGCCAGTCAGGGTCTGGTCCACGTCCTCGGCAAGGACCTGGCCAGGCTGTCGAACTGGAAGGTGCCGCAGATGCGCCGCCAGCTCGGCACGGTCTTCCAGGACTTCCGCCTCCTCCCCAACAAGACCGTCGCCGAGAACGTGGCGTTCGCGCAGGAGGTCATCGGCAAGCCGCGCGGTGAGATCCGCAAGGCCGTGCCCCAGGTCCTCGACCTCGTCGGCCTCGGCGGCAAGGAGGACCGGATGCCCGGTGAGCTCTCCGGCGGTGAGCAGCAGCGCGTCGCGATCGCGCGGGCCTTCGTCAACCGCCCCATGCTGCTGATCGCGGACGAGCCGACCGGAAACCTCGACCCGCAGACCTCCGTGGGCATCATGAAGCTGCTGGACCGGATCAACCGGACCGGCACCACCGTGATCATGGCGACCCACGACCAGAACATCGTCGACCAGATGCGCAAGCGCGTCATCGAGCTCGAGAAGGGCCGTCTCGTACGCGACCAGGCACGCGGCGTCTACGGCTACCAGCACTGAGCACGTAGAGCGACACGACTGAAAGGCTGAAGGACTCGCTATGCGCGCCCAGTTCGTACTGTCGGAGATCGGCGTCGGTCTCCGCCGCAATCTCACGATGACCTTCGCCGTCATCGTTTCCGTAGCCCTCTCACTCGCCCTGTTCGGCGGTGCGCTGCTCATGCGCGAGCAGGTCAGCACGATGAAGGACTTCTGGTACGACAAGGTCAACGTCTCGATCTTCCTCTGCAACAAGAACGACGCGGCGACCCCGTCGGCGACCTCCAAGTGCGCCAAGGGCGCCGTCACCGCGCTGCAGAAGAAGCAGATCGACAGCGATCTCAAGAAGATGGACGTGGTCGACACCGTCCACCTCGAGACGGCCGAAGAGGCGTACAAGCACTACCGGGAGCAGTACGGCGACACCCCCATCGCCACCACCATCACGCCGGACCAGATGCAGGAGTCGTTCCGCGTCAAGCTGGAGGACCCGGAGAAGTACAAGGTGGTCGCGACCGCCTTCGCCGGCCGGGACGGGGTGCAGTCCGTCCAGGACCAGCGCAACATCCTGGAGAATCTCTTCTCCCTCATGAACGGCATGAATATCGCCGCGCTCTTCGTGATGGCGCTGATGCTGCTGATTGCGCTGATGCTGATCGTCAACACCGTGCGCGTTTCGGCGTTCAGCCGCCGTCGTGAGACGGGCATCATGCGGCTTGTGGGAGCATCCAGCTTCTACATCCAGATGCCGTTCATCATGGAGGCCGCCTTCGCCGGTCTGCTGGGCGGTCTGGTCGCCTCCGCCATGCTGCTGGTGGGCAGATACTTCCTGATCGACCATGGTCTGGCGCTCTCCGAGAAGATGCAGCTGATCAACTTCATCGGCTGGGACGCGGTGGTCACCAAGCTGCCACTGGTGATCGCGATCGGGCTGCTGATGCCCGCTGTGGCCGCTTTCATCGCTTTGCGCAAGTACCTCAAGGTGTGACAAGGGCCAAGGGCGTCGTACGGCCAACCGCCGTACGGCGCCCTTGGCTTGTCCTAGAGTGGCAGCCATGCCGGGCCCGGAGTTCTGCCCTCGGCCCCGCCGCATCCGCCGCGGGGCGGCCCTGACATTGGTATTCGCAAGCGTTCTCGCCACCGCGGCCGCCACCAACGGTCTGCCGCGCGACGACGAGAACGCGCCCCGCCCCCTCTCCGCCCGCGCCGCTGCCGCGACCGTCGACCGCGAGGTCGTCGCCCGCGCCGCCGCCGAGGCGATGGCGGACGGCAAGTCCGGTACGAAGGCGGCCGAGGAGGTCGTCAGCCGCAGCGGGGACCGCTGGGGCGCGGTGTACGACAAGGCCGAGTACGAGGAGTTCGAGCAGTCCCTCGACGGCGAGTACACGGGCGTGGGCCTGGGGGCCAGGCGCGACGGCGACGGGCACGTGGAAGTGGCCAGGGTCCAGCCCGGCGGCCCCGCCGACAAGGCGGGCATCCGGGCAGGCGACCGGCTCGGGACGATCGACGGCCTGCGGATCGACAAGCGTCCGGTCACCGAGGTCGTGGCGCTGCTGCGTGGCGACGACCGTACGAAGGTCGTCCTGGGGCTGGAGCGAGACGGCCGGAAATGGGCCGAGACCCTGCTGCGGGCCACGCTGGCCACCGAGGCGGTCATCGTCCGTAACCTCGACGACGGCGCCGTCATGATCAAGGTCGCCTCGTTCACCAAGGGCTCGGGCGCTCAGGTCCGGGACGCGGTCCGGGACGCCCCCGCGGGCGCCGGCGTCCTGCTCGATCTGCGCGGCAACGCCGGCGGCCTGGTCGCCGAGGCCGTCACCGCCGCCTCCGCCTTCCTGGACGGCGGCCTGGTCGCCACGTACGACATAAGGGGCGAGCAGCGGGCCCTGTACGCGACACCCGGCGGTGACACCGACAGACCCGTGGTCGCGCTCGTCGACGGCGGCACGATGAGCGCCGCCGAGCTGGTCACCGGGGCGCTGCAGGACCGCGGGCGGGCGATCACCGTCGGTTCGCGCACCTTCGGCAAGGGCTCGGTGCAGATGCCCAGCCGCCTTCCGGACGGCTCCGTCGCCGAGCTGACCGTGGGCCACTACCGCACTCCGGCGGGCCACAGCGTCGACGGCCGGGGCATCACACCGGACCTCGCCGCGAGCGAGCGTGCCGAGGAACGGGCCCGGACGGTGCTGAGTGGCCTCGGGGGCACATCGTAAAAAGGTTGCGGTGTAGTGCGAAAATGATCGGACTATGGCTAAGGAAACAGGGCGCAAGCTGATCGCGCAGAACAAGAAGGCGCGGCACGACTACCACATCCTCGACACCTACGAGTGCGGTCTCGTGCTGACGGGTACCGAGGTGAAGTCGCTGCGCCAGGGGCGGGCCTCGCTCGTGGACGGCTTCGTCCAGATCGACAATCACGAGGCGTGGCTGCACAACGTGCATGTGCCCGAGTACACCCAGGGGACGTGGACCAACCACAGCGCGCGGCGCAAGCGGAAACTGCTGATGCACCGGGCCGAGATCGACAAGCTCGAGTCGAAGACCCAGGAGACCGGGCACACGATCGTGCCGCTGGCGCTGTACTTCAAGGACGGCCGGGCCAAGGTCGAGATCGCGCTGGCGAAGGGCAAGAAGGAGTACGACAAGCGGCAGACGCTGCGGGAGAAGCAGGACCGGCGGGAGACGGACCGCGTGATCTCGGCGGCGAAGCGGCGCGAGCGGGCCTGAGCGGTGGGCGCGGGGGAATAGGCTGGCACCGTCGGGCGTTGGTCACGTACGATGGCAGCTGCACCTCACGGGGTGTGCACCACCTTGAAAAATGAACATGGGGATGATCGGTTTCGACAGCGGATGTCGAAGCAGGGGAAGCGAGCCGAGGAAGCGGCAATGATCTCGTTAACCATATGTCGCAACCAATAATCGCCACTTCCAAGAGCGATTCCCGCGCCTTCGCGCTCGCTGCCTAATTAGCAGCTAGCGAAGGCCTTCGGGTGTCAGCCCGGGGCTGTTCCCGACCCGGATCCTGGCATCAGCTAGGGGACTAAACCTCTAAGCCCGGTCACGGGGCTTAGAGGGAAACCAAACAGTGACTGAGCCCGTCGGAGACTTGTTCGCGTGATCTCCGGGGCTGAGAAAATCGCAGCGAACTGCGCTCGGAGAAGCCCTGATTCTGCACCGTTGGACGCGGGTTCGATTCCCGCCATCTCCACAATTCCCATGTTGAGACGAAGGCCCGGCTGTTACGACAGCCGGGCCTTCGTCGTGCGCTCACCCGCATGTGCTCACCCGCGTGCGCTCAGCTCAGGGCCGGACGGACCGGCTCCCCGGGCGGGTTCCCCGGCGGGCCGCCGGCGACAGCAGCAGCGCCAGGGCCGCGGCGGCGACCGGCAGCGCGTATCCGGCGGCCGCGCCCGCCTCCTCCACCAGCCGGCCGCTGGTGGCCGAGCCGGCCGCGATGCCGCCGAGGATCGCGGTGACAGCGAGCGTCATGCCCTCGTTCAGGCTGTCCCGCGGGGTCAGCCGCTGGATCAGGGTCATGCCGGTGACCATGGTCGGGGCGGTCGCCGCGCCCGCGAACAGCAGTGCCGCGGCGAGCACGGTGGCCGAGCCCGTACGGGAGGCGAGCAGCGGCAGCGTCATCAGCGCGGTCATCGCGGCGAGGCAGCCCGTCAGCCTGCCCGGCACGCTGCGGGCCGGGCGCACCGATCCGTACAGCAGGCCCGCCACGCACGATCCTGCGGCCTGCAGCGCGAGCAGACCTCCCGCCGCAGGGCCGTCCAGATACGCGAGCGTGGTGACCTCCAGCGCGCCGAAGACCGCGCCCGTGGCGAGGAAGACGGCGAGCAGTGGCACCATCCCGGCCGTACGGAGCGGGGAGCGGGCCCGCGTCGGGTGCGCGGCCACCGGCGGCTCCGTCGACCGCTGGGCCGCGAAGATCAGCACGCCGGTGAGCAGCAGGACCACGCCGGTCAGGGTGCCCGCCTCGGGGAAGAACGCGGAGCACAGGAACGCCGCGAGCACCGGGCCGAGCATGAAGCACAGCTCATCCGCGGCCTGCTCGAAGGCGTTCGCGGTGTGCTGCGCGGCCGCGTCGCCCTGGTGGAGATGGGCCCAGCGGGCGCGGGACATGCCGCCGGTGTTGGGTGTGGTGGCGGTCGCGGCGTACGCGGCGAAGAGGGTCCAGTCGGGCGCACCGAGGTGTACGCACAGCAGCAGGGCGAGCGAGCCGAGCGCGGCGAGGGCGGCGGCGGGCACGGCGATGCGGGCCTGCCCGTGCCGGTCCACGAGCCGCGCGGTCCACGGCGCGACCAGCGCGGTGACGGCGAGACCGGTGGCGGTGACGGCTCCGGCGAGGGCGTAGGAGCCGCGGGATCCGGCGATCATGATGACGGCGCTGACGCTGAACATGCCCATGGGGAGGCGGGCGAGGAGGTTGCCGGCGGTGAAGGCTGCGGCGCCCTTCGGCTCGAAGAGCCGTCGGTAGGGCGAGCGTCCACCGCCGGGGCCCTGCCCCGGACCCCGCGCGGGGGCTCCGCCCCCGGTTCGGGAAGGGGCGGGCAGGGGAACAGGCCCGTCGCAGGCGTCGGCGGAAGGCGCCTGCGGGGCGTCGGATTGCGGCATGCGGCCACCCTCCCCGTGCGCGGCGCACACCGTCCAACACCTGCTCAGACCCCATTGACACACCCTCGTTGTAAATTCGCCCCGTGCCCCGAGACCTCGACCCCCGCCTCCTCCGCGCCTTCACCGCCGTCGCCGACGAGCTGCACTTCACCCGTGCCGCCGCCGCGCTGTATGTCGCGCAGCAGGCCCTCAGCCGCGATATCCGGCGCCTGGAGCGGGAGCTGGGCGTCGAGCTGTTCGTACGGACCACCCGGCAGGTGACACTCACGGGTGACGGCGAGCGGCTGCTGCCGTACGCGCGCGGGGTGTTGCAGGCCCAGGACGAGCTGCTGGCCGCCGCATCGGGGTCGGCGCGGCCGCTCCTCGTCGACCTCAACAGCGAAGGCATGGCATCCGGCCGCGTCCTGGCGCGGGCGCGCGAACTCGCCCCGGAGTGTGAGCTGATGGCCCGCTTCGAGAGCGGGCTGACAGGCGCCGCCGCCGAGATCATCGCGGGGCGGCTCGATGTCTCCTTCGGGCGTTTCGCCGGCCTCGAACCCGGCGTACGGGCGCTGCTGTCCCACCAGCCCGTGCGGTACGAGCCGATGGCCGTGCTGCTGCCGGTCGACCACCCTCTCGCAGCGCGTTCGCGGATCCCGCTGGACGCGCTCGCGGGCGAGACCGTGTACGCCGGGGCCGGCAATCCGGGGACCCTGGAGTGGACGGATCTGGCGCGGCGGCTCTTCGCCGGACGGGGGATCGCCGTCGCGGCGTCCGCGCCCATGGCCGTGGGCGTCGAGGAGTTCCGCCGAGTGATGGCCAAGTGGCGTAACCCGGTTCTGGCGGTGGTCGACTTTCCGGCCATGCCGGACACCGTGCTGCGCCCGATCGTCGATCCCGTACCGCTGTCACCGCTCTCGCTCGTGTGGCGCAAAGGCGTGTGTCATCCCGGCGTTGACGCGCTTCGAGCAGCGGCCGACGAACTTGCCGGGCGTGAGGGGTGGCTGGAACACGACCCTTCCTGCTGGTTGCCCGAATGTGACAAGTCGACCATGTGTGACAACAACTGACACATGGTCACGAGAGCCACCGGTGTGCGCTACATTCTGGGTCCGGTCGCGGTGAGTCAGGGACGCTCGGGTGGGGTGGGGATCCAATCCGACGAAAACCGGTCAGTCGTACGCGTGCCCGAAATTCAGCCAGTGGGGATGTGTGCGCAGCGGTGGACAATTGGCGAGAAGATTCCCGTATCGGTCATTCGCATGAGCCGAACGAAGTGACCTTCCAACTGGACGGACTTGGCCGGGAAGTAGGGGATCTGCCTCCCGGCCCGACCTCGCAGGAGGGCTCCGACGGGCCCGTGTTCGTCGACGAGAGCGGTCGCCGGAGCAAGAAGTTACGCCGCCTCGGCTGGGTCCTCGCCATCGTCTGTGCCTGCTACGCCGTGGCTCTGGTCGCGGCCCTCCTCGGCGGCAGTTCCAGCGCGCCCTGGCTCCCCGGCATCGGCCGGCCCGGCGGGGAGCGGACCGACAAGGTCGAGATCCAGCCCGCCCCGAGCGACCGCGCATCCGCGGTGGTCACCCCCGGCGCCCCGGCCCCCACCTACTCCACCGGCGCCCTGCTGCCGCAGCCGTCGGGTGGCGCTTCCAGGGGCGTTGCGGGCGGTGCTCCGGCCGGGCTGCCGGGCAGTCCCGGCCCCGGCGCCTCTGCCTTCCTGTCCCCCCAGCCCTCCGGTGGCGGCCTTCCGGAGCCGGGCGGGCCCGTGGCCTCCCCCTCGCCGGGCCGTGGCGCGAGCGACCTCGGACCCGGACCCGCGCCGGAGGGCTCTCCCCCCGCTCCTGTGCCTTCCGATCCCGGCCCCAGCGGCTCCCCCTCCGAGCCACCCCTGCAAGAAGGCACGGTCTAGGCCGTGTCCAGCAGCAGGGCCTCGCGGCAGCGGGCGGTACGGCGACAGGGACAACAACGGGGACAACAGCGGCGACAGCGGCAGGGGCTCGCGCGCGTCGTCCGCCGCAGACTGCCCATGCGTCATCTGCTGCCCGTGCTCTTTCTGGTCGCGCTCTTCGCCATGCTCATGCTGCGCGGCTATGTACACAGCGAGGTCCTCGCCGACCACCGCGTACGCCCACCGGCGCCCACCGGCCAGGTCCCGGCGGAGATCCTGGCGGGCGGTCCTGTCATCGACGTGCGCGACCAGGCCGCTCCCAAGGCGCTGAGCATCCCCGACCACCAGCTCGTGCTGACCTTCGACGACGGCCCTGACCCCCTCTGGACGCCGAAGGTCCTCGATGCGCTGAAGCGGTACAAGGCGCACGGCGTGTTCTTCGTCACAGGCGCCATGGCCTCCCGCCACCCGGACCTGGTGGAGCGGATGGTGCGGGAGGGGCACGAGATCGGTCTGCACACCTTCAACCACCCCGACCTCTCCTTCCGGTCCACCTCCCGCATCGACTGGGAGCTCTCGTCCAGCCAGCTGGCCATCGCGGGTGCGGCCGGTATCCGCACCTCGCTCTTCCGCCCGCCGTACTCCTCCTTCTCAGGCGCCCTGGACAACAGGACCTGGCCGGTCACGCAGTACATCGGCAGCCGCGGCTACATCACCGCCTTCAACAACACCGACTCCGAGGACTGGAAGCGCCCCGGCGTCGACGCGATCATCAAGCGCGCGACGCCCACGGGCACCGAGGGCTCGATCGTGCTGATGCACGACTCCGGCGGCGACCGTTCCCAGACCGTCGCGGCTCTGGAGCGCTTCCTGCCGCAGATGAAGGCCAGGGGCTACCGCTTCGCGAACCTCACCGAGGCGCTCGGCGCCCCCAGCGCCCACACCCCGGTCACCGGATCCGAGCTGTGGCAGGGAAGGGCCTTCGTCGCCGCCGTGTCCGTCTCCGAGCACACCACCGACGTCCTGGTCGTCGCTCTCGCCGCGATCGGTGTGCTGGTCTTCGCGCGCTTCGGGCTGATGCTGCTGCTCTCCTTCGCGCACGCCCGCAAGGTGCGCAGGCCCGGCTTCAGCTGGGGCCCGCCCATCACGGAACCGGTGTCCGTGCTGGTCCCCGCGTACAACGAACGCGAATGCATCGCCAATACGGTCCGTTCGCTGATGGCGAGCGACCACCCCATCGAGGTCATCGTCATCGACGACGGCTCCACGGACGGCACCGCGGACCTCGTCGACGCGCTCGGGCAGCCCGGCGTCCGTGTCGTACGGCAGCCCAACTCTGGCAAGCCCGCCGCCCTCAACAACGGCATCCGGCACGCCCGCCACGAGATCGTCGTGATGATGGACGGCGACACCGTCTTCGAGCCGTCGACCGTGCGCGAACTGGTCCAGCCCTTCGGCGACATGCGCGTCGGCGCGGTCGCGGGCAACGCCAAGGTCGGCAACCGCGACAGCCTGATCGGGGCCTGGCAGCACATCGAGTACGTCATGGGCTTCAACCTCGACCGCCGGATGTACGACCTTCTGCGCTGCATGCCCACCATCCCCGGCGCGGTCGGCGCCTTCCGCCGCCAGGCCCTGGAACGGGTCGGCGGCATGAGCGAGGACACCCTCGCCGAGGACACCGACATCACCATGGCCATGCACCGCGACGGCTGGCGCGTCGTCTACGCCGAGCGGGCCCGCGCCTGGACCGAGGCCCCGGAGAGCGTGCAGCAGCTCTGGTCGCAGCGCTACCGCTGGTCGTACGGCACGATGCAGGCGATCTGGAAGCACCGCCGCGCGCTGGTGGAAAGGGGCCCCTCGGGCCGCTTCGGCCGGGTCGGCCTGCCGCTGGTCTCGCTGTTCATGGTGCTTGCGCCGCTGCTGGCCCCGCTGATCGACGTCTTCCTGCTGTACGGACTGGTCTTCGGCCCCACCGAGAAGACGATCGCCGCATGGCTCGGAGTCCTCGCGATCCAGGCCGTCTGCGCCGCGTACGCCTTCCGGCTCGACCGCGAGCGCATGGTGCATCTGATCTCGCTGCCTCTTCAGCAGATCCTGTACCGGCAGCTGATGTACGTCGTGCTGCTGCAGTCCTGGATCACCGCGCTGACCGGCGGCCGGCTGCGCTGGCAGAAGCTGCGGCGTACGGGAACGGTGGCGGCGCCCGGCCTGCCGAGCCCCCGGAGCGCCGAGGACCGGAGGCCGGTCGCGTGATCCCCCGTACCGCCGAAGCGCCGGCGGCCCCCACCGTCCCCCAGCTCCCGGGCCGCGACCACTACTTCGATCTGCTGCGGGCCCTCGCCCTCTTCCGGGTCGTCCTCTACCACCTGGTGGGCTGGGCCTGGCTGCCGCTGCTCTTCCCCTCCATGGGGGTGATGTTCGCGCTCGCAGGTGCCCTGATGGCCCGCTCCCTCAAGCGCCCCGCGCTCCAGGTCATCCGCGGCCGCGTACGGCGTCTGCTGCCCCCGCTGTGGATCCTGGGCGCGGTCGGCGGCACCGCCATGGTCGTGGCCGGCTGGCGTCCGGGCCTGTCCGCGCTCTTGTGGATCCTGCCGCTGAGCGACCCGCCATTCCTGGGCGCCGAGTGGGCCGCGGACCTCGCCGAGCCGCTCTGGTATCTGCGTGCCTACCTCTGGTACGTACTGCTGTCGCCGCTGCTTCTGCGCTGTCTGCGCAGACTCCCGTGGCCGACGCTGCTCGCCCCGCTCGCCCTCTCGGCCGTTCTGAGCTTCGGCTATCTGGCACTGCCCGGCCGGATCGACTCCGCGCTCACCGACTTCTCCACCTTCGGCGCGTGCTGGATTCTCGGGATGGCCCGCCAGGAGGGCATCCTGAGCCGGCTGCCCCGCTACGCCGTGCCGTCCCTTGCGCCGGCCGTGATGCTGGCCGGCCTGTGGTGGGCGGCGCGGCACAACTTCTCCGCGGACAGCGAACTGGACAGCATCCCGACGGCGCAGGCGCTCTGGTCGTTCGGGGCCGTGCTTCTGCTGCTGCACGTCAGCCCCTCGTGGGACAGCCTGCCGCCCCGGCTGCGCCGCTGGGACCGCGTGGTCACGCTGCTCAACTCCCGTGCGGTGACGGTCTATCTCTGGCACAACATCTGCATCTTCGCCGCCGCGTCGCTCTGGGACCGGATGTGGAGCATCGACGTACTGGGCGAGAGTGTGCCCTGGCTGCTGGAGAGCTGGGTCCCGGAGCTTCTGCTCGCCTGGGCGCTGATCGCGCTGTGTATCCTGCTGTTCGGCTGGGCCGAGGACTTCGCGGCCGGGCGCGGCCCGCGCCTGTGGCCGGACAGGACCTAAGCGGCCCCGGGGAAGTCCGGGCGGCGTCGCGGGCCGATGGCTGTCGCCTGGCTGCGTTGTCGTCAGTCGCCGACGCTCCGCGTGGACTCCTTCCTCCGCCTTGCCAGACTCGGCCCTCGACCCTCCCCCGTAGCCCTGCGGGCACGGGAGGTACCCCCACCTTCACCCACCCGGACATCCCCGACACCGCTTAGCGGGGCTCACACAGGCCCCGGCCACCTGGTGAGAGCAAGGTTTCGCACCGGTCACCTCACGCCACCGGGGCTGAAACGCGCCGTTCATAGCGTCCCTTCCACGACCCGAGAACCGTGGAGGCGCGTGATGGCAAGCCGGTGGATCGAACAGTGGGACCCGGAGGACGAGGCGTTCTGGGAGGCGCGAGGGGAGAGCATCGCCCGGCGCAATCTGGTCTTCTCCATCCTTTCCGAACATATCGGGTTCTCGATCTGGACCCTGTGGTCCGTCCTGGTCCTGTTCATGGGACCCGAGTACGGGATCGACCCCGCCGGGAAGTTCTTCCTGGTGGCCATGGCCACGCTGGTCGGGGCCTTCATCCGGGTCCCGTACACCTTCGCCGTCGCCCGATTCGGCGGCCGCAACTGGACCATCGTCGCCGCGTCGATGCTCATCCTGCCGACGGCCGCCGCCTTCGTGGTGATGGAGCCCGGGACCTCGTACACCACCTTCATGCTGGTCGCGATGCTCACCGGCGTGGGCGGCGGGAACTTCGCTTCCTCCATGACCAACATCAACTCCTTCTTCCCGCTGCGGAAGAAGGGCTGGGCGCTCGGGCTGAACGCGGGCGGCGGCAACATCGGGGTGCCCGTCGTGCAGCTGGCCGGGCTCGCGGTCATCGGCGCGGCCGGCGGACCGCGCGTGCTGCTCGGGATCTACCTCCCCTTCATCGCCCTCTCCGCGATCTGCGCCGCCCTCTTCATGGACAATCTCGCCCCGGTCAAGAATGACACCGGGGCGGCGAAGGACGCCGTACGCGATCCGCACACCTGGATCATGTCCTTCCTCTACATCGGCACCTTCGGGTCGTTCATCGGCTACAGCTTCGCCTTCGGCCTGGTCCTGCAGACGCAGTTCGGGCGTACGCCGCTGCAGGCCGCGTCCATCACCTTCATCGGGCCGCTGCTCGGCTCGCTGATCCGGCCGGTCGGCGGCCGGCTCGCCGACCGCTTCGGCGGCGCGCGCATCACCCTGTGGAACTTCCTCGGCATGGGCGTGGCCACGGGGGTCGTCGTACTCGCCTCCGTGGAGAAGTCGCTGGCGCTCTTCACCACCGCGTTCATCGTGCTCTTCGTGCTGACCGGGGTCGGCAACGGCTCCACGTACAAGATGATCCCCGGCATCTTCCACGCGAAGGCGGTCGCGAAGGGCATGAGCGGCGAGGCGGCGGCCGCGTACGGGCGGCGGCTGTCCGGTGCGTCCATGGGGCTGATCGGCGCGGTGGGTGCGCTCGGCGGGCTCGGCATCAACCTCGCCTTCCGCCAGTCCTTCCTCACCGCGGGCACCGGCACATCGGCGTTCGTCGCCTTCCTCGCCTTCTACGCGGCCTGTTTCGCCGTGACATGGGCGGTATACCTTCGCCGGACCGCCACCGCCGTGCAGCCGGTTGCGGAGGCGAAGCCGCAGCTCAGCTACGCGGAGGTGTAACACGGGGGAAATCCAGGAGAACCGGGCCCGTCACGCACCGTTGGCAGGCTCGGTCGCCCCGTCCGTACACCGGACCGGTGGGTCAGAGTAGGGACGACCAGATGCGCAATCAACAGCACGGGCCGCTCGCGGGATTCACCGTCGGCGTGACCGCCGCCCGGCGTGCCGACGAGCTCGGCGCGCTGCTCCGCAGGCGCGGCGCCGCCGTCATCCACGCCCCCGCCCTGCGTATCGTTCCGCTCGCCGACGATGCCGAACTCCTCGCCGCCACCAAGGAGCTGATCGACCACGCGCCCGATGTCGTGGTCGCCACCACCGCGATCGGCTTCCGCGGCTGGGTGGAGGCCGCCGACGGCTGGGGGTGCGGGGAGGAGCTGCTGGCCCGGCTGCGCGGCGTGGAACTGCTGGCGCGCGGGCCGAAGGTGCGGGGCGCGGTCCGTGCCGCCGGGCTCACCGAGGAGTGGTCCCCGGCCTCCGAGTCCATGGCCGAGGTGCTCGACCGGCTGCTGGGGGAGGGGGTCGGGGGCCGCCGGATCGCGCTCCAGCTGCACGGCGAGCCGCTCCCCGGGTTCGTCGAGTCGCTACGGGCCGGGGGCGCCGATGTCGTCGTCGTACCGGTCTACCGGTGGATGGCGCCGGAGAACCTCGACCCCCTCGACCGGCTGCTCGACGCGACCGTCGCCCGCGCCCTGGACGCCCTCAGCTTCACCAGCGCACCGGCCGCCGCGTCGCTGCTCTCCCGCGCCGAGACCCGTGGTCAGCTGCCCGAGCTGCTGCGCGCCCTGGACCACGATGTACTGGCGGCCTGCGTGGGGCCGGTCACCGCGCTGCCGCTGCAGGCCGAGGGAGTCTCCACGGTGCAGCCCGAGCGCTTCCGGCTCGGCCCGCTCGTCCAGGTGCTCGGCCTTGAGCTGCCCTCCCGCGCCCGCACGCTCCCGGTCGCGGGCCGCCGCATGGAGATCCGGGGCCACGCGGTCCTGGTCGACGACGATCTGCGGCCCGTGCCGCCCGCCGGAATGGCCCTGCTGCGCGCTCTGTCCCGGCGGCCCGGCTGGGTGGTTTCCCGCTCCGATCTGCTGCGGGCGCTGCCGGGCTCGGGCCGCGACGAGCACGCCGTCGAGACGGCGATGGCCCGGCTGCGTACGGCGCTGGGCGCGCCCAAGCTGATCCAGACCGTCGTCAAGCGGGGCTACCGGCTGGCCCTGGACCCGGCGGCCGACACGAAGTACGCCGACGCCTGACGCAGTATCACGCTTGCCCCCTGCCCCGTTCCAGTCCTCCCGCCCGCCGCACGCAGGTTGAGGAGGGGTTCCGGCGGCGCCCCGGGACGGGCACTCTGAGAGGGACAGCTCCCACCGGCACCCTCCGACCGAGGCGGTGACAGGCGCATGACGGCGGGCATGGGCTCGTACGACTGGCGGTTCGACTCCGGACGGATCTGCCTGGACCTGGTGGCGACCTCGGGGTCGGCCCCCGACGCGGGAGAACCGCTGGCGGAAGCCGGCCGCCTCGGCCAGTGGCTGGTGGGGGCGGGCCTGGTGCCCGCCGGCACACCGCTGCCGGCCGTCGACGGCCAGTGGGCTGCCCGCTTCATCGAGCTGCGGGACTGTCTGGGCCGGCTGGTGCGGGCCGAGATCGACGACCAGTACGCCGAGCCCGCCCTGGAGCGCGTCAATGTCCTCGCGGCCGGACCGCCGCCCGGGATCAGGGCCGTACGGACCGGCGACGGCTCTCTCGTACGGGCGCTGAGCGCCGCACCCGAGTGCGCCGCACTGCTCGCCGCGATCGCCCGCGACGCCGTGGAGCTGCTCACCGACCCGGTGGCCCGCGCCCGGCTGCGGCAGTGCGAGGGCGACAACTGCCGCCGCGTCTATCTGGACACCTCGCGGGGACGGCGGCGCCGCTGGTGCTCCAGCGAGGTCTGCGGGAACCGCGAGCGGGTCGCCAGACACCGTCGCCGGGCCGCGGTGGCCAGGGCCTGAGGCCGGTCTGGAACCGTGCCGGGACCCGGCCGGGGACCTTGCCGGGACCCGTCTGGAGCCGTGCCGGGACCCGGCCGGGGACCGTTCCGGGACCCCTCGTAAAAGATCTTGAAAGTTTTCTCCCGGGCGTTGAGTGATGCGTCTGCCGTCCCCGTAGTGATGGGGGAGAAGCAGTCAGCCGAAATCAGGGTCTCGACCGGGAGGTTCAGGTGCGCAAGGATGCGGCCGTGGCCGATGACCGTCCGCAAAGGGCCCGCCATCGAAGCGAGAAGCCACGCATCGACTCCTCAGCACCTGACGAGGAACTCATGCGCGCGCTGTATCGCGAACATGCGGGACCATTGCTCGCCTATGTACTGCGCCTCGTCGCCGGCGATCGCCAGCGTGCCGAGGACGTCGTACAGGAGACGCTCATCCGTGCCTGGAAGAACGCCGGTCAGCTCAACCGAGCGACCGGCTCTGTCCGACCCTGGCTGGTGACGGTGGCACGCCGCATCGTCATCGACGGTCACCGCAGCCGGCAGGCCCGGCCGCAGGAGGTCGATCCGTCGCCGCTGGAGGTCATGCCCGCGGAGGACGAGATCGACAAGGCGTTGTGGCTGATGACGCTCTCAGATGCACTCGATGATTTGACGCCTGCCCACAGGGAAGTCCTTGTCGAGACGTATTTCAAGGGACGTACGGTCAATGAGGCGGCCGAGACGCTCGGCATACCCAGCGGAACGGTGCGCTCCCGGGTGTTCTACGCACTGCGTTCCATGAAGCTCGCTCTGGAGGAGAGGGGGGTCACGGCATGACCATGTACGAGCAGGAATCCGTACACGACGCCGTCGGCGCGTATGTGCTCGGCATCCTGGACGACGCGGACGCCTCCGCCTTCGAGGCGCATCTGGCAGGCTGCGACATCTGCGCCACCCACCTCGAGGAGTTCTCCGGGATGGAGCCGATGCTGGCCATGCTGGCGGAAGCCCCTTCACCGGTCCAGCAGCCGAACGTGCTGAACATGCGCGGCCTGCATGCCATGCCGGGAGCGGGCTTCCCGCAGCAGCGGCCCGTTCCGGTGGTGCCCACCGCACCCAGCCCGCAGCTGCTCGGCGGACTGCTCGACGAGGTCGCCGCCAAGCGGGCGGCCAAGCGCCGGCGCGGGATGTACATGGTCGCGGCCGCCGCGGCGCTGATCATCGGCGGTCCCGCCGTCGCGGTCGTCGCCACGTCGGACGACACGAAGAATCCCGTGGCCGGCGCGGACCCGCACCCCACCAGTCCCGCAGAGGACGCCTTCTTCAACCACATGGACGAGAAGGTCAGGGCGACGGACGCGACGACCAAGGTCAGCGCGACCGTCGGCCTGGAGAAGAAGGGCTGGGGCACCCACACCGTTCTCGAACTGAAGAACGTCAAGGGTCCGCTGAAGTGCAACCTGATCGCCGTCTCCAAGACCGGCGAGGAGGAGGTCGTGACCTCCTGGGCTGTGCCGAAGTGGGGTTACGGCATCCCGGACAGCCCGGTCACGGCGGCGAAGAACCCGCTCTACGTCCATGGCGGCGCGGCGATGGACCGCAATGACATCGACCACTTCGAGGTCCGTACGTTCGAAGGCAAGCGACTGGTGGAGGTCGAAGCCTGACATTTTCGCCCCCTTCGCGTACGGTTGACGGCTGCCCAGTGCACGTCAGAAGGGGGCCTCGGTGGCCGCGCAGGATGCCGCTGTTGATTCCAAGCCCGGATCAGCCGTCGACACGGTCCGGGACCGTGAAATCGGTGTCGAGCAGGAACATCTGGACCAGGTCTACCGCCGCCTCGAGGAGAAGATCCACGAGGCGGAATTCCTGATGAGCGACGCCGCCAAACGCGGCCAGGTCGGTACGCCCGGCGCGCTCGCCGAGCGGGACGCCCAGGTCTTCCGGGCCGGCGTCCACCTCAACCGCCTGAACAACGAGTTCGAGGACTTCCTCTTCGGACGGATCGATCTGCTGCGCGGCAAGGACGGCGAGAAAGGCCCGGACGGGGCTTTCACCTCGATCGAGCCCGCCGACGACGCCGTACGCGTGGACGGCACCGCCGAGATCGGGGAGACGCTGCACATCGGCCGTATCGGAGTCCTGGACTCCGACTACGCGCCGCTGGTCATCGACTGGCGCGCCCCGGCCGCGGCCCCGTTCTACCGCTCGACACCGGTCGATCCGGGCCGGGTGGTACGCCGGCGGGTCATCCGCTCCAAGGGCCGCAAGGTCCTCGGTGTCGAGGACGACCTGATGCGCCCGGAGCTGACCGCCACCCTGGACGGGGCGGAGCTCCCGGTCATCGGCGACGGCGCCCTGATGGCGGCCCTCGGGCAGGCCCGCAGCCACACCATGCGGGACATCGTCGCCTCCATCCAGGCGGAGCAGGACCTGGTGATCCGTGCCCCCGCCGCGTCCGTGACGTATGTCGAGGGCGGTCCGGGTACCGGCAAGACCGCGGTGGCCCTGCACCGGGCGGCGTATCTGCTCTACCAGGACCGCAGGAGATACGCGGGCGGCATCCTGATCGTCTCGCCGACCCCTCTGCTCGTCGCGTACACCGAGGGCGTACTGCCGTCGCTGGGCGAGGAGGGGCAGGTCGCGATCCGCGCGGTCGGCAATCTGGTCGACGGCGCCGAGGCCACGGCGTACGACGAACCGGCCGTGGCCCGTATCAAGGGTTCCTCGCGGATGCTGAAGGTGCTCCGCAAGGCCGCACGGGGCGCGCTGGAGCTGTCGGGGCCCCCGGCGCCACGGGAGGGGCAGCTCGCCTTCGGCGAGGAACTCCAGGCCCCCTCCGGGCCGCCCGACCGGCTGCGCGTCGTCGCCTTCGGCCGCCGGATCGAGATCGAGGCCGCCGAGCTCAACCGCATCCGCCACAACGTCCTGGGCGGCACCACCCCGGTCAATCTGCTGCGCCCGCGCGCCCGCAGGATGCTGCTGGACGCCCTGTGGTCGAAGTCCGGCTCCGGGGGACGGGGCGCGTCCGGCGACCGCGAGCTCGCCGCCGAACTGCGCTCCTCCTTCGACGACGACGTATCCGCCGAGGACAGCTTCATCGCGTTCCTCGACGCGTGGTGGCCGGAACTGACCCCGCGCGGCGTGCTCGTCGCGATGGCCGACGAGCGCCGCCTCGGCCGCTGGGCGCGGAGCGTGCTCAACCCGGGCGAGGTGCGCCGCCTCGCCCGCTCCCTGCGGCGGTTCGGCAGCGAAGGACGCGGCCCCCTCTCGGTGCACGACGTGGCGCTCCTGGACGAGCTGGGGACGCTGCTCGGCACCCCGGCCCGGCCCAGGAAGAAGCGCGAGTACGACCCCCTGGACGCGCTCACCGGTCTCGAGGAGCTGATGCCGCACCGCGAGGAGACCCAGCGCGAGCGGGCGGAACGGCTGGCCCTGGAACGTACCGAGTACGCGCATGTCATCGTCGACGAGGCGCAGGACCTCACCCCGATGCAGTGGCGGATGGTCGGCCGCCGCGGCCGGCAGGCGACCTGGACGGTCGTCGGCGATCCGGCGCAGTCCTCCTGGTCGTCGCCGGACGAGGCGGCACAGGCGCGCGACGAGGCGCTGGGCAGCCGCCCGCGTCGCCGTTTCGAACTGACTGTCAACTACCGCAACCCGGCGGAGATCGCCGAGCTGGCGGCCAAGGTGCTGGCGCTCGCGATGCCCGGCATGAAGTCCCCGTCCGCGGTCCGCTCCACGGGCGTGCAGCCGCGCTTCGCCGTCGTCCGGGACGGGGATCTGGCCTCGGCCGTACGGGAGGAGGCTCAGCGCCTGCTGGACCGCGTCGACGGCACCGTCGGCGTCGTCGTCGCGATGAACCGCCGCGAGCAGGCGGCGCGCTGGCTGGCCGGACTCGGCGAACGGGTGGTGGCACTCGGCTCGCTGGAGGCGAAGGGACTGGAGTACGACGCGACGGTCGTCGTCTCGCCCGCGGAGATCGCGGACGAGTCACCGGCCGGGCTGCGGGTGC
Source organism: Streptomyces lunaelactis (assembly GCF_003054555.1). Lineage (NCBI taxonomy): Bacteria > Bacillati > Actinomycetota > Actinomycetes > Kitasatosporales > Streptomycetaceae > Streptomyces > Streptomyces lunaelactis. Next base: position 3,365,349 of record NZ_CP026304.1, on the reverse strand, counting down.
TGTACGTGGCGCTGACCCGGGCGACCCAGCAGCTCACGGTGGTCTCGGACCGGCGGGACGAGCCGGACGCACAGGGCGTACCGGACCTTCTGCGGGACTGACCGCGGGCACGTTCGCCGACCGGTCCCCGACCGTTCACCGGCTGATCGGGAGTCAACGTGCGATGCGGGAATCGCTTACCGGGGTGGTTTGTTAGCCTGGGGGTGGCACCGGCTCGATCCAAGCCCCCGGGCCCAACCTTCGTCGCTACGAGCGACCACTTGCCGCGAGGCGAGCATGGCGGGCCGGTGCCACTTGTTTTTGCGGAGATCAGGTCCGCGTCACCACACGGTGACGCGGACCTGTTTCATTGAGGGCTTCCACCTGGGGTGTCGTATCTCGTATGGTGGAAAGTAGTTTCCGAAAACTCAATGACCACTATTACCTGCTACCCGCAGGTAGGTGCGACCATCGGAACGCGTCGCCGGGCAACAGCCGCGGCCGCATGGCAATGAAGCTAGCGAAAGCAGAGGAACCCGGTCATGGCAACGGCGCCCAGCGTCTCGTACTCGATGACGGTCCGGCTGGAGGTTCCCGCGAGCGGTACCGCGGTCTCCCAGCTCACCACGGCCGTGGAGTCCTCCGGCGGCTCCGTGACCGGCCTGGATGTGACCGCTTCCGGCCACGAGAAGCTGCGGATCGACGTCACGATCGCAGCCAGCTCGACCACGCACGCCGACGAGATCGTCGAAGAGCTGCGCAAGATCGAGGGCGTCGTCCTCGGCAAGGTCTCCGACCGTACGTTCCTGATGCACCTCGGCGGCAAGATCGAGATGCAGTCCAAGCACCCCATCCGCAACCGTGACGATCTCTCGATGATCTACACGCCGGGTGTGGCGCGGGTCTGTATGGCGATCGCCGAGAACCCCGAGGACGCCCGCCGGCTCACCATCAAGCGCAACTCCGTCGCCGTGGTGACCGACGGCTCCGCCGTCCTCGGCCTCGGCAACATCGGCCCCATGGCCGCGCTCCCGGTGATGGAGGGCAAGGCGGCCCTCTTCAAGCGCTTCGCCGGCATCGACGCCTGGCCGCTCTGCCTGGACACCCAGGACACCGACGAAATCGTCGCAATCGTCAAGGCGATCGCCCCCGGCTTCGCGGGCATCAACCTCGAGGACATCTCCGCACCCCGCTGCTTCGAGATCGAGGCGCGGCTGCGCGAGGCCCTGGACATCCCGGTCTTCCACGACGACCAGCACGGCACCGCGATCGTCGTCCTCGCCGCACTGACCAACGCGCTGCGCGTGGTCGGCAAGGCGGTCGGTGACGTACGGGTCGTCATGTCCGGCGCCGGCGCTGCCGGTACGGCCATCCTGAAACTGCTGATCGCGGCGGGTGTCAAGCACGCCGTCGTCGCCGACATCCACGGTGTCGTGCACGCCGGCCGCGAGGATCTCCGCTCCGCCACGCCCGAGTCGCCGCTGCGCTGGATCGCCGACAACACCAACCCCGAAGGTGTCACCGGCACGCTGAAGGAAGCGGTCGCCGGCGCGGATGTCTTCATCGGAGTCTCCGCCCCGAACGTGCTGGGCGCGGAGGATGTCGCCGCGATGGCGGACGGCGCGATCGTGTTCGCGCTCGCGAACCCCGACCCCGAGGTCGACCCGGCAATCGCCCGCCAGACGGCCGCAGTTGTCGCCACCGGCCGCTCCGACTTCCCGAACCAGATCAACAATGTGCTGGTCTTCCCGGGAGTCTTCCGCGGCCTGCTGGACGCTCAGTCCCGCACCGTCAACACGGAGATGATGCTCGCGGCGGCGAGCGCCCTGGCGGAGACCGTCACCGAGGACGAGCTCAACCCGAACTACATCATCCCGTCGGTCTTCAACGAGAAGGTCGCGGGAGCGGTCGCGGGAGCGGTCCGCAACGCCGCGAAGGCGGCCGACGGGCTGTGACAGCCCCGGGAGCCCACGGGGAATCCACACTCTCCGCAGGACCCACCACGGCCCCGCCCCACGGTGCGCACGACCGCGGTGCCTCCTCACGTCGGGCTGACACCCGGCGCGTCGCGAGTCGCGGGGCCGTGACTGCCGCTCTAGGGTGGCGGACCATGAGCCCCGCGCTCGAGGCTCCGCGACTCCGCGGAGTCCCCAGGGAGTAGACGGAACGTCACCACGACGAGGCAGTGGCGCTTTTCGCGTGACTCCGGAGGGTGCCGGATTGGCTTTCCCGCCGCTGGTGGGGGCAGGATGCGTATTCGGGCGCGAGGGTCTGACAGCAGACCCGGGTCCGGGGACAGTCCGAGGGCCCTGGCAGCATCGGCTTCGATCTCACGCCTGACAAGCAAGAAGAACACGGGAGTAACAACATGAACCGCAGTGAGCTGGTGGCCGCCCTGGCCGACCGCGCCGAGGTGACCCGCAAGGACGCCGACGCTGTGCTGGCCGCTCTCGCCGAGACGGTCGGCGAAGTCGTCGCCAAGGGCGACGAGAAGGTCACCATCCCCGGCTTCCTGACCTTCGAGCGCACCCACCGTGCCGCTCGCACCGCTCGTAACCCGCAGACCGGCGACCCGATCCAGATCCCGGCCGGTTACAGCGTGAAGGTCTCCGCGGGCTCCAAGCTCAAGGAAGCCGCCAAGGGCAAGTAAGGCCCCGAGGCACAGGAAAGGGCGGCCACCCAGCAGGGTGGCCGCCCTTTCCTGTGCCGTACGGCCCGTACAGGGCCCTTCTGGGCCCGAGCCGGGGGCCGGCGCCCCAGACCCCCGTACGGCCTTCGGCCGTGTCCTCAAACGCCGGACGGGCTTGATTTCCCCGGTTGTCAGACCAGCGTGCGGCCCGGCAGTTCCACCTTCGCGCCGAGCTTCTCGAGCTTGTCCATGAAGTTCTCGTAGCCCCGGTTGATCAGGTCGATGCCGTGCACCCGCGACGTCCCCTGCGCCGCCAGCGCCGCGATCAGGTACGAGAAGCCGCCGCGCAGGTCCGGAATGACCAGGTCCGCGCCCTGGAGCTTCGTCGGGCCCGACACGACCGCCGAGTGCAGGAAGTTGCGCTGGCCGAAGCGGCAGTCCGAGCCGCCCAGGCACTCGCGGTAGAGCTGAATGTGCGCACCCATCTGGTTGAGCGCGGAGGTGAATCCCAGCCGTGACTCGTACACCGTCTCGTGGACGATGGACAGGCCCGCCGCCTGGGTCAGGGCCACCACCAGGGGCTGCTGCCAGTCGGTCTGGAAGCCGGGGTGCACGTCCGTCTCCAGGGCGATCGCGTTGAGCGAGCCGCCCGGGTGCCAGAAGCGGATGCCCTCGTCGTCGATCTCGAAGGCGCCGCCGACCTTCCGGTACGTGTTGAGGAACGTCATCATCGAGCGCTGCTGGGCGCCGCGCACATAGATGTTGCCCTCGGTCGCCAGCGCCGCCGACGCCCAGGAGGCCGCCTCCAGGCGGTCCGGGAGCGCCCGGTGGGTGTAGCCGCCGAGCTTGTCGACACCGGTGATCCGGATGGTCCGGTCGGTGTCCATGGAGATGATCGCGCCCATCTTCTGCAGTACGCAGATGAGGTCCTCGATCTCCGGCTCCACCGCGGCGTTCGAGAGCTCGGTGACGCCCTCGGCCAGTACGGCCGTCAGCAGCACCTGCTCCGTCGAGCCGACCGACGGGTACGGCAGCCTGATCTTGCAGCCGCGCAGCCGCTGCGGGGCCTCCAGATACTGGCCGTCCTCCCGCTTCTCGATCGTCGCGCCGAACTGGCGCAGCACCTCGAAGTGGAAGTCGATCGGCCGGCCGCCTATGTCGCAGCCGCCGAGACCCGGAATGAAGGCGTGGCCGAGCCGGTGCAGCAGAGGGCCGCAGAAGAGGATCGGGATGCGCGAGGAGCCCGCGTGCGCGTCGATGTCCGCGACGTTCGCGCTCTCGACGTGCGAGGGGTCCAGTATCAGCTCACCCGGCTCGTCGCCGGGGCGGACCGTCACTCCGTGCAGCTGCAACAGTCCGCGCACGACGCGCACATCACGGATGTCGGGCACGTTGCGCAGCCGGCTCGGCCCGCTGCCGAGCAGGGCGGCCACCATGGCCTTGGGCACGAGGTTCTTCGCGCCGCGGACGCGGATCTCGCCCTCCAGCGGGGTTCCGCCGTGGACAAGCAGTACATCGTCTGTGCCGGTCATGAATCTCGCGTTCCGGAGTGGTCGGACGGGGGGCCAGTGAAAAGGGTAAGGGGCGTACACCCCTGTCCCGTAAGGCCAAGGACGGTTCTAGGACGTAATGGATTCGGCACAGCACGCTCAGTCGCGAAATCTTGCGGAGTGTTACGGTCCGGATTTCCGGCGCCGGGCGCCTGTGGCGCATCCTGAGCTGCGCTCGCTCACACTCTGCCGCGCGCTCCCCGCGGAGGGCGAAGATGCGAGATCATGTCTCGCATGACCGAGGTGTCCTCGCTCACAGGGCGGCTGCTCGTCGCCTCACCCGCCCTGGCGGACCCGAACTTCGACCGGGCGGTGGTTCTGCTGCTCGACCACGACGACGAGGGTTCGCTCGGCGTGGTCATCAACCGGCCGACGCCGGTGGTCGTCGGCGACATCCTGGAGTCCTGGGCGGCCCTCGCGGGCGAGCCGGGCGTGGTCTTCCATGGCGGCCCGGTCTCCCTCGACTCCGCGCTCGGCGTCGCCGTGATACCCGGCGACGAGGGGCCGCTGGGCTGGCGGCGGGTGTACGGCGCGATCGGCCTGGTCGATCTGGAGACGCCGCCGGAGCTGCTGAGTGCGGCGCTCGGGTCCTTGCGGATCTTCGCCGGGTACGCCGGGTGGGGTCCGGGGCAGCTGGAGGACGAACTGAACGACGGCGCCTGGTACGTCGTCGAGTCGGAGCCCGGGGACGTGTCGTCGCCGCGGCCGGAGAGCCTGTGGCGTGCGGTGCTGCGGCGGCAGCGAAGCGAACTGGCGATGTTCGCGACGTACCCCGACGACCCGTCGCTGAACTGAGAGGCGCGGCTTTTCAGTACCCTGGCAGTTATGAGCACTCTTGAGCCCGAGCGCGGGACAGGCACGGGGACCCTCGTAGAGCCGATGCCGCAGGTGTCGCACGGCGACGGCGACCACGAGCGCTTCGCCCATTACGTCCAGAAGGACAAGATCATGGCGAGTGCCCTCGACGGCACTCCTGTGGTGGCACTGTGCGGGAAGGTCTGGGTGCCGGGGCGCGACCCCAAGAAGTACCCGGTCTGCCCGATGTGCAAGGAGATCTACGAGTCCATGGGCCCTGGTGGCGACAAGGACAAGGGCGGCAAGGACAAGAAGTAACTCTCTGGTTCTGACCGCTGGGGACGGCCCCCGGGGTGCGCGTGTGCGCACCCCGGGGGCCGTCTGCGTCTCCGCTCCCGTTGCACGGGGTGCGGCTGCCGGTCACGGATTGGTTGAGACCTCTTGTCCGGTTGTTTGCGCGGCTCTAGCCTCCTGCGTGTTGTGCAGAACGAAACGTCCGTTGCGCATGCTGCAACGCCTATTCGTAGGGGAACCACGCATGAAGTTCATCGCCCGAATTGCCGCCCCGGCCGGGGCACTTGTGCTGGCGGGCCTCACCGCCACCGCCTGCGCCCCCCAGACCTCCGACAACAGCGCCAGGACGGACGACAAGAGCGGCACCCTGCGCGTCTGGCTGTTCCAGGAGGTCAACAACAAGCCCAAGGAGCAGGTCGTCGACGCGGCCGTCGCCGCGTTCCGCAAGGGGCACAAGGACGCGAAGGTCGAAATCGAGTACATACCGGTCGAGACCCGCGCCCAGAAGATCAAGGCCGCGTTCAACGACCCCAAGAGCGCACCGGATCTGATCGAGTACGGCAACACCGACACCGCCGGATACGTCAAGGACGGGGGACTCGCCGACGTCGGCGCGGAGTTCACCGCCTGGGACGAGGCGAAGGACACCGACCCGACGGCCAGGCAGTCGGTCACGGTCGGCGGCAAGATCTACGGCGCTCCGCTCTTCGTCGGCGTACGCGCGCTGTACTACCGCACGGATGTCTTCAAGGAGCTGGGGATCGCGGCCCCCAAGACCCAGGACGAGCTGATCGCCACCGCGAAGAAGATCCACAAGGCGAAGCCCGGTCTGTACGGGCTCGCGGTGGGCGGCGCGTACACCTACGGCGCGATGCCGTTCATCTGGGCGCAGGGCGGCGAACTCGCGGAGGAGCGCGGCGGCTCGTACAAGGCGGCCATCAACAGCCCGGCCGCGCAGAAGGGCATCACGGCGTACACCTCGCTGTTCGGCAACGACAACTGCCCGGCCGCCAAGTGCGCCTCGATGGGCGGCAACGCGACGGTCACCGCTTTCGCCTCGGGCAAGGCGGCGATGGCGATCGGCGGCGACTTCAGCCACCAGGCGGTGGAGGCGGGCGCCGTGAAGGGCAAGTACTCGGTCGTGCCGCTGCCGGGCAGGGAGGCGGGCTCGATCGCGCCGGCCTTCGCGGGCGGCAACAACATCGGCGTACTGAAGAGCAGTTCGCACCGCACGCTGGCGGTGGACCTGATGAAGCAGTTCGCGGGAAAGGAGACCCAGCGCAAGCTGTTCGACGCGATGGGCTTCCTGCCGACGTACACGGATGTGCGGTCGGAGGTCGCGAAGAAGGAGCCGTTCGTCGATCCGTTCGTACGGACGCTGGGCGCGGGCGCGAAGTTCGTGCCGGCCTCGCCGGGCTGGGGCCAGATCGACGCGTCGCTGGTGCTGCCGACGATGTTCCAGGAGATCGTCAGCGGCAAGAAGGACGTGGCGGCGGCGTCGGATGACGCGGCCAGGAAGATGGACGCGGCGTTCGCTGCCGCGGGCTGAGCGCGATGACGAACGGTACGAACGCGGGGCGGGACGCGTCTGACGCCCACGGCGTCGGTGACGGGGCGGGCGGGTCCCCGGGGGACCCGATTGCCTCCACCGAGGCGTCCGCGCCCGCAGCGGCTGCGCCCGCCAAGGTGCCGAACGCCCGCAAGGCGACCGGGGCTTCGCCCGGGGCACCCGCGGCAGCCGCTCGCGGCATCCGGCGCGGGCCGGGGCGCGGGGGCTGGACCCCGTGGCTCTACCTCGCGCCCGCGCTCGTCGTGCTCGGTGGGCTCCTCGTCTACCCCATCTACCAGCTCGGCCTGATCTCCTTCCTCGAATACACCCAGGCCCAGGTCAGCGGCGGCGAACCGACCACCTTCCAGGGACTCGGCAACTACCGGACCCTCTTCGCCGACAGCCAGTTCTGGCAGGTGCTGCTCGCCACCCTGGTCTTCGCCGCCGCCTGCGTCGTCACCACGCTCGCCGTGGGCTGCGGGCTCGCCGTCCTGCTCACGCGCGTACGGGCGCTGCCACGGCTCGCCCTGATGCTCGCCGCGCTCGGCGCATGGGCGACCCCGGCCATCACCGGCTCCACCGTCTGGGTCTTCCTCTTCGACCCCGACTACGGACCGGTCAACCGCCTCCTGGGCCTCGGCGACTTCTCCTGGACGTACGGGCGCTACAGCGCCTTCGCGCTCGTGCTCCTCGAAGTCGTCTGGTGCTCGTTCCCGTTCGTCATGGTGACCGTCTACGCGGGCATCAAGGCGATCCCGTCGGAAGTCCTGGAGGCGGCCTCGCTCGACGGCGCGTCCCAGTGGCGGATCTGGCGCTCCGTCACCGCCCCGATGCTGCGCCCGATTCTCGTCGTCGTCACCATTCAGTCGATCATCTGGGACTTCAAGGTCTTCACGCAGATCTATGTGATGACGAACGGCGGAGGCATCGCCGGACAGAATCTCGTGCTCAATGTGTACGCCTATCAGAAGGCCTTCGCGTCCTCGCAGTACAGCCTGGGCTCGGCCATCGGCGTCGTGATGCTGCTGATTCTGCTCGCCGTCACCCTCGTATATCTGCGACTGCTGCGACGCCAGGGAGAAGAGCTGTGAGCCTGCCCCGGATCCACCGCATCCACCGCCCCTGGCGGCTCGCCGCCGAGGCATCCGCGCTCGTCATCGCGGTCGTCGTGGCCTTCCCGCTGTACTGGATGGTGCTCTCCGCCTTCAAGCCGGAGGGCGAGATCCAGTCCACCGAGGCGCACCCCTGGACGCTTTCCCCGTCCCTCGACTCCTTCCGGCGCGTCTTCGAACAGCAGGAATTCGGCCGCTATTTCCTCAACAGCCTGTTCGTCGCGGGCGTGGTCGTCATCGCCTCCGCGTTGATCGCCTTCCTGGCGGCGACCGCCGTGACCCGATTCCGCTTCACGTACCGCACCACCCTGCTGATCATGTTCCTGGTCGCGCAGATGGTGCCGATCGAGGCGCTGACGATCCCGCTGTTCTTCCTGATGCGGGACTTCGGCCAGCTGAACACCCTCGGCTCGCTGATCCTGCCGCACATCGCCTTCTCGTTGCCGTTCGCGATCTGGATGCTGCGGGGCTTTGTGAAGGCGGTCCCGGAGGCGCTGGAGGAGGCGGCGTACATCGACGGCGCGAGCCGCACGCGCTTCCTGTGGCAGATCCTCTTCCCGCTGGTGTTCCCGGGGCTTGTGGCGACGAGCGTCTTCTCGTTCATCTCGACGTGGAACGACTTCCTGTTCGCCAAGTCCTTCATCATCAGCGACACCTCGCAGTCGACGCTGCCGATGGCGCTGCTGGTCTTCTTCAAGCCGGACGAGAACGACTGGGGCGGGATCATGGCAGCATCCACCGTGATGACCGTGCCGGTGCTCGTCTTCTTCGTACTCGTACAGCGGCGTCTGGTCTCCGGACTGGGCGGCGCGGTGAAGGACTGACGTCATGACCTCTACGGGGACTTCCATGGATCTGATCCCGGCGCCGCGCGCAGTCGACGGCCCGTCCCGCAGCGGCTTCCTGCCGGACCGCGGCACCACGCTGTACGCGGGCCCGGGCACCGAGAGCACGGAGCGCTGGCTGCGCTCCACGCTCGGCGCCGCACTCGGCCTGCCGCTGGCGCCGGGCGAGGAGCGGGCCGAGAACTCGCTCACGCTGCTGATCGACAACACCCTGGAGCCCGAGGCGTATCGGCTGGGCGTGGTCCGGAGCCGGGGCGTCGAGATCCGGGGCGGCAGCGGCGCGGGCGTCTTCTGGGGCGCGCAGACGCTGCGTCAGCTGCTCGGCGCGGAAGCCTTCCGCAGCGCACCGGTCAGCCCCGAGAGGACGCACGGCATTCCCCACCAGGTCATCGAGGACGCACCCCGCTTCCCCTGGCGCGGCCTCATGCTCGACGTCTCGCGGCACTTCCTGCCCAAGGGCGACGTCCTGCGCTACCTGGACCTCCTCGCCGCCCACAAGCTCAACGTCTTCCACTTCCACCTCACCGACGACCAGGGCTGGCGCATCGAGATCAAGCGCTACCCCAGGCTCACGGACATCGGTGCATGGCGGGCACGCACCAAATACGGCCACCGCGCCTCCGAGCTCTGGGACGAGCGGCCGCACGGCGGTTACTACACCCAGGACGACATCCGCGAGATCGTCGCGTACGCCGCCGAGCGGCATATCACCGTCGTCCCCGAGATCGACATCCCGGGGCACTCGCAGGCCGCCATCGCCGCGTATCCGGAACTGGGCAATACCGATGTCGTCGACACGACAACCCTCTCCGTCTGGGACAACTGGGGCATCAACCCGAACGTACTCGCCCCCACTGACACCACCCTCCGCTTCTACGAGGGCGTCCTCGAGGAGCTCCTCGGCCTCTTCCCCTCGGCCTTCGTCCACATCGGCGGCGACGAGTGCCCGAAGGACCAGTGGAAGGCCTCCCCGGCCGCCCAGGCCCGTATCAAGGAACTCGGTCTCGCCGACGAGGACGAACTCCAGTCCTGGTTCATCCGCCACTTCGACACCTGGCTGTCCGGCCGCGGCCGCCGCCTCATCGGCTGGGACGAGATCCTTGAGGGCGGCCTCGCCCCCGGTGCCGCCGTCTCCTCCTGGCGTGGGTACGCCGGCGGCATCGCCGCCGCCGAGGCCGGACACGACGTCGTCATGTGCCCCGAGCAGCAGGTGTACTTGGACCACCGTCAGCACGGCGGCGCGGACGAACCGATGCCCATCGGCTACGTACGCACACTCGAGGACGTCTACCGCTTCGAGCCGGTGCCCCCGTCGCTGTCGCCGGAGGCCGCCGCGCACATCCTCGGCACCCAGGCCAACGTCTGGACCGAGGTGATGCAGGACCGGTCCCGCGTCGACTACCAGGTCTTCCCGCGGCTCGCCGCCTTCGCCGAAGTCGCCTGGTCCGCCCTGCCCGCCCCGGCCGAGCGCGACTTCGAGGACTTCGAGCGCCGAATGAACGCCCACTACGCGCGCCTTGACGCGCTCGGCGTCGGCTACCGGCCGCCCGGCGGCCCGTTGCCCTGGCAGAAGCGACCGGCCCCCGAAGGAATGACAGGAAGCATCGGACGCCCGATCGAGGGTGCGCCCCCAAACGTGTGAGCCGGTGGAAAGCCGTGTGCCTCCGGCCCGGGACCCTGGGACTGTGTAAGGCCTTATGGAAAAAGTCGTACAAGGATCCGCGAAGAGTGGCAATCCGCATGTGGCGGCGACGGTGTACGAAACCGGACCATCGTGACGAGCGGGTACGTCCGGGGCAGATGCTCCCTTCGCGGACCCTCTCGTCGGTCGGCCCGGAAGATGTGCCAGAGTTGCCACGTCCGGGCTGTGAGCACGTACGGTACCGCCAACACAGGCGGGACAGCCGGGACACCGGGAAGGGGCAGCTGGGTGACCACGCACGCACCGCAGGCGGCGCAGTCGGTGACGCTGCCGGCCTCGCTCGACGAGGCCGTGGCGGCACTCACCGCCATGCCCGCCGCCGTGCCCGTCGCCGGCGGTACGGACCTCATGGCCGCCGTCAACAAGGGCCAACTCCGCCCCGCGGGCCTCGTCGGCCTCGGCCGTATCAGCGAGATCCGCGGCTGGCGCTACCTGGACGGTCACGCGCTGCTCGGCGCCGGACTCACCCACGCCCGGATGGGACGGCCCGACTTCGCGGCCCTCATCCCCGCGCTGGCCGCCTCCGCGCGCGCAGCGGGCCCGCCCCAGATCCGTAACGCGGGCACGCTCGGCGGCAACATCGCCACCGCGGCCCCGACCGGCGACGCCCTGCCCGTACTGGCCGCCCTGGAGGCGGACCTGGTGATCGCGGGACCCGGCGGAGCCCGCCGCGAGATCCCCGTCTCCCACCTGCTGGCCGGCCGCGAGATGCTCGCCCCCGCCGAGCTCATCGGTTTCGTCCGCGTGCCCCTGCTGCACGCCCCCCAGGTCTTCCTGAAGGCGACCGGCCGGACCGGCCCCGGCCGCGCCACCGCGTCCGTCGCCGTCGTGCTCGACCCGGCTCGGCGCGGGGTGCGCTGCGCGGTGGGCGCGATAGCGCCGATGCCGCTGCGGCCGCTGGAGGCGGAGCGCTGGATCGCCTCGCTGATCGACTGGGACGGCGAGCGGGGGCTGGCGGCCGAGGCGCTGGCAGCCTTCGGCGAGTACGTCGCCGCGGCGTGCATCCCGGATCCGGCCCCGGCCGCGCAGGGCGAGGAGCCGCCCGCGCTGCCGCCCGCCGTACTGCATCTGCGGCGCACGGTCGCCGCGCTGGCCCGACGTGCACTGGGGAGGGCGCTGTCGTGAGCAATGAGGAGAACCCGCACGAGCTCCCGCCGGAGCACGGGGGCTGGCAGCCGATTCCCCAGGGCGGTGAGTACGACGCCGAGGCCACGGCCTTCCTGCAGCTGCCGCCCGAGGGCGCGCTGGACGCGGCACCGCTCGAGGCGCCCGGCCATGGCTACGTACCGCCGATGATCACGCCGCTGACGCCTGCCGCCGCGGATCCGGCGGCGACGGGCAGCTGGGCCATGCCCCATGCGGCCGTGCCGCAGGGGGAGGGGGCGCCGGGCGCGGTGCGATGGCCCGAGCCCGCGGAGACTTCCGACCCGCATGCCACAGGACAGTGGAACTTCGCCGCCGCCGAGCCGGTCGCGCAGCAGGCCGCCGAGCCGGTCCAGTCCGCCTCGGAGCTGACCGGCCGGTGGACGATCCCGGTGGCCGGCGGCGATCTGCCCGAGGAGTCGGGCGAGTTCACGACCTCGGCGCTGGCGGCCCAGTGGGGCGCCGCGACCGCGCAGACAACCCCGCGGTCGACGCTGCCGGGCGGGGCGCCCGCTCCATGGGCGCCGTCCCCCGACGCCCCGGCGACGCTCCCGGGCGGCGCGTCCGCGCCCTGGGCGACGGCACCGGAGCCCGCGGCCGTCGCGGAGGAGCCCGCGCCGGAGACGGCCGAGGGCGAGGCGGCCCCGGGCGACGTTCCCGAGGAAGAGGCCGCCGCCCCCACCTCCTCCACGGACAGCAATGAACACCCGCCCACCTCCTACGTCCTGCGGGTCAACGACACCGACCGCCCCGTCACCGACGCCTGGATCGGCGAATCCCTGCTCTACGTGCTGCGCGAGCGCCTCGGCCTCGCCGGCGCCAAGGACGGCTGCTCACAGGGCGAGTGCGGCGCGTGCAACGTCCAGGTCGACGGCCGTCTCGTCGCCTCCTGCCTGGTGCCGGCCGCGACCGCCGCGGGCTCCGAGGTCCGTACGGTCGAAGGCCTCGCCACCGACGGCGAACCCTCCGACGTCCAGCGCGCCCTGGCGGGCTGCGGAGCGGTCCAGTGCGGCTTCTGCATCCCCGGCATGGCCATGACCGTCCACGACCTCCTCGAGGGCAACCACGCCCCCACCGAGCTCGAGACCCGTCAGGCGCTGTGCGGCAACCTCTGCCGCTGCTCCGGCTACCGGGGCGTGCTCGACGCCGTACGCGAAGTGGTGGCCGAGCGCGGAGCGAGCGCCTCCGCCGCGGCGGAGGCGAGTGAGGAAGCCCGCATCCCGCACCAGGCGCCCCCCGGCGCAGGTAGTGTGCAGCACCACCCGCACGACGGAGGCATGGCGTGAGCAACGACGCGGCCACCACTGCCACACCCCGGACGGTCGACGGCCCCCAGCCGCAGCCCCCCGCCCACGGACTCGGCGCTTCCCTTCCGCCGGCCGACACCCGCGCCAAGACCGAGGGCACGTTCCCGTACGCCGCCGACCTGTGGGCCGAGGGCCTGCTGTGGGCGGCGATCCTGCGCTCCCCGCATCCGCACGCCCGTATCGGTTCGATCGACACATCGGCGGCCCTGGAGATGCCGGGCGTACGCGCGGTGGTCACCCATGAGGACATTCCGGGCGATTCGTCGTACGGAAGGCGTATCGCCGACCGTCCCGTCTTCGCCTCCGAACTCGTACGCCACCACGGCGAGGCGATCGCGGCGGTCGCGGCCGACCACCCCGACACGGCCCGCCTCGCGGCGGCGGCGATCGCCGTCGAGTACGAGGTGCTCGAACCGGTCACCGACCCCGAGAAGGCCTTCGCCGCCGACCCCCTCCACCCCGACGGCAACCTGATCCGTCACATCCCGCTGCGCTACGGCGACCCGGACGTGGCGGGCGAGGTCATCGTCGAGGGCCTCTACCGCATCGGCCGCCAGGACCCGGCCCCCATCGGCGCCGAGGCCGGCCTGGCCGTCCCGCGCCCGGACGGCGGCGTGGAGCTGTACGTCGCCTCCACCGACCCCCACACCGACCGCGATCTGGCGGCGGCGTGCTTCGGCCTGGAGCCGGACCGGGTCAAGGTCGTCGTCACCGGCGTCCCCGGCGCGACGGGCGACCGCGAGGACCCCGGCTTCCAGCTCCCGCTGGGCCTGCTGGCCCTGAAGACGGGCTGCCCGGTCAAGCTGACCGCGACCCGCGAGGAGTCCTTCCTCGGCCACGCCCACCGCCACCCGACACTCCTGCGCTACCGCCACCACGCGGACGCCGAGGGCCACCTGGTCAAGGTCGAGGCCCAGCTGCTGCTGGACGCGGGAGCGTACGCCGACGCGTCCTCGGAGTCGCTCGCGGCCGCGGTCGCCTTCGCCTGCGGCCCGTACGTGGTCCCGCACGCCTTCATCGAGGGCTGGGCGGTCCGTACGAACAACCCTCCCTCCGGCCATGTGCGCGGCGAGGGAGCGATGCAGGTGTGCGCGGCGTACGAGGCCCAAATGGACAAACTGGCCGTGAAGCTGGGCCTCGACCCCACCGAACTCCGCCTGCGCAACGCGCTGGCGACGGGCGACATCCTCCCCACGGGCCAGACGGTCACCTGCCCCGCACCCGTCGCGGAACTCCTGCGCGCGGTCCGGGACTTCCCGCTCCCTTCCCTCCCCAAGGACACCCCCGAGAACGACTGGCTGCTCCCCGGTGGCCCGGAGGGCGCGGGCGAGCCGGGAGCGATCCGCCGCGGCGTGGGCTACGCCCTGGGCATGGTCCACATGCTCGGCGCCGAAGGCGCCGACGAGGTCTCCACCGCGACGGTCAAGGTCCACGACGGAATCGCCACCGTCATCTGCGCGGCGGTGGAGACCGGCCAGGGCTTCACGACCCTCGCCCGCCAGATCGTCCAGGAGACGCTGGGCATCGAAGAGGTCCGCGTGGCCTCGGTCGACACGGACCAGCCCCCGGCGGGCCCGGCGGCCCACGGCCGCCACACCTGGGTCTCGGGCGGCGCGGTCGAACGCGCGGCGAAGATGGTGCGTACCCAGCTCCTGCAGCCTCTGGCCCACAAGTTCGGCATGTCCACGGAGCTGCTCCAGATCACCGACGGCAAGATCACGTCGTACGACGGGGTCCTCTCGACCACCGTCACGGAGGCGTTGGACGGCAAGGAACTCTGGGCCACGGCCCAGTGCCGCCCCCATCCGACCGAGCCCCTCGACGAGTCGGGCCAGGGCGATGCCTTCGTCGGCATGGCGTTCTGCGCGATCCGCGCGGTGGTGGACGTCGACATCGAACTCGGCTCGATCCGCGTGGTCGAAATGGCGGTGGCCCAGGACGTGGGCCGCGTCCTGAACCCGGCCCAGCTGGCCACCCGCATCGAGGCGGGCGTCACCCAGGGCGTCGGCACGGCCCTGACGGAGAACCTCCGCACGGCCCGCGGCCTGGTCCGCCACCCGGACCTGACGGGTTACGCACTCCCGACATCCTTGGACGCCCCGGACATTCGCATCGTGAAACTGGTGGAGGAACGGGACGTGGTGGCCCCCTTCGGAGCGAAGGCGGCAAGCGCGGCTCCGGTGGTGACGTCCCCGGCGGCGGTGGCCTCGGCGGTAAGGGCGGCAACGGGGCGGCCGATCAACCGCCTGCCGATCAGGCCGCAGGCGGCGGTCGCTCAGTAGACGGGCCCCGTGGGCCTGGGAACTCGGGAAACGGGGCCCGTGGGCCCGGCAGCTCCCGCCCGACGAAGCGGACGTGAGATCGACAATCCGTGTCGATCGCGCCGAGCCCGACATTCCGGATAGCTGTTGCCGGTGAGTGAATCCCCTCACTAGGTTTGACCGATGTGTGTCTGTCCGACGGCACGCACGGGGGGAGCCTTCATGGCGTGGGATGAGTGGGAGCAGCTCAAGAGTGCGGCGGCCGACCGGGAGTCGGCCGGGATGCAGCTGAACCAGGTGCCGGTGGACCCGGGCGGCGGTAGCCGCACCGGCCCGGGCCCGGGCGATCTGGTGATGAACCAGGACGACTTGGGGGCCGTCGGCCATCAGGCCTTCATCCTGCACGGCGACCTGAGCAAGGGCGCAGATCTCGCCGGCGCGGGGATGGACAAGCATGGCACGGGGTCCACGATGCAGGCGTCCAGCGAGCTCTCGACCCACAACTTCGCGCTCGGCTCGGCCCTGTCGACCACGCTGACCATGTGGGACAGCTCCCTGAAGACCCTGCTCCAGGCCTGTGCCCACATCTCGAACCATCTCGACTACACCAAGGCGTTGCACGCGAACGACGACGCCAAGATCGCGGCTTCGCTGAAGCACAGCGACGGCACTGCGGAGTCCTGGTCCAAGATCAACGAGTACTTCAAGTAGGCACGGGGGGAACAGCGGTGGGCAGCCTCGCTCTCACAGATGTCACCGAGGTCAATCTCGGCAAGCTGGGCACGGCTGTCGCGGACTGGAAGAAGACCGTCGACAACCTCAAGAAGCTGGCGCAGAAAGCCGAGGACGGCATGTACGCCAAGTCCGAGAGCGCGCGCTGGGAGGGTACGAACGCGACGGTTACCCGCGACTTCGTACGGAAGACGAAGAAGGAGTTCGCCGACGCGCACGCCCAGGCCAACAGCACATACCAGATCCTCGACGACGCCCACCAGGAGCTCGTCAAGATCCAGCAGAAGGTGAAGACCGCGATCGAGGTCGACGCGGCGACCATGGGCGTCCGGCTCGAGGACGCGGGCGGCGGGGCGGTCCGCTGGTTCTTCCCGCACATCCGGGGCGACAGCGACGAGCATACGCAGGCACAGCGAGACGCGGCACAGGCACTGGCCGACCGGGTTGCGGGCCTGATCGGGCACGCCATGGAGATCGACGCCTCGGTGGCGCGGGCGCTCGGGAAGACGCACGGGAACGATACGGGCAACTTCGGGCACAAGAACTACGAGTCGCTCGACGACGCGCAGGAAGAGCGCGCGAACGAGCTCGCGCAGAAGAGTCTGCGTATGTACAAGGAAGGCAAGGAGCTCTCGGAGGCCGAACTCAGGGAGCTCCAGACGCTCATCAAGTACAACGCCAAGGACCAGCCTTTCGCCGAGGCGCTGTACCGCGATCTCGGCCCTGAAGGAGCGCTCAGGTTCCAGGCTCAGCTCTCCCTCGACGGCACGGCCGACGGCGGTACGCAGCTCCAGCTCGCGCGAAGTATCCAGGACAGCATGGGAGTTGCCCTCGCTACCGCGCAGCCGAAGCTGGGCGACGAGTGGACCCAGGACCTGATGAAGCTCGGCCGGAGCAACCTCGACCTGCAGATGTCCGGAAACCTAATCGAACCCAAGGGCTACCAGGTCCTTGGCACGCTGCTCCGGCACGGCGAGTACAGCAAGGAGTTCCTGGACAAGGTCGGGAACGACATGATCGCGTACGAGCGGGAGATGGACGGGGGCGCCTGGTCGCGACCGGACGGCAGCTACACCGGGATGAAGGGCTTCGGTCTGAACGCGGACAAGGACGGGGGCGGGGGCTGGGACCCCCTCACCGGTCTGCTCGAGGCGTACGGCCACAACCCCGATGCCTCGACCGCCTTCCTCAGCGCGAATGTCGCCGGTCCCGGCGAGAGCATGACGAACCTCGATTACCTGATGGGCATGGGCTCCGACGGCAAGGGCGAGGGCGCCCGGACGTGGATCCCGGACGTGACCGCGCCGATCAACGCCGGCGAGGACAAGGTGTTCGGGAAGGACGCGCTCGGCCATGCGCTGGAGGCGGCGGTCACGGGAATGCCGTACGACCATGGTGACGTCGACAAACACCCGGAACACACCCCGGAGCGCCTGGAGATCATGGAGAAGGTGGTCAACTCCTTGGCGGGGGACCCCAAGCTCATGCACGACAGCATGGGGGACAGCATGGGGCGGATGGCGGGCGAGTACATGCCCGAGATAAACAACACGCTGCGGCAGAGCAACGAATTCGCAGAGTTGTACGGGAATCCGCACAACTTCAATGCTTTGTCGACGGTGGAGTTCCTGGATGTCGTCGGCAGAAACCCGGAGGGGTACGCCGAGGCGACCCTCGGGGCGGAGAACTATTCGGCGGGGCGTATGAACGAGCTGGTGAACCACTCGGACCAGTTCGCCGGCTCCGTGTCCGACAACCTGGGGCACGTCGCCTACGGAACGGGAACCATCGAGGGCATCCTGAGCGGTGCGCGGCACGATGAGATCGTCACCGGCGGGCAGTTGAGCGACCAGGACTACAACGATCAGCTGCAGAAGCGTGCCGACATGTTCAACTCGGTGTTCGGGTCGACGGTCGGGCTGGCCACCGAACGGGTTCCGATCGCCGGGGAAGTCATCAACGGTGTCACCGAGATGGTCGTCGGCGAGGTGGTCGAGAGCGCGCAGCGCAACACCTCCGCCGAGACGGCGCACACCGCCGGTGAAAGCTCGTTCAATGCCCGGCAGAACGCCCTCGACCAATCAAGTAATGGTCTGGCGGTAGCGGGGATTCCGGACGGCGCCGACCCCACGAACGTGCGTCGGATGGTGGACAACCAGACCGATGCAGGTATGGACCACGGCAAGGTACTTCACCGTGAGGCCAAGGACCACTACGAACGCAACCCTCCGGAGTAGCCGAGCATGTCGCCAAGAGGAATGTCCATGCGGGGGAAGGTCGTCTCCCTCGCCGCTGTGTTGGCCGTGGTGGCCGGAGGCCTCGGTGTGTGGCTTGCGGCGGGCGGCGGAAAGGCGGACTCGAAGCCGCTGAGCGCGCCGGCGAAGCCTTGCTGGGACGGTACGCCGAGTCGTGCGTCGTTGCAGAGGCTGCTCGGTCCGGGGACGAAACTGCTGCACGAGCAGACCGCATACCGAGCCGTCGAGGACCACTTCTCGAGCCATTGCGAGTACGAGGCCCTCGACGGCAAGGACCTGGGCACCGTCCTCAGTGTTGGTATCCGCTGGGAACAGGATCTACCCAAGGCCACCGACCCCCTGGGCGCCGATGCACGCCCCGGTGACAAGGCGACGGAGTTCGACGCCGGTGCGCGCGCGTACTACCTGCGGGCAACGAGCCGCGTGTACTTCGAGTGCCGACCCAACTATCCGGCAGGCACACCGGCGTACATGAAGCAGGACAAGTACGTGATGATCGATGTCCTGTCGCGGCCCATGGTCTCCGCCGGCCTGACCGCGAAGGAAGCCCGGAAGACCGGACTCGACATCGCTCTGCAGCTCGCGAACCGGGTCGCGGAACAGGCGGGTTGCACGAACGACACCAACCTTCCGACAGCAGCACCTGAAGTCGGCGAGGTGAACTGGCCCAACTTCAAGAGGAGTTGAGGTGCGAGGGTGTCGTGGCTGTGCTTCGGCGGCGGTGGTACTCGCGTTGGAAGATGGCCCAGGTGCTGTGTGACCCGCGCTGCCCGCCTTTCATCGGCGGCGTACCCGATACGGAGCAGGGCCTGCGCCCTGCCGGCTCAGAACACCGGCAGGGCGATCAGCGCGGCTCCGTCCATGACGAAGATGCGATTGCTGTCTCCCGTGATCCAGTGCAGGGCACGCCTGGTCAGGGGATACGTCCACACCTGCTTCTTGCTGTCCGCGTCAAAGGCCACCACCCCGCCGAGTCCGGTGTTGAGGTTGTCGACGCCCCACACGCTGCTGCCCTGGAGGACGACCGACACGCTGCCTGTCGTCACCCCGTGCCAAGCCTCGCTTCCGTCCTTGCCGTTGAGGCCCGAGATGTACGAACCCTGGGCGGCGTAGACAGTCGTCCCATGGACCGTTGAGGGACCCCAGGCGTTCACGTTGTCAAATGCGTCGGTACTGGTCTTCTTCCACAGCTCTTTGCCGTCGGCGATTCGGCGCGCGGTCCAGGTTCTGCCGTTGAGATACACCGTGCTTCCCGAGATCTTCGGAACAACCCTGAGGCCGTCGGCAGCGGACTGGGACGGGAGGTCCCACTTCTTGCGACCGTCGGCTGTGTCCACGGCGATGACATCGCCCGCCAATGTGGCTACCACCAGCACGCCTTGGGCCGCGGCGCCTCGTGGTCGCGCCTTTGGGCCGAGGTCGCCGGAGATCCGGGCCGTCCAGCGGACAGTGGCATCCGAGCGGCCGATGCTCCGCAGCCGGCCGCTCTTCGTGACGACATACACCGCTTCGTCGTCAGCCGCGAGGAGAGTGGTTGCCTCGGCTGCCGGGGCGGACCACTTGGGTTCACCGGTGGAGGCCACGAAGGTCACCAGCGATCCCTTGGTGTCGACGGCTGCGATCAGCGCGTCCGACAGCGAGCAGTACAGGGCTGCCGCATCGACGTCGGGCGCGGTCCAGCGGTGCTTTCCGTCCACGACACTGTGAGCGGCGAGGCCGCCTGCCCTGGCCCCGAAGACGACCACATCGCGTACCGGCAAGGGCGCGGGCGAGTCCTTGGCGAGAACCGGCATCGGCCCCCACAGGGGAGTGGGTGCCTCGCCGATGACGAAGTCACCCTTGTCCGCGGACAGAATGCGCGCATCAGGAGTCCTGACGGCAGGGGGAATGGCAAAGGGCCCCGGCTTCTGCCCTGTTTCCCGCTCTCGCAGCCACCATGCCGCTGAACCACCGCCGGCCGCGATCACGGCACCCCCGGTGGCTAGAGCGGTGATCAGGCGGCGCCGTGAGACTCGGCGAGGGTCCCCGTGCGCGGCCACCACCGTTGTCAGC
Organism: Streptomyces lunaelactis; assembly: GCF_003054555.1. Lineage (NCBI taxonomy): Bacteria > Bacillati > Actinomycetota > Actinomycetes > Kitasatosporales > Streptomycetaceae > Streptomyces > Streptomyces lunaelactis. The sequence goes on along the minus strand of NZ_CP026304.1, from coordinate 3,345,144 downwards.
TGGTGCACCGTGCGCTCGCGCTGCTTGATGTCGCCGGCCAGGGGGCCGTGGCGCCAGATGCGTTCCGCGCCTCTCGGCGGTGCGAAGGCCGCTGCGATCTGGCCGGGAGTGGGTCTGAGGGCGGGGTCCTTGGCGAGGCAGGGGGCGATGAGCTGTCGCAGGTGTTCGGGCAGGTGGCTCAGCCGGGGTTCGCCGTGGACGACTTCGTACTGCACGGCGGCGACATGGCCGCCGTCGTAGGCGCGCTGTCCGCTTGCCGCGTACGCCAGTAGTGCCCCCAGGGAGAACACGTCGGCGGGTGGACCGACGCGGTGGCCCATGACCTGCTCGGGGGCGCCGTAGCCGGGGGTGACGGGGACCTCGCCGGTGGTGGTGAGGGTGAGGCCGTGTTCCGGGCGGGCGATGCCGAAGTCGATGACGCGCGGGCCGTCCGACGTCAGGACGATGTTGGCGGGCTTGAGGTCACGGTGGACCAGCCCCGCCGTGTGGATGTCCGCCAGTGTGCGGGCGATCGCGGCGGCCAGGGCTCGTACGGTCGGGTCGTCGAAGGGCCCGTGGGCGTCGATGGCCTGGTCGAGCGTCGGTCCGGTGAGGAACTCGGTGGCGATCCACGGCCGTCCGCCCTCCGTGTGGGCGCCCAGGACGCGGGCAACACCCGTACTGGTGACGGCTTGGGCCATCTGCGCCTCACGGACGAAGCGCAGTGCGAGGTTCTGATCGTGGGCGAGTTCGGGTCTCAGAACCTTCACCGCTGCCGTGCGTCCGGAGTTGTCCTGGCCGAAGTACACCTTGCCCATACCGCCTTCGCCCAGCACACCCAGAAGGCGGTACGGGCCGAGCCGGAGCGGGTCACCGGTGCCGAGCGGATTCATGGGGAGGCTGCTTTCTCTGAAGTCACTGGAGGGGGTAGGCGGCGACGAACGCCTCGCCGACGGCGATGATCCGCCCGGCGGACGCGTGGGCGAAGAAGCGGTCTCCAGCGGCTTTGTAGGCCTGGGTGGCTGTGCCGGTGCGGATCTCGATCGCCCGGAGCTGGGCGGCGCTCCTGCTGTAGACGTACCGGGTACCGATCACGGGCGGGGTGGCGAGGTCTGCGCCGGCCCCTTTGCCGCCCTTCTCCGCCCACCGCAGTTTTCCGGTGGCGGCGTCGACGGCGACGACTCCGACGCCTTCCTCAACCGCGTACACCACGTTGTTCTTGACCATGGGCGGCCCGGTCCGGCCGGAACGGTCGTCGCCGGCATTCCATGCCTCGCCGCCGTCGCTCAGGCGCAGGGCACGCAGCGGTCCCGCACTGGGGAAGATGTACCGGTCGTCGACGGTCAGCCTGCCCTTGAGGGTGTCCGGCTCGGAGACGGCCAGCGGCTGGTCCCAGTGGAGCTTCCCGGTACGGGTGTCGCGGACCTGGATCCTGACCTTGCCGTCGTTGGTCTCCTGCATCAGCACGAGGCGGTTGCCGACAACCTGACCGGCCAGGAAGTGGAGCCGGGTCGACTTGTCGGGCCGTCGCGGCAGCGGCTGACGCCAGCGCTCCTTGCCCGCGCGGACGTCGACGGCAAGCAGGAACCATGACTGGTCACTGGTGAAGCCGGGATAGTCCTCCGAGCCCTTGCCCTGGCCGGCGGCGAGATAGAGGACACCATCAGCGACACACAGCAGTTGGTTCTCGTAGATGTCCTCGTTGAACTCCTTGAGCCGGGCAACGGGAGGTTCCAGATCTCCCGACGACGGGCCGGCAGCAGTGATGGCGAGGGGCTCGTTGTCACCCATGGGCGCCGTAGGAAAGTAGAGCTGCTTGCCGTCGGTGACGACCTCGTGGGTGCGGTTCTTGCCGAAGGGTTCCCACGTGACCTTGCCGCTCCGGGCATCGATGGCGCGCATGCTTCCCATACCGTCCGACACGGCCACCAGGTCACCCAGGATGAGGGGGGTGAGCGGCATGCCATGGAGGAGGACATCGGGGGAGAGCTGCACCTGCCACAACAGGTCCCACTTGGGCGCTGCTGAAGCGCTGGGCGTCTGACTCCCGTGCGTGGCCTTGCCGTTGCCCTCGCCACTGCCCTGTCGCCCGAGCCATGTCCAGGTTCCCGCCCCGGCGGCTGCCACGCCGAGTACGGACCCCCCGCCCACCGTCAGCAGTTTCCGGCGGGATATGGCGGGTGACACGGGGACCGTCGGCGGCTCTGGTGAGGTGTCCGCCGGTGGCGGCAGGCGGTAGGGGCGGACGCGCCAGACCTCGGCTGCTCGGCGGGCAATGTCGGTGAGCAGCGCTTGGGGGAGGTGGTGGGCGAAGCCCGTTGTGGAGGCGGACAGTTGGGCTGCGAGTTCCGTCGTGGTGGGACGGTCTGCCGGGGCCTTGCTGAGGCAGCGGGCGAGCAGTGCGGCCAGGGATGGGGAGGCGCCGGTGAGATCCGCGTCCGCGTAGCGCACGCGGTAGAGCAGGTCCGCCGGCTTGCCGGAGCCGAACGGGCCGTGGCCGGTGGCGGCGTAGGTGAGGACCCCGGCCAGGGCGAAGACGTCGCCCGCCGGGGTGTGTTCCTGGCCCGTCGCCTGCTCCGGTGACATGAAGGCCGGGGTGCCGGCGGCCGCGCCCGTGCGCGTCAGGCGGTCGTCGCCCATCGCTCGCGCGATGCCGAAGTCGATGACCTTGGGACCGTCCGCCGTGATCATGATGTTGGACGGTTTGAGGTCGCGGTGGACGACGTCGGAGTGGTGGAGCTGGCTCAGGGCGGCACACAGCAGGGCGCCCAGGGCACGTACCGCGGGCTCCGGGAGCGGTCCCGAGAGGGCGATCGCGTCGTCGAGGGGTGGGCCCAGGACGTACTGGGTTGCCAGCCACGGGGTTTGGGCGAGGGGGTCGGCGTCGAAGACCTGCGCGCCGTGGAGGGGGCCGATGACGCGGGCCGCGTCGACTTCGAGGCGGAAGCGGGTGCGGAAGGCGGGGTCGGTGGCGATGCGGGCGTGCATCGTCTTCAGCGCGACGGTGCGGCCAGGGGCCGAGCGGGCCAGGTAGACGGTGCCCATGCCGCCGCTGCCCAGGCGGGCGATGAGGCGGTAGACGCCCAGCTGGTGCGGGTCGTCGTGGGTGAGCGGGGAGAACATCAGCCGTCAGTCCCGGGAGGAAGGAGGGTGGGGAGTTCGGCGGCCAGGACCTGCGCCGACTGGCGGGCCAGCGCCGCGACCACCAGGGCGGGCAGGGGGAATGCGGCGGCGGTGTCCAGGACAGTGCCCTGAGGTGCTGTGCCGGGCGCGGACGACGTCAGGTCGCCGAGGACCTGGTGTGCCTGGGGACGCATGGCCGGGTCGCGGGCCAGGCAGGCGGTGATCAACTGCCGCAGGGAGGCGGGGAGTTCGTCGCGCTCGGGGACGGTGTGGCCGGTGCTCGCGTACGACAGGACCGCGCCCAGCGCGTAGACGTCGCCCAGCGGGCGGGGGCGGCCGCCCTGGGCCTGCTCCGGGGCCAGGCTGCCGGAGTCCAACCCCGCCAGACCGGCGCGCTGTTCACTGTCCGCCGCCGCGGAACGTACCGCCCCGAAACAGGTGAGCCGCGGGCCCTCGGCGCTCACCAGGACCGCGGCAGGGCACAGGCCCGCGTGCGTAACACCCTGGGCGTGGGCGGTGGCCAGCGTCTGCGCGAGGGCGGCGCCCAGAGAACGCACGACCGCCTCGGGCAACGGACCACCCTGAGCCTCGAGCACCGCGGGCAGCGGGAGTGCGGGAACGTACTGCGCCGCGTGCCAGGGGAAGCCCGCCGTGCCGCCGGCCTCCGTGACCGGCAGCAGCCCCGGTATCGACAGGCGACGGGCACCCTCCGCCTCCACCGCCCACCGCGCCGGATCGGCGCCGATCCGCGGGAGACAGGCGATGACCGTACGGTCGCCGTCGGCGCTGCGGGCGATGAGACGGCGTTCGGGAACCGTTGCAGCCGTGCCCTCCGCATCGAGCCGGGCCAGGGTGATGTAGGGCCCGATCTGCGGAGGGTCGTCCAGACGTAGGCGTTCCATGCGCAAATTTCCCCCGGTGTGTGCTGAGCGGCACGAGCCTACTCAAACGCCGGACCGGAGAAGGAGGGAGGTGGCCGAGGCCCGAGCGATGAGTTCCGGTGCCCGGACCGGTCTACCCCTCAGGACCGGCCGGACTGGCAGCCGCATGCGCGGCTCATCGCAGAGGAGAACCCCATGACGACAGCGCAGCCGCAGAAGATCACGACCTTCCTGTGGTTCGACAACCAGGCGGAAGAAGCCGCGCAGCACTACACGTCGATCTTCGGCGACTCCCGCGTGGTCAACGCAACCGCCATGTCCGTCACGTTCGAGCTCGCGGGGCAGCAGTTCATCGCGCTGAACGGCGGCCCGATGTTCACGTTCAACGAGGCCATCTCGCTCTTCGTGGACTGCACGTCCCAGGAAGAGGTCGACGAACTCTGGGCGAAGCTCAGCGACGGCGGGGAGGAAGGGTCGTGCGGCTGGCTGAAGGACAGGTTCGGGCTGTCGTGGCAGATCATCCCGAAGGTGCTGACCGATCTGCTGAGCGACCCCGACCCGGTCAAGTCCGAGCGGGTCATGAAGGCGATGCTCGGGATGAAGAAGATCGACGTCCAGGGACTGAAGGACGCCTACGAGCAGTGAGCGCGGCGCATCGAGGTTCTACGTGGACGGCCGTGACCGGAATCGGACCGGCGTAGCCCGCATTCGACTCACTGAGCCACGCCGCCTCCTCGTCTCGCATGGTGAGCAGCGGAGCCCCGTTGGCCGGCACAGGCGGAATCGGGACCAGGTCGCCGGCTACCCATCCCGGCGGGGGCAGCACTTCCGCAGTCGCACTTGCGGCCTCTTCTCAGGCAGAGAGACGAGGCCGCAAGTTTCTCGATGCGCAATCCGTCAGATCTACGGGTAGTAGATGTCTCCGTCGACCCAGTCACTGACGAGACCGTTATCCCCTACGATCCCCAGTTGCACCTTTACCCAGGCAGCTCCACCCGGGAAATTCGCAGGAGCAGTGAACTCAAATCCCTTGCTCGTTCCTGTTCCCCGTCCGCAAGCTGTGCGGGTCTCGTAGACGTCAGGTGCGGGGGTGGGGTCCGGGATGGTGAACGCTACCCTCACGCACCCTGTCGTGTTGGACTTCACCGTCCCGGTAATGAGTACAGACCGATTGTAGAATTCGATACTGCCGTTCGTGTAGCCGTGGGCAGCTGAGGACTCGCTGAAAGACTGCGGGGCCGCCGATGCTGTCCCTATGCCCAGCGCCGTGATAAATGCCGTGCATGCGGCTACCGTGCTCGCGCCTGCTGCCATCTTCTTCAAAGTCCACTCCTTTTTGATTTGCCTGCAAGTGCCCAACCTGATCTGCGCGAAAGCCCTTGTTGGCTTCACGGCAGTACTGGACGCTCACCTCTGTGCGCGAGTGCCTGCCCCCGCATCCCCTATTACCCGCAGAGGCCTGGAGGGTTCACGACGGGCATGCGGCCGTTGGTCCTGGGGTGGGAAGGGGCTGCCTCGCTGCTGGTCCACGGAGTTCCTGAGCGAGCCTCATGGGCCTCATAGGTTGGTCGTCCAGACCCAGACGGAAGACCACGAAGGGCGGTCCCACTCGGGACCGCCCTTTGTCTCCTGGCAGCTCAGCGCCATTGGCTACCGGAGGCCGTGACCGGAATCGAACCGGCGTAACTCGCTTTGCAGGCGAGCCCCTCAACCACTCGGGCACACGGCCGTGTGACTCCAATGACCCGACCGTAGGCGGGGCCGGGACCCCGCTCAAGGGTCCGGCCCGGGACGCAATGCGACTGCCATACGCCGTTCATGGTCGTACGACCAAGGGACCAGTCGCTGCCCGTCCAGCGACAGGGCTCATCCCGTTCCATGCCCCTTACTCTGGGGCGCATGACCGCCCTCGAACCACGTGACGCCGAGGTCACGCCGCCGACCGACGACCGAGACGATGACAGAGACAGTGACGTGGTGCCCGACGGACAGGGCGTCCTCGGCAAGGCGCATCGCGCGCTCAGCGTCGGCATCGTCTCCGTCGTCCTGCTGATCGCCTTCGAGGCGACGGCCGTCGGCACGGCGATGCCGGTCGCGGCGCGGGAGCTGCACGGCATTGAGCTGTACGCCTTCGCGTTCTCCGCGTACTTCACCACCAGCCTCTTCGCGATGGTGCTCTCCGGGCAGTGGGCCGATCGATACGGGCCGCTCCGGCCGCTCGCCACCGGGATAGCGGCCTTCGGCGCGGGTCTGCTGCTGTCCGGCACCGCGGGCACGATGTGGCTGTTCATCATCGGGCGGGCCGTGCAGGGGCTCGGCGGCGGGCTGGTGATCGTCGCGCTGTACGTGGTCGTCAGCCGTGCGTACCCGGAACGGCTGCGGCCGTCCATCATGGCCGCGTTCGCCGCGAGCTGGGTGATCCCCTCGGTCGTGGGGCCACTCGCGGCCGGGACGGTCACCGAACACCTCGGCTGGCGCTGGGTGTTCATCGGCATCCCGGCGCTCGTCGTCTTCCCGCTGGCGCTCGCGCTGCCGGCGATCCGGCGGATGGCGTCGGGTCCCGCCGATCCCGCCGCGCCGCCGCAGCCCTTCGACGGGCGCAGGATCCGGCTGGCCCTGGGCATCTCGCTGGGCGCCGGGCTGCTTCAGTACGCGGCCCAGGATCTGGGGTGGCTCTCGCTGCTCCCCGCCGCCGCGGGCGCGGCGCTGCTGGTGCCGACGGCGCTCGGGCTGCTGCCGCGGGGCACGTACCGGGCGGCGCGGGGGCTGCCGTCCGTCGTACTGCTGCGGGGGATCGCGGCCGGGTCCTTCATCGCGGCGGAGTCCTTCGTGCCGCTGATGCTCGTCACCCAGCGGGGGCTGTCCCCGACGATGGCCGGGCTGTCGCTGGCGGTCGGCGGGGCGACGTGGGCGCTGGGCTCGTACGTACAGTCCCGGCCGCGCCTGGAGGCGTACCGGGAAGGGCTCATGGTGACCGGGATGGTGATGGTCGCGGCGGCGATCGCGACCGCGCCGAGCGTGCTGATCCCGTCGGTGCCCGTGTGGATCGTCGGCGTCGCGTGGGGGGTTGGCTGCTTCGGCATGGGCATGGTCATCGCCTCGACGAGCGTGCTGCTGCTGAAGCTGTCGGCGCCGGGGGAGGCGGGCGCGAATTCGGCGGCGCTGCAGATCTCGGACGGGCTGTCGAACGTGCTGCTGCTGGCGGCGGGCGGTGCGGGGTTCGCCGCGCTGGGCGGGGGAGCGGTGGGGTGCGGTGCATGCGGCGGGTCGTCGGTGCGGCGGGTTCGCACCCGGGGCGTTCGCGGTGGTGTTCCTGCCGATGGCGGGGTGGCGCTGGTGGGGGCGTGGGTGGGGACGCGGCTACGGGCGGAGAGCGCGTCGTGATCGAGGTGGCCATGGGCAATCTCGAGGATGTGGGCCAGATCGCCCGGCGTTTGCGCGCCTTGCACGAAGCGGTGTGAGCTGAGTCGCACCCTGGGGGGAACCGGCGGTGTTCGAGCCGGGTCGCAACCGGGCCGCCGGTAGGGTGGCCCGGTTGTCATACCTGGACGAGCGTTGAACCGGAGACCGTGACTACTACCGCCCACTCCCACCACCTCTCGCCCGCGTTCCCCGGGCGTGCCCCCTGGGGTACCGCCGGCAAGTTGCGTGCCTGGCAGCAGGGCGCCATGGAGCGCTATCTCCAGGAGCAGCCGCGGGACTTCCTCGCCGTCGCCACACCCGGCGCCGGCAAGACCACCTTCGCGCTCACCCTCGCCTCCTGGCTGCTGCACCACCACGTCGTCCAGCAGGTGACCGTCGTCGCTCCCACCGAGCACCTCAAGAAGCAGTGGGCGGCCGCGGCGGCCCGCATAGGGATCAAGCTCGATCCGGAGTACAGCGCCGGACCGCTGAGCAAGGAGTACCACGGCGTCGCCGTGACGTACGCGGGTGTCGGCGTACGGCCCATGCTGCACCGCAACCGCTGCGAGCAGCGCAAGACCCTCGTCATCCTCGACGAGATCCACCACGCCGGTGACTCCAAGTCCTGGGGCGAGGCCTGCCTCGAGGCCTTCGACCCCGCCACCCGGCGGCTCGCGCTCACCGGTACGCCCTTCCGGTCCGACACCAACCCGATCCCCTTCGTCGCGTACGAAGAAGGCAATGACGGGATCCGCAGGTCCGCCGCCGACTACACCTACGGCTACGGCAATGCCCTCGGGGACGGCGTCGTCCGGCCCGTCATCTTCCTCAGCTACAGCGGCAACATGCGCTGGCGCACCAAGGCCGGCGACGAGATCGAGGCGCGCCTCGGCGAGCCGATGACCAAGGACGCCACCTCGCAGGCCTGGCGCACCGCCCTCGATCCGCGCGGCGACTGGATGCCGAATGTGCTGCGCGCCGCCGACCAGCGGCTGACGGAGGTGAGGAAGGGCATCCCGGACGCCGGCGGTCTGGTCATCGCCTCCGACCAGGACTCGGCCCGTGCGTACGCCAAGCTGATCCGCGAGATCACCGGAACCAAGGCGACGCTCGTGCTCTCCGACGAGGCCGCCGCCTCCAAGCGCATCGAGGAGTTCAGCGAGAACGAGGACCGCTGGATGGTCGCGGTCCGCATGGTGTCCGAGGGCGTCGACGTGCCGCGCCTGGCGGTGGGTGTGTACGCGACCACCATCTCGACGCCCCTCTTCTTCGCGCAGGCCGTCGGCCGTTTCGTACGGTCGCGCCGCCGCGGCGAGACCGCGTCCGTCTTCCTGCCGACCATCCCGAACCTCCTCGGCTTCGCGACCGAGATGGAGGTCGAGCGCGACCACGTGCTCGACAAGCCGAAGAAGGACGGGGAAGAGGACCCGTACGCCGAATCCGAGAAGGAGATGGCGGAGGCCGAGCGCGAGCAGGACGAGGACACCGGGGAGCAGGACATGCTCCCCTTCGAGGCCCTCGAATCCGACGCGGTGTTCGACCGGGTGCTGTACGACGGCGCCGAGTTCGGCATGCAGGCGCACCCGGGCAGCGAGGAGGAGCGGGACTACCTCGGCATCCCCGGGCTGCTCGAACCCGACCAGGTGCAGCTGCTGTTGCAGAAGCGGCAGGCGCGGCAGATCGCGCACAGCCGCAAGAGGCCGGACGAGGAAGCGGACCTGCTGGAGCTGCCGGCCGAGCGGCGGCCCGTCGTCTCCCACAAGGAGATGCTCGAACTGCGCAAGCAGCTGAACACGATGGTCGGCGCGTACGTCCACCAGAGCGGAAAGCCGCACGGGGTCATCCACACGGAGCTGCGGCGGGTGTGCGGGGGGCCGCCGAGCGCGGAGGCGACGGCCGGGCAGATCCGGGAGCGGATCAAGAAGGTTCAGGAGTGGGCCACGCGGATGCGCTGAGCCTGGCGGCGCGAGCCGTAGGCCGTAGGCGGTCTGCCGTAGGGACAATTCCTTGCGAATCCGTACGAAACGGGACCCGGGTGCGATCGTTGCGCTCGGGCTCCGGTCATTCCCGGAATGCAGGCCCAAATGTGGAGCAACCGGGCGCGTGGCCGGTGCAGGCGCCCGGATTGTGGACGAGGCCTTCCGCTGAGCGGACCAGTGTCGCTACTGTCCCCGCAATGTAAACGCCCCGTGGCAGCGCCGCCGCGGAGCGCAGCCGGTGTGCCATGGCCTGCCGGCGGCCTCTGGGTGTGTCGCCGATGGGACCGGTGTCGCAACTCCCGTCGGAGGACCGCCGTCACTCACCTCCGAAAGAGAGGGCGTCGTGACCGCGGAGACCTCCCAGACGCTCGACCGGGGACTGCGTGTCCTCAAACTGCTCGCCGACACCGACCACGGGCTGACCGTCACCGAGTTGTCCAACAAACTCGGCGTCAACCGCACCGTTGTCTACCGGCTGCTCGCCACGCTCGAGCAGCACGCCCTCGTCCGCCGTGACCTGGGCGGCCGCGCCCGGGTGGGGCTCGGCGTGCTGCGCCTGGGCCGCCAAGTGCACCCGCTGGTGCGGGAGGCCGCGATGCCGGCGCTGCGCTCGCTCGCGGAGGACATCGGGGCTACGGCCCATCTCACCCTCGTCGACGGGGCGGAGGCCCTCGCGGTCGCCGTCGTCGAGCCGACGTGGACGGACTATCACGTCGCCTACCGGGCCGGGTTCCGGCACCCGCTGGACCGGGGCGCGGCGGGCAAGGCGATCCTCGCCGCCCGCCAGAGCAGGCAGAACAAGCAGAACAAGCAGGGCAAGCAGGGCGGGCTCGACGAGCCCGGCTACACGCTCACCCACGGCGAACTGGAGGCGGGCGCGAGTGGCGCGGCCGCGGCGCTGGTCGGGGTGACCGGGATAGAGGGCAGCGTGGGCGTGGTGATGCTGGCGGACTCGGTGCCGGAGCGGGTGGGGCCGAGGGTGGTCGACGCGGCGCGCGAGGTGGCGGACGCGCTTCGCTGACGCGGGGCGCTTGAGGGGTGCGGGTCCCTTCCGGGTGCCCGCGGTCCGGGTGCCGGTGCGGTCTCTCCGGGTGAGCCCCGTGGCCGAGCGCGGGTCTGGGCCCCACCGACCCCGGCTCCGGGTGCCCCCTGGTCTGTCCCCGTACGTCAGATAGATTCGCACCGTGCTCTCCCGCCTCACGCGCCCCCGCGCCATTACCATCTGCGCCCTCCCCGTCGTCGCCCTCTTCGCCGTCGCCGGGTTCGCGCCGTTGCCGTACGCCGTCGCGCAGCCCGGCTCGACCGCGAACGTGCTGGGGGCCGACAAAGGCACTCCGGTCATCACCATCTCCGGTGCGCCCACCCGTACGCCCAAGGGTGAGCTGCGGATGACGACCATCGTGGCGACCGGGCCGTCCGCCGATGTCGACCTCGGCGATGTCCTCGACGCGTGGTTCAGGACGGACCGTGCGGTCCTGCCCCGCGACACCGTCTATCCGGCCGGCAAGTCCGACGAGGAGGTCGAGAAGCACAACCTCCAGGACATGGAGGAGTCGCAGGACGTCGCCACCCAGGCCGCTCTCGGCTTCCTCGACGAGGACCCGGCGAAGGTGAAGGTCAACCTCCGCCTCGCCGATATCGGCGGACCCAGCGCCGGGCTGTTCTTCGCGCTCGGCATCGTCGACAAGCTCGACGGCGACGGCGCGGGCGGCGATCTCACCGGCGGCCGCAACGTCGCCGGTACGGGCACGATCACCGCCGACGGCAAGGTCGGCGCGGTCGGCGGGGTGTCCCTGAAGACTCAGGCCGCCAAGCGCGACGGGGCGAGCGTGTTCCTCGTGCCCAAGGGCGAGTGCTCCGACGCGCAGGCCGAACTCCCCAAGGGGCTGCGGCTGATCCCCGTCACGACACTGAAGGACGCGGTGGATTCGCTTCGGGCGCTGGACAAGGGCGGGAAGGTTCCGGCCTGCTGACCTCCGTGGTCGGTTGCGTGGTGTTCATCTGCCGTCGTCAGTCCGGACTGCTCGATGAGGCAGCCGGCCGCGAGACCGCCGAGTACGGCGGCCGCGGCCCGCGTCCCCCTTCGCCCTCATGCGATGCGAGCGGCCCGCGCGGGCGGCTGCCGTATCAGGCGCAGGCCCAACTCGACGAGTTTCCAGCCCAGTTGTGTACGGAGGTCCTCGCGAGGCGGGCAGCTCCTGGCGGCTTCCTCCTGGAGCTCCGCGGCGCGGATCCCGTGCAGCAGCAGATGTACGTCGGCGTGCATGTCCGTCTGTCCCCTCAGTCGGTGGAGCGCGTCGGTCGGTTGAGCGCGTCAGTCGGTGGAGCGCGGGAAGGCGTGCAGATGCATACGGATCTGGGCGGTGTCCTCGGTCCTGGTATCCGGTGCCAAGTCCCGGTAGCTCTCGATGAGTTCGTGGATCTTCTCGTTGAGCTCGCCGGCCTGCGCGGGCGTCAGCCGCAGGGTCCAGTCGCTGAGGTCCGAGGTCCTGCGCCACTTCTCGGGCCACTCGCGTGCGGTGCCGAGCCAGGTGCCGACCTCCTGGGTGTGCATGGTCGCGACCTCGTGGATGAAGAGGTCCGCGGCCCCGCGCACCGCCGGGTCGGGGTCGCTGAACAGCGTGTCGCTGAAGCCCGTCCCCTCCACCGAGGACTTCCACCAGCGCTCGCGGCCCTTGCCCCGCTCGGGGTCGTCCTCGACGAAGCCGTGGGCGGCGAGCTGGCGCAGGTGGTAACTGGTGGCGCCGCTGGACTCGCCCAGCTTGTCCGCCAGTTGGGAGGCGGTGGCGGGCCCGTCGTGCCGCAGCGTGGTCAGCAGGCGCATCCGCAGCGGATGGGCGAGGCCGCGCAGGGAGCGTGGGTCGAGCGGGCGGTAGGTGTGCCGTTCGGATCCGGGGGAGGGCTCTGGCTCGGGCATGACGCAAAGATAGCCTTGCAAAGGAATAGTTGCAAGGGGTTCTTTGCAACTACTTCGCTGCAGCCACTTCTTTGGAGGCCCTAGCCCTACTCGATGAAGCCCTCCGCGGCCTGCTCCACCAGCGGAATGATCCGCAAGGGCACCGGGTTCTCCATGACGATCGCCGTGGAGGCCCGCACAATGCCATCAAAACCGACAACACGGTCGATCACCCGCTGGAGATCGGCGTTGGAACGGGCGACGAGACGGCAGAGCATGTCGCCGTGTCCGGTGGTGGTGTGCAGCTCCAGCACCTCGGGGACGCCTGCCAGATGGGCCCGTACGTCCGCCCCTTGTCCCTGCTTGATCTCCAGCGTGGCGAAGGCGGTCACGGGATAGCCGAGCGCCGCCGGGTCGACGTTCGGTCCGAAGCCGCGGATGACTCCATTGGACTGAAGCCGGTCCAGGCGCGCCTGGACAGTGCCGCGGGCCACACCGAGCCGGCGGGACGCCTCGAGCACCCCTATGCGCGGCTCGCGCGCCAGCAGCACGATGAGCCTGCCGTCCAGATGATCGATCGCCATTGTGTCTCCCGAATGGTCATCCTGTACAGATAGCCTCACCATCCTCCCTCTCCGCTGTGCAGATTGCCCAGTGGAATCGTGAACTATTGCGCATCTTGTGGATCGGCGGGAGCCTGCTCGTATGACTGAGACCATCGATCACAACCCGACCACCGCGCGAGAGGCCGACCCCTTCCCGGTCAAGGGAATGGACGCGGTCGTCTTCGCCGTCGGCAACGCCAAGCAGGCCGCGCACTACTACTCCACGGCCTTCGGCATGAAGCTGGTCGCCTACTCCGGACCGGAGAACGGCAACCGCGAGACCGCGAGTTACGTCATGGAGAACGGGGGCGCGCGCTTCGTCCTCACCTCCGTGATCAAGCAGGCCACCGACTGGGGCAGCTTCCTCGCCGAGCACGTCGCCGAGCACGGCGACGGCGTCGTCGACCTCGCCATCGAGGTGCCGGACGCGCGCGCCGCGTACGCCTACGCGGTGGAGCACGGCGCCCGCGGCATCACCGAGCCGTACGAGCTCAAGGACGAGCACGGCACGGTGGTGCTCGCCGCGATCGCCACGTACGGCAGGACCCGGCACACCCTGGTCGACCGCTCCGGCTACGACGGCCCGTACCTGCCGGGCTTCGTCGCCGCCGCCCCGATCGTCGAGCCGCCGGCCAAGCGCACCTTCCAGGCCATCGACCACTGCGTGGGCAATGTCGAGCTCGGGAAGATGAACGAGTGGGTGGCCTTCTACAACAAGGTCATGGGCTTCACGAACATGAAGGAGTTCGTGGGCGACGACATCGCGACCGAGTACAGCGCGCTGATGTCGAAGGTCGTCGCGGACGGCACGCTGAAGGTGAAGTTCCCGATCAACGAGCCGGCGATCGCGAAGAAGAAGTCGCAGATCGACGAGTACCTGGAGTTCTACGGCGGCGCGGGTGTCCAGCACATCGCGCTCGCCACGAACGACATCGTCGCGACGGTACGCGCCATGCGGGCGGCGGGAGTCGCGTTCCTGGACACCCCCGACTCGTACTACGACACGCTCGGCGAGTGGGCGGGCGAGACGCGGGTGCCCGTCGAGACGCTGCGCGAGCTGAAGATCCTGGTCGACCGTGACGAGGACGGCTATCTGCTGCAGATCTTCACCAAGCCGGTCCAGGACAGGCCGACGGTCTTCTTCGAGATGATCGAGCGGCACGGCTCGATGGGCTTCGGCAAGGGCAACTTCAAGGCGCTGTTCGAGGCGATCGAGCGCGAGCAGGAGAAGCGCGGCAATCTGTAATTGCGTCCTCAAGCCGGACGGGCTTGCTGTGCCCTCAAGTGCCGGGCGGGCCTGCTGTGCTGTGCCCTCAAGTGCCGGGCGGGCCAGGTAAGCCCGCCCGGCCGGGCGACCGCTTACGATCGGCGGCGTGTGCGCATACGTGATGGTCGCCGAGGACGACGAGAAGCAGGCCGAGCTGGTCCGCCGCTATCTGGAGCGGGAGGGCCACACCGTCACCGTCGTACGGGACGGAAGAGCGGCCATCGAGTCGGTCCGGCACCAGGCACCCGACCTGCTCGTCCTCGATGTGATGATGCCGCGGGCCGACGGACTGGACGTGCTGCGCGTGCTGCGGGCCGAGGCCCGGGAACTGCCGGTGCTGATGCTGACCGCCCGCAGTACGGAGGACGATCTGCTGCTGGGCCTGGATCTCGGCGCCGACGACTACATGACCAAGCCGTACAGCCCACGGGAGTTGATGGCCCGCGTGCGCACCCTGCTGCGTCGCACCAGACTGGGTCCGTCCGTCGAGCACGTCCTCGCGGTGGGCACGCTCGTCCTCGCCCCGGACCGGCACGAGGTGACCGTCGACGGCGGCCGCGTCGACTGCACGCCCGGCGAGTTCCGGATCCTCGCCGCGATGGCCGCCGAGCCCGACCGGGTCTTCACCCGGCAGCTGCTGCTGAAGGAACTCCACGACTTCGACCGCTACATCAGCAACCGCACCGTCGACGTGCACATCATGAACCTGCGCAAGAAGATCGAACCCGACCCGCGGCGGCCCGCCCGGCTGCTCACCGTCTTCGGCGTCGGCTACAAGCTGACCGATCCGGCGAAGAGTCCGTCGCGTGCGCCGTCGTAGGCAGGGGGCAGGCAAGCGGCTGCCGCTCCGCAAGAGCCTGCTCGGCCGGCTGCTGGCGGTGTCCGCACTGGTGGCCGTCTGCTCGGTCGCGGCCACCGCGTGGCTCGCCGTGCAGACCACCTCCGGCGCGATCAAGGAGGAGCAGGGGCAGAACCTCACCGACGACGCCAGGATCTACCAGACCCTGCTCGGATACGCGGCAACTCACCCCCGGTGGGAGGGAGTCGACAAGGCCGTACGCGAGCTGGCCGGGCAGACGGGCCGGCGGATCGCCCTGACCACCCAGCAGCGCGGGCCCATCGCCGACTCCGCCACCCAGGCCTCGGCGCCCGAACTGCCGTCCCTGGCCTCGGCGATCGTCGACCCGCTCGCCGCGGACAGCGCGCTCGCGCCCCCGAGTCGGCAGAGCGCGGATGCCACGGCGGACCGGATCGACCCGCGTGCCGTCGGCCCGTTCCGGCTGCCGGCGAAGGAACGCACCCGGCTGCGGCAGAGCGCGGTCCGGAGTGTGGACTGTCTGCGGGAGTACGGGATCAGCTCGGACATCGTCGTCGCCCCCAGCGGCCGTCCGCGCATCGAGGTCGTCGGCAACGACCCCGGCCGCATCGAGGGCACCCGGTGCTCCACCGACTCGCTCGACGAGCCCACCGCCACCGAGAAGAAGGCGCTGACCGCGCTCAGTAAGCTGGCCAACGCCTGCCTGAGCCGCCAGGGCCGCGACGCCGTGCAGCTGAATCTGGAGCTGTCCTGGACGAACACGCCTGCCCCGAGCGCCGCCCCGAGCACCCCGGGCGTGCGCGGCCCCAGTGACGACGACCGGGCCGTCGCGTCCTGCGTCGGCACCGCGCGCCGCGAACAGCTCAGCTCCTATGTCGCCTCGCCCGCACTGCTGTTCATCGGCGATCCCGACAGCGGGAGCGTTCCCGGCTTCGATCTCTCCCCGGCGAACACCGCCCGGATCGCGGGTGCCGCGGCCCTTGTCCTGGCGCTGACCGTCGGCGCGTCCGTACTCGCCGCCACCCGGCTCGTACGGCCGCTGCTCGCGCTCACCGGAGCGGCCCAGCGGATGAAGGACGGCGGGTACGCGGACCCCGCCCGGGTCCCGGTCACCGCGGACAACGAGATCGGGCGGCTGGCCGCCGCCTTCAACGACATGTCCGCGCACCGGGCCCGTCTGGAGGAGCAGCGCAAGGCGATGGTCAGCGACGTCGCCCATGAACTGCGCACCCCGCTCAGCAATATCCGCGGCTGGCTGGAGGCGGCGCAGGACGGCCTCGCCGACCCCGACCCCGCCTTCGTCTCCTCCCTGCTGGAAGAGGCGGTGCAGCTGCAGCACATCATCGACGACCTCCAGGACCTGGCGCAGGCGGACGCGGACGCGCTGCGGCTGCACCCCGAGCCGCTACGGATCGAGGAGCTGCTCGGCCAGGTCGCCGCGGCGCACCAGGCCCAGGCCGAAACGGCGGGCGTCACACTGACGGTGACCGGACCGGCCCCGGGCGCCGAGGTGCCCGAACTGAGCGCCGACCCGGTCCGGTTGCGGCAGGCGGTCGGCAATCTGGTGTCCAACGCGGTACGTCACACACCGCCCGGCGGCCGCGTGACCCTGCGCGCGTACGGCATCGATGCCGGGAGCGTCGGCATCGAGGTGGCCGACACGGGCAGCGGCATACCGGCCGAGGATCTTCCGCACGTCTTCGACCGCTTCTGGCGGGCCGAGAAGTCACGCAGCCGGCGCACGGGTGGCAGCGGTCTCGGTCTTGCGATCGTGCGCAAGCTGGCGGAGGCGCACGGGGGCACGGTGCACGTGGAGAGTACAGAGGGGCAGGGCTCGGTCTTCACGCTGCGACTGCCTCACGCTGCCGCGCTTCACGTGGCGGTTTCGGCCGGGGACCGGCCCTGATCCGATGACCACAGCGTTCTGACAGCTTCCTCACAACTTCACGCCAGCCTGTCGCCAAGTGCCAACAAGGCCGAGCTGGAATGGAGCCACCCCCATGTCCCACCGTCTGTCCCTGCGTGCCCTCGCCCTCGCCACCGTCGCGGCCGCCGCGGTGATCGTCCCGTCCGCGGCGGCCTTCGCCGACACCACGCCCCCGCCCTCGGCGCGGCCGACCGAGGACCCCGCGCCCTCGAAGGGCTCCGACACCGTCACCGCCCCGCAGGACCGAGGGCCTTCGGCGGCGCCGCGGGGCGGCGTGGCCGCGGGGGACAAGCCCGCCCCGGTACGCGGCTCCGCGCCGCGCGGTGGCGTCTCGGCGGGGGAGCGCCCAGCCGGTAGCGAGACCGGCAGCTCCACCACCGCCCTCGCCGGATCGGCCACCGCGCTCGCCCTGCTCGCGGGCGCGGGCACGATCGTGGTGCGCCGCCGCGCCAACCGCTGACCTCCTGTTCCTCCTTGGACGGCGTCGCTGCCCGGCGGCGCCGTCCCCGCACTGGAGACTCCATGTCCCGTACGCACCACCGGATACGGCGGACCGGCGCCCTCGGCCTGTTCCTCGTCCTGGCCGCCCTCGCCGGATGCTCGGCCGACGCCGTACCGACTCAACCGCGGGCCGCGCAGGCTCCGTCCACCGCACCGCCCCGCACCGTCGAGGTGAAGCCGGCGGACCCGGCGCATGTCGCCATCCCGTCGATCGGCGTGGCGAGTTCGCTGATGAAGCTCGGCCTCAACGGCGACGGCACGGTCGAAGTCCCGCCCGCAGACAAGGGCATGACCGCGGGCTGGTACACCGGCGGGACCGTCCCCGGCGAGCGCGGAGCGGCGGTGATCATCGGCCACAACGACACGCGCTTCGGCCGGGCGGTCTTCCACGACCTGAAGAAGATCGCCAAGGGCGCGGACATCGCGGTACGGACGGCACGGGGGTCGACGGCGCACTTCACGGTCACGGGCACGGAAACGGTCAGCAAGAACGCGTTCCCGACGGAGAAGGTCTACGGCAGGACGGACGAGCGCGCGCTGCGCCTCATCACCTGCGACGGTGGTTTCGACGCCGAGGGCCACCCGGTGGACAACCTCATCGTGTACGCGGTCCTGCGAGTTTAGGTTTGTGGCCCTGGCAGGTTGCCGGACCGGCAATCTCAAGCCCCGCCGGCGATTGAGGCGCGGGGGTCCGGGGGCGGAGCCCCTGCGGAAGGGGCGGGAGGGCACAGCCGCAGGCGCGCACCCGCACCCGCACCCCACCCGCACCCGCCTCAGTCCTGCCCCACCCCGACACCCCGGGGCCGTCGGCTGGCTGCTTCGCCGGGCTCACCGGGCTCGACTGGCTCGACGGCCCCGGCCCTCCTCCCGCTCCGCTCCGGCTTCTGTGGCGACTGCGTCTCGCCGGACGGCGTCGGCTGCGACACCCCGGCTCCTCCGCCGCCTCATCCCCACAACCGGCCCCGCCACCGCTCTCCATCCCCGTCACCTCTTTCGGCCCGCCCCCCTCCGGTTCCCCCAGCGCCGCCAGAGTCTCCCGCGCCACCCGAGCCAGCAGCGGTGAGAAGTACGGGTTGGTCCGCAGCGCCTCCTCGAGGTGCCGGCGGGCCGGGCCGTACTGCGCCAGGGACCGCTCGATCTCGCCCCGGTGGTACGCGAACAGCGCACTCCGCAGCCCCTGATCCGTCGCCCTCTTCGCGTACGGCAGCGCCTCCTTCGGCCTCCCCGCCCGGTACAGCGCCCAGCCCAGCGCGTCCGCGACGGACATGCTCCGGTGCTTCTTGTCCCACTCGCCCTTCAGCCGCCGCACCGCCGCCTCCGGGTCGCCGTGGTCCGCCTCGAAGAGGCCCAGCACCACCTGGCCGGAGCCATGGCCGGACCCACCAGCCCCGCCCCGCCGGCGCCCGCAACCGCTCGTACTGCGTCGCCGCATCCCCGTCCAGCCCCATCGACGCGTACAACTCACCTGCCTCCAGGGCGTATCCGGGCAGCGCCGCCTGCGTCAGCACCGCCTGGTAGTCGCGGAACGCCTCGTCCGTACGCCCCAGTGCCGCCAGCGCCCGCCCCCGCGCCGCCAGCGACGGATGGTGATCGGGCGCGAACCGCAGCGCCGCGTCGTAGTGGCCGGTCGCCTCCACCGGCTCGCCCCGCTCCCAGGCCAGCTCGCCCAGCCGGTACAGCGCGGCCGCCTTCTCCGCCGGGGCATCCGCCGTCGCGGCCGCGTTGTACGCCATCGCCGCCGCGTCCTCGCGCCAGCCCTTGTCCCGGAGGATCTGCGCCGCGCGCCCCATGGTCTGCGCGTCCTCGTGCAGCTCCTGGAGCTTGTCCATCGCCTTGCCCGCGGCCGCGTAGTCGCCGAGCCCGTTGCAGGCGTCGATCAGCGCCGGATACGCCGTCCACCGCTGCGGCCTCTGCTTCCGCGCGCTCTCGGCCGACGTACGGGCCGCCGCGTAGTCGCCCCGGGCGTTGGCCAGCGCCGCAAGACCCACCAGCGCGTCGACGTTCCCCTGCTCACCCGGAAACAGCTCCAGCGAGCGCCGCAGCGCGCTCTCCGCCCGCCGGTAGTACGCCGCGTCCGCCAGCCGCGTGCCCTGCTCCACATACGCCGACCCCAGCACCGCCCACGACTCCTCGTCGCGCGGGTGCGTACGCAGCCACATCTCCCGGTCGCCGATGAGCGCGGTCAGATCGGCGAGGGAGGCCGGGGCGCCCGCGCCCACCGCGGCCGCCGCCCGCGCCGCCGGTCCCGGGGCGGGCGGCGGGCTCTCGTCCCCCCAGCCGGGCGCGAGTGTGATCACCCCGGTCACCAGCGTCGCGCCGACCAGCGTGCTGATCGCGGCGTTCTTCACGAGTTCGCTCTTCATGGCGCTCACTGTGCGTCAGCAGACAGTCAATACGAAGAATGCGCCCGGCCCTGCGAAGCGGAAGGCGGACGGGTTCACACCGATGGCCCCTGGTGCGAGGCTGGGATCATGCTGCATCTCTCTGGGGGACAACCCCCGGACCCCCGGGATCTTCTCGACCGGCTGCGCGCCGGTCTGCCGTCCGAAGCGCTGATCACCGACCCGGACATCACGGCCTCGTACGGACGCGACATGGCCAGCTTCTGCGAAGCGGGCACCCCCGCCGTCGTCGTCCTGCCGCGCACCGTCGAACAGGTCCAGCACGTCATGCGCACGGCGACCGCGCTGCGCGTCCCCGTCGTCCCGCAGGGCGCCCGCACTGGTCTGTCCGGCGCCGCCAATGCCTCGGACGGCTGCATCGTGCTCTCCCTGACCAAGATGGACCGGATCCTGGAGATCAGCCCGGTCGACCGGATCGCGGTCGTCGAGCCGGGCGTCATCAACGCCGTGCTGTCCCGCGCGGTGAACGAGCACGGCCTGTACTACCCGCCGGACCCCTCCAGCTGGGAGACGTGCACCATCGGCGGGAACATCGGCACCGCCTCCGGCGGCCTGTGCTGCGTCAAGTACGGAGTGACCGCGGAGTACGTCCTCGGCCTCGACGTCGTCCTCGCCGACGGGCGCCTGATGAGCACCGGCCGCCGTACCGCCAAGGGCGTCGCCGGCTATGACCTCACCCGGCTCTTCGTGGGCTCCGAGGGCAGCCTCGGCATCGTTGTCAAGGCTGTGCTCGCGCTCAGGCCGCAGCCGCCGGCGCAGCTCGTCCTGGCCGCCGAGTTCGATTCCGCGGCCGCCGCCTGCGAGGCTGTCTGCGCGATCATGGAGCGCGGCCACACCCCTTCGCTCCTGGAGATCATGGACCGTACGACGGTGCGCGCCGTCAACGCCATGGCGAACATGGGGTTGCCCGACACCACCGAGGCACTGCTCCTGGCCGCCTTCGACACCCCCGACCCGGCAGCCGATCTGGCAGCCGTCGGCGCGCTGTGCAGCGAGGCCGGCGCCACCGAGGTCGTCCCCGCCGACACCGTCGCCGAGTCCGAACTCCTCCTCCAGGCAAGGAGGTTGTCGCTCACAGCGCTGGAGACCGTCAAGTCGGCCACGATGATCGACGATGTCTGCGTACCGCGCTCGAAGCTCGGCGCGATGATCGAGGGCACGGCCGCGATCGCCGAGAAGTACGGCCTCACCATCGGCGTCTGCGCGCACGCGGGCGACGGCAACACCCACCCCGTCGTCTGCTTCGACCACACCGACCCGGACGAGTCCCGCCGCGCCCGCGAGTCCTTCGACGAGATCATGGCCCTCGGCCTGGAGCTCGGCGGCACGATCACCGGCGAACACGGCGTCGGCGTGCTGAAGAAGGAGTGGCTGGCCCGGGAGCTCGGCCCGGTGGGCGTGGAGATGCAGCGCGGCATCAAACAGACGTTCGACCCGCTGGGTCTGCTCAACCCCGGCAAGCTCTTCTGACCGACGGCCGCGGTGGCCCGCCGGCGTCGAGGAGCCCGGCAGGATCCACAGGACAGGCCCCGGACCTTCGGCGTACGGCGAGGAGCCCCAGGTCTACGGCGAAAGCCCGATGCTTCGGACCCGGCTCCCCGCATAGCGTGAAAGGACAGGTCGATCCGTAACCGCCTCACGCTTCAGAGGAGGAGCCGTGCCCGCACGTCTTGACCACACCATCGTGCACAGCCGCGACCGCTTCGCCGGTGCCCGCTTTCTCGCCGAACTGATCGGGGAGCCGGACCCCAAGCCCTTCGGCCCTTTCGCGAGCCTGCCGCTGGCCGGCGGCGTCACCCTCGACTACCTCGATGTACGGGCCGGTATCACGCCCCAGCACCTGGCCTTCCTGGTCTCCGAGGACGAGTTCGACGAGATCTTCGGCCGGATCACCGAACGCGAACTCCCTTACTGGGCCGATCCGATGCACGACAAGCCGCAGCAGATCAACCACCACTTCGGAGGCCGCGGGGTGTACATAGACGACCCCGACGGGCACTCCATCGAATTCATCACCCATACCTACGTCACCGACTGACGCGCGTTCTCGCTCGCCGCCGTGTCCTGCGTGCCGATGACGGAGAGCAATTCCAGCTGGGCGGCGCCCTGGGTGCCGGGCGGGGCGGTGAACCACAGCAGGCGCTGGCGTCCGTCCTCGCTGAACAGGCTGTGGCAGTCCAGCCCGATGACGCCGAGTGCGCGGTGGACGAAGCGCAGGACGCAGTCAGGTTCGCCTGCCCGGGCGTCACCAGAGCTTGTCGATCTCCCCTGGATACAGCTCGACGCGGCTGTGGTGGAACGACGTCTGGGCCTGCCTGCCCTCCGCCGAGAAGAATGCGGCCATGGTGACCTTGTCGAAGCCGGGCTGGTCGCTGGGGAAGGGAGCCTGTGGTGTTCCCCCGATGAGTACAGCCCCACGAAGAAGGTGCCAGCCGGCGCTCTCATAGAACGCCAGAAGCGGGCGGTCGCAGGTGAAAATGCCCAGGTCCAGTCCCTGGGTGACCATCGTCTCCCGGGCCGCTGCCACCAGGCGCCGGCCGCACCCGCGACCACGAGCTTCCCGGCGCGTCACCACAGTGCTCAGCCCACCAGCGGCATAGCGCCGACCGGTGTGAACGATCTCCTTGGACAGGATGTCCAGCGCGGCCAGTACCGAACCCTCCTCCACCAGCAGCATCGACAACGGCCGCAGCACAGGATCGTGGGTGGGCGCATCGGCAGGGGTGACCGAGACACGCGCGGACGGCCACGCCTGCTCTTGGATCTCCCGCACCTGGATGCGCAACTCGGACGGAGTGGCTTCTTCGGGGAACGACAGGATCTGCACGCGCTGATTCTGTCCACGCTCCACGCGAGCGCAAGCGGTTTTCCTGGCGGCGGCGCGGATCGCCCTCGTGCGGCGTGTTTTCGACGCGGCGACGGCAGGAGAATGCGATGCAGGTGACCCGGGTGTACTGCCCGGCCGACCGGCGAGTCCGCCACGCTTCCGGCCACCTACGCCGGGGGCTCCTGGGCCCGGATGTTCGGGTACCGCACTGCGAGGGCCGCGATGTCGTCGTTGAGCCTTCCGCCGCTGTAGTGGAGCAGATCCCGGTGAAGCCGGTCGAGCAACTCGCGGGGCGGCTCCGGGCCCTGCCGCCGCATCCAGTCCGGCAGCGGGAAGAACTCACCGGTACGGTCCCGGGTCTCCGATACGCCGTCGGTGTAGAGCAGCAGCTGGTCGCCCGGGGCGAAGGCGACGGTGTCGACGCAGTAGTGGTCTCCGATGAGCGCTGCGAGGTTGAGAGGGGCTGATGGGGTGGTGGGCTCCAGGACGCGGATCTTTCCGCGGTGCGCGAGCAGCGGCGGGGGGTGCCCACAGTTGAGGAGTCTGACGTGGCCGCCGCCGTGCGGGATCTCGGCGATAAGAGCGGTGGCAAAGCTCTCCGGCAGGTCCTGGACGGGAAACGCAGTGCCGTGGCGGGTGATGCTGGTCTCCAGGCGATGGACGATGCCCCTGAGGTCGGGCTCTTCGTACGCGGCTTCCCTGAAGCAGCTGATCACCGCCGAGGCCACCCCCACTGCGGACAGGCCCTTGCCGCGTACGTCGCCGATGAGCAGCCGGACCCCGTACGGTGTGCCGGCCGCCTCATAGAAGTCGCCTCCGATCCGGGCCTGCTCCTGGGCCGCCAGATACAGCGACTCGATCTCGACGTCCTCGATGCGGCGCGGCAGGGGCCGCAGCAGCACCTCCTGGGCTGCGTCGGCGACGAGCCGGACGTGGAAGAGGGTCTCCTCGCGCTGGAGTCGGACATGGCTTGCGTATGCGGCCGCCAGGGTGACCGCGGCGATCGCGGCCACCGTGTATGGCGTCCCCAGGTCGGTGTAGACGAAGCTGAGGCCGATCATGACCATCAGGCAGAACGTCCCCAACAGGATCGTGGGGAGCACGGGCCACATCGCGGCGGCGAGGGCGGGTGCGGCGGGCAGGAGACGGCTGACGGCGATCTCCCTCGGTGTGGAGAACGCCAGGCCTGCGATGAGGATGGTAAGGATCACCGGTGACAACCGGGCAGCTTCCCACCGGCCGCTGTAGGGAGGACGACGGCGCCGCCGCCGCCCGAGTGTGATCACAAAATGCATAATATCGGGCGAAGCAGGCATCGGGCTCCGATGGAACCTGCACCTCATGCGCAGTGATCAGCCGCTTGAGCCGCGGATACGCGGTCCGCTCGGCCTAGCTGTCTCCGTCCCCTGACTCGTCCGAGGGCAACGGGTCGCGCAGCCACAGATCGTCGGCCGGGGTGGGCGTGAGCAGCTCGGCGAGGCCGTCGTCGATGCCGAGCTGCTCGGACTCAGAGCCCGGAGGGACCACCCGCAGCGTGCGCTCCAGCCAGGCGGAGACCACCGCGGCGGACGCCTCGATCAGCGCGTCGCCGTCGGGGGAGCTGAGTGCCATCAGGACCACGCTCCGGCCCTCGACCTTGGTGGGCCAGATCCGGACATCTCCGTGGCCGCACGGGCGGAAGACCCCTTCGACCAGCAGTTCGCGGGCGAAGGTCCACTTGACGGGGTTGTCGGAGCCGGTGTGAAAGGTGATGTGCACGGCGTACGGGTCGTCCGTGCGGTAGGTCAGCCGGGCCGGGACGGGGATGCTGCACTCGGGCGACAGCACCAGTTTGAGCTCGAGCTCGCGTTCCACCACGGTGTGCATGAGAGTGCTCTTCCTTCCTGTACGAGGCCTTGTGGGCGGGCCTTGCAGGGAGAGAGCGCGTTGTTCCGCGGCGATGACGCGACTTCCGGGAACAACTTTCTGTGATGGGCCGGTGACTGGAAAGTGGCCGTTACGGCAGGACCGGCCCGGTGGCGTACGAGGGTCTGATAGATGTGGTGCCTTGAAGTGAGGTCCTGTCCGGTCGATCAGGCCGGATCAGGCACCAGGGCACGCGAGCCCGGCAAGATCGGCTGGACAGGGCCTGAGGCCCTCGAGGAGATACGGGACCACGGTGATGAGCGCCCCCACCCCGGCAACCGGCGACGGCAGCCCCGCGCCCGGCTATTACCCGGATCCGTCCATTCCCGGATATGTCCGGTACTGGAACGGTGCATCCTGGGTGCCCGGTACGAGCCGTCCCGCGCCGCAGTCGGGCGAGGCGATGCCCACGGCGCCCGGCCCGGCGGCGCCGGCGACCACGACCACGCCCGCTCCGGTCGAGGAGACCGGTCCGGTCTTCTTCGACGAGGAGCAGATCGGCGACGAGCCGTCCCGCCCGGAGCCGGCCACCGCCTGGCAGGCCGACACCTCGCGCCAGAGGGGCTTCGGCGGCGAGCGAGACAACCGCGTCTCGTGGGGCGGCGGCCAGGATCCGCGTACGCCCGTCCAGGGCGGCGCCCCCGGGACGCCCGCGTCGGGCACCTCCGCATCGGGTGCGCCCGTCGATCCGCGCCGTCCGGCCGGGGCAAGCACGCCCGCCGACCCGACGGGTGGCGCCCTGCCGGGCGTCCGCTCGCTGGGCCCGGCGAACGCGGGCGAGCCTCCCGTGGACGGTACGGTCGCGATCCGCGCGCTGCGCCCCGGCGCGGGCAGGCACTCTGCCGGTGCGGGTGCCGGCAGCGCTGATCCCGCGTCTGATCCCGCGTCTGCGGCGCCCGCGGGCGAGATCCCCGCCCGCCGCAGGCCTCAGCCCCAGCCGCAACCGCCCGCCGAACCCACGGTCACCATCCGCGCGCAGCGCGCCCGCGGCGGCGCGCCCGCCGGGCAGGCCGAAGGCGCCATGGGGGTCCAGTCCCCGGCACCGGGCGCCCCCGCCGCGCCCGCACAGCCCCAGCCGCAGGTCCCCGCCCAGCCGCATCCCCAGCAGCAAGAGCCGCAGGCGCCCGCGCAGGCACAGGCGCCCGTCACCAACGGCCCCGGCGGCGGCTCCGCCTCCTGGGCGCAGCAGGTCCACCGGCTCGCCGGTTCGGGCGAGGCCGAGCCGGTCGTGCCCTGGAAGCCGCCGGTCAACGACCCGTTCCTGCAGGCCGCCCAGGCGCAGGCGGCGGCCCGTCCCGCATCGCTCGGCAAGCGGTTCGCCGCGCGGCTGATCGACACCGTGGTGCTCGGGGCGCTCGTCGGCGCCGTCGCCGTACCGGTCCTCTCCCGGGCGCGCGCCCACGTCGACGAGAAGATCGAGGCGGCGAAGCAGTCGGGTGAGACGGTCACCGTGTGGCTGGTCGACGGCACCACGGCCGGCCATCTCGGCATCATCCTCGGCGCGCTGCTGGTCCTGGGAGTGCTCTATGAGGCGCTGCCGACCGCCAAGTGGGGCCGTACGCTCGGTAAGAAGCTCTGCGGTATCTCGGTCTGGGGCATCGAGTCCCACGAGCCGCCGTCCTTCGGGGCGGCGCTGCGCCGCTGGCTGGTCTACTCGGTGCTCGGTATCCTCGCCAT
This sequence comes from Streptomyces lunaelactis, assembly GCF_003054555.1. Taxonomy (NCBI): domain Bacteria; kingdom Bacillati; phylum Actinomycetota; class Actinomycetes; order Kitasatosporales; family Streptomycetaceae; genus Streptomyces; species Streptomyces lunaelactis. The sequence continues at coordinate 3,318,956 of NZ_CP026304.1, read as the reverse complement.
CGGCGTCCTCAATGTGCTCTGGTGCCTGTTCGACCGCCCGTGGCGGCAGTGCTGGCACGACAAGGCGGCGCACACCTTTGTGGCCGGCTGACACCTTGGTGACCGGCTGACAGATTTCCCGGAGGCCCGGGACGAGGGTTTCCCCCGAACGGCGCGCGAGCCGTTGCGGGGGCCCTCGGGGCGCGGTGCACTGCCCCCATGAGCAACGAACCGCCGCCGCCCGGCGAGCCGCCCGAGAACGACCCCTTCCGCAAGCAGCCGCCGGAGTCCACGCCGCCGTCGGACGGTCCTCAGCAGCCCCCGCAAGGCCCCCCGCAGGACGATCCGTACGGCTCCGGGCGGAGCGGCTCTCCCTACGGCTCGGGGCAGGGCGGCGGTTCGCCCTACGACGGCGGCGGTCAGCCCCCGCCGTACGACGCGGGCGGCTCCGGCGGCCCGTACGGCGGCGCGGACCCGCTCGCCGGGATGCCGCCGCTCGCGGACTTCGGCAAGCGGTTCCTGGCCCGCGTCATCGACGCGCTCATCATCTTTGTGCCGCTGATCCTGATCTCCCTGCTCGCCGGCGGCTGGGACGTCACGACGGACAACGGCGACGACTGGGACAGCTTCACCAACCAGGTGAACACCGGCAGGCAGTGGCTGTGGTCGCTGATCTCGCTCGTGGCGTACGTCGGCTACGACACCATCATGACCGCGCGGAACGGGCAGTCCGTCGGTAAGCGTCTGATGAAGATCCGGGTCGCGATGCTCAACGACGGGAGCGTGCCGGACAGCAGCTCCTCGCTGCTGCGCGCCGTGGTGCTCTGGGTGCCCGCGCTGGTCTGCTGCTTCTGTCTCTGGTGGATCGTCATCATCATCACGATCCTGGCGGACAAGCCGTACAAGCAGGGCCTGCACGACAAGGCGGGCAAGACCGTGGTGGTGTCAGCGGCGCAGTGAGTGCTCGCCGACCCTGGCCTCGGCCCCCACATGGGCGCGCGGCGTGGGCACCCGGGTGGTGAGACCGTCGGCGGATGCGGCGGCCGGAATACCGGCGGAGGCACGGTTCGTACGGACCGTGTGCGCCGCTTTCCTCGCTCCGCGCACGGTCCTGCTCATGGGCAGGGCGACCGCGACCAGCAGACCGAACGACATCGCGGCGACACCTATCGCGGCGACGGCGAAGCCGTTGGTGGTTCGGGTGAGGAGCAGCAGGGCGAGGGTCGAGCAGACGACGGTCGCCGAACCGTAGGCGAGCTGTGCGGCAGTCGGACGCGGCATGACGGTATCCGTCCTCGGGGCATCGGTCTGAGGGTGTCTCTCAACGCGGTCGCACTGTCAAAGGACTCTACGTCGGTGGATGCCCAGGAGGAACCGGTGGTAAGCGTGACCTTACCCACGGTGCCGGTGCATGGGGGGCGCACGGAGTCATTCGGGCTGCCAAGTGGCGGGTTCGATGCGCCCGTTGTCCGGTTTGTTCGTCGTCCGGATACCGGAACTGTCCTATCACATAGTGCAGTTGGTCCGTTCAAGTCAAGGACTGTCTTTTCTTCAGTAACTCCGGTCGAATGTCGTCACTTGTGACGCGCACACCGCGCGCGGACGACCCCACATCCGGTCCGCTGCGACGGGGTGCGGGGGAGGACATTCATCAAGTGACCAGTAAGCGACGGACGATCAGAGCGTCCGCGGTTCTCGTGGCTCTGGCCGCGAGCACCGCGTCGGCATCGGCGTTCACCAGCGCCCAGGCCGACAGTCCGAAGTCGTCGGATCCGGCGGCAGTGCAGCGCCATGACCCGGCGCCGCAGAAGGGGCATGTCGAGCACGACCTCGAAGGCCCCTTCAGCAAGGAGCAGGACGAACAGCGCCAGGCGGCGCTGGAGCAGGTCATAGCCGGGGACGCGACCGTGCAGCAGCGCGGCGCGTCCAAGGTCGTGAAGCTCGGCGACAAGAAGTACGTCGAGCTCGGCCGGGAGAAGACGGACAAGATCTTCACGATCCTGGTGGAGTTCGGCGACAAGGTCGACGACACCACCATGTTCGACCCCGACGGTCCGGAAGGCCCCGAGGCGCCCGTCAAGAAGTACGGCGGCACCCCGGGACCGCTGCACAACAAGATCGCCCAGCCCGACCGTAAGAACGACAACTCCACGGCCTGGCAGGCGGACTACAACCAGCAGCACTTCAAGGACCTGTACTTCGGCACCGGCAAGGACAAGACCGGTAAGCCGAAGGAGTCGCTGAAGACCTACTACGAGAAGACCTCATCGGGCCGTTACTCGGTCGACGGCGAGGTCTCCGACTGGGTCAAGGTCGACTACAACGAGGCCCGCTACGGCTCCAACTACTGCGGCGACAGCAACTGCGCCAACGTGTGGGACACGGTCAAGGACGGCGTCACCGCCTGGGCCGCCGACCAGAAGGCCAAGGGACGTACGGACGCGCAGATCAAGGCGGACCTGTCCAAGTACGACCTGTGGGACCGTTACGACTTCGACAACGACGGCAACTTCAACGAGTCGGACGGCTACGTCGACCACTTCCAGATCGTCCACGCGGGCGAGGACGAGTCGGCGGGCGGCGGTGCCGAGGGCACCAACGCCCTGTGGGCGCACCGCTGGTACGCGTACGGCACCGACGCCGGCAAGACCGGCCCGGCGAACAACAAGTCCGGCGGTACCCAGGTCGGCAACACCGGCATCTGGGTCGGCGACTACACCATGCAGCCCGAGAACGGCGGCCTCGGTGTCTTCGCCCACGAGTACGGCCACGACCTCGGTCTGCCCGACCACTACGACACCTCGGGCAAGGGCGAGAACTCGACCGGCTTCTGGACCCTGATGTCGGCCGGCTCCTGGCTCGGCACCGGCAAGGACTCCATCGGCGACCTGCCGGGCGACATGAACGCCTGGGACAAGCTGCAGCTGGGCTGGCTCAACTACACCAAGGCCAAGGCGGCGACGAAGTCCACCCACACGCTGGGTGTGTCGGCGTACAACACCAAGAAGCCGCAGGCGCTCGTCGTCGAGCTGCCGAAGAAGGCCGTCACCACGACTGTTGTGAAGCCCGCGGAGGGCTCCAAGCAGTGGTGGAGCGACATGGGTGACGACCTCAAGAACACCCTGTCCCGGCCGGTCGACCTGACCGGCAAGGCCAAGGCGTCCCTGGAGCTCTCGGGCTGGTGGGACATCGAGGAGAACTACGACTACCTCTACGCCGAGGTGTCGACGGACGGCGGCGCCAACTGGACGCCGGTGGACGGCACGGCCGACGGCAAGCCGATCACCCGCGACGCGGGCGACAAGCCGGCGCTGACGGGCGTCTCGGGCGCGTACAAGAAGCTGGCGTACTCGCTGGACGCGTACGCGGGCAAGAAGGTCGACGTCCGCTTCCGCTACCAGACGGACGGCGGCGCGGGCGGCAAGGGCTTCGCGGCGGACGGCCTGAGCGTGGTGGCGGACGGCACGGCGCTGTTCACCGACAACGCCGAGGGTGACGACGCGGGCTGGACCTCGAAGGGCTTCTCCCGCATCGGTGAGTCCTTCACCAAGGAGTACGAGCAGTACTACCTGGCCGAGAACCGTCAGTACGTGTCGTACGACAAGACCCTCAAGGCCGGTCCGTACAACTTCGGCTTCAAGGCGCCCAAGGACTCCTGGGTCGAGCACTACCCGTACCAGAACGGCCTGATGATCTGGCTCTGGGACACCTCCCAGAAGGACAACAACACCAGCGCCCACCCGGGCCAGGGTCTTGTCCTTCCGGTGGACGCTCACCCGAAGGCCCTGAAGTGGGCGGACGGCACGCTGATGCGGAACAAGATCCAGTCGTTCGACTCCACCTTCAGCCTGCGGCCGACCGATGGCTTCACGCTGCACAAGGCGGATGCCGGGTTCCGGATCAAGCCGCAGTCGGGCAACCCGGTCTTCGACGACCGCAAGGGTGTGTACTGGTTCGCGGAGAACCCGACCGCGGGTGTGAAGGTAACTGACACCAACACCAAGATCTCGATCGTGAAGGAGCCGCGAAGCGGCCAGACGATCACGGTCAAGGTCGGTCCGTCGACCAAGTAAGTGGCATTACTGCAGGTCAAAGCATGATCGGCCGTCGCCCTCTAGCGGGCGGCGGCCGATCGTGTTTAGGTGCGTCCTACGAGGTTCTTATTGACATGCCATCTCACGGGGGAGTGGTTCCGCATGCCCGGCGGAGGTTTCAGCAAGTTGCCGAACGGCAGCGTTGTGGTGGCGCTCAGCCTGCCCAGCCCCTACGGCGACGGCGGCACGGTGCGGTTCCTGGTCCACGCGGCGAACCGGGCGAGGGCGCTGACGAGGCTGCGGAATCTGGGCCTGCGGGCGGTGTATCTGCGGGGCAACGCGGAGCCGCCGACGCCGGACGAGATCACGGCGGTGCTGCACCATCCGGACGGCCTGCTGTGGCGTGCGACGCCGGAGGACCACCAGGAGCTCTGGCACCCGATACGGGCGCTGCTGAGCCCGGCACGCCCCCCGGGCGCGTCCTCGGTCGCCGGACGGGCCTGACTACACCACCGGCTTGCCGGTGAGCTCCACGCCCGCTCCGCGCAGCTCCTGCAGCGCCCTGTCCGTCGTATCCTCCGCGACCCCGGCCGTCAGTGCCAGCAGCACATTCGTCGTGAAGCCCTCCCGCACCGCGTCCAGCGCCGTCGCCCGCACGCAGTGGTCCGTCGCGATGCCGACCACGTCGACCTCCGTGACCTCCCGCGCCCGCAGCCACTGCGCCAGCGTCGTGCCGTTCTCGTCCGCGCCCTCGAAGCCGCTGTACGCGGCCGCGTACGCCCCCTTGTCGAAGACGGCGTCGATCGCGCCCGACGCGACCACCGGCGCGAAGTTCGGGTGGAAGCCCACCCCCTCCGTGCCGGCCACACAGTGGGGCGGCCAGCTGCGGACGTAGTCCGGGTGCTCCGAGAAGTGGTCGCCCGGCTCGATGTGGTGGTCGCGGGTGGCCACCACATGGCGGTAGACCGCCTGGGACTGGCCGATCAGGTCAGTGATCGCGGCAGCGACATCGGCACCCCCCGCCACCGCGAGGCTGCCGCCTTCGCAGAAGTCGTTCTGAACGTCCACGACGATCAAGGCGCGGTGCATGGCGGGTGTCCTTCGATGGGGGGAGATCGGCGGGCGCGGGCGACTGTACTGAGCCTAGAGACTCCGCCCCCCTTGCGGGAGGGGTCGAGGCCCTGTCCGGCCGATCCTGCCGGGCTCGATCGACCGGACAGGACCTGAGCCTCCGTTCACGCGTACTCCGTCGGCAGGACAGGCTCACCCTTGGACAGCTGCATCGCCGACATCGGCAGCCCCGCGAGTGCCGCGACGTGCCGCTCGCGTGCCGCGTCCAGGGGTTCACGGGCGACGATCTCGCCGCCCTTCACCAGCTCCACCTGCAGCTGCCGGTCCACCAGGTCGGACGGAACCGTGTCGAGCCCGATCACCTCGGCCTCGGCGACCCCGTACGCGTCCACCCGGCGCGCCGCCCACTTGCGCCCGCCCACCGAGGACTTCGCGCCCAGGGACTTCTTCGCCACCGGCAGCGGCGGGGCCTTCGGGTCGTCGGACTGTGCGCGCGCGACCAGCTTGTAGACCATCGAGCAGGTGGGGTGCCCGCTGCCGATGACGAGCTGCGTGCCCACCCCGTACGCGTCGACCGGAGCCGCCGCCAGCGAGGCGATCGCGTACTCGTCCAGATCGGAGGTCACCACGATCTTGGTGTTGACCGCGCCCAGCTCGTCCAGCTGCTGCCGCACCCGGTGCGCGACCAGCAGCAGGTCCCCGGAGTCGATGCGTACGGCCCCGAGCTCGGGGCCCGCGATCTCCACCGCGGTACGGACGGCCTCGGTCACGTCGTAGGTGTCGACGAGCAGCGTCGTACCCCGTCCGAGTGAGTCGACCTGCGCCTGGAAGGCGTCGCGCTCGCTGTCGTGGAGCAGGGTGAAGGCATGCGCGCTGGTGCCGACCGTCGGGATGGCGTAGCGGAACCCGGCCGCCAGGTCCGAGGTGGAGTTGAAGCCGCCGACGTACGCGGCGCGCGACGCCGCGACCGCGGAGAGCTCGTGCGTACGCCGCGCGCCCATCTCGATCAGCCTGCGCCCTCCCGCCGCCACGGACATCCGCGAGGCCGCCGCGGCGATCGCCGAGTCGTGGTTGAGGATCGACAGGATCACGGTCTCCAGCAGTACGCACTCGGCGAAGGTGCCCTCGACGCGCAGGATCGGCGAGCCGGGGAAGTACACCTCGCCCTCCGGGTAGCCCCAGATGTCGCCGCTGAAGCGGTAGGAGGCGAGCCACTCGAGCGTCGGCTCGTCGACGATCCGCTGTTCGCGCAGAAAGCCCAGCACGTCGGCGTCGAAGCGGAAGTTCTCGACGGCGTCCAGCACCCGTCCGGTGCCCGCCACGACGCCGTAGCGCCGCCCGTCGGGCAGCCGGCGGGTGAAGACCTCGAAGACGGAGCGGCGGTCGGCGGTGCCCGACTTCAGTGCCGCCTGGAGCATCGTGAGCTCGTACTGGTCGGTGAAGAGCGCTGTCGACGGCACATCCACCGGCAGCCCAAGGTCCGCAGCGTTCACGACGGTCAACCTCGCACATTCGTCTCTGGCCGCCGACCGGATCGGCCGGGGGTCCGGGGGTCGTCCCCCGGGAGATGCAGCATGGCAAGCAGGGTAGCGCACATCTCGTCAGAGTGACGAGATGTAAGCCCGTTTATGCGCTGCGCCCCCGTGGGTGGCAGCATGGGCCGGGTGAGTGTTGCTCCCACAGAGATCGAACGCCCCGAGTCGGCTGAGGAGACCTTCGCGGTACCCGAGCCGGATGTGCCTTGGGTGACGCTCGTCCACAACGATCCCGTCAATCTGATGAGCTACGTCACCTATGTCTTCCAGGCCTACTTCGGCTACTCCAAGGACAAGGCGCACAAGCTGATGCTCGACGTCCATCACAAGGGACGCGCGGTCGTCTCCAGCGGCAGCCGCGAGGAGATGGAGCGGGACGTGCAGGCCATGCACGGTTACGGGCTGTGGGCGACGCTCTCCCAGGACCGGTTCTGATGGCCGGTCACTTCGAGCCGGTACCCGGCGGCGGCGCGGCCGTCCCCCTCGACGAGGTCGAGATCGCGATCCTGCGCTCGCTCGCCGCACAGCTGCTCGAGCTCATCGGACCCGGTGACGAGCCGGTCGAGGGCGAGGACCCGCTGGCCGCGCTGTTCGCCGAGGGGCCCAGTGAGCCGCCCGCCGACCCGGCGCTCGCCCGGCTCTTCCCGGAGGCGTACGCCGGTCCCGACGCCGACGAGCAGGACGAGGAACTGCGGGCACTCTCCGCGGAGTTCAGGCGCTTCACCGAGACGGACCTGCGCTCCCGCAAGCGCGCGGACGCGATCGCGGTCGTCCGCAGCCTGGACTCGCTGACCGCGACCGGCGAGGGCGGCGCCGTACTCAAGCTCACCGCCGACGAGTCCCTGCACTGGCTCGGCGCACTCAACGACCTGCGCCTCACCATCGGCACCCGGCTCGAGGTCGGCGACGAGGACGAGAACGCCGAGCTCTACCGGCTGCCGGACTCCGACCCGCGCAAGCCGATGGTGATGGCGTATCTGTGGCTCGGCGCGCTGCAGGAGACGCTCGTCGACACCCTGATGTCCTGACGGCCGCCAACCCCTGGACGCCGTGCGTTGTTCGCTCAACGGACACTCAAATCCGGATAACGATCATGTCACCGCAGTCGACGACTTTGCGCTGCCGGGTGAGTTTTGTCCGCTTCTCCGTGTGGCGTGCGCCACAACTTTCCGAGTGGATCACTGTTGCAGCCGTGATAAATCTTCACGACCGCTCGGGGGACGCCACCCATGTCCCGAGGGCGCTTTGGCCGGCTGACCGCCGGTAGCACTCCATCCACATCCGGGGGGATCAGGACCTGGTCCGCAGTCGCGCGGCGTTGCCGCGGGCGCGGATCAGCATGGAGAAAGGGCGCATCACCATGACCTCACTGCAGGTCGACCAGCACGACGGCAATGAGGCCGCGGGGTCCGCGGCAGGCACGGACGAGGGCTACCAGCGCGGACTGGGCGCTCGTCAGATCCAGATGATCGCGATCGGCGGTGCCATCGGCACCGGCCTCTTCCTCGGCGCGGGCAAGGGCATCTCCAAGGCCGGCCCCAGCCTTATCCTGGCCTACGCCATCGCGGGCCTGGTCATCTTCTTCATCATGCGGGCCCTGGGCGAGCTGCTCATGTACCGCCCCGTCTCGGGTTCCTTCTCCGAGTACGCGCGTGAGCTCGTCGGTCCCTTCGCGGGCTTCGTCACCGGCTGGACGTACTGGCTCTTCTGGGTCGTCACCGGAATCACCGAAGTCACCGCGGCAGCCACGTACATGACGTACTGGTGGGACATCCCGCAATGGCTCTCCGCGCTGGTCTTCACGGTCATCCTGTACGGCGCGAACCTGATCTCCGTGAAGCTCTTCGGTGAGCTGGAGTTCTGGTTCTCGATGGTCAAGGTGACGGCCATCATCGGCATGATCCTCATCTGCGCCGGTGTGCTCACGATCGGCTTCTCCGACGCCGGTGACACGGCGTCCGTGACGCACCTGTGGGCAGACGGCGGCTTCTTCCCCAAGGGCATCGGCGGCACGCTGATGACCCTGCAGCTCGTGATGTTCGCCTTCCTCGCGGTCGAACTGGTCGGCGTCACGGCCGGCGAGTCCAAGGACCCGGAGAAGACGCTGCCCAAGGCCATCAACACCGTGCCGTGGCGTATCGCCGTCTTCTACGTCGGCGCGCTGATCATGATCCTGTCGGTGGTTCCCTGGACCCACTTCCAGCCGGGCGTCTCGCCGTTCGTCGCCGCCTTCGAGAAGATGGGCCTCGGCATCGGCGCCGCGATCGTGAACTTCGTCGTCCTCACGGCCGCGCTCTCGTCCTGCAACTCGGGTATGTACTCCACCGGCCGTATGCTGCGCGACCTGGCGCTCAACGGTCAGGGCCCGAAGGCCTTCACCAAGCTGACGAAGAACGGCCTGCCGCTGATCGGCACGTCCTTCTCCGCCGCGCTGATGCTGGTCGGCGTCTGGATCAACTACAAGGCTCCGGGCGAGGCGTTCAACTACGTCGTCTCCTTCGCGACCATCTCCGGCATGTGGGCCTGGATCATGATCCTGGTCTGCCAGATCAAGTTCCGGGCCAAGGCGGACCGCGGTGAGCTGCCGCAGTCCACCTTCAAGGCGCCCGGCGCCCCCTACACCAGCTGGTTCGCGCTGCTCTTCATCGTCATGGTCATCGTGATGATGGGCATCGACAAGGACGCGCGGGTCTCGCTGTACGTCGCGCCGCTGTGGGGCCTGCTCCTGGCCGTCTCCTACCTGGTGCTGAAGAAGCGCAACCCGCAGGGTGCGGCCTTCGTCAAGCGCTGAGCGTAAGGTCCACGTCCAGCATTCGGGCCGGTTCGTACCACTCCTCGGTACGGACCGGCCCTTCTGCTTATCCTGATCGGCATGCTGACCCTGACCCAGGCCCTGTTCGACCAGATCGTCGCGCACGCCCGCGCCGACCACCCCGACGAGGCCTGCGGCGTGGTCGCGGGCCCGGAGGGCAGCGGCCGCCCCGAGCGCTTCATCCCGATGCTGAACGCGGCCCGCTCGCCCACGTTCTACGAGTTCGACTCGGCGGATCTGTTCAAGCTCTACCGCGAGATGGACGACCGCGACGAAGAGCCGGTGATCATCTACCACTCGCACACCGCGACCGAGGCGTACCCCTCCCGTACGGACATCAGCTATGCGAATGAGCCGGGCGCCCACTACGTCCTGGTCTCCACCGCCGACACCGACGAGGCGGGCCCCTTCCAGTTCCGCTCGTTCCGCATCGTCGACGGCGAGATCACCGAGGAAGAGGTCAAGGTCGTCGAGGCATAGTCAACTGCTCGTCGCGAATCGACAGGCTTGCGTTACGCAACATCACTGGCGGTGATGCTGCGTCCGCGTCCAGCCACCTCGAGGTCCGGGGTGGCAGGGGCGCTCTCCGGCGGCGAACGCCAACGAGCCCTGGTGGCACGGGCGTTGGTCCAGAAGCCGACCCTTGTCGTCCTCGACGAACCATCTCGACATCCGCTACCAGCTCGAGATCCTCGGCCTGATCCGCGAGCTGGGGACGACGAATCTGCTCGCCCTGCACGACCTGAACCTCGCCGCGTACTACTGCGACCGGATCTACGTCCTGCGGGCCGGGCGGATCGTCGCCTCGGGCGCCCCGTGCGACGTCCTCACACCGGAGCTGCTCGCCGAGGTCTACGAGGTCAACGCCGAGGTCAGCACGCATCCGACGACCGGAGCGCCCTCGATCACCTACCTCCCGCGGACCGCATGCTGAGCACGGTACGTCCAGCATGCGAGATCACACTCCGGAACCCGGACGGGGAATCGATACGATGACCGCATGGTTCCCCATGACGTGAGCGACAAGACGCCGAGCACCGTGCTGCTCGTGGCGCGGCTGCACGTCGACCTGTGCCGCCTCGCAAGCGCGATGTGTACGGCGCGCGCCGCGTACTGACCCAGGCACCGGCCCCGGGCGCACCCACCGCACCACCCCCCGAGCGCGGGGGCCAGAGCCGCGCGCACACTGCCTTCCACTCCCCGATCAGGAGCCCACGTCATGGCCATCGAGGTCCGCATCCCGACCATCCTCCGCACCTACACCGACGGCGCCAAGGCCGTCGAGGGCAGCGGTGACACCGTTGCCGAGCTCTTCGCCGACCTCGAGACCCGTCACAACGGCATCCGGGAGCGCATCGTCGACGGCGACCAGCTGCGTCGCTTCGTGAACGTCTACCTCAACGACGAGGACGTCCGCTTCCTCGACGGCATCTCCACGAAGCTCGCCGACGGCGACAGCGTCACGATCCTCCCGGCCGTCGCAGGTGGAATGCGCTGATGCGTTACGACTCTCCGCTTGCGGCGGTGGGCAACACCCCGCTGGTCCGGCTCCCGCGGCTGTCGCCGTCTGACGACGTCCGGATCTGGGCGAAGCTCGAGGACCGCAACCCGACCGGCTCGATCAAGGACCGCCCGGCGCTCCACATGATCGAACAGGCGGAGAAGGACGGCCGCCTGACGCCGGGCTGCACGATCCTGGAACCGACGTCGGGCAACACCGGCATCTCGCTGGCCATGGCGGCGAAGCTCAAGGGCTACCGCATGGTGTGCGTGATGCCGGAGAACACCTCGCAGGAGCGGCGTCAGCTGCTGGCCATGTGGGGCGCGGAGATCATCCCGTCGCCGGCGGCGGGCGGCTCGAACACGGCCGTACGGGCCGCGAAGGAGCTGGCCGCCGAGAACCCTTCGTGGGTGATGCTCTACCAGTACGGCAACCCGGACAACGCGGGCGCGCACTACGCCACGACAGGCCCGGAGATCCTCGCGGACCTGCCCTCCGTCACCCACTTCGTGGCAGGCCTGGGCACGACGGGCACGCTGATGGGCGTCGGCCGCTACCTGCGCGAACACGTCCCGGGCATCCGCATCGTGGCCGCGGAGCCGCGCTACGACGACCTGGTCTACGGCCTCCGTAACCTGGACGAGGGCTTCGTCCCCGAGCTGTACGACGCCTCGGTCCTGACGTCCCGCTTCTCCGTGGGCTCGGCGGACGCGGTGACCCGTACCCGTGAACTGCTCCAGCAGGAGGGCATCTTCGCGGGCGTCTCCACGGGAGCGGCACTGCACGCGGCGATCGGCGTCGGCCAGAAGGCGGTCAAGGCGGGCGAACAGGCGGACATCGTGTTCGTGGTGGCGGACGGCGGCTGGAAGTACCTGTCGACGGGGGTCTACACGGCAGAAACGACAGAGGCGGCGATCGAAACGCTGCAGGGCCAGCTCTGGGCGTAGGCCTTGCGGCTCGGGCTCTCGGCCATCCGGGGGTAGCGGCGCACCGGGGCCCCGCAGGGCAGGCGGCTTCGCGCCGCGCCCCCCGGGAAGACCGGGCGTCCTCGCCGCGCGAGCTTGCCCGGCCGGGGGTGCGGACGCCTCCCCCGGCTCACGCCGCGAGGTGCCGGACCTGGTCCCACACCGTCGGGTCGAGCACTCCCACCCGGCGCCGGAACTCCCACAGCCCCACATCCCGCAGCTCATCCGTTTCCAGAAAGCTCGGCCTGCCCCGCGCATCGCCCACCGTGCCCGGCGGCAGGGAGATCACGCCCGGGCGCTCGTCGTGGTACTTGCTGGTGATCTTCGCGACCTGCACCGTCCCGCCCCGCACCGTCAACACCAGGCACGGCCTGTCCTTCGACCCGGGGCCGTCCTCGTACGGGACCTCCGCCCACCAGATCTCACCCGGCCGCGGCCGCCGCTCCGGCCCGCGCCGTGGGCCGGCCGGACGGCCCGGCGGCCTGACCGCCCACCCGGACGACGGCTGCCCGCCCCGCCGTCCATCACTGCGGTGACCAGCGCGATCACCACCACGGCGAGCACCGCGAGCCACCACGACGTGTCCATACCCCCAGACGCTACCGGCGCACACCCCGACGCGCCCCGGGCCCACCCCACGGGCGCGGCGCCGGCCCCACCCCACGGGCGCGGCGCCCCGAGTGCCTGCGGCTCGCCGGTGGAAACCACCCACCGGCAGCAACCGACAACGCCCCGGCCCAGCTCGACCGCATGACCGGGCACTGAGGAAACCACCCACCGGCCGCAACCGACAACGCCCCGGCCCAGCTCGACCGCATGACCGGGCACTGAGGAAACCACCCACCGGGCAGCAACCGACAACGCCCCGGCCCACCCCACCACAGGGCCCCGAGCCCCCGAACCGGTGACACCGCAGGTGAGTTCCCCCACAACGGACAGCCACCGAGGAGCGACCAGCCGTTTCGCGCCTTACGCTCAACAGACCGCACGACCCTCCCCCAGCCCTCCCCGTCAACGGAGGTTCAAGCTCCATGAAGCTCACCGTCGTCGGCTGCTCGGGGTCGTTTCCGTCCGCGGATTCGGCCTGCTCGAGCTACCTCGTAGAGGCCGACGGCTTCCGGCTGCTCCTCGACATGGGCAACGGTGCCCTCGGCGAGCTGCAGCGCCATGTCGGTCTCTACGACCTCGACGCCATCTTCCTCAGCCACCTCCACGCGGACCACTGCATCGACATGTGCGGGTACTTCGTCGCCCGCTACTACCGCCACGACGGCGGCCGCTGCGACGCCATCCCGGTCTACGGCCCCGAAGGCACCGAGCAGCGACTGACCACCGCCTACGCGGACACCCCCTCGCCCACCGCGATGCGCGAGGTCTTCGACTTCCACACGCTCAAGTCCGGCAGCTTCGACATCGGCCCGTTCTCCGTCCGTACGGAGCGGGTCTCCCACCCCGTCGAGGCGTACGGCATCCGTATCGAGCACGCGGGCAGGACGCTCACGTACTCCGGCGACTCCGGTGTCTCCGAGGCCCTGCACGAACTCGCCGACGGCACCGACCTGTTCCTGTGCGAGGCGTCCTTCACGCACGGCAAGGAGGACGTCCCGGACCTCCACCTCAACGGCCGCGAGGCCGGCGCCCACGCGCAGCGCGCGAACGTCGGGCGGCTTGTGCTGACCCATATCCCGCCGTGGACGGATCGCCAGCAGAACCTGGACGACGCCCGCGCGGTCTACGAAGGGCCGACCGGGATCGCCTTCCCGGGCGCGGTCTACGAGATCTAGGGTCTTAGGCCCTGGGGCCAGAGTCCAGGCACGCCGAAGCCCCTGCCCTTTCGTACGGAAAGGGCAGGGGCTTCGGTCTTGACCGGGTGAGGCCTGCGGGGCCTACTTCGCCTCGGCCTTCTGGAGCTCGGCGAGCTCCTCGTCGGACTCCCGGCCCGGCGTCGGAAGGTTGAACTTGGTGATCGCGAACCGGAAGACCACGTAGTAGACCGCCGCGAAACAGAGGCCGACCAGCGCCAGACCCCACGGGTTCGACGCGATGCCCAGGTTCAGGAAGAAGTCCACCGCACCGGCCGAGAAGCCGAAGCCGTCCTTCATTCCCAGCGCCCAGGTCAGGGCCATCGAGACACCGGTCAGCACCGCGTGGACCGCGTACAGCACCGGCGCGATGAACATGAACGTGAACTCGATCGGCTCGGTCACACCGGTGACGAACGAGGTGGCGGCGAGCGAGAACATCATGCCGCCGACGACCTTGCGGCGCTCCGGGCGGGCGCAGTGCACGATCGCGAGGCAGGCCGCCGGAAGGGCGAACATCATGATCGGGAAGAAGCCGGTCATGAACTGTCCGGCGCTCGGGTCGCCCTGGAGGAAGCGGGCGATGTCGCCGCTCTTGCCCTCGTAGGAACCGGCCTGGAACCACGGGAAGGAGTTGAGCAGGTGGTGCATGCCGATCGGGATCAGCGCGCGGTTGGCGATACCGAAGATGCCCGCGCCGACGGCGCCGGAACCGACGAGCCACTCACCGAAGTTGTGCAGAGCCGTGCCCAGGACCGGCCAGATCAGGCCGAAGATGATGCCGATGACCAGGCCCGCGAAGGCGGAGAGGATCGGGACGAGGCGGCGGCCGCCGAAGAAGCCCGCCCAGTCCGGCAGCTTGGTCCGGTAGAACCGCTGGTACAGCAGGGCGACGACTATGCCCATCACCACGCCGCCGAGGACACCGGCGTTGACCGGTGCCTCGTTCATGACGATCTTGCCGTCCACGACCGCGGCGACCTTCGGCAGGTTGCCGTCGGTGAACGTGGCCAGCACGTTCTTGAAGACCAGGTATCCGGCGACGGCCGCGAGCGCGGTCGAGCCGTCCGACTTCTTGGCGAAACCGATCGCGATACCGACGGCGAACAGCAGGGCCATGTTGGAGAGGATCGCGTCGCCGCCGGCCGCCATGTAACCGGCGAGCTTGGTGACGAAGGCCGGGAAGGACTCCCTGCCGAGCATGTCGGGCTGGCCGAAACGGACCAGGAGCGCGGCGGCGGGCAGCACCGCGACCGGCAGCATGAGGCTGCGGCCGATGCGCTGCATGACAGCCATCGCGCCGGCGCCCTTCTTCTTGTCCGCCGCGGGGGCGGCGCTTGCCGTGGACATCAACTTCCTCCAAGTGGGCAAGGCGCCGCCAGGGGCCAGTACACGGGGGAGGGCGGCGTCTCAAGGGGAACGCGGCGACTGCCGCGTGGTCTACACCACTCAGTGGTGTAGACCAGTTTTAGCACGGTGAGGGCGAGATAAGGAACCTCCGATTTCTGTGGCCTGGGCCATACTCCGAAATGCACGACATAAGGCCCCCGGACGACAGGTCCAGGGGCCTTATAAGTCATTACGGGAGGGCCGCAGGGGCCCGGAATCCCGCGGTTCTACTTGGTGATGTCCCGCTTCACCTCGGCTTCGACCTCCTCCGGTTCACGCCCCGGAGTCGGGATATCGAACTTCGTGATCGCGAACCGGAAGATCGCGTAATACATGACCGCGAAGCCGAGCCCGATCGGAATGATCAGCCAGGGCTTGGTCGCCAGGCCCCAGTTGATGACGTAGTCGATCAGGCCCGCCGAGAAGCTGAAGCCGTCATGGACGCCGAGCCCCCAGCTCACCGCCATCGACACACCCGTGAGCACCGCGTGAATCGCGAACAGCAGCGGGGCGACGAACAGGAACGAGTACTCGATCGGCTCGGTGATGCCGGTGACGAACGACGTCAGCGCCACCGAGAGCATCAGGCCCCCGACCTCCTTGCGGCGGTGTGGCTTGGCGCAGTGGGTGATGGCCAGCGCCGCGGCCGGGAGCGCGAACATCATGATCGGGAAGAAGCCCGTGGTGAACTGGCCCGCGTTCGGGTCGCCCGCCAGGAACATGGTGATGTCACCGTGCACGACGACGCCGTCCGGCTTGGTGTAGCTGCCGAACTGGAACCAGATGGGCACGTTCAGGAACTGGTGCAGACCGATGACCAGCAGGGCCCGGTTGGTGACACCGAAGATGCCCGCACCCCACGAGCCGAGGCCCACCAGCCAGTCGCTGAAGTTCTCCAGCGCGTCGCCGACCGGCGGCCAGACCCACAGGCACAGTGCGGCGAACGCGATGGCGACGAAGGACATGATGATCGGGACGAGCCGTCGGCCGTTGAAGAAGCCGAGCCAGTCCACCAGCTTGGTCCGGTGGTAGCGCTGCCAGAAGTAGGCGGTCAGCAGGCCGATGACGATGCCGCCGAAGACGCCCGGATTCTGGTACGTATTGGCCGCGACCGATCCGTCGGGCGCCTGGCAGCCCAGGGCCACCACGACTGCCCCGCCCACACAGTCCTCGGGGAACTGGCGCAGGACGTTGTAGTAGACCAGGAAGCCCACCACCGCCGCGAGCGCCGTGGAGCCGTCGGACTTCTTGGCCATGCCGATCGCGACGCCGACGCAGAACAGCATGGGCAGGCCGAGGTTGCCGTCCAGCAGCGCGCCGCCCGCGCCGGCCATCACCTTGGCGACGTTGTCCCAGCCGAGCCCCTCCGCGCCGAAGACATCGGGCTGGCCGAGCCGGTTGAGGATGCCGGCCGCCGGGAGGACGGCGATCGGCAACTGCAGGCTGCGGCCCATCTTCTGCAGTCCCTGGAACGCGCCCGCCCACCACTTCTGCTGCGGCGCGGCGGCGCTGTCGGAACTCATCGGCGTCCTCCCGGAACAGGCCTGGTTTGGCAGCTGCTTGCAGACTGGTGTAGACCAGTTGCCGTACGGCCCCGGCGCCCGGCCGCGAGACAGGGCTCTGGTGATCGTCATCATTCGGTACGAGGCGGTTACCCGCTCGCGAGGATGGGCCAACCGTGCGTTACCGTGACAAATCGGACCTACGGTGGGCCGAGGCAGCGCTCAGCGCTCTTGAGACGCAGGGAGAAAGACATGGCCAGCAAGGCTGAGAAGATCGTCGCCGGGCTCGGCGGAATCGAGAACATCGAAGAGATCGAGGGCTGCATCACCCGCCTCCGTACCGAAGTTGTGGACCCGAGCAAGGTCGACGAGGCTGCTCTCAAGGCCGCCGGCGCCCACGGTGTCGTGAAGATGGGCACCGCGATCCAGGTCGTCATCGGCACCGACGCCGACCCCATCGCCGCCGACATCGAAGACATGATGTGAACCTCTGAACCCCTGAGCCGCTGAGCTCGACCGCGAGGGGCCCGTTCCGCACCGGAACGGGCCCCTCGCCTGCGTGCGGCTAGGCTCATGCTCATGTCTCGAATCGACGGCCGCACGCCCGAACAGCTCCGCCCGGTCACCATCGAACGCGGATGGAGCAAGCACGCCGAGGGCTCCGTCCTCATCGCCTTCGGCGACACCAAGGTCTTCTGCACCGCCTCCGTCACCGAAGGCGTCCCGCGCTGGCGCAAGGGCAGCGGCGAAGGCTGGGTCACCGCCGAGTACTCGATGCTGCCCCGCTCCACCAACACCCGAGGCGACCGCGAATCCGTACGCGGCAAGATCGGCGGCCGCACCCACGAGATCAGCCGTCTCATCGGCCGCTCGCTCCGAGCCGTCATCGACTACAAGGCCCTCGGCGAGAACACCATCGTCCTCGACTGCGACGTCCTCCAGGCCGACGGCGGCACGCGTACCGCCGCGATCACCGGCGCGTACGTCGCCCTCGCCGACGCCGTCGGCTGGGCCCGGGGCAAGAAGCTCGTCAAGGCCGGCCGGCAGCCGCTCACCGGCACCGTCGCCGCCGTCAGCGTCGGCATCGTCGACGGCACCCCCCTCCTCGACCTCTGCTACGAGGAGGACGTACGCGCCGAGACCGACATGAACGTCGTCTGCACCGGCGACGGACGCTTCGTCGAAGTCCAGGGCACCGCCGAGGCCGAGCCCTTCGACCGCAAGGAGCTCAACGCGCTCCTGGACCTCGCGACCGGCGGCTGCGCCGACCTCGCCGCACTCCAGCGCGACGCTCTCGAGCGCTCGCTCCAAGGGTAAAGAAGCAACCAAGAACGCCCCGTCGGGCGTCGTTACACTCACGGGCGCGGGGGCCGAACCGCGCGCCCGTCCGTATCCCGGGAGGACCGTTCCATGTCTGCGCGCCGCCGCATAGCCCTCACGCTCGCCACCGCCGCTCTGGTCGTACCGATCACCGTCGGCTGCAGCGCCATCGACAAGGCCTTCGACTGCGTGGAGACCGCCGACGCGATCGCCACCAGCGTCGACAAGCTCCAGCAGGCGGTCTCGACCGCCGCCGACGACCCGACGCAGGCCCGCGAAGCGCTCGACGACATCGACAAGGAACTGAAGAGCCTCAGCGACAAGACCGACAACGCCGACCTGAGCAAGGCCGTCGACGACCTCAACGCCGGCGTCGACAACGTCCGCAAGTCGATCGAAGGCGGCGACAACACCCCGGACATCAAGCCCATCACCGACGCGGCGGGCGAAATCGGCAAGGTCTGCACGCCCGGATAATCGAGGGCATGACCCGTCTGATCCTCGCCACCCGCAACGCCGGGAAAGTCACCGAACTCAAGGCCATCCTCGCCGACGCGGGCCTGCCCCACGACCTCGTCGGCGCGGATGCCTACCCCGACATCCCCGACGTCAAGGAAACCGGCGTCACCTTCGCCGAGAACGCACTCCTCAAGGCCCACGCCCTCGCCCGGGCAACCGGCCTCCCGGCCGTCGCCGACGACTCCGGCCTCTGCGTCGACGTCCTCGGCGGCGCGCCCGGCATCTTCTCCGCACGCTGGGCAGGCACCCACGGCGACGACACCGCCAACCTGGAGCTGCTGCTCGCCCAGCTCCTCGACATCGACACCCCCCACCGGGGCGCCCACTTCGCCTGCGCGGCCGCACTCGCCCTCCCCGACGGCACGGAACGCGTCGTCGAAGGCCGCCTGCTGGGCACGCTGCGCCGCTCCCCGCACGGCACCGGCGGCTTCGGCTACGACCCGATCCTCCAGCCGGAGGGCGAGACGCGTACGTGCGCGGAGATGTCCCCGGCGGAGAAGAACGCGATCAGCCACCGGGGGAAGGCGTTCCGGGCGCTGGTCCCGGTGGTGCGGGAGCTGTTGGGCTGACCTACGCCGAAGGGCGCGGCACCGATGTGGTGCCGCGCCCCTCACAGGTGGGCCCGGTGGGACTTGAACCCACGACATACCGGATCTAAACCGGCATCCTCTTGCCAGCTGGGATACGGGCCCGCGCCGCTTACTCTACTGGGCGCCGGGTTGGGGCAGAGGAGTTGGAGGTTCACCCGCCGGTTGTCCCACCGGTCGCCGAGGAACGGCCCGCACCGCTTCGCGCGGTGCGGGCCGTCCCGAAACAGCGAGCCTCAGATGCTCAGGTCCTTGATGATCTTGGCGACATGGCCGGTCGCCTTCACGTTGTACATCGCATGCTCGACCTTGCCCTCCTCGTCCACCACGATCGTCGAGCGGATCACGCCCGTCACCGTCTTGCCGTACAGCTTCTTCTCGCCGAACGCGCCGTACGCCTCCAGCGTCTCCTTCGACGGGTCGCTGACCAGCGTCACCTTCAGGTGCTCCTTCTCGCGGAACTTCGCCAGCTTCTCCGGCTTGTCCGGCGAGACGCCGATGACGTCGTAGCCCGCTCCCGCCAGCAGGTCCAGGTTGTCCGTGAAATCGCAGGCCTGCTTGGTGCAGCCGGGCGTCAGGGCCGCCGGGTAGAAGTAGACGATCACCTTCCGGCCCTTGTGGGACGCGAGCGAGACCTCGTTGCCGTCCGCGTCGGGCAGGGTGAAGGCGGGGGCGGTGTCGCCGGGCTGGAGTCGCTCGCTCATGGTTCTCCTTGAGGGGACGTGAGGGTGTACGCCACCGAGCGTAATAGGGGTGCCGTGGGGTGCGGCGGCGGCCGAGCTGACAGACTGTCGGCGAAGGATTGCCGGAAACGACCACGGAGGCAGCGCGGTGTCGGATGCCAGGACCCCTGCGCAGATCGAGGCGGACATCGTCCGCCGGCGCGACCAGCTCGCCGAGATGCTCGACGAGATCGGGGTGCGGGTGCACCCGAAGACGGTCATCGGCGATGCCAGGGCGAAGTTCGTCTCGTCCGTGGATCACACCGCAGGGCGCGCCGTCGTTGCCGTGAACCGGACCGTGTCCGAAGTGAAGGCGCAGTTCGTCTCGGAGGACGGTGCGCCGCGCCTGGCGCGGCTGGTTCCGGTGGCGCTCGTGGCCGTGGGCCTGGTGGGGCTGCTCGCCTTCTCGGTGCGAAGGCGCCGTGGGTGACCCTCGGGCGTGCGGAGCGGTCCCGGGCAGGTAGGTTCGACGCGTGAGCGACAACACCCACGACGACAAGCTGCCCATCCGGATGCTGCACGACCGTGTGCTGGTGCGGACCGACATCCCTGAGGGTGAGCGGCGTTCCAGCGGCGGCATCGTCATTCCGGCGACCGCCGCGGTGGGCCGCCGGCTGGCCTGGGCCGGGGTGGTCGCGGTCGGGCAGAACGTACGGACGGTGGAGCCGGGGGACCGGGTGCTGTACGACCCCGAGGACCTTGCCGAGGTCGAGGTGCGCGGGGTGGCGTACGTACTGATGCGGGAGCGCGATCTGCACGCGGTCGCCGCGGACCGTTTCCAGGGCTCCGAGGACTCCACCGGGCTGTACTTGTAGGCGGTAGCGGCAGACGGTGCCGCAGGGCTGGTGAGAGGGCTGGTGGCGGATGTCACCAGCCTTTTCTGTGGCCCTTTGCGGCCCCTTTGCTATGTTCGGATGATCCCGACGAGACGCGTCGTACCGGGTACTGCAAAGACGACGCACCCCGCTGAAGTCCGCGTCTCGGAGGTGCCGTCATGGCCTGGGTTCTGCTTGTTGTCGCCGGTCTGCTCGAGGTCGGCTGGTCGATCGGGATGAAGTTCACCGACGGGTTCACCCGGCTGTGGCCGAGTGTGTTCACCGGGCTCGGGATCATCGCCAGCATGCTGTTGCTGTCGCACGCCGCCAGGACCCTGCCGATCGGTACGGCTTACGGCGTCTGGGTCGGCATCGGTGCGGCCGGTGCGGCGGTGGTCGGCATGCTGGTGCTCAATGAGCCCGCGACCGCAGCCCGGATCTTCTTCGTCGCGCTGCTGCTGGTCGCGGTGGTGGGGCTGAAGGCCACCTCGGGTCACTGAGGGGCACGACTGTCACTTCACTGGCGTCGGGGCGGGGTGCGGGTGGGTTTGCTGCCCGCGCCACCGTCCGCCGTGCCGCCGCCGGCGTCCGTGCCGCCGGTGGTTGATCCCCCGTCGGTCGTACCCCCGGTGTCCGTACCCCCGTCGGTGGTCCCGCCGTTCGTCTGGCCTCCGGTGTCGGTGCCGCCGTCCGTCTGACCGCCCGTGTCCGTGCCGCCGTCCGTCTGGCCGCCGGTCGGTCCCTGCGTCTGCCCCTGCGTCTGCCCCTGCGTGTCCGGCGGCTGTGACTGCGACGGCGACTCGGACGGCGCCTGCGACGGTGCTTCGAACGACTCGGACGGCTCCTCCGGCTCCACCGGAGGCGGCACGTCCTCAGCGCCCTCCTGCAGCTCCAGGTCGAACTCCTCGATGCCGGAGTCCTCGAGCGCGTCACCGGTGAACTGGCCCCAGATCTCCGCCGGCGCCCCGCCGCCGTTGATCCGTGGCAGCCCCAACGCCCCGTACAGCGGCTTCTGTACGCCCGTCACCGGGTCCTGGCCCATCACCGCGACCACCGTCGCCAGGTCCGGGGTATAGCCCGCGAACCAGGCGGCCTTGTCCTCCTCCGCGGTGCCGGTCTTGCCGGCCGCGGGGTGGCCCGCCGACCGGGCCGCGGTGCCGGTGCCGCCGTCGACCACGCTCTGCAGGATCGAGGTGGTCGTGTCGGCGGCCTCCCGGCTGACGGCCTGCTCGTTGGCCGCCTTGAGGATGCGTACGTCCTTGCCGTCCTTGCTGACCGACTCGACGAGCGTGTACGTGCCGTGCTTGCCGTGGTTGGCGAGGGTCGCGTACGCCTCCGTCATGTCGAGGACGCTGGCGGTGGCGGGGCCCAGCGCGATGGAGGGGGACGCGGTCAGGTCCGGGGTGCTCGCGGGGATTCCGAGGCCGATCGCGGTCTGCCTGACCCTGGCGGGTCCGACGTCCATGGCCATCTGCGCGTAGACCGCGTTGACGGACTTGTCGGTGGCGGTGCGGACGGCGATGGGGCCGTACGAGATGTCGTCCTCGTTCGCGGGGGAGTACGGCTTTCCGCTCCAGCCCTCGACCGTGCGCCTGTTGGTGCCGTCGTAGACGGTGTTGGGCGTGATGGTCCGGCCGTCCTGGGTGACGGAGTCGTTCTCGACGGCGGCGGTGAAGACGAACGGCTTGAAGGTGGAGCCGACTTGGTAGTCGCGGCGGGTCGCGTTGTTGACGTACTGCTTGGTGTAGTCGATGCCGCCGTACATGGCGACGACCTTGCCGTTGGCGGGGTTGATGGAGGCGCCGCCGACACGGACGTTGCGGTCGGCCTTGCGGTCCTCGTCCAGTTTGGACGTCACCTGGTCATTGACGGCCTCGGCGAAGGCGTCCTGCTTCTTGCGCTCCAGGGTGGTGGTGATCCGGTAGCCGCCGGTGGCCAGGGTGTTCTCGTCGATGATCCTGTTGCCGGTGAGGTAGTCCTCGACGGCCTGGACGATGTAGCCGCGCTGGCCCGACAGGCCGGTCGCGGGCTTCCCCGTCTGCGGTGCGGGGAACCTCATGGCCGCGCGGTCGGCGGGGCTGAGCCAGTTCTCCTTGACCATGCCGTCGAGTACGTAGTTCCAGCGGCCGAGCGCCGCGGCCTTGTTCTCCGGGTGCGTGGCGACGTCGTACGCGCTGGGGGCGTTGAGGAGCGAGGCGAGGTAGGCGCCCTCGGCGGTGTCGATGTCCTCGATGTCCTTGCCGTAGTACGCCTGGGCCGCGGCCTGGATGCCGTACGCGTTGCGCCCGAAGTAGCTGGTGTTGAGATAGCCCTCGAGGATGTCGCTCTTGCTCTCCTCGCGGCCGAGTTTGATCGCGATGAAGAACTCCTTGGTCTTGCGGGAGACGGTCTGCTCCTGGCCCAGGTAGTAGTTCTTGACGTACTGCTGGGTGATCGTGGAGCCGGACTGTCTGCCCTTGCCGGTCAGGGTGTTCCAGGCGGCGCGGACCATCGCCTGGGGGTCGACGGCGCGCTCGGAGTAGAACTCCCGGTCCTCGGCGGCGAGTACGGCGCGCTGCACTGTCAGCGGAATCTGTGCGAGCCGGACGTTCTCGCGGTTGACTTCGCCGTCGCGGGCGATCTGGCTGCCGTCCTTGTAGAGATAGACGTTGGACTGGGCGGTGGCGGCGGCGTTGGCGGGCGGGATGTCGACGAGCAGGTAGCCGGCGATGAAGCCGCCGATCAGCAGCAGCGCGACGAGCAGGAACGTACCGAGCACCATGCGCCAGGTGGGGATGGCGCGGCGCCAGCCGGTGCGCTGGGGGCGGGCCTTGCCGGCCTTCTTTTCCTGCTTCCCGGGCCCGGGTGCGGGCGGTCCGACGACGGTGGCGTCCCGGGGTGTCCAGCCCTGCTGCTGTGGCTCGTCGGTCATACCCACATACTGCCCTTTTGGGCCGGATATCCCTCGCAGCCCTCAGCCCGATAACCGCTCGCGGCGGCCGTCGGGGGTGGACTAGGGTCGTGCGCTTTGGTGCCTTCGGGCGGAGGGAGCCGACATGCGTCTGTACGTGGCCGTTGCGGCGGGTGGCTTCCGGCGCCATGCCACGTACCGGATGGCCACGGCGGCGGGGGTGTTCACGAACACCGTCTTCGGCTTCATCCTGGCGTACACCTATATGGCCCTCTGGGACCAGCGGCCCCACCTGGGCGGCTACGACATGGCCGAGGCGCTCGCCTATGTGTGGATCGGGCAGGCGCTGCTGGCCACCGCCGGGCTGATGGGCGGCGGCTTCGAGGAGGAGCTGATCGAGCGGATCAGGACGGGCGACATCGCGATTGATCTCTACCGGCCCGTCGACCTCCAACTGTGGTGGTTCTCGGCCAACTTGGGGCGGGCGGCGTTCCATCTGCTCGGGCGCGGCGTGGTGCCGATGGCGGTCGGCGCGCTCGTCTTCGACCTCGCGCTGCCGTCGAGTCTGCTCACCTGGCCGGCCTTCCTCCTGTCGGTGGCGCTGGGCGTGACCGTCAGTTTCGCGGTCTGGTACCTGGTGGCGCTGAGCGCGTTCTGGCTGATGGACGGGGCGGGTACGGCCCAGGTCGCGTGGCTCGCGGGGCTGTTCTTCTCCGGGATGCTGCTGCCGCTCACGGTCTTCCCCGGCGCGCTGGGCGAGGTCGCGCGGGCGCTGCCCTGGGCGTCGATGCTCCAGGTCCCGGCGGATGTCTTCCTGGAGAAGCGCACGGGGTGGGGGCTGGTGCAGGCGTACGCGTTCCAGTCCGGCTGGGCGGTGGCGCTGCTGGCCGCCGGGCGGGCGCTGCAGTCCGTCGCGACCCGCAGGGTGGTGGTGCAGGGTGGGTGAGTCCTGGCGGACGTACCGGATGATCGCGGCGATGTGGATCCGGTCGACGATGACGTACCGCTTCTCCTTCGCGATGAGCACCTTCAGCAACTTCACGGCGACGATCTTCGACTTCGTGGTCATCGTGCTGATGTTCAGTCAGGTGAACGGTCTGGGTGGCTTCTCCTTCGCCGAGGTGGCCTTCCTGTACGGCACCACCAGCACCTCCTTCGGGCTCGCGGACCTCGCGATGGGCCAGGTCAACCGGCTGGGGAAGCGGGTGCGGGACGGGACGCTCGACACGCTGCTGGTGCGGCCGGTGCCGGTGCTGGCGCAGTGTGCCGCGGACCGGTTCGCGCTGCGCCGCCTCGGGCGGATCACCCAGGGGCTGCTGATACTGATCTGGTCGCTGGTGATCCTCGATGTGGAATGGACCGCCGTGAAGGTGGCGCTGGTGCCGCTGATGGCGGTCTGCGGCGCGCTGATCTTCTCGGCGGTGATGGTGGCGGGGGCGTCGTTCCAGTTCTGGGCGCAGGACGCGTCGGAGGTGACCAACTCCTTTACGTACGGCGGCAATACGCTGCTGCAGTACCCGCCGACGATCTTCGCGCAGGACCTGGTGCGCGGGGTCGTCTACGTGGTGCCGCTGGCCTTCGTCAACTGGCTGCCCGCGCTGTATGTCCTGGGGCGCGACGCCCCCGCGGGCGTGCCCGGCTGGGTGGCGTTCCTGCCGCCGCTCGTCGCCGGGCTGTGCTGCGCGCTCGCCGCGCTCGCCTGGCGGGCGGGCCTTCGTTCGTACCGGAGCACAGGGAGCTGAGGCATGGACTTCATCGAGCTCGAGGGCGTCGAGAAGGTCTTCGACGTACGGCGGAAGGCGGGCCGGCTGCGCCGCGAGAAGCATCAGGTCCGGGCGGTCGACGGGATCAGCTTCAGCGTGCCGCGCGGAGAAATGGTCGGCTACATCGGCCCGAACGGCGCCGGGAAGTCGACCACCATCAAGATGCTGACGGGGATTCTGACCCCGAGCGGCGGACGGCTGCGGGTCGCGGGCATCGATCCGTCCCGGGAGCGTACGAGGCTGGCGCGGCGGATCGGGGTGGTCTTCGGGCAGCGCACGACGCTGTGGTGGGACCTGCCGCTGAAGGACTCGTACCGGCTGGTGCACCGGATGTACCGGATCCCCGACAAGCGGTTCCGCGAGAACCTGGACCGCTGTGTCGAACTGCTGGATCTGGCCGAGCTGTTGGACGTGCCGGTGCGGCAGCTCTCGCTCGGGCAGCGGATGCGCGGGGACATCGCGGCGGCGCTGCTCCACGATCCCGAGGTGCTGTATCTCGACGAGCCGACGATCGGGCTCGATGTGATCTCCAAGGCGAAGGTCCGGGACTTCCTGCGGGATCTGAACGCCGAGCGGGGCACGACGGTGCTGCTGACGACGCACGATCTGACCGATATCGAGCAGCTGTGCAAGCGTGTGATGGTCATCGACCACGGGCGGCTGATGTACGACGGGGCGCTGGCCGGACTGCACGAGGTGGGGGAGAGCGAGCGGACGCTGGTGGTCGACTTCGAGCGCGAACTGCCGCCGGTCGCACTGGACTCGGCACGGACGGTGAAGGTGGAGGGGCCGCGGCAGTGGCTGGCGTTCCCGGCGTCGGCGTCGGCGGCTCCGCTGGTGGCGGCGCTGGCGGCCCAGTACCCGCTGGTGGACCTGTCGGTCCGGGAGCCGGACATCGAAGCGGTGATCGCGAAGATGTACGCGGAGAGATCGGGCCTGTGAGGCGGGATTTGTCAGACACGGCCTAGGCTGCCGGGTATGACGAGCGAACTCCCTGAGATGCGTGCCTCCGACACCGAGCGTGAGCGAGTGGCCGAGCGGCTGCGTGACGCGGTGGCGGAGGGGCGGCTCGACATGGAGGAGTTCGAGCAGCGTCTGGACGCGGCCTACAAGGCCCGTACGCACGGCGAGTTGGAGCCGCTGGTCAGCGACCTTCCGGTGGGTGACCTGCCGGTGGCGGGCGCGTCGGCGCCGGTGGCGGCCACCGGGCCGGGCGGCTGGGCGAAGCGCGTCGGCGGTCCCGCGACCTCGAAGGGGGCGTTCGCCTTCTGGGGCGGGTTCGGCCGGAAGGGCACCTGGACGGTGGCCCGGAAGTTCACCACCTTCACCTTGATGGGCGGCGGCGAACTCGATCTGCGGGAGGCCCGTTTCGAGGACCGCGACACCGTGATCCGCTGCATCGCGATCATGGGCGGAGTCCATGTCGTCGTACCCCCCGAGCTGAACGTCGAGGTCAGGGGCATCGGCCTGATGGGCGGCTTCGGCCAGCAGGGCGAGAGTGTGGGGGAGCCGAACCCGGCGGCGCCGCGCGTGGTCGTCACAGGCTTCGCGATCATGGGCGGGGTGGGCGTGGAGCGCAAGCGCACCCGGGCGGAGAAGCAGCGGCTCAAGGCGGAGCGTGCGCAGCAGGCGGACAGGCTGACGAAGGGCGAGCGCAAGGAGCTCGGCTGAGCCCGGTAGTGTCCCGTCGGTCAAGTGTCTGTGTTCTGTGTTCCGGGTTCGACGGTACGACGGGGGCGGGATGTTGCCGCGGTGGGTCAAGGTCGGCGTGGTCGCCGCGGTCGTGCTGGCTGCCGTCGGCTATTGGGCGAAGCCGTACGCCGACGACTGGTGGCTGGCGCGCCAGGCGTGCGGCGGGGCGATGCCGGACGAGGCCGTCGACAAGCTGATACCGGGCGACCAGCACCTGGCCTCCGAATACGAGTACGTGAGCAAGGAGCTGGGCACCTACTCCTGCGCGCTCAGCTATGGCTCGCGGAAGGCCGGCCGCGGCGCCTGCTCGTGCGTACCTCGGCGGAGAGGGGCGTGATGAAGGCCCAACGCGACGCCTCCCTGCGGACCGCTGTGGCTCTGACCAACGAGGCCTCCAAGCAGCTCGGTTGCGGGGCCGAGCCGCTCAAGGCCCCGGCCCGTGCGCTGCCCGAGGAGCCGAAGCCGGTGAGCCTGTCCGCCGCCGCCGGCACCGCCTGCGGCTGGCTGGCCGGTGCGAAGCTGCCCAAGGGCACGAACTGGACGGTGGGCATCGCCGCCAACGACGCCGCGCCGTTGAGCCGTTGCGAGCTCCACCGCTACGGTGACGACGACGTGGCGATGTTCTTCAACGCCTCGTACGGGGACTGGAGCGAGGTCCCGTTCAAGGACGCCGCCGACGAGCGGGCGTCCTCGTCGACGGACGGCTCGGTGACCCTGCCCCTGCTGACCGCCGAGTGGGGCCGGGCCAAAGCCCGCTGCGACGCCGAGGCGGCCAACTTCGAGGCGGGTTCGCGCAATGAGGTGCCGGGCATCAAGGGGCCGCAACTGCGAGCGCTGCTCACGGCCTTCGCGCAGGACCAGGTGAAGCGGCACGGCTGCACGGACCTCGCCCTACCGGGCCGTGAACTCCCCGTACCCAAACGGTAGTTGAGGGCAGTCAGAGCGCTTCGAGCATCCCGTTGAGATACGACTCGTCGATCTCGACGCGCAGATCGGCGATCCGGCCCGCGGACACCTTGCGGTCCTTCCCCCACTGCTCCAGGACGGCGTACAGCTGGTGCCGGCCGTCCAGCTGGGCCTCCTGCTCCGCCTTGCCCTTCGCCGCGCGTCGCGTGATGTCGCCCATCGGAGGCGTACTGGTGACCGGCCCGGACGCGGCCGGGAACGTACCCCTGCTGTTCTCGTACACCGCCCGGTTGAAGGCGGCGGCATCGCGGATCGTGCCGCCCTGCGCGGCGTCGGCACGCCGCTGCACCAGTGAGCCGATGTTGCGCGCAGCCATGCCCAGATCGTGTTCGGCCCCGAGCTTGCCCGTGCTGTTCTTCTCGTCGCGCAGCGAGGGGACCGCGCCGTCGCGGTCCAGCCGCTCCAGGTAGTACGCGAAGTAGGCGCGGTAGGCGTCGTAAAGGACGGCGAAGGCCTCCGGATCGGCGGTGATCCTCCCGAGGACCCGCTCGAACGTCACGTCCGTGTCGTGAACATCGTCCTCGACGCTGAAGGCTGCCGTCGCGTCACGCGGATCCGGGAACTCCCCGGCCCACTCGCGGCTCTCCTCGAACGTACCGGCGGGCCGGGAGAACTTGCGCTTGTCGGGGATGCCGTACCAGGTGCGCTGTACGTCGATGATGTAGTCGGCGAGCAGGCGCGCGACGTACGGACTCATTCCGGCGGGCAGCGGCTCGCTGTCCTCGGAGAGCGCCGAGGCGGCAGCGTACGCGACGCGTGCCTGAGCCAGGGTGTGGGGCTTGCCCGCGCCGCCGGTCGCCCCGTTCAGGACGACCTTGCCGAGGATCGCGCCCTGCCCGTCGCAGGCGTGCAGATGCTCCTCGCTCAGCAGCTCGCTCATGACCTCGTACCGGGACAGATCGTCAGTGGGGTCGAGGGCTTTGGTGGCCGCCGCCGGATCGGCGGCGAGTGCCGCGGTCGCCGCCGGGACCTTCCAGCAGGGCTTCTCGTCGCCTTCACCCGTGAGTACCACCGCTGTTGTGGCCGCGGCCGCCACGATCACGACCGGCAGCCCGACGGCTATGACCCGACGCCGCCCGCCCCGCCTGAACCATTCGCGCATGCGCATCCGAGGAGGTTAGCGAGCGCCCGCCGTCACAGCCGCGCCGGGTCCACGGTCCTGCCCATCCGCGCGTAACCCGCGTCGCTGGGGTGGAGATGGTCCCCGGAGTCGTACATCGGCCGCAGCCGGGCGGGTGCGTACGGATCCCGCAGCGCCCGGTCGAAGTCGACGACCGCGTCGAAGATCCCGCCCGTACGGACGGCGGCGTTGACCTTGCCCCGCACGGCATCGAGGGCCGGGGTGCAGCGGTGGTGCCCGTCGCAGGGCAGCAGGGTCGTGCCGATCACGCGCAGTCCGCGCGCGTGTGCCCGGCGGGTGAGCTCGGTGAACCCGGCCGTGATCCGGTCGGCGCCGGTGCCCGGCTCCCGCAGCAGGTCGTTGATGCCGATCGCGACGATCACCGTCCTGACCCCGCTCTGCGCGAGCACATCGCGCTCGAAGCGGGCGAGCGTGCTGGGGCCCCGGCCGTCGGTGAGGAGACGGTTTCCGCTGATGCCCTGGTTGAGCACGCCGTAGCGTCCCCGCAGCCGGTCGGCGAGGACGTCCGGCCAGCGGCGGTTGGCGTCGGAGGTCGAGGTGACCCCGTCGGTGATCGAGTCGCCGATGGCGACGACCGCGCCGCGCGCGTCCCGGGTCAGCACATCGACGGCGGTGAGGTGGTGCCAGGCGCCGGTCCGCCGGGTGTACGCGTCCGGGCCGGGGTCCTGCGTACGGTCGCCGTCAGCGACGTACGAGGTCTGGCGCGCCTGCGGGTGGACGGTGACGAGCCCGCCGGGAGCGGCGGAGTGGACGGTGACCAGCACATCGCTGTCGTACGGGATCTCCAGCGCGACGGGATCACTGACGCGCTGCCCGCCGACCGCGACGGTGACGCCGCCCGCCCCGTGGAACGTCACCCGGCGCAGGGTGCCGGGAAGGGCCGCGGGGCCGTGGCCGGAGCGCAGGGCGATCGAGACCTGGTCGATGGTGAGGGGCCGGCTGCCGAGGAGGTTGGTGAGGGTGATCCGGGCGGCGGTGCCGCCGATGCTGGTGTGCACCACATTGCGTACGGAGCTGCCCGCGTGGTGTCCGCCGGCTCCGGACTCGGCTGTGGCCGCGGTTTTGGCCGGCGAGGCCTTCGCGGGGGCGGCGGACCAGGTGCCGACCCAGACCGCGGGCGCGGCGGTGGGCGTACGGGGCGGGGTGCCCGCCGCGGCACCGACTCCGAGGTATATCGCGCCGCATATGAGGGCAACGACGGCCGTGAGGGCAGCGAGTGTCGCGTACCCGCGGCGTTTGTTCATGAGCACATCATGCGACATGTCACGGGAACTCGATGTGCGTCCCGGGAGTACCTGAGATAGGGACAATGCGTACGGGGCGCGCGGACGGGTGGAGCGGATGGAACGTACAGAACGGGAACAGCTCGACGGCGGCGGGCCCGACAAGGACCCGGCGGCCGAGGACGGGCCGGGCAAGGACCGGGCAGCCGGGGCCCGCGCCCGCACGCCCCTCCCCTCCTTCGCGTACACCGACGCGGACGCGGAGAAGATGCGTGGCGTGCGCCGGATGAAGACGACGGCGACCGGCGCGCTCCTGCTGGTCGCCCTCATCTTCGTACTCGCCACCTGGGCGAAGAACTCGGGAGCGGGCCCCTGGGCCGGCTATGTCGCCGCCGCGGCGGAGGCGGGCATGGTGGGCGCCCTGGCCGACTGGTTCGCGGTCACCGCCCTCTTCCGCTACCCGCTCGGCCTGCCCATCCCGCACACCGCGATCATCCCGAACAAGAAGGACCAGCTCGGCACCACCCTCGGCTCCTTCGTCGGCGAGAACTTCCTCTCCGGCGACGTCGTACGCACCCGGCTGCACGCCCTCGGCATCGGCCGCCGCCTCGGCGCCTGGCTCGCGGAACCCGCCCACGCCGACCGGGTCACCGCCGAGCTCTCCACCGCCCTGCGCGGCGCGCTGGCCGTGCTGCGCGACTCCGACGTCCAGGCGGTCGTCGGCGAGGCGATCACGCGCCGCGCGGACAGCGCGGAGATCGCCCCGGGCGTCGGCAAGACCCTGGAGAAGGTCGTCGCCGACGGCGCCCACCACCGTGCCGTCGACCTGATCTGCGCCCGCGCCCACGACTGGCTCGTCCTGCACGCGGACTCGGTGCTGGACGCGGTCGAGGGCGGGGCGCCGGGCTGGACGCCGCGCTTCGTGGACAAGCGGGTCGGCGAACGCGTCTACAAGGAACTGCTGCGCTTCGTCACCGAGATGCGGGACATGCCCGAGCACCCGGCGCGCGGAGCGATCGACCGCTTCCTGACGGACTTCGCGGCCGACCTCCAGTCGGACACGGACACCCGGGACCGGGTGGAGCGTATGAAGTCGGAGCTGCTGTCCCGTTCCGAGGTGCAGGACGTGATCGCCTCGGCCTGGTCCTCCGTACGCGCCATGATCATCTCGGCGGCGGAGGACGACCGGAGCGAGCTGCGGCTGCGGGCCCGCGCCTCGCTGCTGTCGCTGGGCGCGCGGCTGGCGACGGACGGCCGGCTGCAGTCGAAGCTGGACGGCTGGGTGGAGGAGGCGGCGGTGTACGTGGTGACCACGTACCGCGCCGAGATCACCTCGCTGATCTCGGAGACGGTCGCGAGCTGGGACGCGGAGCACACATCGCGGAAGATCGAGGCGCACATCGGCCGCGATCTGCAGTTCATCCGGATCAACGGCACGGTGGTCGGCGCGCTGGCCGGCCTGCTGATCTACACGCTGGCGCACGCGCTGGGCGCGTGACCGCTTCCTGCCGTCGTACGGTCACGCGCCCAGCAACCAGGGGAGGTTGCCGTTGAATACGTGCGGCGGGACGGAAGTGTTCAGTGCGGCCGCGGATGACCGCCCACTATGCCCCTCCCGGCGCCGGCGCCGCCAGCACGGCGCGGGCGAGCGCGTCGACTCCGTCGTGGATGTGCTGCGGTGAGGTGCCGCTCGTGGCGAGGTGCTCGATGAGGTCGCTGCGTACGGCGGCCAGCAGGGCATGAGCGAGGTAGTCGGCGTCCCGCTCGCCGCGGACCTCGGCCAGCAGCGAGGCGAGCTGTGCGTGCCACAGCGCGTAGGCGTCGTTCAGGTACGGGCTGCCGCTGCCCGCGCTCTCCAGGGCGAGCATCAGTGGGCGGGTTTCGAGCTTCAGGCTCAGCAGTGCGTCGAGGAGGGCGAGGACGCGTTCGCCGGCCGGGGTGCCGGGGCCGAGCGGCGGGGGGCCCGCGACGACATCGGCCCTCAGCTGTTCGGTGCGCTGCTCGACGAGGGCCTTGACGAGTCCGACGCGGTCGCCGAAGCGGCGGAAGAGCGTGCCCTTGCCGACTCCGGCGGCCGCGGCGATGTCATCCATGGAGACGCGGTCGGGGTCGCCGCGCTCGGTGAACAGGCGTGCTGCGGCGGTCAGCACCGCCTCCCGGTTGCGGGCGGCGTCGGCTCGCTCCTTGCGTGCGGGCGGCATGGTTCCTCCTCGACCAGAAAATCGGACCGATGGTCCGCATATTGAATCCGGACCAACGGTCCGAATATTAGCGCGGGCCCTACCGACCGTAGGAGGAACACACCATGACGGACACCACGCCTTCCGGGTTCCGGCACGGACCGGAGCTCCTCCTGGCCAAGGACATTGAGGCACGGGCGGATCTGTGTGCCGCCGCCGCCGCGGCCGCGGCGTTCGCCACCGCCGGCCGGGTACGACCCCACACCCTGGGCCATGGGCGCATCGTCCTTCGCTGGGGGCTGCGCCGCAGCGTGGAGATCCCCCTCAGGGCTGTCCGGCGGGTCGAGGTTGCCGGTCGACACGACCACCGGCCGTCCTCGTCCGACCTCGTGGTGCCTGGACGGGAGGCGAGCGCCCTCGTGCTCCACTTGAAGGACTCGGTCCAAGTACCCGCCCGTATGGGGGCTTTGCGGCCTGTCACCACCATCGTGGTGCCGCTGTCCGACGCCGCGGCGGCCTGCCGGGTGTGGCCGACGGCCACCCCGCCCGCGAGGTCGTGACCGGCCTCGCCTCGGCCGTGACCAACTCACCGGCCGCCATTCCCGTTCCCCATGAGGCGCGTACGAGCCTGTGTGCCTCCGCGGGTAGGGTCGCCGACGAGCTCAGCGCGAGCTCAGTACTGAGGGGGGGTCCTCATGCGTATCCATGAAGGCCGCGGTACGGCCGTGGCCGCCGTGTTCCTGGCGGCGTTTCTTGTGTCCTGCTCCGCTTCCCCGGAGGCCGGGTCCGACCGGAAGCCCGCTGCGTCGGAGCAGCCAGCGAAGGTCGCGGACGCTGCGGACGGAGCGGAACCGGCCGCCGCGGAACCGGCCGCCGCGGAACCGGAGGCCCAGGAACCGCTGCCCACTCCCGTCGAGAAGGTCCGCGACGCGTTCGCCACCCTGCAGGCCACGTTGGGCGACACCTGCACCCCGGGGAACTGCGACTACTTCCTGGGCCGGGTGAACGACGAACTGACGGGCCTCGACGAGGCGATGAAGGCGGACCCGAAGGGCCCGGGCCACTTCAAGCAGCCGCTGGCGTGGATGAGCGCGCTCCAGGAGACGCTGGGCGACGACACGTCGACCGCGAACCTCGAGAAGCACCGGAGCGAGCTCATCGGCGTGCGCGACAAGATCAACACCTGGATGCAGGACCACCCGGACGACTACCGCTGACCGGACGACTACCGCCGACGCGAATACGCCGGCCGGGCGGCCCCGCTCGATCACTCGCAGCCGACGCCGTCCCCGTCGCGGTCGAGGTGCCGCCCGTAGCCGGGATCCCCGGCGTGAATGGGGGCGGCACCGGCGGCCCGTACGGCGGTGCAGTTCTCGTAGTACGTACTCCCGCCGCCGCCTCCGGTACTGCCCCCCGTGCTGCCGCCCGTGCTGCCTCCGGTGGAACCGCCGCTTCCGCCACCGTACGGCTCGCAGCCGACGCCGTCCCCGTCCCGGTCGAGATGCGGCCCGTACCCGGGATCCGTACGCCCGATCGGATCGGCGCCGACGGCCCGTACGGCGTCGCAGTTGGCGTACACGACCTTGGGCGGCGCGGGCTTCTTGGGCTTCACGGGGGTGGGCGTCGGCGTGGGCGCCGTCACGGTGATCCGTACGACGGCGGTTCCGCTCAGCGGCTCGGCCCCGGCTCCCGCCACATCCACTCGGTACGTGAACTCGTCGGTGCCCCCGTACCCGGCGGCGGACGTGTAGACGATGGTGGACCCGTCGACCTTCGCGGTGCCGTTCCCTGGCCGGGTCTCCACCGAGACCGTGAACTCACCGGCCTCCAGGGCGACTTCGACGTTGCCCGACGTGCCGTCCTTGAGCGTGACGGTGTCGTTGCCGAGCACCTTCACCACGACCGCCTTCGCGGCATCGGCGCTCGCCTCGTCGTCGACGAGCCCGAGCACCGGCTCGGGCGTGGCCTTCACCGGTGCGGCCGCCTTGGGCGCCGCGCTCGTCGTAGCCGCCTCGGACGTGCCGTCGTCGCTGGTCCCCCCGCACCCCACGAGCCCGACCGCCATCACTAACGCGCAGGCCGCCACCGCGCTGTTCGCGCGCGTACTACCTCTCCATGACATGTGCCCCCCAAAGATGGATGGTTCCGAACTGAGAAGCTGAGCATGGCATTCCGTTTGAGCTCACGGGGTGTGAATGTGGGGGAACATCGCGTGATTGTGATGAAAGTGTGCGTACTTTCCCTACGTCACTGCTGGGGCTGACGCTCTCGGGACGGCGAGGGCCTGTGCACCGACGCCCCTGTGGCTGCCCTGAGTTGGCGCACCGCCCTCGCTGGTGAGGGCCGCGACCCCGGACGTGATCGTGAACGCGGATTCCGGCGATCCCGGAATCCCGGTACAGGAACGGGACTTACTGCTCACCGATTCCGCAACACCGGTTAGCGGAACGGTTCGCCAGGGGCATGGCTTGCCCACGCGCACCTGCACCGACCCGATCGTCACGGCCCAGGACGGCCTCGCCACCTCAAGGCAGTTGGCCGCCCTCGGCCTGCCCACCTCGACCATCGCCGACCGCTGCACCCGCGGCGGCCCCTGGCAACGGTTACTCCCACGCGTGGTCCTGCTCCAGACGGGAGTCCCGAGCCCACGCCAGCGCTTACGCGCCGCGCTCCTGTACGCCGGCGAGGCCGCACTGCTCACGGGCACGGCGGCACTCGCGCTGTACGGGGTGCGGGCGGCGGCCCCGCTGACGCGGCTGGGCCCGGTGGACGTACTCGTACCGGGCACGCGCAACCCGCGCAGCCATGGCTACGTCCGCACCCATCGCACCCAAGTCCCTTGCCGCCGACTGCCGGTGGAGGGCCTGCCCTGCGCGCCGCTGACCCGAGCCACGGCTGACGCGATCCCGTATCTGACGGGCCAGGACGCGGTGACGGCGCTCCTCGCCGAGGTCGTCCAACGCGGCCGCTGCACCCTCGACGAGCTCACGACGGCGCTCCGCTCCACCCACCGCGCGAGCGACCCCCGGGTCGCGACGACGATCGATGCCCTGACGGCAGGAGTCCGCTCCGTCGCCGAGGCCCGCGCCCGCCGCATCCTTCGGGAGGCAGGCATCCCGGACCCCGTGTGGAACCGCGACCTGTACCTGCCGGACGGCACGTTCCTGGCCCGCCCCGACGCGTACTGGCCACACGCGGGAGTGGCCCTCGAAATCGACTCCCGCGAATGGCACTTGAGCCCGGGGGACTGGGAACGGACGATGACCCGCCGCAACCGGATGGCCCGGCATGGCGTGATCGTGCTCTCGGCGTCGCCGTCCCAACTCCGCGACAGCCCGGGAGACATCGCGACGGCGGTGCGCGGGGCGCTGGCGACGGGGGCGGCGAGGGTCGGGCCGGCGGTGCGCGTGGGCTCCCTTGGCTGAGCCGCGCCCGGCGCAGGGCTGCGACGAAGGCGGCCCAGGCAGCGTGTCCGCGAACCGGGGTAGCCCCGGTCTGTCCGCGACGGGGACCGCGGACAGCCGGGACTGGCGGGTTGCTCGATCGGTCACTCGATGGTGAGACGACCCGTGCGGAGGATGGCGTGATTGGCGAAGAGGGCGTCCAGGTGCAGCTCGCGGGTCAGGTCGGCAGTCCACTTGGCGTCGGGAAGATCGCGGTAGGTGGGTGCCTTGACGGCGCGGGCCCTGGTGCATTGGGTGAGGATCCATCGGGCCTGTGTCTGGCCCGGGGGCGGGTTGGTGAACATGCTCGCGGCCAGCCGCCACAGGTGGTCACCGGTCGAGCTGTCCGGGGCGACGACTGTGACGACGGCAATGTCTCCCAGGCCGCGGGAGTCGCTGGACTGTGTGGTGTACGCGACGGTCAGGCCCTCCAGGTGGAAGACCGTGAGGCGGCTGCGTGCGGAGAGCAGGGTGGCCACGGGAGGGTTTCCGTTCTGCGCTCGAGGGTGCGCGGCCCACTGGGGGGAGGCGGGCCACACGTGAGCATCGGGTCAGCAGCCGTCGCCGTCGCCGCAGCAAGACGGCGCGTTGCACTCCGCCGCGGTGCCCCACAGTTCGTGGTCGACGACGTAGCCCATCTCCTCGATCGCACGGACTGTGCGCTTGATGGCAACGCCGTCGCGTAGGCGTTGGCCCTTGAGCGGGTTGTGGTGCAGGAACGCGCCGAACCGGCGGTGGCAGAAGTCGGCGTACTCGTGGCTGTGCAGGATGAAGGCGTGCCAGCCGGGGTCGACTTTCCGCGACGGGGAGAGCGGCACGTCGGTGCGGTGCCCGGCCATGTCGATGAAGGCGAGGGCCTGGTCCATCACGCGCTCGGCCCGGGGTCGGTCCATGTCCTCCTCGAACTCGAGGAAGGTGACGAGCCGTTCGAAGAGCCCGGCGTCGACGAGTCGGCGACCCGTGGCCTGGTCTGTTGCGAGAGCGGTCATGCGGTACTCCTCGGGTGTGTGATGGGTTGCGGACAGCACGGGCCCGCGTACACCTCGATGTCGAGGACGTGGGCGCCGATCACGGGCGGTGCCGACGCTGCGTGCGCCGGTCGTCAGGGGCTGGTCGCACCAAACGCAGGCGCGGCCGGCGTACTGCTCCCAGGAGAGGTCTACGGCGGCGGGGAGCTCGCGCTCGGCGGATGTGGGGGCGGTCACTGGTCGGGCCTGCAACGGGGGCAGGTGCACGGCGGGAGCGCGAGCGAATCCGGGATGCGTTCGGGGTCGCCGTTCGGGACTGTCAGCCTTCGGATCTCCCGCCGTCGGCGTGAAGTCCCATGCAACCGGTACACCTTGATCGTCATCACGGGCGTCCCCCGTCGGGTCATCAGCAGCGAATGCTCTGAACGTAGGGAGACCGCGCGCGCACAAGCCAACAATGTGCACCAGTGTGCGTACATGCATCCGATGGTGAGATGTGGCTGTATCGCGCCCTTGACGGCCCGCACTCGGAGTTGGAGATTGGTGCACATCAGTGCACCAGCTACGCACCGGAGGCGGCCATGCCCTTAACGTTCATCGGAATCGACCCCGAGACGGGACAGAACGGTTCACCAACGGCGTGGGTGGACTCCGAAACACGGGACATCGTCGTGCAGAGCTACACCGCCGACGAGGAGACGCGCGCCGAGTGCGTACGAACCACGGCACTGGGACACGCGAAAGGCATCCCCGCCCACGAGACAGTGATCCGGATCCCCCTCCGGATGGTGCCGATGCTGAGGGAGGCGTGCGATGCCGCAGAGCGAGCCCAGCTTTAACGACCTCATGGAGGGTGCGCAGCACTCAGCCGTGCACCTGGAGATGCGTGACCTCTACGGCGTCGGAGACGAAGCTGACGACTTCGCCGAATGGAGGCGCACTGGGCTGCGGGATGCAGACCCGGAGTCGGCGTACTGGCGTCCCTGGGTCGATCTCATCTCCCGCGCAGTGGCCCGCGGAGTGACTGTTCGCCGGGCACGGGTCGTGGCCGAGCCCGTCACCGACTACATCCGGTACGAGCACGCCGGGACGACCGTTAACGTCCATGCCGGCGAGCAAGTTCGCTGGCTGTCAAGGCGGTACGCCTCAGACCTGCTCCTTCCTGGCAACGACCTGTGGATCTTCGACGGTACGACCGTGTTGTTCAATCACTTCACGGGCAACGGCGATTGGCAGGAGTCTGGGATGGAGCTGCGTACCGAGCCGGCCATTGCCAAGCAGTGCAGTGTCGCGTTCGATGCTGTCTGGCAGCGGGCCGTCCCGCACGAGCAGTACGAGATCCACTAACCGCACCGGACAGGCCAGCACATGCCCACCTCCCCTTCATCCTCGGCTCAGGCTGCTCGCGAGAATGTGGCGCGTCAGCTCCGAGAACTGAGGAAGGAAGCTGGGCTCACAGTGACCGAGCTGGCCGATCGATGCGGATGGCATCACGCGAAAACCTCACGGATCGAGAACGCGAAGACGCCGCCGTCACCCACGGACATTCGCCTGTGGTGCCGCACATGCGACGCGGTGAGCCAAGCCGCGGACCTGATTGCGGCATCACGTCATGCGGAGTCCATGTACACAGAGTGGCGGCGGCGGGTCCGCACGGGGCTCCGCCAACTCCAGGACAGCTATGTGCCCTTGTATAAATCGACACGACTGTTCCGCGTGTATTGCTCGACGCTGGTCCCGGGCCTGCTCCAGACGGAGGGGTACGCGCAGGCGCTGCTGAGCGCGAACGCCCGTTTCCACGACGTGCCGGACGATGCGGCAGAGGCTGCCACCGCACGCCTCGAACGATCCCAGGTCATCCATGAGCAAGGGCACCGGTTTGTCTTCCTCGTCGAAGAAGCCGCCCTGAACTATCAGTTGGGCGACGCCGACGCGATGGCCGCGCAGCTGGGCCATCTGCTGACCGCCGGGGCACTTCCGTCGGTGTCACTCGGCGTCATCCCTGCGTCCACGCCGGAGCGACGCCTGTGGGCGCAGGAGACGTTCAGCATGTACGACGACACCCTGGTCTCGGTGGAGCTCCTGTCGGCGCAGGTGAACGTCACACAGCCGAGCGAGATCGGCTTGTACCTGAAGGCGTTCGAGGAGCTGCGGACCATGGCTGTGTACGGACAAGCGGCACGGGCGCTGATAGTGACGGCTATCGATGCTCTGAACTGACCTCGGAGGCGCAAACAAGCACCTGCTACCCAAACCAGAAGCGCGCCCTCGGCCGCCCTGGGCCAACTCCGGGACAGCCTTGGGGAGATCACAGCAGCGCGAGCATGCCGTCAACCCGCCTGAAGCTCTTCCACAATCCACGCCGCCATCGGCGAATCCCCGCGCTCATGGTGCACATCCCGAAGGAGGAATGCGATGCCGTCGAACGTCCCGACTTTCGATGACCTACTGTCCAGCGCCAAGAGGTCGGCCGTTCACCTGGAGATGCGTGACATCTACTACAGCAATCCTCGCTTCGAGGCATGGCAGGAGGGCCACCGCGTCGACTGGAACGACCGCGACTCGTGGTGGCGCCCCTTCCACCAGAGCATCGCCGACGCCGTCGCCCGAGGGGTGACGGTCCGCCGAGCCCGCGTAATCTCCGAACCGGTGACCGAGTACATCCGCTGGGAGCACTACGTCACACACGCCAACGTGACCGCGGGCGAGCAGGTGCGCTGGGTGCCGCGGCGGCTCGCGTCGGATCTGCTGCTGCCGGGCAACGATTTCTGGGTGTTCGACGACACCACGGTGAGGATCCACCACTTCTCCGGCGGTGGCGACTTCATCCAGGATGAGTTCCTCGACGAACCGAGGCTTGTGGAGCTGTGCGCCTCCGGCTTTGAACGCGTGTGGGACCGAGCCATCCCACACGAGCAATTCGAGATCCACTAGGGCGAGCACGCCAGAACAGCCTTGCCTCCCACATCCCCGTCGTCCAGCGTGCAGGCCGTGCGCGAAGCGGTTGCCGCACCGCTGCGCGAGATCCGGCTGGACGCGGGGATTGGAAAAACGGGATCTCAACTGACCCCGCGCAGCGCAGGTGTGGCCGGCGTCCAATCGAAGGAAGGAGGGGGCGTCGGTGCCCCTAGCTGAGGCGTCCCTCGAGTAGGGCGCCCACGAATTCCCTCCAGGCGGCCGGTCGGAGCTCGATTCGCGCACCATGCGGAACCTTGGAGTCCCTGACGGCGACGTCCACCGCAGACGCGGCGACCTCGACGCACTCGGTGCCGCTTCCTCCGCTGTACGAAGACTTGATCCAGCGGACGTCTTCCTGATCCATCACAGCTCCTTGCAGACCCGATCCAGGAGCGCGGCTGACGCGTGGATGTCCAGCGCCTGCGCGCGCAGGTACTCGAATGCCAACTTATAGCGCTCCAGTTCCTGCGGCTTCTCCATGAATAGCCCGCCGCCGATGATGTCCACATATACGACGTCGAGTTCGGGGGCGGGTCCTCCGAGGATGACGAAGCTCCCCACCGCGGCGGCATGGGCACCGGCGGCGAACGGCAGGATCTGAACGGTCACTTGAGGCTCATCGGCCCGCGTCAGCAGGAGGCTCAGTTGGTCCCGCATCACGTCGCGCCCGCCGACCATGCGTCGGATAACGGCTTCGTCGATCACGGCCCAGATGTGCGGGGGCTCCTCTCGATCTAGAAGCTCCTGCCGCTTCATGCGGATGTCGACCATGTGCGCGATCTCTTGATCCGTGCATCGCATTTCGGATGCACGGTGCACTGCCTCTGCGTACGCGCGGGTCTGGAGCAGGCCAGGCACGTACATGCAGGCGTAGTGGTCCTCGCGTACGACCTCGTCTTCCAGAGTCAGCATGAGGTTCATCGACTCAGGGATCGGGTCAGCGAGCGATCGCCACCATCCTTGAATCTTGGCTCCCTTGGCCAATTCGACGAGTGTCTCGCGCTCCTGGTCCGACGCACCGTACTCCCGGCAAAGCGCGTCGACGGCAGGCCACTTGACGGCGCCTTCCTTCTTCTCGTAGCGGCTCAAGGTGGCTTTGGAGACGCCAACCAACGCCCCGGCTTCCTCCAGCGTGAGGCCCTTGCGCTCGCGCAGGCGGCGTAGATCGGCGCCAAGTTGGCGCCTGCGGGTGGTCGGTCCAACTGCCATGGTCAAGGCCCTTCGTGTCGTCTCCCGAGCGTGCATGCCTCAGCGCTGCGCGGACAAGACGGCGCACGCCAGGGGCGCACAGCCTTTCTCGCGCTCCCACAAGTAACCAATGAGAGTTCCATTTTGGAAGTTCCAATGTCACGCTTAAGGAGCAAGAGGCTACACAACGCAACGGCCGTGGTTCGCCGGAGGATGGGCAGAAATGAACGAGTACCGCTGTGACGTACCGCGCAAGGCCTGGGAGCTCCCCTTTCTGGCCGAGGCTCAAGAGATCGCCG
Organism: Streptomyces lunaelactis; assembly: GCF_003054555.1. Taxonomy (NCBI): domain Bacteria; kingdom Bacillati; phylum Actinomycetota; class Actinomycetes; order Kitasatosporales; family Streptomycetaceae; genus Streptomyces; species Streptomyces lunaelactis. Next base: position 3,277,692 of record NZ_CP026304.1, on the reverse strand, counting down.
GGCTACGGCGCGTGATGCGTCTCCACCTCAGCCGCTGGGGCCTGGCCAACTTGATTGATGCGGCTCAGCTCTGCGTGACCGAGCTGGTCGCCAACGTCGTCCGGCATGTTGGCCCGCAGACGCCCACGACGCTCGCAGTCTCGATGAACGGGACGAACCTCCGCATCGAAGTCCACGACCCTGACACGCAGGCGTTGCCCACACTCATGGCGGCGCGAAGTGACGATGAAGCCGGCCGTGGCGTGGCTCTTGTGGACGCTACTGCCGATCGGTGGGGCGTTGCGATGCGCGCCGACTCCAAGGTCACTTGGTGTGAACTGGCGACCGACCTGGAGTCCCCGAACGGGCACGCAGGCGGCGCTCGGAATGACGAAACTGAAGCGCTTCTGGCGCTCTATCAGATGTGCCGTTCTCCATACGTGTTGGGCAGTGGTCGGCGCGGGATGGCGATGATGGAGGAGGCGGCGATTGATCTGATCGCCGACCTCCTCCACTGGCTCAGCGCCCATGGGGGTGACGCTGACTGCGCGCTCGACGAGGCCCAGACGAGGTTCGAGGCATGCCTGTAAGGCCTGCCCGGTCTTGGGCTAGCTCGGGAGCTCGCGAGCCTCACGGGGCCAGACATCGATGGCGATCTTGGCGAGGTCCGCCTGGCGCTCCTCTATCCCCCGGATGCGCCAACGGCCCGCCGTGGAATCCCACAAACGGTCGATCCCAGTGTCCTGCGTGATCAGCAGCGAGGAAGCGCTGTACGCGTCAACCTTCTCAGGATGGGCCTTGTTTGACGCGGCTCGATTCTTCCGGCCGTGCAGCAGTGTCTGGTTGCCGAGCCTGTTGACCCAGGCTGGGTGGTCTTCGAGGCGGAGTTCCGCCTCGGGCGACTGGGGGTAGATGTGCTCGACGTGCACGGCGCTCGAGCTCGCCACGACGACATCGTCCACGCCTGCTTCGCGCCTTAGATGCTGCTCGATCTTAGTGAGCAGGTACCTGGCCTGAGTGCTCTTGGGTATGGGGGCTTGCTCGAAGTCAGACTGGAACGCCTCGTCGTCAGGTGTCCAGTCGATGATCTGCTGGACCGCCGCTGTCAGGTGCCCGCCGTTGTTCACCTGCTTGGCGAGGTCAAACAGCTTCTCCTCTAGGAGTGTGGACTCGCGGCGGCCAACGACCGTCCAGCGCACGTAGTAGCTGATTAGCGCACGCGTCACCGTGGCCATCTCGCTGTAGTCGGACCTTTCCGAAACGGCAAGTAGCAAGGGATAAGAGGCATCGGCGCCGAGGGCCTTAATCTCGTCCAGTAGATTGTCGAGAGTCTCTAGGCCCGTGCCCGAAGTGATCAACTCAAGATAGCGACCCGAGGCGTTTTGAAGCTCGGCTGCGAAGGTCCGTACTTCGTATCGTGGGGTCACCAACTCAAAACGTTGTGTCAGGTCGGCTCTGATGGTGGTGTAGAGGCTATGTGATCTGACGTCGCCGTGCCGGGCGACCCAGAAATGTCGTAGGAACTTCTCTATGTCCTCGCGTCGCTCGAAGCCGTCGAGCAGCGATCGCCATGCAGTGTTCACCCGATTCTTTTCGTCGTCATCTCTGCTCTTTTCCATAAGGAAATTCCGAACGAGGTCGACTGTAGACAGGTCCTTTCCGCGAGAATTGATGGTTTCGAATACCTCATTAGCGTCGCTGGAGGTAGGCGTCTGCACTTCGACGAATACCAAGCCCTTTACCAGGCAGTCTTTGAGTTCGTCAAGCCAGTCTAGGCGGTCGTCCTCCATTGGGATTCCGTCGAGCGCTGAAGCTATGTGTGAGTGGAAGAGTGCACTTGCGTCCTGTATGAGTTTATGTGAAGGGCGGGAAGGCTTTTCTGTGTTTGCAACTTTCCCCGTGGTCTCATTCCAGTCCTGAATGAAATCCCGGAAGAAGTCGCGATCGAACAGGGAGAGGGTCAAGAAGTGCTGTGGGCGGGAGTGGCGTCCATCCTTTCGGGCGATGTAGTCGCGTTGGATGTTGTTCGCCATCACCCGGGCTTCGGTGGATGCCATTTTGCCGAGGATGTCTCGAATGGCGGCGATGAGTATCGTGGAAGTGGTGAGGCGCTGCTGTCCATCCAGGAGTGAACGACTCGTCACCTTGTCGTCCGTGATGGTTACGATGGGGCCGATGAAGTATTCGGCCGATGCCTCGCTTCCGGTACGGCGAGCCTTCATGAACTTCTGGATGTCGGACCAGTACGTGTCTACCTCTCTCTTCCCCCATGCGTACTGCCGCTGGCTGTCATTGGGCACTTCTACGGGCGGATTGTTGGCTCCGATGAGTTGCCCAAGAGTCTGGCGGGCAGCGTGCTTGATGATCGCCATAGATTCCCCTCCCCGAGTTTTGGTAGACGATAGCGCCCGGTGTGCGTGCTCGAGCGAAACGGTTCAGTTGGTAGGCCGAGGCCATTGAGCGAATCGTCGCAAATCGCACCTTTCGTACTTGATCATCTGGTACTTGGAGGTAACCAGTCATCTCGTTGTCCCATGCGTGGCACCTGTGGGACTCAGGCGATTCGGCTGATAGTTTTGTCACTTGCTGGATGGGTTAGTGACACGGTGGAAAATGGGGAGGGGTTTTGGGGACGAGCCCGCATAGCCTGCACGGAATTCTTGTGAAGGTGTGCGAATCGGGGGCGCCGACGTTCCGCGAGGGATGGTCTGTGGCCCTCGATGCGGAGTGGGATTCAGGCGAGTTTGCTCGTCGGCATGCCGAGGTTTCCTCTCTGCTGTCAGAGACAATTGAGCAGATACAGGCACTGCCAGAGCGTTCCAGGGTTAGATTTTCGCGATACTATTCGCAATGGTGGTCAGCCATCGTGCAGCCGAACGCCGGTTGGGTGGACCCGGCACGTCCTGCGCGGGCGCTGATCAATCAAGAGATGCTCGACCATCTTGAGTCAGCGGCGGACCTAGTAGCGGAGGTTTTGTTCGGTACCAGTTCGGCTCCTCGAGGCGATAACCTTGAAGCGCTGAGTGAGAGTTGTAATTCGTGGCTTGCGATACTCGCTGAAACGCCAGATTCTGAGTTGCCTGCAGAGCTCAAGGGCCAGATAGTTCATCAGATCCATCACCTCGTCTGGCTCATAAGTAACGTAGAGCTCTTCGGCGTTGCTCGAGTGTCACGCGAGACGAGTAGCGTGATCGGCTCACTGGCTCAGGCTTCGACTGCCTTGGCCGGCGGTGACGCTGAGACAGGAGGGAAATGGAAGCGGGCACTTCTGGGATTTGTGGCGGCATCGGTCGTATTCACGACAGGCGCAACCCAACTGCAGACCGCGATCGAGGCAGGTTCGGGGGCAGTGAAAGGGATCACTCAGGTAGTGGACGCGGTCACGAACTCCGTGGAGTGATCCTGTATTTGGTCAAGCTCGACCCTTGAGGGTTCTGTACCTGACAACGGGACAGGGGAGCTAGCCTGCAGCAATTGCGGAGTAGGTCCACACATCGGCCGGGATCTCGTGCCGCAGCTCCCAGATGATGCCCATGGGCTTGCTGCCCTTGTGTTCCACGTACTCGGCGGGGCCCAGTAGCATCCACGGCTGAGGTCCGCCGATGTCCGTCTTCTTGAAACGGCGGACGAAGAGGAGGACGTGGGAGCCCTTTTCCTTGTGGGACTGATAGCGGACGCCGGTGGGGGAGGTCTCGGAGGTCTGGTTCTGGGACTCCCAGTGAAAGAGAACCTCGTTCATGGTGTAGTCCTTGTACCGGGTCTGCGGGGAGAAGTCCTTCTCGTCCTTCTCAAGCGTGATCAGCAGCGCATCGGTCTGGATGCTCTCGCACCACTTCACGCCTTCCCGGAAGTGGCCGGGCATGAAGCCACCGATGAACGACTGGCCCAGAGCCGGGAGGATCTCCTCGCGGCTGTACGAGGCGTGCACCGTGAGCGGGAGGCTGGCGAGGTCTTCAAGCAGGGGCACCGGGACGTGGTCTGCGTGGTCTAGGACGTGGGCTAGGACCTGGCGGAGCTCGTCGCGGAAGGCATGCTGCGGGCGGAGTGTGTCCAGGGCTTCTTGGTAGGTGGCGAAGCCCCCGAGGGGCCAGAGGGAGAAGTAGAGCATCCGCGTATACGCCTGTTCGCGCTCATCGAGGTCGTCGTAGGCCGGGGCCTCGTCCTCGAGGAATTTGGTGTACGCCGCTACCCGCTGTGGGTCGTCTACGTGGAGGAACGCCGAGACGCGCTTGAGAAGAGCCTCCTCGCCTTCCGGGGCACGGGAGTTGAGTAGTTTCGCGCGCCGGAGAAGGCCCGTCCAAGAGTTGCCGTTGCCCCGGTAGATCTCCTTAGGTGAGCGTCCGCTCTCCTTGAGGTAGGACGAGAGCCGTGGCTCGCCGTACTGGCCAACCTCACGGGCGAGCTGCGTGACATTGACGCTGATCTGACTGCGGATGTTGTCGATGATCAGCTCTTTGGCCTTGGACTCAAGGACGATCTGGCAGCCAGAAGGCAGCCGGGGGAAGTCTTGCTCAATGTTGGCGAGCAGACGGTTGCGCGTCAGATTTGTCAGAGATCGGAACTGCTCCTCGAAGCGGAACTCCTTGCGGTGCTGCCCGATGAAGTCCAGGACCGTGAGCACCGCCTTGCCCTCGCTCCTTCGCAGCCCGCGCCCCAGTTGCTGAAGAAAGACGGTGGCGCTGGACGTTGGGCGTAGGAGGAGCAGCGTGTCGACGTCTGGGATGTCCAGACCTTCATTGAAGAGGTCGACCGAGAAGATGACCTGCAACTCGCCGGCCTTTAGAGCATTGAGCGCCGTCTTGCGTTCCTCACGAGGCGTCTCACCCGACAGGGCGACAGCGTTGAGTCCGGCACGGCGGAAGAAGTCGGCCATGAAGTGAGCGTGCGCGACGGACACGCAGAACCCAAGAGCACGCATGGAGCCAGGGTCGGTAACCTTGTCCATGACCGCTTGCACGACAAGGCGAGCGCGGGCGTCGTTCCCTGTGAAGAGGTTGCTGAGCGCCGAGGCATCGTAAGAGCCGCGCTTCCAAGTGATCGCGGTCAAATCGGTGTTGTCGGTGACCCCGAAGTAGTGGAATGGGCTCAAGAGATCATTCTCAAGCGCCTCCCACAAGCGCATTTCAGCTGCGATTCGCCCGTCGAAGAACTCGTCCTGGACGTTGCGACCATCCATGCGTTCCGGCGTGGCTGTGAGACCGAGCAGCTCAACGGGAGCGAAGTGGTCGATGATCCGTCGGTAGGTGGGTGACACACCATGGTGGAACTCATCGATGACGACAACGTCGAAGTGGTCTGGAGCGAAGCGCTCCAGTGAGCGAGCGTTGAGGGACTGGACGCTGGCGAAGACGTGCGTCCACTCCTCGAGGACGACGCTGCTGTGCAACTCCTCGCCGAAATTGGCATCGACCAGCACGTCTTGGTACGTGCGAAGGGACTGCCGAAGGATCTCCTGGCGGTGAGCGACGAACAGCAGCCGCAGGTCCCGCCCGTACTTCTGTCGCAGGTGCTTGTAGTCGAGAGCGGCCATGACGGTCTTGCCAGTGCCCGTTGCGGCGACCAACAAGTTGCGGTGCCGATCGTGGATCGTGCGCTCAACCTCGAGCCGCTCCAGCATGTCGCGCTGGTGAGCGTACGGGCGAACCTCCAGCCCAGACAGGGTGATGTGACGTCCCTCGGGGGCGCTGGTACCGCCGCCCGCCAAATGAAGTGCTTCATCGAGCCGGGCGGAGTCTTGCGCCGGGTCGTAAAGCTCGAATGCAGACTCGCTCCAGTAGGAGTCGAAGGTCGCTTCAAACTTGCGCAACACATCGGGAGTGGCGATGGAGGAGAGGCGGACGTTCCACTCCAGGCCATCGAGGAGTGCGGCCTTTGACAGGTTCGAGCTCCCGACATACGCGGTGTCGTAGCCGCTGTTGCGCCGGAAAAGCCAAGCCTTCGCGTGGAGGCGTGTTGACCGCAGTTCGTAGTTGACCTTGACCTCGGCGTTGAACCTCTGGACCAGCCTGTCCAGCGCTCGTCGCTCGGTAGCACCGATGTACGTGGTCGTGATGACGCGAATGGGAACGCCTCGCGCGTGTGCCGATTCGAGGGACTGCTCGATGACGCGAAGCCCATGCCACTTCACGAAGGCACAGAGCAGGTCTACACGGTCCGCGGTCGCTAGCTCAGCACGCAATTCAAAGCCGAGGCTCGGATCCTCTGGGGAGTTGGTGATGAGCGCAGTCTCGGACAGGGGCGTCGCGGGTCGGATCGCGTACACGCCCTTCGCTTCCTGCTCTGCGATGGCGAGCAACTGACGTGGGCCGTCAGCGACCAGGTCCACCCACTCCCGCGCCCCCTCGATCGTGTTCATCGATTCCAGGATGTGGTTGGCCGCGTGAACCCGCTCCGCCGCAGGCAGCCTCTCCAGCACCCGTCTCATGGTTTCCGCGACGTGCCGTGCGATGACATGGGGCGACGACTCCGGTCCCACCTCGTCGTCGATGGCGTGCCAGCCGCTACCTGCACTGAGAATCTTGAGCTGGTTCTCAAGCCGCAAGGTGATCAGCTGCTCGTACAGCCCGGCGACCGGCTCATTGGCATCGACGGAACCCGTCATCGCGTTTCCCTCCCCGTTCAGACCCTCCTAGAGATATCAGGTGTCACTGACAGCAGCGTCAGATCTGCTCCGTACCGTGGCAGTCCCGGTACGCCGCCCCCGACCCGCACCAGCACCCCGCCCCCTTCGCCGGTGGCCATGCCGCCGCCCGGCCCCTTGCCGCCAGGACCGTCGCGTACTGCGGCAGCAGGTCCGCGTTCGAGGGGGCCGACTGTTCCGAGGCCGCGAAAGCCTCGTACGACGGGACCGTTGCCGTCACGATGCCCAGGTTCTCCGTGCCCGTCGACGACAGGTCCCGTAGCGAGGCCTCGATGTCCGTCAGGTGTGCCCTGTGCGTGGGGTATTCGGATTCCAACTCGGGGTACGCCGCGAGCAGTTCGTTCAGCTCGGGCTTCGGCCAGTGGAGGACCGCCACCGGGAACGGGCGGGAGAGCGCCGAGCGGTACGAGCCCAGTTCGGATCGCAGGAGGGCGATTTCCGCCTGGAGTTCGGCCGGGTTTTCCGAGCCGAGGGCCCACAGGCGCTTCGGGTCGTGGAGTTCGTCCAGGGAGATGTCCGCCGTGTGGGCCGTGTGGACCGTGTCGGCCAGTCCGTCCCACTCGTCGTGCGGCAGGCCCAGCAGGCGGCGTACGCGGTGGCGGCCCGTGAGGAGGGACTGGGTGGCGTACGGGACCTCGTCCTCTCCAGCGGGGAGGAGCAGGGTGACCGCCGTCGTGAACGAGTCGTGGGACGCCTCGAGCTCGTCGTGCGACTCCAGCGTCTCCGCGATGATCTCCCAGGGTGCGGCGTCGGCCGGGGCCGATGCGCGGATGCCGGCGATCAGGGCGCGGGCCTCCGCCTCGTGGCCGTACTCCCAGAGGTTGGCCGCCTGGAGAGCCTTGATCAGAAAGGGGTGCTCGGGGTCGGCCGCGAGCAGGCGGTCGTAGAGGGTGGAGGCACGCTCGCGGTCGCCCGCCAGCTCCAGGTGGGCCGCGGCCTGGAGGAGCAGTGGCTCATGGTCCTCGGGGTACTGCGCGGCGGTACGCAGCAGGCGCTCGGCTTCGGTGGTGTGATCGGCAGGCGTGTCGGGGCGCATGGTGGACACCGTACTGCTGTACGGGGGTTCAGAGGGATGAGCCGATTCTCACGAGTACCGCCGTGAGCGATCCCAGCCAGAGTGCCGTGCCCAGAGCCAGCGCGAAGAGCGCGTTCGAGCGGGCGGCCGGGGAGTCGAGCTGGGCGTGCTGCGGGTTGCCCGGGGTGTAGAGGACGCGGACCTGCGAGCCCTCGGGAAGCCGGTGCGGGGCGCCGGAGTTGTCGATCAGCGGGTGCTCGACCTCCGTGCCCTCGTCGGTCGTCCAGCGCACGACCGGATGCGCCGTGGAGTACGACGCCTCACGCGTGGCTATGTGGCTCGTCACCGTGCCCAGGGCGCTGCGGCCGGTGCTGCGTACGAGCTCCGCCAGGATGTAGTTCGTGCCTTGTACGGCGCAGATCGTCACGCCTGCGAGGAACGGTACGAGGGTCAGCAGCCAGAAGGGACTCATGGGGCGCCATCGTAGGAGGTCATGGGTCTGGTGAGTTGATGTGGGAGCCCCTATCGTGCCGCCGTGCGGGAGCGGCAGCGGGACCGGCGGCAGGAGCGGATACGGGTCGTGGCGCAGGGGCGCGCCGCGCGGCGGCGGGTGTCGCTCGCCCGTGGGCTGTGGACCGGTGCCGAGGTCACCGTCACCCTCGGCGTCGTCGTACTCCTCCTCGTCGTCCATCAGCTCTGGTGGACCAACCGGCAGGCCCGCGAAGGCGCGGGGCGTCAGGTGCAGGCCCTGGAGCGGGACTGGGGGCGGGGCCCACAGGGTCAGGCGCCCTCCCTTGCGCCGCCGCCACAGGAACCGGACGAGGCCGTGCAGGGCGAGACGGGCGGGACCGGCGAGACGCCGGACCGTGGGGAGGCCGAACGCCCCGGCCGCGCCACCGCCCCCCGCTGGGACCAGGCGTACGCCATCCTCCGCATCCCCCGGCTCGGCGTCGTCGCCCCCGTCGCCCAGGGGATCGGGAAGAGGGGAGTCCTCGACAAGGGGTATATCGGGCACTATCCGCAGACCGCCCAGCCCGGCCAGGCCGGGAACTTCGCCGTCGCCGGGCACCGCAATACCCACGGCGAGCCCTTCCGGTACATCAACCGGCTCAGGAGCGGGGACGAGGTACGGGTCGAGACGCGGGAGGCGGTCTACCTGTACGTCGTGGACAAGGGGCTGGCGCAGACCGCGCCCCGGGACACCGGAGTCATCGCGAACGTGCCGCGCAGCACCGTGAAACCCTCCGCCGGGTACAGCGAGCCCGGGTACTACCTCACCCTCACCACCTGCACCCCCGAGTACAGCTCCACGTACCGGCTTGTCGTGTGGGGGAAGCTGAAGTCCATGCGGCCGCGCTGAGGGTCCGCCCCGAGGCCGATGGTGCGTGGACGCCGATCGTGTATAACGGCTAAGGGTCTACAGGTTCGAATTCGGCGTGTGTGTGGGACACGTGCGTGAGGGAGGGGGAGCATGAACGGGCATCGTCCGACGCGGCTGCTCCGGCCCGCCGCGCTGCTGATCCTCCTCCTCGTCGAAGTCCTGCTGATCGACGGCGGCAGCCTCTCCGCCGCCGTCGCGCTCGCCGCGACCGCCACCGCTGCCGCCGGTTCCGCGCTCGTCGCCTGCGCCGTCATCAGCGCGCGCTGCGCCCCCGCCGTGCCGCGCACCCGGGTCCGCACCGCCATCCGCGACCGCGAGCAGCGCACCGCGTTCCTGCCGCAGCGCGATCCCGACGCGAAGGGCCGGACCCGGCCCCGAGCCCCCGGCCGTGCCCTCCTGACGGCCGCGTAGGGGCACCCTTTCGTTGAACCCCCTCGCGGGTCGTCATGCCGTCATGTCCTCATCCCGGCACGACGAGACCCTCGGAGGGCTCACCCATGTCCGTTTTCGCCAGCCTGGTCGCACACCTCGCCGACCTGCTCCAGCCGCTGTTCCACGCTTCCGCGACTGCCGCCGCGATCATCCTCTTCACCGCGCTCGTACGGCTCGCCGTCCATCCGCTCTCCCGGGCGGCCGCCCGTGGTCAGAAGGCCAAGGCCAGGCTCTCGCCGCAGATCGCCGAGCTGCGGAAGAAGCACGGCAAGAACCCGGACCGTATGCAGAAGGCGCTCATGGAGCTGCACGCGAAGGAGAAGGTCTCGCCGCTCTCGGGGTGCCTGCCGAGCCTGCTGCAGCTGCCGGCGTTCTTCCTGATGTACCACCTGTTCTCCAGCGGGCGGATCGGCGGCGAGCCGAACGAGCTGCTCAGCCACACGCTCTTCGCCGCGCCGCTCGGCGACCGCTGGAGCGACGCGCTCGCGCACGGCGGGGTCTTCGGCGGTGCGGGGCTCGTGTACATCGCGCTCTTCGCGATCGTCGCCGCGGTGGCGACCTTCAACTACCGGCGTACGAAGCTGCAGATGGCGGCCGCGCCGCTGCCGGATCAGGCGCCGGGCATGGGCGCGATGGCCGCGATGACCAAGGTCATGCCGCTGCTCTCCTTCGCCACGCTGCTCACCGTGGCGTGGGTGCCGCTGGCCGCCGCGCTCTACATCGTCACCAGCACCACCTGGACGGCCGTCGAGCGTGCCTTCCTCTACCGGGACATGCCGACGGCGGGCGCGCTTGCTACTGCCGCGTAAGAGTCCAGGTTGTGAACGGGGTCTTGCGGGGTGGTCCGATGTCTTGGAGGATCGGCCAATCCTCCGATCCTTCCGATGGCCGCTACCCATCGACCGGGCTCGTACTCGACAGGGGAAATACACCATGAAGCTGCTGCGTGTCGGCACTCCGGGCGCCGAGCGTCCGGCCCTGCTGGACCAGGACGGGACGACCCTGCGTGACCTGTCCGGCCTTGTCACGGACATCGACGGGGAGCTGCTCGCCGACGCGTCCGCCCTCGCCCTGATACGGGCCGCGGCGGACGCCGGCGAGCTGCCCGTACTGGACGCCGCAGGCGTACGGGTCGGGCCGCCGCTCGCCCGTATCGGCAAGGTCGTGTGCATCGGGCTGAACTACCACGACCACGCGGCCGAGACGGGCGCGGAGACCCCGGCCGAGCCGGTCGTCTTCTTCAAGGCGGCCGACACGGTCGTCGGCCCGTACGACACCGTGCTCGTACCGCGCCGCAGCCGGAAGACCGACTGGGAGGTCGAGCTCGCGATCGTGATCGGGCGTACGGCCCGCTATGTCGAGGACGACGAGGACCCGCTGTCGTACGTCGCGGGGTACGCGGTCTCGCACGACGTCTCGGAGCGCGAGTTCCAGATCGAGCGCGGCGGCACGTGGGACAAGGGCAAGAACTGCGAGACGTTCAACCCGCTGGGCCCGTGGCTGGTGACGGCGGACGAGGTGCCGGACCCGCAGGCGCTCTCGCTCAAGCTGTGGGTCAACGGCGAGCTCAAGCAGAACGGCACCACGGCGGACCAGATCTTCCCGGTGGCGGAGGTCGTGCGGTACGTCAGCCGGTTCATGACGCTGTACCCGGGCGATGTGATCAACACGGGTACGCCGGCGGGTGTGGCGCTGGGGCAGCCGGAGCCGAAGCCGTTCCTGCGGGCGGGGGATGTGGTGGAGCTGGAGATCGAGGGGCTGGGGAGGCAGCGCCAGGAGCTCAAGGACGCGTAGCCCGCCTGGTGGCGGGGGTGTTGGGGGTGCGGGTGCGGTGCGGGTGCGGTGCGGGTGCCGCTGCGCGGGGCCTGTTCCCCTGCCCGCCCCTTCCCGAAACTGGGGCGCGCCCCAGACCCCGTACGGCCTCCGGCCGTGTCCTCAATCGCCGGACGGGCCAAAAGGGCTCACGCCGCGATGAAGCGGTCCAGGGCCTCGACCACCATCGCGTGGTCCTCCGCCTGGGGCAGGCCCGAGACCGTGACCGAGCCGATCACGCCCGCACCCTCGACGTTGATCGGGAACGAGCCGCCGTGGGCCGCGTACGTGTCCGGGTCCAGGCGCGAGGACTCCTCGAACGTCCTGCCCTTCTCGCGGTGCCGCGTGCCGACCAGGAACGAGCTCTCGCCGTAGCGCTCGACGACGCGGCGCTTGCGGTCGATCCACGCGTCGTTGTCGGCGCTCGACCCCGGCAGCGCGCAGTGGAACAGCTGCTGGCCGCCGCGCCGGATGTCGATCGCGACCGGCGAACGGTGCTCGCGGGCCAGCTCGACCAGCAGGCTGCCGAGCAGCCACGCGTCCTCGTATGTGAACCGGCGCAGGGTCAGCCGGCGCTCCTGGGCGACCAGCTCGTCGACGGTGAGCGGTGCGGGTGCGGGCGTGGTCACTTGGAGACCTCCACGGTGACGCCCTCGCGGGCGGAGCGGCGCGCGGCCTCCAGGACGTCCAGGGCGGCCGCCGCCTCGTGGGCGGTGACGGGCGGGGCCGTACCCTCGCGCACGGCCGTCGCGATCGCCGCGTAGTACGCCGGGTAGTCGCCCGGCAGTGTCTCGACCGGGCGGCCGCCGCCGGTCAGCGGGGACTCTCCCGCGCCGACGCGGCCCCACAGCGACTCGGGCTCCTTGCCCCAGCGCTCGTCCCCGGACCCGGACGGGCGCTTGCCGTCGCGCAGGTCCGCCTCCTGCGGGTCCAGGCCGTGCTTCACGTAACCGGCCGTCGAGCCGAGCACCCGGAAGCGCGGGCCGAGCTGCGCGGTGGTGGCGCTCGCGTACAGGTGCGAGCGGACGCCGTTCGCATGCGTGAGCGCGATGAACGTGTCGTCGTCGGTCTCGGCGCCCGGCCGGCGGACATCGGCCTCGGCGTACACCCGTACGACCGGGCCGAAGAGGGTCAGCGCCTGGTCGACGACATGGCTGCCCAGGTCGTACAGCAGACCGCCGATCTCCTGCGGGTCGCCCGACTCGCGCCAGCCGCCCTTGAGCTGCGGGCGCCACCGCTCGAAGCGGGACTCGAAGCGCTGTACGTCACCGAGCTCACCGTCCGCGATCAGCTTCTGGAGGGTCAGGAAGTCGTTGTCCCAGCGGCGGTTCTGGAAGACGGAGAGCGGCAGGCCGCGCTCCTCGGCGAGGGCGGCGAGCTCACGCGCCTCGGCGGCGGTACCGGCGATGGGCTTGTCGACGACGACCGCGAGTCCGGCCCTGAGCGCGGCGGTGGCGATCGGGACATGGGTCTTGTTCGGCGAGGCGATCACGACCAGATCGAGCTCGTCGGCCCGCTCCCACAGCTCGTCGGGCGAGTCCGCGAAGCGTACGCCGGGGAATTCGGCGAGGGCCTGCTTCTGCCGCTCCGGGTTCGACGTGACGATCGTGTCGAGGGCGAGGCCCTCGGTCGCCACGATCAGCGGGGCGTGGAAGACGGAGCCCGCCAGGCCGTAGCCGACGAGTCCGACGCGGAGGGGGGTGCGGGTGGCGGTGCCAGTCATGACTCCACTTAAGCAACGGTGTTGCCAAAGTGCAAGCGCGGTGGACAATGGGGTCTGTGAACAGGAGCGTGAGGGGAAGTATGGGAGCTACCGGAGCTACGGAAGCCACGGGCGTCGCCGGAGCGTCGGGTGCGAACCTGCCGGCGCTGCGCGGCCGCAACGCCGCGCTGGTGCTGGATCTGCTGCGTACGGCGGGGGAGGGCGGCATCAGCCGCATGGAGCTCGCCGAGCGCACCGGGCTCACCCCGCAGGCGGTCAGCAAGATCACGGCCCGGCTGCGCGAGGAGGGCCTGGCGGAGGAGGCCGGCCGCCGCGCGTCCACGGGCGGCAGACCGGGCACGGTGCTGCGGCTGATCCCGTCGGCGGGCCACGCGGTGGGCGTGCACCTGGACCGGGACGAGCTGACGACGGTGCTGCTGGATCTGGCGGGTGCCGTCGTGGGCGCGCATACGGTTCCGCTGCACCTGGGGGTGGGGGCGCTGGCGGTGGTGGAGACGGTGGCGCGCGAGGTGGAGGCGCTGCTGGAGTCAGCACGCGTCCTCGGTGTCGGCGTGGCCATGCCCGGGCCCCTCGATCACCTCACCGGCATGCCCCAGCGCGTCACCGGGTTCCCGCAGTGGGAGGGGTTTCCCCTCCGGGACGCGCTCGCCGCGCGGCTCGGGCTGCCCGTGGTGGTCGACAAGGACACCAACGCCGCCGCCCTCGGGCTCGCCCTGCGCGGGCCCGGGGACTCCTTCGCGTATCTCCATGTCAGTACGGGGCTCGGCGCCGGGCTCGTCCTCGGCGGGGCCCTCTATCGCGGGGCGCGCACCGGAGCGGGGGAGTTCGGGCATCAGGTCATCCAGCTGGACGGGCCCGTGTGCAGCTGCGGGAAGCGCGGCTGTATCGAGGTGCTCTGCCTCGCCGCTGTCCGCCGCGGCGACCTCGACCGGGCCTCCCGCGTCCTTGGTACCGCCGCCGCGAACCTCGTCGCGCTGCTCGACATCGACCGCGTCCTGCTCGGCGGCCGTGTCATCGCCGCGGAGGCCGGGCCCTTCGTACGGGGAGTCGGTGAGCTCGTCGGCGTCCCCGTGGCCCTCGCCGAAGGCGGCGCGCACATCGTCGCGGGAGGCGCTGCGCAGCTGGTGCTCGCGCCCCTGTTCGGGCGGGCCGAGGCGTCACCCGCCGCACCGACAATAGGCTGATAGGGCGGAGTTGGCGGCTGTTCGGCCGTATGCGGACGTGGTGGGCGTGCGCTCCCACGCGGGCGTGGCAGGGTCTGGGTGCACGACCGGGTGATCCCCCGACGGTTCGTGAGCAGCCGAGCAGCAAAGGCCTCCCATGCGACTGCGCAATGCCCTCGCCGCCCTCGCCGTCGGTGTCGCCGCAGCCACGATCGCCCCTGCCGTGCTCACGGGTCCGGCGGCGACGGCCGCCGCCGCGACCGCCCGCGCCGCCGCCGACTCCCTCACGAGGCCCGCCGCCCGGCTCGCGGCCGAAGCCGCCGCAGGGACCGTGGCGGAAACCGGCGCCGCGCCCGCCCGGCCGGGGGTGGCCGCGTCCGTCACCGCCCCTGGACCCGACCGCGGACTCGGCCCCGGCCCCGTACGCCGTCCCGGTCCCGGGCAGCCCGGTGACCGCGCGCCCACCTGCGGCAAGGCCTCCGACCCGGACTTCCCCATCGACACTCGCCTGCACGGCGGCCCCACCGTGCACCACCCCGGCGGCGGCTTCCAGCAGTGGTCCGTCGACCTCGCCAACACCACCGGCGAGACCTGCCACAACATCCACCCGGTGATCATCTTCACCGGCCGCGACCGCGGTCTCACCGCTGACCGGATCACCCTGGAGTTCTACGACGACGAGGCGGCAGTGTGGCGGCCCGCCGACCTGGAGACGACCTCCGAGGACGAGGTCGCCGGCGTACTCGACGACGGCATCCCCGGCCTCGTCGTCCCGGCCAAGAAGTCGGTCACCGTCAAGGTCCGGCTCGCGCTCGCCCCGGACACCCCGCCCAACCAGGTCACGGTCAACGCCGCGATCGTGCAGCGGCAGGGCGACGACGGCGACTGGGTCGGGGAGTCCGGCGACTACCGCTTCGCCGTCCTCGACGACGACGGTTCCGGGGCCGGTGTCACCCTCGACGAACTCGCCACCACAGGCACCGGGTCCCTGCTCCGTCTCGGGGCGGCCCTCGGCGTCGTACTGCTCGGCGGCGGGGCCCTGGTGCTGACCGCCCGGCGGCTGCGCGCCTGGCGACGCTGATCGTTCACATCCGTCTGGGAGCATCCCCCGGTGGACTACCCGAACGACCAGGCGCCCGGCGCCCCTGTCCGCTCCGGCATTCCGGAGCACGGACGCATCCCGAAGTACTACGCCGTCAAGGCCCATATCTCCCTCCTGATCGAGGAGTTGGGCGAAGGAGGACTGCTGCCGACCGAGCGCGATCTCGCCGAACGGTACGAGGTCTCGCGCGAGACGGTGCGCCAGGCGCTGCGTGAGCTGCTGCTCGAAGGCCGGCTCCGCCGCCAGGGGCGGGGCACCGTCGTCGCCGGGCCCAAGCTGGAGCAGCCGCTCTCGCTCGCCAGCTACACCGAGGGCGTACGCCGCCAGGGGCGCAGGCCCGGCCGAAACCTGATCAGTCTCGACCGGTTCCCCTGCTCCGACGCGCTGGCCGCCGAGATCGGGGCGGCGCGCGGTGAGCCCGTGTGGCACATGGAGCGGGTGCTGCTCGCCGACGACGAGCGGGTCGGCCTGGAGAGTACGTACGTCTCCGTCGCCCGAGTGCCGCGCCTGGACAGCGACTTCGACCCCGACTCGTCCTTCTACGGCTATCTCCGTGAGCGGCTCGGGATCTCCTTCGGCGATGCGGACGAGCGGATCGAGACGGTGCTCGCGACGCCGCGCGAGGCGCTGCTGATCGGCGCCCCGCCGGCGCTGCCCATGCTGCTGATCCACCGCGTCTCGCGGGACACGGCGGGCAGGCCGCTGGAGCGGGTGCGCACGCTCTATCGCGGCGACCGCTTCAGCTTCACCACGCATCTGGGCAACGGGGGCTGAGCCCCGGACTCCGCATGGCGACTTCGCAGCGCGCTCTGGACGGATCGCTCAGATAACGAGAAGGTAACGGGTCTAGTCCAAGCTTGGGTGCCCGTTCACCGTCCCGTTGCTGTCCGGATTCATCCGGGTCACCAGTCCCCAGGAGCGTTGCCGTCGTGAGAGTCATCGTCGTAGGAGCCGGCGTGGTGGGAACCATGCACGCCTGGCACGCAGTGGAACGCGGCCACGAGGTCGTACAGATCGAGCGAGAGAGCGAGGCGCGCGGCGCGAGTCTGCGCAACTTCGGCCAGATATGGGTCAGCGGCCGGGCGGGCGGCGAGGAGCTCGACACCGCACTGCGCGCCCGCGAGCTGTGGGAGTCCATCGGGGAGCGCGTGCCCGGGCTCGGATTCCGGGCGATCGGCTCGCTCACTCCCGTACGGAACGACCTGGAACTGGCCGTCGCCGAGGCGGCCGTGGCCAGGCCGGACGCGGCGGCCCGCGGCTACAAGCTCGTCACAGCCGCCGAGGCGCGCCGGATCAACCCCGCCCTGCGCGGCACCTTCACCGCCGCGCTCTGGTGCGAACGGGACGCCGCCGTCGAACCGCGCCCCGCCCAACTCGCCCTCAAACAAGCCCTGTTGGCCTCCGGCCGGTACGCCTACCTCGGCGGGCGCGAGGTCCGCGAGGTGCTCGGTGCGGGATCCGTCCGCGACGACCACGGCGACATACACACCGGCGACGCCGTCGTCCTCTGCCCGGGCGCCACGCTCTCCGGTCTCGTCCGCGAGCTCGCCCCCGGCCTTCCCGTGCGCCGCGTCCGCCTCCAGATGATGCAGACCGACCCGCTCGGCGAGCCGCTCACCACCTCCGTCGCCGACGCGGACAGCTTCCGCTACTACCCGGCGTACGCGAGCGAGGCCCTGGACGCGCTCAACGCGGAACAGGCCCAGGCGCCGACCGCCGCCGCGCACAAGATGCAGCTGCTGATGGTGCAGCGCGGCGACGGCGGGCTGACCATCGGCGACACCCACGAGTACGAGCACCCCTTCGCCTTCGACACCGTCGAGGACCCGTACGAGCACGTCGCGGCCGTCGCCGAGTCCTTCCTCGGCCGGCCGCTGCCGAGAATCCGCCGCCGCTGGGCCGGGGTGTACGCGCAGTGCACCGACACCTCCCGCGTGGTGCACCGGCAGCAGGTACGGGACGGGGTGTGGCTGGTGACCGGGCCCGGGGGGCGCGGCATGACCTGCTCGCCCGCCATCGCCGAAACGACCGCGAACGAACTGGGCTGGTGAACACAGTGACGACCCGAACGAACCTTGTCGTACTGGACATGGCAGGCACGACCGTCGCCGACGGGGGCCTCGTCGAGCAGGCCTTCGCCGCGGCCGCGCAGCGCGTGGGCGCCGAGCCGGACGCGGTGCCCGGCATGCTCGACTACGTCCGCGCCACCATGGGCGAGTCCAAGATCTCCGTCTTCCGGCACCTCTTCGGCGCGGAGGCGAAGGCGCAGGCCGCGAACACCGCGTTCGAGGAGGCGTACGGGGAGCTGGTCGACGGCGGCCGCATCGCGCCGATTCCCGGCGCGCGGGAGGCCGTTGAGGAGCTGCGCGCCCAGGGCCGCACCGTCGTCCTGACCACCGGCTTCGCCCGTACCACGCAGGACGCGATCCTCGCCGCGCTCGGCTGGCAGGACCTGGTGGAACTCACGCTCTGCCCGGCGGACGCGGGTGGCCGGGGCCGGCCGTATCCCGACATGGTGCTGGCCGCGTTCCTGCGGACCGGCGCGGTGGACGGCGTCCAGCAGATCGCGGTCGCCGGGGACACCTCGTACGACATGCTCAGCGGCGTACGCTCCGGCGCGGGCATCGTCGCCGGTGTGCTCACCGGCGCGCACGACAAGCGGCAGCTCGAAACGCACGGCGCGACGCATGTGCTGGGCTCGGTCGCCGAGTTGCCGGGCCTGCTCGCGGGGGCGGACCGATGACGAGCGGCATCCGCTTCGACAGGGTGTCGGTCGCGTACGGCAAGAACGTCGTGCTCGACTCGCTCGACCTGACCGTCGAGCCGGGCGAGGTCATGGCGCTGCTGGGGCCGTCCGGTTCGGGGAAGACGACCGCGCTCCGGGCGGTCGCGGGCTTCGTGCAGCCGGTCGCGGGGCGGGTCCTCATCGGCGACCGGGACGTCACCGGGCTGCCGCCGCACCGGCGGGGCATCGGGATGGTCGTCCAGCAGTACGCGCTCTTCCCGCACATGCGGGTGTCGGAGAACGTGGCCTTCGGGCTGAAGGCGCAGAAGGCGCCGAGGCGCGAGATACCCGGCCGGGTGGCCGAGGCGCTCGAGATGACGGGCATGGCGGCGTACGCGGGGCGCTATCCGCGGGAGCTGTCCGGCGGCCAGCAGCAGCGCGTCGCGATTGCGCGGGCGCTGGCGATCCGGCCGGGGGTGCTCCTGCTCGACGAGCCGCTGTCCGCGCTGGACGCACAGCTCAGGTCCGGAATGCTCGCCGAACTGGCCCGGCTGCACAGGGAGTTGCCGGACGTCTCGATCCTGTACGTCACCCACGACCAGGTGGAGGCGCTGACGCTGGCGGACCGGATCGCGGTGATGGACAGGGCGCGGCTGCGGGACTGCGGGAGCCCGCAGGAGCTGTACCGGCGGCCGCGTACGGAGTTCACGGCGTCGTTCGTCGGCAACGCGAATCTGCTGCCGGTCACGGTGGGGTCGGGGGTGGGGTCGGGGGTGGTCTCCTTCGCCGGGACCGAACTCGAGGTTCCCACCGGGGAGGTTGCGCCGGGGGCCACAGCGACGCTGTGCGTACGCCCCCACCTGGTCGGCCTCGGGGACGGCCCGAACGCGCTGCGCGGCACGGTCGCGGAGGTCCAGTGGCGGGGCTCGACGCACCGGCTGTACGTGGACGTGGCCGGCCACCGCGTGAAGGCGGACGTCCGCGAACTGCGCGAGACCCCGGGGCTGGGCGACGAGGTGACGCTGCACTTCGCGGTGGAGGACGCGTTGCTGCTGCCGGCCGGTGCGGACGGTGGCGTTGTGGCGGAGGTGCCGGGTGTCTGACGGACCGCAGCCGCCCGCGGCCGGTGGTGGGCTGCGCCCGGCCCCGCCCGCGGCGCCCACCTCCGGCCGGGTGCCGCCCTTCGTATGGGCCCTGCCCCCCGTCGCCGTACTCGGGCTTCTCTTTCTCTATCCCCTCGCCCTCGTCGTGCAGCAGTCCTTCTCCCCCGACGAAGGCGGCACCTCCCTCGCCCCCTACTCCGACGTCTTCGCCTCCGACGCCTTCCGGGACGCCCTCACCACCACCGTCTGGCTCGCCGTCGGATCCACCGTCGGCTGTCTCGTACTCGGCTTCACCCTCGCGCTGATCATCGCCTTCGTCCCCTTCCCCGGCGGCAAGGCGGTCGCCAAGTTCATCGACGTATTCCTCTCCTTCCCCTCCTTCCTGATCACCCTCGCGCTGCTCTTCATCTACGGCACCGTCGGGATGGCCAACGGCGTATGGACCGACGTCACCGGCGTGGCCGAAGGACCGTTCCACTTCCTCACCACCCCCTGGGGCGTACTCCTGGCGGAGATCACCTACTTCACGCCCTTCGTGATGCGCCCCCTGCTCGCCGCCTTCTCGCAGCTGGACACCGCGCAGCTCGAAGTGGCCTCTTCCCTCGGGGCCGGGCCCGCCCGGATCGTCCGGCGGGTGATCCTGCCCGAGGCTCTCCCCGCTCTGGCCGCCGGCGGCAGTCTCGTCCTCGTCATGTGCCTCAACGAGTTCGGCATCGTCCTGTTCACCGGGGCCAAGGGCGTCACCACCCTGCCGATGCTCGTCTACAGCAAGGCGATCCTCGAGTCCGACTACCCGGCCGCCTGCGTCGTCGCCGTCGTCAACATCGCGATCTCCGTGGGTCTTTACAGCCTCTACCGAATGGTCAGCCGCCGTGTTGGTGCATAGCCGCAAGGGGAAGTGGGCCACCTGGGCGCTCTTCCTCGCCCTCTTCCTGCCGCTCTTCGCGCTGCCGCTCCTCGTCATCGTCGTCGCGTCGTTCTCGACGAACTGGTCCGGTGCGTTCCCCTCCGGACCGACCGCCGAGCACTACGGCGCCGCCGTCCGCGGAGAGTCCCTGCAGGCGCTGACCACCAGCCTTCTCACGGCCGTCGCAGCCAGCCTGCTCGCGCTCACCGTCGGCAGCTGGGCGGCGCTCGCGGCCGCCACGCTCAAAAAGCGCGGGCGCCGCGCACTCGACGCGCTGTTCGTGCTGCCCGTCGCCGTGCCCTCCGTCGTCGTCGGCCTCGCGATCCTCGTCGCGTTCTCCAAGCCGCCGATGCTCCTCAACGGCACCCGCTGGATCGTGATCCTCGCGCACACCGTTCTTGTCTCGGCGTTCGCCTACCAGTCGGTTGCCGCCGCCATCATCCGTCTCGACCCGATGTACGAACAGGCGGCGGCCAGCCTCGGCGCCCGACCCTCGTACGTCCTGTGGCGGGTGAGGCTCCCGCTCCTGCTGCCGTCGCTCAACGCGGCCGCCGGGCTCTGCTTCGCCCTGTCCATGGGCGAGTTGAGCGCCACGATGATGCTCTATCCGCCGGACTGGATGCCGCTGCCGGTGCTCATCTTCACCGCCACCGACCGCGGCTCGCTCTTCACCGGTTCCGCCGTCGCGGTCGTCCTGATGGCCACGACGCTGCTCGTCCTGCTCGCCGTCTCCCGTATCCGCACCAAAGCCTCTTACCGCTAGGAGCACACGACGTTATGCACAGCCACCTCAAGCCGATCGCCGCCGTCACCGGCAGCCTCGTCCTCGCCGCCTCCCTCACCGCCTGCGGCGGCTCCTCCGCCGCCTCCGACGAGAAGGTCGTCACCGTCTACAGCGCCGACGGCCTCAAGGGCGAGAACGGCGACGGCTGGTACGACCAGATCTTCAAGGACTTCGAGAAGGAGACCGGCATCAAGGTCAAGTACGTGGAGGGCGGCTCGGGCGAGATGGTGCAGCGCGCCGTCCGCGAGAAGTCCAACACGCAGGCCGATGTCATCGTCACCCTCCCGCCCTTCATCCAGCAGGCCGACTCCAAGGGGCTGCTCCAGGCGTACGAGCCCCAGGGCGCCGACAAGGTCAACGGCGCCGACAAGTCCGGTGACGGCAAGTGGACTTCGGTCGTCAACAACTACTTCGGGTTCATCTACAACAAGAAGGAGCTGACGGCCGCGCCCACCACCTGGGAGCAGCTCCTGGACCCGAAGTACAAGGACAAGCTGCAGTACTCCACGCCCGGCGTCGCGGGCGACGGCACCGCCGTCGTCATCAAGGCGATACACGACTTCGGCGGCAAGGAGCCGGCGATGGCGTATCTGAAGAAGCTCCAGGCCAACAACGTCGGCCCGTCCTCCTCCACCTCCAAGCTCGCGCCCAAGGTCGACAAGGGCGAGATCCTGGTCGCCAACGGCGACGTACAGATGAACTTCGCGCAGTCCAAGTCCATGCCGAACCTGGGCATCTGGTTCCCGGCGAAGGACGGCGGCAAGCCCACCACCTTCGCGCTGCCGTACGCCGCCGGCCTCGTCAACAAGGCCCCGCACAGCGAGAACGGCAGGAAGCTGCTCGACTTCATGCTCACCGAGAAGGCCCAGAAGCAGGTCAGCGCGGTCGGCGGCGGCTTCTCCGCGCGCAGCGACGTCAAGGCCACCGACGCCAACGCCATCGAGCTCGTCAAGCTGCTCGAGGGCGTCGAGATCTTCGAGCCGGACTGGCAGGAGATCGACAAGAACCTCGCGTCGTACGTCGACGCGTGGAAGTCCGCGACTGGCAGCTGAGAGTTCACCGCCGCCTTCTGTCCCTCCGCGGACTGTCGCGGAAGGATAACGGGTACAGACCAACGCCCCCGAGGAATCGGGGGCGTTGCTCTGCCCGCCGAGAACCCACCGAGATCCCGCCGACATCTCCACCGACACCTTCACCCACCTCTGACGGAGGAACCCGATGCCGATCAACGGCATATCCCGACGCTCCGTACTCGCCGCCGGCGCCGCGACCGCCGCGGTCGCCGCCACCGGCACCCTCGCCGCAGCCCCCGCCCACGCCGCCCCGACCCTGCCGAACGGCACCAGCAGCGACAAGGTGCTGGTCGTCGGCATGGACGGCCTGCGGTACGACAGAATCGACGCGGCGAAGGCACCGCACCTCAAGTCCCTGATGGCGAACGGGACATACGGCCTCTCCCTGCTGTACGCCAACCCGATGGCAGCCACCTCCTCCGGCCCCGGCTGGTCGACCATCTCCACCGGCGTCTGGCCCGACAAGCACGGCGTGAAGGACAACTCCTTCGCCGGCAAGAACTACGCCAAGTACCCAGGCTTCCTGGCCCGCCTCGCCCAGGTGCGCCCCGAGCTCTCGACCTACGCGGCCGTCGACTGGAAGCCCCTGGACGCACAGGACACGGTCACCCCCGGCGCCGACGCCAAGCTCGTCCTCGACGGCGACGCCCAGGGCTACCCGGCGCACGACGCCACCATCGCCACCGAGACCGAGGCGATCCTGCGCGACCAGAACCCGGACGTGCTCTTCGTCTACTTCGGCAACACCGACATCGTCGGCCACAACTCCGGTGCCGCCAGCCCCAAGTACCTCGACGCCATCGACGTACAGGACGGCTACCTGGGCCGGCTGCTCGCCGCCGTCAAGGCCCGTCCCTCGTACGCCTCCGAGCGCTGGACGGTCATCGTCGCCACCGACCACGGCCATGTCGACGCCGGCGGCCACGGCGGCAGCTCCATCGAGGAGCGGCGCACGTTCGTCCTCGCCCAGGGCCCCGGCATCGCGGCCGGCGCCCGCCCCGCCGACACCAGGCTCGTCGATGTCGCCGCCACCGTCTTCCACCAGCTCGGCATCGCCCCCGACCCCGCCTGGGGCCTGGACGGAAAGCCGGTCCAGCAGCGCTCCACCGACCCCTTCGACGCCCTCCAGCCGTCCCTGTCCGGCCGGGTCGACGAGACCGGCATCCCGGCCGGGATCCTCGGCTTCACCCACACCGCGCCCAGCGGCTGGTCCGTGATCAACAGCGCGATGGGCACCGGCGGTGTGACCGAGTGGCGCGGCTGGGCGTTCGCCACCGACGAGTTCTGGAGCCGCGCCCAGCGCGACCAGTCCCGTGAGCTCAACGTCCGCGCCCGCGGCGTCTTCGCGGTCGCCGACTCCGACGAGTGGGACGACAAGGCCAACTCGGGCGGCTACGACTCCACGCTGGTCACCCCGGCGTACAGCGTCAGCGGCAGGAGCAGGGTGACGCTGGACTTCACCACCTTCTACCGCCAGGAGGGCAGCCAGAGCGCCGAGGTCCTCGCCTCCTTCAACGGCGGCACGGCCACCGTCGTCAAGAGCTACACCACCGACGTGATCTCCCAGCCGCAGTCGCTGACCGTGAGCGTCCCGGCCGGGGCCTCCACCGTCAGCTTCCGCTTCCGCTACACGGGTTCCAACAACTGGTACTGGGTGATCGACGGGGTCAAGGTCATCGCATCGTGACTAGGCTGGGGGCGCCGCCACATCGCTGTCGCGGCGTCCCCAGCACACCGCGTACGGCAGGAGTCCGCCCCCATGGCAGAGCGCAAGCCGATCGAATCCTGGCTCACCGACATGGACGGTGTCCTCATTCACGAGGGCGTGCCTATCCCGGGCGCCGACGCTTTCATCAAGAAGCTGCGGGACACCGGCAAGCCCTTCCTGGTGCTCACCAACAACTCCATCTACACCGCGCGCGACCTGCACGCCCGGCTGGCCCGCATGGGCCTGGACGTGCCGGTCGAGAGCCTCTGGACCTCCGCCCTGGCCACCGCCAAGTTCCTGGACAACCAGCACCCCGGCGGCACCGCGTACGTCATCGGCGAGGCCGGTCTCACCACGGCCCTGCACGACATCGGGTACGTCCTCACGGACTCGGACCCTGATTTTGTGATCCTCGGCGAAACGCGAACTTACTCTTTCGAGGCGCTGACCAAGGCGATTCGGTTGATCAACGCGGGCGCGCGGTTCATCGCCACCAACCCCGATGAGACCGGCCCTTCGCCGGAGGGCGTGATGCCGGCCACGGGCTCGGTCGCCGCGCTGATCACCAAGGCCACAGGCAAGGAGCCGTATTTCGTCGGCAAGCCGAATCCGCTGATGATGCGGACCGGCCTGAATGCCATCGGTGCCCACTCGGAGACCTCAGCCATGATCGGCGACCGCATGGATACCGATGTCCTGGCCGGGCTTGAGGCTGGTATGGAAACGTTCCTTGTGCTCACAGGGTTGACGAGCAAGGCGGACATATCGCGCTACCCGTTCCGCCCGACCAACGTCGTGGACTCCATCGCGGACCTCGTCGAGCGCGTTTGATCGGCACCATCAACCGCCGAGACCCCCGCATCGACATTGCGGGGGTCTCAGACTTTCTGCACGCGTTTCCGCAGGTCAAGCCCAAACATGCTTGGTGCGTGCCAGGAGACCGTACGTACAGTTTCGAGCCCTAAGGCCGCGAAGCCGTCGACAAGTACCCGTTCCGGCCGTCCAAGGTGGTCAACTCGATCGCGGATCTCGTCGACCGTATTTGAGCAGGTCAGGTGGGTCACACAGTCCAGTGGGGCGACCGGCGGACCGTCCCTGCGGATGCGGAAACGTCCCGCGCGAGTGAATCTTTCGGTATCAGGAGGTTCACGATGCGTTCAAGGTTGATTGCTCTCCGTGCCGTAGGTGCGGCCGCCGTTCTGGTACTGGCGGCCCCCGCCGCGCAGGCCGCGTACGCCGCCGACTCGGTGGAGGTCACCGTCTTCCCGGACGGCGTCGCCCCCGGCGGGGACGTGGAGATCCAGGTCCAGGGCTGCAAAGGAACCACGGGAGCCGTCACGTCCCGGGCCTTCGTCGCACAAACGGAGCTCACGGTGCGCAGCAGCGGCCGTCACATGTCCGGCGAGACGACTGTGAGGACCGGCGTCACCATCGGGACGTACGAGGTGAGCGTCAGATGCGACGGCCGCGAGCACGCGGGAGCGGGCCGCATCAAGGTCGTCAAGCAGCAGCCGGACCATCAGCCGACGCCGGTCGCCCCGGTCCGTGCGGGCGGCGGCGGCACCGCGGCGCTCGCCGCGGCACGCGGCGAGGACCCGGCGGACGACGCCGGCCCCGGCACCCCGCACACCGTGATCGGCCTGGTCCTCGCGGGCGTCGCGGCGGTCGCTGTGGCCTTCCGCACCTCGCGGCGCCGCCGCACGGACGCCGACTGACATGTCCTCCGCCGAACGCCCGGCCGGCAGCGGCCGGCTGCTCACCGGGGTGGCCTGGGCGCTCCTGCTGCTCGGGCTGTGGCTCTGGGGCCGTGGGGTCGCCTCGGGCTCGGGCGGCAGCTCGGCCCCCACCACCGGAGACGTGGCGGCGGTCGGCCGCCCGCTCGGGATACCCCTGCCGCCTGCTCACGACCCGCTGGGTCCTGCCAGGCCGGACGAGGTGGACATCCCGTCGATAGGCATCACGGCCCCGGTGGTCCCGCGGGGCCTGGACGCCACGGGCGCGATCGACCCGCCCCCGTACGCGACGCCGCACACGGTCGGCTGGTACGACAGCGGTACGCAGCCGGGCGCCGTGGGCACGGCACTCCTGGTCGGCCATGTCGACACAGAGACAAAGCCCGCCGTCTTCTACGGTCTGAGCGCCGCCCGCCCCGGTGAGAAGGTCCGGGTGACCAGGGCCGACGGCACGGTCGCCGAATTCACCATCGACGACGTGCAGGTCTTCGGCCGGGACCGTTTCGATCCGCAGAAGGTCTACGGCCCGCGCAAGGACGGGCGCGCGGAGCTGCGGCTGATCACCTGCGGGGGCACCTTCGACCGCGCGACGCGCACGTACGACGCCAATGTGGTGGTCTCGGCGTATCTGACCGCGGTGGTGAAGAAGTAGGTGAAGTCCACAGTCCGGGAGGTCGGCAACCTGGCCCGGCCGACGACATGCTCCCCCCGGAGCCGCCGGCCGGGCCGGTCCTCTACCGCGGGTGCCCGGGCTGCGGGAGAAGCCCGGCGCCGGCACGGGAGGTCCTGGTTGGTCCGGTTGAGCTCCGGCCAGGAGCCGGGGCCGTTGCGCACACTCTAGAGCCGTGAACTGGTCCGGCCTAGAGGGAGGATGACGCCTTGTCGTGAAGCCGTCGCCCTCAGTTGCCGCATGGCCGGAACGCATTGTCCGGAACGCCTCGTTCGGAACGCCTCGTCCACCGAGCCGCCCCACCGGCCCCTGTCACAGCTCGTCCACACCGGCCCGGCAGACCTCGTGGACCTTCGCCGGGGTGTGCCACGATGGATTCGACCTGTCTTGTCCGGGAGATGCCAGTGGCGCGGACTCCGGCAAGCGCACCCAAGGGGGAGTGGATGTACGGCAGTTGGTTCGGCCGGTGTGCCCGAGTGGGAGCGGCCGCGGCGGGGGCGGTGCTGCTGTTGGCGGGCTGCTCCTCCGACGGCGACAAGGACGAGAAGCCGGCGGTGGGCCAGCAGCCCAAGGAGAAGGATCCGTACTGGGTCAATCCCGACGGGAACGCCGCCCGGCAGGTCGCCGCTTACCGCAAGGACGGTGACGACGAGAACGCCGAGCTGATCAAGAGGATCGCGGACCAGCCGGTCGCCGAGTGGATCGGCGCGGACAATCCGGAGGCCGAGGCGAAGGGCTTCACCGAGGCGGCCGCCAAGGCGGACCGGGACGCCCTGCTCGTGCTCTACAACATCCCGCACCGCGACTGCGGACAGTTCTCCAAGGGCGGCGCGGCCGACGGCGACGCGTACCGGGCGTGGATCGAGAAGGTCGCCAAGGGCATCGGCGACCGGCGGGCCACGGTGATCCTGGAACCGGACGCGGTGCTGCACCTGGTGGACAGCTGCACGCCCCAGGAGCTCCACGAGGAGCGCTTCGACCTGCTCAAGGGCGCGGTCGAGCGGCTGAAGCGGCAGCCGAACACGAAGGTGTACCTGGACGCGGGCAACGCGGGCTGGTCGCAGCCGGACGCGCTCTTCGACCCGCTCCAGCGGGCCGGGGTCGGCAAGGCGGACGGCTTCTCCGTCAATGTCTCCAACTTCTACCCGACGGCCGCGAGCAAGGAATTCGGCAAGCGGCTGTCGGCGAAGGTCGGCGGCAAGCACTTCGTGATCGACACCAGCCGCAACGGCAACGGCCCGTACACCGAGGGCGACCCGAAGGAGAACTGGTGCAATCCACCGGGCCGCGCGCTCGGCGAGACCCCGACCACCAGCACGGGCGACCCGCTCGTCGACGCGTACCTGTGGGTCAAGCGCCCGGGTGAGTCGGACGGCGAGTGCCGGGGCGGGCCGAAGGCGGGAGAGTGGTGGCCGCAGTACGCGCTGGGGTTGGCCCGCGGCGCGAAGTAGGGCCGGGGGGCGGGGCCCTTGCCGGGCTCCGCCCCGAGCCCCGCGCCTCAATCGCCGGCGAGGCTGAGTTTCGCCGGCGAGGCTGAGTTTCGTCGGTGAGGCTGAGTAACTCGGCGACGCCGAGTTACGGGACCTCCACCCACACCCCCTCCGACGGGGTCCCCTTCCCGTCCGTCACGAAGAGCAGGTACCACCCCGACGGCACCAGCGCCCGGTTCTTCGGCACCGTGACCCGGACACCCCCAGCCGTCTTCGTCACATCCAGCGCCACCGACCGCTGATCCGTGTCCGTGACATGCGTGACCGCGCTCGGTCGCATCAGCCTCGCCGTCCTGATCGACGCGGGGTCCTTGACCTTGAACACCCCGCTGTCCCCGCGCTCGATGGACTTCGGGCCGCCACTCACCTCGGGCCGCGCGTTCCGGTACAGGTACGGCGGTGTGTAGATCTCGATGCGCTGCTCGAAGACGCCCGGCTTGGTGTTCGCGGCGTCCGCGAAGAGGGAGTCCGAGCCGAAGATCATCACGCGGCCGTCCGGCAGCAGCAGCGAGCCCGAGTGGTAGTTGCGCCCCACCTGGGGGTCGGCCACCCGCTTGTACGTGCCCGTCCTCGGGTCGTACGTACGCGCCTGGAGGACGTTGGAGCCGCCGCGCCCGCGGTAGTCCGAGGAGCCGCCGGTGACCAGGACCGAGTCGTCGGGCAGCAGCGAGGCGCTCGGATAGCGGGTGCCCTTCTCCAGCGAAGCGCTGTCCTTGAAGCGGGGTTTGGGCGCCTTGAGGTCGACCAGCCTCGACTTCTCGCTGGCCTTCTCCGACTCGCCGACCCCGCCTCCGCCGATGACCATGAACCTCTGGTCCTGGGCGGGCGGCAGCATGACCGTCGCGGAGGTCTCCAGCCGGTCGGGGTCGCTCAGCCCGGGGATCGTGTCGAACTCGTTCGTCTGCAGATCCCAGACGCCGGGGTCACGGCCGACGGTGGCAGGCCCGTACCCGGCGTTCGAGCCGGAGTAGAAGAGCTTGCCGTTGTCCATCAGGAAGATCGCCGGGTAGGTGGGGAACTTCCGGACGATCCCGGTGTACTTCCAGGTCTTGGTCTTCGGGTCGTAGATCTCGTCCTTGCCGGGCACGATCTGCCCGATCTCGTCGAGCCCGGAGAGCGAGAGGACCTTCCCGTCCTTGAGCGTGGTCAGCGTCGGGTACCAGCGGGCCTCGTTCATCGGGTCGACGGTGATGTACTTCTCCGCCACCGGGTCGAACTCGTAGGCCTCCTTGATGCCCTGGAAGTCCTTCTTGTCGAGCGCGAGCTTCTGCGCGATGCCGTAGAGATTGCGGGCGTCGGAGCCCTTCAGGCCCTGCACCCGGTAGTTGTCCTCGGTGCCGGTCTCGTGCTCCTTCCCGGACTCCTCGGCCTCGACATAGATCCGGCCGAGACCCGCCTCGGTCCGCAGGAACCTCCCGGTGGCCGGGTCGAAGACCTTCTTCGCCTTCTCCACCAGGACCGGGTCCTTGGAGACGTAGGTCTTGCCGTTCTCCTTGCCGGTGAACGCCGTTCCGGCGGGCAGCGTCTTGGGCGTGTCCGGGTCCTCGTTGTGCACGACCATCAGGCCGCCGGCCTTGGAGACGTCGCCCTGGAGCTTCTCGTACCGCTTGGTGCCGCCCGCGACCAGCAGCTTTCCGTCGGGCAGTTGGGTGTGCCCGGCGCAGAACATGTCCTTGGGCGTGGGGATCTTCTTGAAGTCGCCGGTCTTCGGGTCCCAGAGCACCGACTCGAACTTCTTCGCGTCGAAGTTCTTCTGGCTGTTGCCGGAGCCGGCGATCAGCAGCACCTTGCCGGTGTGCAGCAGCGCCGCGTGAATCGAGTTGATCCGGTACTCGGACGGGACGTCCAGATAGTCCCAGTGGCCGTTCTCCGCCTTGTACTCCGGCTTGTTGATCTCGTAGTCGTGGTACTTCTCGGAGCCGAAGCGCCATATCGCTGGCCCGTTGAACCCGGCCACCACGAGGACCACCGCCGCACCTATCGCGATGCGACGGGCCCGGTTCCTGCGGTGGTCCGGCCGGGCGGGCATCGTGCTCATGTCTTACGTCCCCCAAGGGCTATCTGCATGGTGTCTTCGTTGCCGGCCGGGTGCGGCCGCTGTTGCGGAACATGGACCGGCGGGGTGCCCGCGGGCGGCCGCCCGCCCCGTCGCCGTCTGCTGACCTTTTTCTCCGCGCGGACGCCGTGCCGCCAGACGAAGATGGGCGCCGCCGTGATCAGCAGGGCGAGCGTGGCCCAGGTGATCATCGCCGGGTGGTCATGCCCGAAGTAGAAGGAGGAGCCCAGCGATCCGCCGAAGACGAGAACGAAGAAGAGGTGGATCCGGAAGGTGCCGAAGAGGGTGTCCGGGCTGGACGAGTCGCCCTTGGGGGTCACCACGAAACTGCTCTTGCGGCGCAGTACGGCGTCCATCAGCGAGCGTGCGTAGATCGGCGCCGAGAGCGCGGACATCACCATGCCGGCGAGTCCGCCGGAGCCCTCGGGCTCGTGCGGCGAGACATTGTGGCGGCGGTTCCAGATGTAGAGGCCGATCTGGAGGGCCGAGGCATTGCCGTACAGCATCATCCAGATCGCCGCGTCGATCTGCACACCCGATGCGCCCATGCCCAGGAACAGGGCACAACTCAGTGCCGCCAGAATCCAGTTGAGGGCGGACATCGGGTAGAAGATGATCATCATCGTGTAGTTGAAGAGCTTGCCGGCCGGCAGTGAGTAGAAGCCCTTCCAGTACTGCTTGAGGATCGTCTCGTACGTGCCCCGGGACCAGCGCAGCTGCTGGGTGAAGAAGTCGGTCCAGGCGGTCGGCCCCTCGCCGACGGCCAGCACGTCGGGGGTGTAGACCGAGCGCCACTTGTTGCCGGTGTCCGGGTTCTTGGCGCGGTGCATCTCGAACCCGGTCGCCATGTCCTCGGTGATCGAGTCGTACAGACCGCCGATCTGCTTGAGCGCCTTGATGCGTACGGCGTTGGACGTGCCGACGAACATCGGCGCGCCGTAGCGGTTGCCCGCGCGCTGGATCAGGGCGTGGAAGAGGAACTGCTGCGACTCGGCGGCCTTGGTGACGAAGGTGTCGTAATTGCCGTACACCTGCGGGCCGATGACAAAGCCGACGTCCGGGTCGCGGAAGTAACCGAGCATCCGCTCCAGGTAGTTGGGCAGTGGAACATGATCGGTGTCGACGGAGGCGAAGAAGTCGTAGCGGCCGCCGTGCGCCTCGAGCCAGGCGTTGTAGTTGCCGTGCTTGGTTTTCGCCCGGTGCGCGCCCGTGGCCTGGTTCCAGTGCGGGACTCCCTTGCGGGAGAAGTGGTGGACGCCGAGCCGCGCGCACACCTCCTTGACGGCGGGGTCGTCGCCCTCGTCGAGCAGCCAGACGTGCATCAGCCCGCGGTGCCGGATCCGCACGGCCGCCTCGAGCGTCTTCGTCACCATCTCCAGGGGCTCCTTGCCCGGTACGAAGGAGGTGAGGAAGGCGACCTTGGTGCCGGTCTCGGGCACGACGGGGACGGGATCCCGGGCCACGAGCGTGGCGTGCGCGTTCGACAGGACGTTCATCGTGCGGAAGAGCTCGATCAGACCGATCGAGACGAGCATGACGATGTCGAGGATCAGCAGTGTCCGGTTGTTGAGGTTCGGGTCGCGCTCGGTCCAGTGCTGAGGCTGCATCAGCCAGGCGAAGAGACCGAGGGACACCAGGGGCGCGGCGCCGAGCAGCAGGGCGGCCCGGATGCGGTGCGGCTCCTGCGAGAGCAGCGAGCGGTACTGCACGGTGTACGGCTTGGTCGGGTCGGGCTTGGTGAGGGGGCCGGCGAGTCGGCTGTAATGCTCGTAGTCGTAACGCGGCGGCGCCTTCTTGACGCGCTGCTGGTGCCCGCCGGTGCGCACGTGCGCCGGTATCCGGAGCTGAGTCGTCAGGGAAGGGTCGTTGTGCTGCCGGGCGCCGTCTGGCGTCGACGTCATGGGTCATCCCCCCGCACGCAAACTGGCTGCGTGTGATGTGGTCGGTCGGTTCGTCCCGGCCGCGGATCCCCCTCGACCAGCAACCCAGGACGCATCAGTGGCGAGCCACCGCCTCTACAGACACAAAATAGCCACCATTCGGTTGCATCATGCCCGCAGCCTGTTCGGTCCGTGAAGGAGGCCCCCCATCCCGCTCCCCGAGGCGGGGGTATCCCCTCCAACTGTCCCCAACTGTGCGAAATGGATACTCCATTGGGGGCATTGGCTCCAGGAAAGGGTCTACGACCCCAGCCGCGACCGCAAGGGTGAAACGGGCCGTTAGTCGGCAGTATGTGCGAATTGAGGAGCCCTTGCGGGGGAGGTGTGCGGAGGCGTAAGGCGGCCGAAAAGGGCCGCAAGCACGACCGAAGCCCCCTTACGCGTGGTGAGGGGGCTTCGACTCTGCGTGCGCCGCCAGGGACTCGAACCCCGGACCCGCTGATTAAGAGTCAGCTGCTCTAACCAACTGAGCTAGCGGCGCCTGTTGACCTGGAGAACTTTACCCGACGGTCCGAGGTGCTCCAGACCATTCTCTGATCGTTCCGGCCTGTCGGATGGTCGTTTTTTACCTTTAGTCCGTCAAAATGCGATGAGGCGGGACAGCTTGAGCGGCTGACGCCCGCACCGACAGAGTCAAAAGATCTTGATGAGTGCGGAGGGCTACGTATGACCGTGCCGGTGTTCCAGGAGTACGAGCCCGCCGCCGACTGCGACTGCGCGGGCTGCGCCCAGCAGCGCCGCGTCCTCGCGGCCGGCGGGCACCCGGCCGGGCGCGGCATCCGGCGGGCGCTGGTCGTGTTCACGGCGGCGGGCATGGTGCTCGGCAGTGCGGGAGCGGGGGCGGCGGCCGCCGCAGGTCTCCCGGCGGGTACCGCGCGCCCGCACGAGGCCGGTGCGATTGCGGCCGGTGCCGGTGCCGGTGCGGGTGCGGGTGCGGGTGGCGGTGCGGCCGCCGCTCACCGCCGGGCCGCCGACCCGGAGCCGACGACCGAGCAGGGCCGCGAGGGGCCGCTGCACGGACCATCGGGCAAGCCCGCCGCGGCCTCCGCGCCGCTGAGCAGGACGACCCGGGCCGAGATCATCAACCGCGCGAAGAAGTGGGTCAGCGCGCGCGTCCCGTACAGCATGGAGAAGTACTGGTCCGACGGGTACCGCCAGGACTGCTCCGGCTTCGTCTCGATGGCGTGGAACCTGGCGGGCAACGAGTGGACCGGCAGCCTGGCGGCGTACGGCACGCGGATCACCCGCGAGGAGCTGCAGCCGGGCGACATGCTGCTCTTCCACAACCTGGCCGACCCGACCAATGGCTCGCACGTCGTGCTCTTCGGCGGCTGGACGGACTACACGCACAGCTACTACATGGCGTACGAGCAGACGAAGCCGTACACCCGCCATCAGGCCACGCCCATGGCGTACTGGACCAACTCCGGCAAGTACCTGCCCTACCGCTACAACGGCATCACCGGGGCGACCGCGACCGCATCGGCGTCCGTCGACGTCTATCCGGGCGGGACGGCGTTCGGCCCCGGGGCCGACAACGAGTACGTCACCCGCCTCGGCGAGCTGCTGGTCGCGCGCGGCGGCAAGCGCTTCTACACGCAGGGGCCGGGACCGCGCTGGGGCGAGGCGGACCGACGTGCCACCCGGGCGTTCCAGCTCGCGCAGGGCTGGCGGGGCACGGACGCGGACGGGATGCCGGGCCCGGCGACCTGGCGGCTGCTGGTCACCGGGCAGGGCAAGGACATCCCGGGCGCGGGGGCAGGTGCGGGCGCGGGTGCCGGTGGGCCCGGCGGTACGAGCGCTGTGGCGCCCAAGTACCCGGGTCGCGGCTACTTCCGCCCCGGCCAGTCCAACGCGTACGTCACCCAGCTCGGCCGGCAGCTCGTGAAGCGCGGCTTCGGCAAGCAGTACACATCGGGACCGGGACCGCGCTGGGGCGAGGCGGACCGGCGAGGTCTCGAGGCCTTCCAGCGCGCGCAGGGCTGGCGCGGCGCCGCGGCGGACGGCTTCCCGGGCCCTGAGACATGGCGCCGGCTCTTCGCCTGAGGGACCGGCTGTTCAGCCCGTCAGGCGATTGATGACACGGCCGAAGGCCGTAACCAGAACGACGGCAGCACGAACCTCGGAGGTGGCAGCTATGAACACCACGACCTCGGAGCCCGACGGCACCGTGCCCCCCGACAGCACCCGCCGCAATCCCGTCATCGCCCAGGAGGCGACCACCGAGATCCCGGTGCATCTCCTCTTCCGTGACGACGACACCCAGCCTGTTGCCCTGCGGCCGGGCGTCGTCGGGCGGCGGCAGGGCACCGGCGAGCAGCCGAGGATCGGGCGCCGGGCGGCCGCCCCGCGGCCCGTCGCCCCGTCGCTCCGGCCCGCGCCGCCCGTCGACCCCGACCTGGCCGAGCGGGCCGCGCAGGCGCTGCCCGGCTGGACCGGGGTTGTCGCGGGGATGTTCTCGCTCGCCGGGATCGGCATGGTGCTGTGGGGGGCCGGGGCGGTGCCGGGCGGGGTGACGAAGCTGCTCGGGCTGACCTCGCATCCTTTCTACGGCATCGGGATCGGGCTGTGGTGTCTGCTCGCGCTGGGCGTGATCCTGGCGCTCTTCGCCTTCGGCGGGCTCGGGCGCGGGCGCGTCGGATACGCGTGGGTGCTGATGCTCTTCGGCGACTACCGGGGGAGTGTGCGGCGTACGGGTCTGGTGTGGGTGAGCCCGCTGGTGCTGCGCTGCCGGGTCGACGTACGGCTGCGGCACTGGCGCAGCGACCCGATGCCGGCGGTCGACGCGGACGGCACCGCGCTGCGCGTCGTGGTGCTGGTGGTGTGGCGGGTCAAGGACACGGCGCGGGCGGCGCTCGGCGTCGAGGACCACGAGGGCTATCTGAGCGAGCAGGTCGAGGCGGCGATGGCCCGGGTGCTCTCGCAGCTGCCGGCCGACGCGTTCCACGAGGACGCCCCGACGCTGCGCAACGCGGAGGCGGTCGGCGACGCGCTGACACGGATGCTGTCCGCCGAGTGCGCGCCGGTGGGGATCGAGGTCTTCTCGGCGCAGCCGACGGGGATCGAGTACGCACCGGAGGTGGCGGCTGCGATGCAGCGCCGGCGGATCGCGGCGATCGACGCCAAGCACCGGGACAGCGTGCTGGCCTCGGTGGTGGACGCGGTGGACGACACGGTGAACCGGCTGACCGCGCGCGGACTCGTGGAGCTCGACGACTGCGAGCGCAAGACTCTGGTGAAGGACCTCACGGTCGCGTTCTGCACCGGGCGCTCCGGGGCCGTGGAAGGTACGTGATTGGTCTGGACATGTTCAAGTTCCGTTAATACCCTGGGACTTGGTCTAGACCGCAATGCGCACCACCGCACGCGTGCAGCACGGCTCACAGAACACCCCCACGTTCTCCTGGAGCGAAGCATGCGCAAAAAGATAGGTGCGGCCCTGGTCGGCCTCGCCGTGGCGGGCACCACCATGCTCGCCACCGGCAGCGCCAGCAGCCACGGCTACACCGAATCCCCCATCAGCCGCCAGAAGCTCTGTGCCAACGGAACAGTCACCAACTGCGGCCCCATCCAGTGGGAACCGCAGAGCGTCGAGGGCCCCAAGGGGTTCCCGGGAGCCGGTCCCGCGGACGGAAAGATCTGCGCGGGCGGGCTCGGCCAGTTCGCGCAGCTCGATGATCCGCGCGGCGGGGCATGGCCCACCACCAAGGTCTCATCGGGTCAGAACTACACCTTCTCGTGGCGGTTCACGGCCCGGCACCGGACAACCGACTTCAAGTACTTCATCACCAAGAGCGGCTGGAACTCCAACCAGCCGCTGACCAGGGCGGCGCTCGACTCGCAGCCGTTCCTGACCGTTCCGTACGGCGGCAACCAGCCGCCGGAGACCCTCTCCCACTCCGGCAATCTCCCGTCGCGCTCGGGCCGGCATCTGATTCTGGCCGTATGGACCGTGCACGACACCGGCAATGCCTTCTATGCCTGCTCGGACGTTCAGTTCTGACAGGTAGTCAGTTACCGTGCGGCGTCATGAGGAACGCGGATGCAGGCACCGTCGCGGAGCTCGTACAGCGCCAGTGGGGCGACCACCGGGTGGGGCTGAGAGACCACGGTCTCGCGCTCAGCCACCACCAGGTCGCCGCGGGCGCCGCCGCACGCGCCGCGCTCCTCGTGGACCTTGTGCCGCGCGGAGCCGAGCCACACTTCGGGGTGCTGCTCGACAACGCCCCGGAGTTTCCCCTGTGGCTCAGTGCGGCGGCCCTCGCCGGGGCCGCCGTGGCGGGCATCAACCCGACCCGTCGCGGGCCCGAACTGGCCCGCGACATCCTGCACACCGACTGCCGGGTGCTGGTCACCGAACGCGCCCACCTTCCCCTCCTCGACGGGCTCGACCTGCCGGGGGTACGGGTGCTGGTGACCGACACCGACGCGTACGCCGAGCTGCTCGCCCCGTACGCCGCCGCCGAACCCGGGGAGGCCACGCTCGGTCCCGTCGGGCCCGGCAGCCGGCTGCTGCTCTACTTCACCTCCGGGTCGACGGGCGCGCCCAAGGCCGCGATCTGCTCCCAGGGGCGGCTGGCGGCGGCGGGCGCGTCGCTGGTGAAGCACTTCGGCGTGCGTGAGGACGACGTCCACTACATCTGTATGCCGATGTTCCACGGCAACGCCGTGATCGCGGACTGGGCACCGGCGCTCGCGGGCGGGGCGGGGGTCGCGCTGAGCCGCCGCTTCTCGGCGTCCGGCTTCCTCGACGACGTACGGACTTATCGCGCGACGTACTTCACGTATGTGGGGCGTGCGGTGCAGTACCTGCTGGCCACGCCCGAACGTCACGACGACCGTTCGCACTGCCTGCGGCTCGGCTTCGGCACCGAGGCGGGCGCCGTCGACGCGGCCCGCTTCGAGGCGCGCTTCGGGACGCGGCTGGTGGAGGGCTACGGCTCGTCGGAGGGCGGCGCGGCGATCCAGCGAACCCCCGGCACCCCGGCCGGCGCGATCGGCCGGGCGGGCCCCGGCGACGACCTGGCGGTGGTCGACCCCGGCACGGGCGAAGAACGGGCACCGGCGGTGCTGGACCCGGGCGGGCGGCTGGTCAACGGGGCAGAGGCGATAGGGGAGTTGGTGAACCGCGGCCGCAGTCCCTTCGAGGGCTACTGGCGCCACCCCGCCGCCGACGCGGCCAGGACCAGGGGCGGCTGGTACTGGACGGGCGACCTGTTCTTCCGTGACGCGGAGGGTTTCCTGTACTTCGCCGGCCGCGGCGACGACCGGCTGCGGGTCGACAGCGAGAACCTCGCCGCCGCGATGATCGAGAACATCCTGGCCCGGTGGCCTGACGCGGCGGGCGTCGCGGTATACGCGGTGCCGGACCCGGTGGCGGGCGACCAGGTGATGGCGGCGCTCGCGCTGCGCGAGGGCGTGTCCGCGTTCGACGCGGCCGGTTTCAGCGAATTCCTGGCGGCCCAGGCGGACTTGGGTACGAAGATGGCGCCGCGTTTCGTGCGGGTGCTGCGGCAGCTGCCGGTGACCGCGACGAACAAGATCCACCGGGTGGCGCTGCGGAGGGAAGGCTTCGGCGGGGGCGCGGCCTTCCATGAGGGCTTCGGTGCGGACGAGGTGTGGTGGGCGGAGCCGGGCGGGAGCGGCTACAGGCCGCTGACCGGGGCCGACAGGGCGGCGCTGCTCACGGAGTACCGCGAGCACGGCAGGGAGAACCAGCTCTAGGCCGTGTCTGACAAATCGCGCCTGGCGCGCGACGCCCGGCACGCACACTCGCTGCGTTGTCGGAGTCATCCAAGTACGTCCAGTACGAGGATGATCCTCCGCCTTGCGATCGCACGCACCGGACGCCGCGCACCCCGCCCTGCGGGCGGACGGCGCCATTTGTCAGACACGGCCAGCGTGTTCAGCTCCGGTTCAGCGGGGGCGCGCCACAATCGGGGCATGCGGGTGCTGATCGTCGAGGACGAGGAGCGCTTCGCCGAAGGCCTGCGCATCGGCCTGGAGGCGGAGGGCTTCGCCGTCGATGTGGCGCTCGACGGTACGGACGGCCTGTGGCGGGCGCGCGAGAACCCGTACGACGCCATCCTTCTCGACATCATGCTGCCGGGCCTCAACGGATACCGCGTCTGTGCCGCGCTGCGCGCCGAGGGCAACTGGACACCGATCCTGATGCTCACCGCCAAGGAGGGCGAGTGGGACGAGGTCGAAGGGCTCGACACCGGCGCCGACGACTACCTGACCAAGCCCTTCTCGTACGCCGTGCTGCTGGCCCGGCTGCGGGCGCTGCTGCGCCGCGACCCGCGCGAGCGGCCCGCCGCCCTCACCGCCGGTGATCTGCGGCTCGACCCGGCGGCCAAGGAGGTCTCGCGCGGCGGGGTACGGGTCGAACTGACCGCCCGGGAGCTGGCGCTGCTGGAGTTCCTGCTGCGCAGAGCCGGCGAGACCGTGTCCAAGCGGGAGATCCTCGCGCATGTCTGGGACGACGACTTCGACGGTGATCCGAACATCGTCGAGGTCTACGTCCGCCATCTGCGCAACAAGCTCGACCGGCCCTTCGGGCGGGCCGCGATCGAGACCGTGCGCGGCTCCGGCTATCGGCTGGCCTCCGATGGGGGTTAGCCACGGGGTCAGATTCCGGTCGACGGTGGCGGCCGTACTCGTCGTCGCGGTGGGACTGATCGCGGGGGCGGTGGCCCTGGTCGCGGTGCTGCGGGCCGAGCTGACCGACGACGTACGGCAGGCGGCGCGCGCCCGTGCCGAGCAGGTGGCCGCCGTCATCGAGTCCGGGCGCGGGGTGCCGTCCCTGCCGGTCGCCGACCGCGACGAGCAGTTCATCCAGGTACTGGACGCCGACGGCGCCGTGGTGGCCGCCAGCGCGAACGTCGAGGAGCTGCCCGCGCTGGCGCGCCCGGGCGGGGACGGCGAGAGCAGGATCACCACCCCGCTGGACGAGGACGAGTTCCTGGTGGTGGCGGTGGCCGCCGACGGGCCCGACGGGCGCGGGACGGTGCTGGTGGGGCGGGCGCTGATCGCGGTCGCCGAGTCGACGCGGATCGTCACCCGGCTGCTGCTGATGGGCCTGCCGCTGCTGCTCCTGCTGGCCGCCGCGGCCACCTGGATGGCGGTCGGACGCGCGCTGGCCCCGGTCGCGGCGATCCGGTCGGAGGTGGACGCGATCTCCTCCGCTCAGCTGCACCGCCGGGTGCCGCTGCCGCGCGGCCGCGACGAGATCGCGCGGCTCGCCGCCACCATGAACCGCATGCTGGACCGCCTGGAGCGGGCCCAGAGCGCGCAGCGGCGCTTCATCTCGGACGCCTCGCACGAGCTGCGCTCGCCCGTCGCCACCATCCGCCAGTACGCCGAGGTCGCGCTGGCACACCCCGGCCGTACGACGCAGGAGGGGCTGGCGGCGACCGTACTGGCGGAGGATCTTCGGATCCAGCGGCTGGTCGACGATCTGCTGCTGCTGGCACGGGCCGACGAGGACGCCCTGCGCCCGCACCTGCAACCGGTCGACCTCGACGACCTGGTGCTCGACGAGGCGCGGCGGCTGCGCTCGACGGCCGCGGGGCTGCGGATCAGCACGGCAGGGGTGCCGGCGGTGCGACTGGAGGCCGACGCGCAGGGTCTGCGGCGCGTACTGCGCAACCTCGGCGACAACGCGGCCCGGCACGCCCGCTCCCAGGTGGCCTTCGACCTCGCGGAGCAGGAGGACGGCCGGATCGTGCTGGGGGTCGAGGACGACGGGCCGGGGGTGCCGGCCGGCGAGCGGGAGCGGATCTTCGAGCGGTTCGTACGCCTCGACGACGCGCGGTCGCGTCGCGTGGAGGACGGCGGAGGCAGCGGGCTCGGTCTTGCGATCGTCGCGGAGCTGGTGGCTGCGCACGGCGGCACCGCCACGGTGTCCGATGGCGCGCTGGGCGGGGCCCGTTTCGAGGTCGTGCTCCCGGCCGGCGAGGACCGTACCTGAAGGCGGATTCAGTTTCGTTCAGTGTCCGTTCAGCGCCCTCCTGCCACGGTCCGGGTACGAGACGAGGAGGCCGTCATGAACAGCAGGAGACTCGCGGGAGCGGTGGCGGTGGTGCTGGGCGCGACGCTCGCGACCGGCGGCTGCACCAGCGGTCCGGGGAGCGCCACGACGCGTACGGACTGCGTACAGATCATCGACCCGGACACCGGCAAGAAGACCGGCACATGCCTGCCGCTCGCGCCCGACAAGGACCGCGTCGACCTGGCCGCGCCGGTCTTCTCCCGTCCGACGTCCATCACCAACCCGCTGCACCCCAGCTCCGAGGTCCAGCAGGTGATCTACGGCGGTCAGGTCGGCGGCAAGCCGTTCCGCACCGAGTTCAGCCTGCTGCCCGACAGCAGGACCATCGCGCTGGGTGGCGAGCAGGTGAAGGTCCGGACCCTCCAGTACATGGCGCTGTCCGACGGGCGCATCGAGGAGGTCGCGCTCGACTGGTTCGCGCAGGCCGATGACGGCTCCGTCTGGTATCTCGGCGAGGACGTCTTCAACTACGCGGACGGGGTCGTCGCCGACACCGACGGCACCTGGATCGCGGGAAAGTCCGCGCCCGCCGCGATGATCATGCCCGCGCAGCCGAGGACCGGTGATGTGTACCGGCCGGAGAATGTGCCGGAGGTCGTCTTCGAGGAGGTCACGGTCAAGGCCGTGGGGCAGACCGTCGAGGGCCCGTACGGGCCTGTCGAGGGCGCGGTCACGGTGAACGAGCTGCACATGGACGGCACCCGCGAGGACAAGGTATTCGCCCCCGGTTACGGCGAGTTCTCCACCGGGAACGCGGGCGGCGACCTGGAGGCGGTCTCGCTGGCGGTGCCGACCGACGCCGCGCCGGGGCCGGTTCCGGGCGAGCTGGCCGCCCTGTCGGCCGCCGTCCGTACGGCACACGACGGGGCGACGGACCCGGCCGAGGTGGCGAAGGTGCGGGCGGCCTGGGACGCGTACCGCACCTCGGACCGTGTGCCGCCGCTGCTCACCCAGCAGATGAACCGCGACCTCGACGCGCTCACCGCGGCCGTCAAGGCGCGGGATGCGGAACTGGCGCGCGGGGCGGTGCTCCGGGTCGCGCAGAACGACCTCGATCTGCATCTGCGCTACGAACCGCTCCCGACGGTGGAGGCGGCCCGGATGGACCTGTGGGCACGGCAGTTGAGGACCGATGCGGCCGCCGACGACAGCGGCGCGGTCGCCGGCGACGTCACCGTCCTCGAACTCACCTGGGAGAGGGCGCGGCACACCACGGAGGCGGGCAAGGCCGAGCGGATCTCGGAGCAGTTGCGGGAGCTGCGGGGGGCGGCCGACCGCAAGGACACAGCCGCGGCGGAGCAGTCGGCACCCCGGCTGACGGCGGCACTGGCGGGCGGGTCCTGACGGGTTTCAGCGAGATGCGGGCGGCGGCGAGCGAAGTCAGGCCGACGCAGGCGTACCCGGGACGGGCGTGGGTGCGGTTCGCGCCCGTGTGACGGCGTCGTGGAGGGCCTTCGGGTCGTCCGCGTGCAGCCTGATCACCTTGACGAGGCGGGGAGCGCCGAGGAACTTCGGCGCGTTGACCGGTTCGGTCAGTGCGAGGGTGATGGAGGTCTGTGAGCCGATGGGCAGGTTCAGCTCGTCGTCCTTCTTCTCGTGGGTGAACAGTGTCTCGCGTCGGATGGAGGCGATCTGGTCGAGCGGCACGTGGACGTCGACGTGGGCTGCCTGCCGGACGCGCAGGGCACCGTCGGCGAGGGCGTGTGGCCGGGTGACGGAGGCCGCGTGCACACCGAGGACGAACAGGACGGTGTAGACGTCCACGACCAGGAAGACGGCGTGGACGACGGGCCAGTCCGCAAGCAGGTACGACAGGGCGACGGTCTCGACGACGCACGCGAACGCGAAGCCGTACATCGTGATGGCCTGGTCGCGGCCGTGTGAGAAGACCGCGTCGGCGCCGTTGACGCCGTGCCGGCGGCGGGCGGCCCACCGGACCAGGCTCGCCATGATCCGCAGCTCGTGTGTGACGAACCGCAGCACGGGCTCGGGCACGAGCTGCGCGAGCGCCTCCCGCCGGGACAGCCCGTGACGCCGCAGCCGCAGCCAGACGTGCGCCTCGGCGCCGAGCTG
This sequence comes from Streptomyces lunaelactis, assembly GCF_003054555.1. NCBI lineage: Bacteria > Bacillati > Actinomycetota > Actinomycetes > Kitasatosporales > Streptomycetaceae > Streptomyces > Streptomyces lunaelactis. The sequence goes on along the minus strand of NZ_CP026304.1, from coordinate 3,236,130 downwards.
CACCAGGAGGAGCAGCTTGCCGCCGAGCAGGACGGTGCCGGGTATCGGCACTCCGCTGATCAGGCAGACGGCCAGCACGAGCTGGGCGGGGAACGCGATGCCGCGCAGCTTCCGCAGGACCGGCCCCCGGACGGAGGCGGCGGACCGGGGCAGGGCCGCCCGGATCTCCGGAGTCGTCATGATGGTCCTTCCTGCCGTTCCGCCACGAGTTCCATCGCACGGCGGACGGCCGCCGACTGGGCCGGGGCCAGGTCCGCGAAGATGGCGTCCGCCAGACCGCCGGAGCCCTTGTCAGGGAAATGCACCGCCAGGTGGTCGGGCAGAAGGGCCGCCAGCGCTGCTGCGGCACGGGCCACCCGCGGGTCGTCCGGCTCCTCGTCGGCGAGGGAGTCCAGCAGGCCGTACACCTCCCCCGCGTGCTCCCTCATCCCGTGCAGCGTCGCCATCAGCGAGCCCCGCTTCTCCTCGGGGACCACGGCGTCGAGGAAGGCCAGGTGCTCCCGGTCCTGCACAGCCATCGGGGAGTCCGGCACCTCGCCGAGACCCGCCAGCAGCCTGGTGAACTCCGGCGACACCGGACCCTCGGCGGCGAGCCGCCCGGCCCGCGCCTCGGCCAGCAGCGTGGCGAGCCGTGCCCGCCGCTCCCGGATGACCGCCTCCTGCCGTCCGAGGTCTTCGTCCAGTTCCTCCAGCACCTCCACCAGTTCCCGCGCCTCGTCATCCGCGAGGACGTCTCGCACTTCGTCAAGCCCGAGCCCGAGCTCGGTCAGCCGCCGGATCCGGGCGAGCAGGACAGCCTCCCGGATGCTGTACTCGCGGTAGCCGTTACTGCGCCGTACGGGCTCGGGCAACAGCCCGAGATGGTGGTAGTGCCGCACGGCCCGCGGGGTGACCCCGACGAGGGCGGCGATCTCGCCGATTCGCATGAGCCCAGTACAAACCATGACGTTGCGGCAAGGTCAAGGGCGGCCTGAGCAGCGGGTGGCGTGCCGGGCGTGACCGTCGTGAACGCGGCGGAGAACTGCTGGGCAGGATGACGTTGCACGCCACTCCGGCATCGGTGCCGACGGCCCGCCGCTGGTTCCGGATGCTCACAGCCCGGCTCGACCTGCTCTGCTCCGTCGACGAGTGTGTGCTGCTGATCTCCGAGTTGGTGACGAACGCGATCGCGTACGCGAAGGTGGAGGTCCCCTGGCTGGTGCGCATCGAGTGGTACCGGGCGGGCACCACCTTGCGGATCGAAGTGCACAACCCGGCCAGCTCCGAACCAGTCCGGCTCGTTCACGCCCATCCCGCCGACGAGCACGGTCGCGGCCTGCTGCTGGTCGATTCCCTCTCCGACGAATGGTCGGTGGGATGCAGTTCCCACGGCGGCACCGTTGTCGCGTTCTCCCTGCACCAGGCGCTGCCTACGGAGCAGCAGCCCGTTTCATGAATCCAGGAGGCATCGATGACCGAAACACATCTGGGGCCCCTCGGATGACCGAGAAGCCCCAGATGATCAGTTGTGCGCCGCCAGGGACTCGAACCCCGGACCCGCTGATTAAGAGTCAGCTGCTCTAACCAACTGAGCTAGCGGCGCCTGCTGACTCGAAAATAATACCCGGTCCGGAACCGTGCTCCGGACCCCCCGCCGGCGGGAGCCCTAGATCGCCAGCGAGAGCACCACCGGCGCCGCCCTGCGGTTCAGCGTCTCCGCCGCCGCGCGCAGCCGGTGGGCGTGTTCGATCGGGAGCGACAGCGCCAGGCAGCCCACCGCCGCGCCCGCCGTCAGCGGGACCGCGGCGCAGACCGTGCCCACCGCGTACTCCTGGAGGTCCAGGATCGGGACCGTCGGGGGCTGGCTGTCCAGCTTGGAGAAGAGCAGCTTCTCGCTGGTGATCGTCCGCGAGGTGAGGCGCGCGATCTTGTGGCGGGAGAGGTGGTCGCGGCGGCCGTTCTGGTCGAGCTGGGTCAGCAGGCATTTGCCGACCGCGCTCGCGTGGGCCGCCGAGCGGAAGTCCACCCACTCGTTGACCTTCGGCGCGAGCGGACCGTCGGCGAACTGGGTGATCTTGACCTCGCCGTCGATGTACCGGCTGATGTAGACCGCCGCGCCGACCGAGTCGCGCAGTTCTATGAGGGTGTCCTGCAGTTTCGCCTCGAGTGCCTGCTGGCGGGTGACCCCGGAGCCGAGCAGGATCAGCGAGTCGCCGATCACATAGGCGCCGTCCGCGACCTGCTCCACATAGCCCTCGCGCCGCAGCATCGCCAGCATGGGAGCCAGATGGCCGGTCGGCAGACCCGTCTCGCGCGCGATCTGCACATCGGTGACACCGCCACCGTGCTTGGAGATCGTTTCCAGGACGCGCAGAACGTATTGCACCGAGTGGAACGGCGCGGTCGGCTCAGGCTTCAGCGCCACGGTTTCCCCCTACCAGGTTGTGACCGCAAGCTTCCGTACCACGATAGCGGGCAAGAGCCGTTTGGGGGGCGGCTGTTGGCGTAAATGATGGTGCGCCCCAGCCCCATATGCTGGGGCGCATCCACCTGGCATATGCCAGCGTCACACTTGCCACTCAGATCAAATGGTCAGAGCACCGCGCCGAGAAACTCGCGAGTACGCGTCTGCTCCGGATCGGAGAAGATTTTCTCGGGAGATCCGGACTCGATGACCTTCCCGGAGTCGAACATCAGGACCTCGTCCGAGATGTCCCGGGCGAAGTTCATCTCGTGCGTCACGCAGACCATCGTGATGTCGGTGGAGCGCGCGATGTCCCGCAGCACGTCCAGCACTCCGGCGACCAGTTCAGGGTCGAGCGCCGAGGTCACCTCGTCAAGGAGGAGGACCTGCGGCCGCATCGCCAGTGCCCTCGCGATCGCCACCCGCTGCTGCTGGCCGCCCGACAACTGCGTCGGCCTGGCGTCGCAGCGGTCGCCGAGGCCCACCAGATCGAGGAGCCCCTTGGCGCGCTCCTCCGCCTCGTCCTTGGACAGGCCGAGCACTCGGATCGGCGCCTCGGTGATGTTCCGCAGGGCGGTCATGTTCGGGAACAGGTTGAACTGCTGGAAGACCATTCCGATGTGTTTGCGCGCCTCGCGGCGCTCCTTCTCGGCGGCCGGAAAGAGACGGTGGCCGTTCACCCGGATCGTGCCCTCTTCGGGCGATTCGAGGGTCATCAGCAGTCGCAGGATCGTCGTCTTGCCGGAGCCGGACGGGCCGATCAGAGTGACGTGCTTTCCGGGCTTCACCGAGAAACAGAGGTCGTCCAGCACGGTGTTGTCGCCGAAGCGCTTCGTCACATTGTCGAAGCGGATCAGCTCATGGGGCTTTTCGAGCGTGAGGTCAGCGGACAAGGCGGCGCTCCAGGGTTCGTACGAGAAGAGAAGCCGGGTAGGCGATGAGAATGAAGGCGATGCCGATCACGGTCAGCGGTTCGGTGTACTGGAAGGTTGACGCGCTCTCCAGCCGGGACTGCTGCAGCATCTCCAGGACGCCGATCGCGGCGAGCAGCGGCGTGTCCTTCAGCATCGCGATGACGTAGTTGCCGAGCGCCGGCGTGATGCGCCGGATCGCCTGCGGCAGGATCACCGCGAACCAGGTGCGGTGGGCGGGCAGGCTCAGCGCCTTCGCCGCCTCCCACTGACCGGCCGGCACGGCTTCGATGCCGGCCCGGTAGACCTGCGCGGTGTACGTCGAGTAGTGCAGCCCGATCGCGATCGTGCCGGTGGTCAGCGCCGAGAACTGCACGCCCCACTCCGGCAGTACGAAGTAGAGGAAGAAGAGCTGCACCAGCAGCGGGGTGGTGCGGATGAACTCCGTGACGACGTTCACCGGCCACCGTACGAAACGGGTGGGCGCCCTGAACCCGATCGCCCAGACCAGGCCGAGCGTGAAGGAGATCAGCGAGCCGAGCACCAGGATCTGCAGCGTGATGAACACGCCGTCCCAGAAGCGCGGCATGAAGTCCGCGACCGCGGACCAGTCCCAGGTCACTTCTCACCACCTCCGGAGGTGGTCGTTACAGCGGTTCGCGCGGCGAACAGGGCGCCGAGGCCGCCACCCGGAACCTCGATGCCGATGTTCCGCTTGGTCTTCCTCTCCAGCGCCTTCATGGAGCGCGTCACCACGAACGCGAGCACGAAGTAGATGACCAGGCTGATCGTGTAGATCTGCGCGCTCTCCTGGGTCGCCAGCCGCACCAGGTACGCGGCGAAGGAGACATCACCCACGCCCAGCAGCGACACCAGCGCTGTGCCCTTGAGCAGCTCGACGAGCAGATTGCAGAACGGCGGGATCATCTCCGGCACCGCCTGCGGCAGCAGGATCAGCCGCATCCGCTGCCACGGTGTGAAGCTGAGCGCGACCCCCGCCTCGCGCTGCGCCGGCGCCACCGAGTTCAGCGCGCCGCGCACGATCTCCGCGCCGTACGCACCGTAGGACAGGCCGAGCGCGAGCACCGCGGCCCACATCGGGACCAGCTGCCAGCCCAGCAGCGGCGGCACCACGAAGAACAGCCAGAACATCAGGATCAGTGCCGACATGCCGCGGAAGATCTCGGTGTAGAAGCCCGCCAGGAAGCGGACGACGCGCGAGCTGTGGGTGCGGGCGATGCCGACCGTGAAGGCGACGGCCGTGGCCAGCGCCGCGCTGTACACCAGGAGTTGGATGGTGATCCAGATGCCCGGGAGCACCCAGTTCTGCCAGAGTCCGGCTGTCATCGGCACAGCTCCTCGGCAGTGAGCGTGGTCATCTCGTTCTGTGTGAAGCCGAACGGCCGCAGTATGCGGAAGAGTTCGCCGCTCTTCTTCATCTTGTGGATCTCGACGTTGAAAGCGTCACGCAGCTCTGTGTCAGTGGGGCGGAAGGCGAAGCCCCCGCCGTCGATCTTCTTCTCGCCGTCGACGACGGCCGCGAACGGCTCGGTCGCCTCGGCCCTGCTGCTCTTCTTCACCACCTCGCGGGTGGTCAGCGCGGTGCCCGCGAAGACGTCGACCCGGCCCGACTCGACCGCGTTCAGCCCCGCCACCTGGTCCTGGAGAATGACGATGTCCTTCTCCCGGTAGCCGGCGGCGACCGCGTAGCCGATCTCCGCATAGCCGGTGCCGGTGGCGAACTTCGCCTTGGCCTTCACCACGTCCTCGTAACCGTGCAGGTTCTTCGGATTGCCCTTGCGCACGATGAAGGAGTCGAGCATCTGGTACTCGGGGTCGGCGAAGATGACCTGCTCGCAGCGCTCCTTGTTGATGTACATCCCGGCCGAGACGACATCGAACTGCTGGGAGTTGAGCCCCGGTATCAGCGAGGCGAAGTCGGTGGCGACGGGCTGGACCGTGTCGATGCCCAGCCGCTTGAAGATGACCCGGGCCAGCTCAGGGGCCTCGCCGGTGAACTCGCCCTGGTCGTCGACATAGCCGTAGGGCACCTCGCCCGCGATGCCGAGGCGCACCGTGCGCTGGGACTTGAGCCGGGCCAGGGCGTCGCCCGAGGGCACCCGGCTGCAGCCCGCCGCGCCCGCGGCGCCGAGCGCGCCCGCGGCAGCCGTGCCGAGCAGCAGTGTGCGTCTGCGTATCGTTCCTGGTTGTCCTGTACGAGCCATGGCCGCGCGGCTACCCGGCTCCACGCGGGGTATGCGTACGAGATGGCCGACCGATACGTGACCGTAGCCCTCGACAAGCGCGGTGTGCGCTGCACCGCGAAACTCCTGGCCGACAAGGCCCCGCTGACCTGCGCGGCCGTGTGGGACGCGCTGCCCCTCGCCGGGGATGTGTACCACGCGAAGTATGCCCGTAATGAGATCTACGCCCTGCTCCCGGCGTTCGCCGAGCAGGAGCCACCGCTGGAGAACCCGACGGTGACTCCCATCCCGGGTGATCTCTGCTATTTCACCTTCTCCGATGTGCAGTTGGGCACGGCGTCGTACGGATACGGCGAGCAGGCCGCCCACCACGGCCGCCGTACCGTCGTCGACCTCGCCCTCTTCTACGAGCGCAACAACCTGCTGATCAACGGCGACACCGGCTGGGTCCCCGGCATCGTCTGGGGGACGGTGGTCGAGGGCCTCGACCTGATGGCCGAGGCCTGTCAGGACCTGTGGCGGGCGGGCGCGTTGGGCGAGACCCTCAGTTTCCGACGAGGTGGATAGATCTCAGCCTCGCCGGCTTTCGAGGCGCGGGGGTCGGGGGGCGGAGCCCCTGGTTACCCCGCCGGCGCGGGTGCCGGAATCGCCGCCACGCCCGATTCGTACAGCGCGTGCGCCGCCCGCAGCACCAGCGCGTCCGCATGCCGCGCCCCGATCAGCTGGACCCCGATCGGCAGCCCGTCCTCGTCCACACCGCACGGCACCGTCGCGGCGGGCTGCTGCGTCATGTTGAAGGGGTACGTGAACGGCGTCCATCCCGTCCAGCGCCGGTGCCCCGAGTGCGCCGGGACCTCAACCCCCGCCTCGAAGGCGGTGATCGGCATGGTCGGGGTGACCAGCAGGTCGTACGAGGTGTGGAACCGCCCCATGCGCCGGCCGAGCGCCATCCGGTTGTCCGTGGCCACCAGATACTCCAGCGCGCTGCGGCGCTCCCCGATGGCGGCGATCTCGAGCAGCCCCGGGTCCAGGAGCGCGCGCTGGTCCGCGCCGACGCGCTGCACCAGCCGCGCCGCACCGCTGAACCACAGGGTGTGGAAGGCCTCCAGAGGGTTGCCGATCTCGGGATCGGCCTCCTCGATGTACGCGCCGAGTCCGGCCAGCGCCCCCACCGCCCGCCGCACCGCCGACGCGACCGCCGGCTGCAACGCCACCTGGCCGCCGAAGGACGCCGAGTAGGCGATGCGCAGCCCCTTCACCCCGTCGTTGAGGGTCTCGCGGACGCTGCCCACCGTGCCCAGAT